>CAWJDM010000012.1:0-753393 GCA_963841605.1 uncultured Acidobacteriota bacterium
GAGCCCGACGAGCTACCAGGCTGCTCCACCCCGCGTCATTGATAGTACGCGACTTGCCGCTCTTCTGCAACTTTCCACCCGCCGGCGGATCAATTCAGCCAAGGGACCTCCTGCTTCCGCCTGCTTCAAAACTGCCACTATCTGCTCAACGTTGAAACATTTCTGCTTCACGGCAAATCTCCCTTCCCTGGGTTCTAGGTTTTGCCGGAAACTAACCTTCGAGATGGATCAAAAATACCGGGGCCGCTCAACTGAGCTGTCCGGGAAGTCGCCGAAGAGCTTTCCGACAAGGTCAAAATCATCCGTCCTTGTCATGACCGCGATGCGAGCCCGATTCGCAGCGCCCAGTGTCAATCGGCGGACAACCGTAGGCGGCCCCGTGCTGAAAGTGGTGGCATTCCCTACAGAGCGTGATCAGATTCGTCTCTCGGTCGTCACCAAGAGCGCTGCGTCGTCTCATGTGGTGAACGTCGAGATTCCTGGAGCTTCCACATCCCTGACAGCGCCAACCATCCCGCTCCAAGATTTGTTTCTTCAGCCTTCGATAGAGATCAGGCGCCAGTCGAATTCGAGGCCTCCTTTGCGAGCTAGAATTGTTCATGTCGCCTGCTCTTCGTGGAGGCTGGTTGTTCACAAGCTGTGAATGAATCGCTGCTGGATGCTGAGCACCCGAGATTTTGTTCGGATCCTCGCGTCTCCAAAGCAGCACCGGCCAAGAAATCGGCACAGATCATTTCGAGCAAGTACCCCCGAGATTTGTCGCTGCCGAGCATCAGCGCCGCGATTTCGAGCGCCCGCTCGACCACCGTCAACTGGCTCTTGAAGAGCCGGAAAAAGACGACGTCCGAGGGCTCGGTTTCCTTGCCAGTCAGGTAGCGGTCGACTTCTCGCTTGAACTCTTCCTTCGGAAGCTCCTTGGCTTTGTGCACCCAGGGTGCACAATCGAACTCGCTGCCCTCACGGCGCGCGACCTTGACCAGCTCCCTTGCCTTCGTCCATCCCACCTCCCGAAGCTGCCGTTTCGGGATCCGGTTCAGATGCTCGTGAATCGCCAACAGGTAATAAGCCTTCCGGCGCGATTCGGGGAAGCGCTTTTCCAGGAATTCATCAAAGGACTTCAAATTCTCAAGTCGCCAGTATTGCCCGGCTCGCACCTCACACAAGTATTGTCCCAGGTCGACGAAACGCTCATCCCGCTCGTGCTCCTTGGTCTGTTCCCAGGCCAGGATCTCATCGATTTTCCCGAGAACGATCAAGGCCCGTCGGCGATTCAGTTCGGGAGACACCAGCGTCCGCCCGTCAATCCACAAGTTCGTCCAGCCAATCAAGGTCGCTGGCTCCTGGTCTTCGAATGAGGTTCGCACGGATCAATTTCTGATTGTCGAGACACAGTCCCACATGGGGACAGCTCAGGCATCCGTTCTGAGGAAAACGGATGCCGCTGTGAGAGAGGAACTGTCCCGCTTCGATCTGGCCGATGGTCGCTTCGACGAGGCGACCGTACTCGCGGCGCTGCTCTTCGGAAATGGTCGCCTGGAGATACTGAATCTCCGGGTAATTCTTCCGCACGAATACCACCAGCGCTACATCGGAGATTCCGCTGATCCAGGAATCAGTAGTGTCCCAACGTTATGTGAACAGAATCAATTGATTATCGGAAGCGGGTTGAATTTGATCGCTGATCGTTTGTGCAAGTAGTTGATCCAAGGGGATTTTCTCGAACATGGTCAGGCTGAGGATCTGTAGGATTTCATACAGACTGGCCGGTAGATGCAGTCTCTTCTTGACGATGGCGACTAGGACGTAGGCGGAGACGGCAATCCAGATTTGTGACTTGACCGCGTTCTGCGAAGTTCCGAAGAAAGCTTTGATTCGCAGATGCTGCTTGATCCATTTGAAGAAGAGCTCTACTTGCCAGCGACAGCGGTATAGTTCGGTGATCGTAAGTGCTGGCAAGACGAAGTTGTTGGTCAGAAAGATGAGGGTCTTGGCGGTTTCAGGATCCTTGAAGCGGATGCGGCGCAGCGGCGCCTCGAAGCCTTGGTGCGAGTAGAAGCCAGTAAGGACGACACTTTGGTCACAGATCAAGCCAGTCGTGCGATCGATCGGATGCGAGTAGCGGCGCTGGACCTTGAGGTTCGACTTGCCACGGGTCACGAAGAAGCTGCCGGCCTCGTGGAAGCGATAGAGGCGCTCGAAGTCGAGGAAGCCACGATCCATGATGTAGAAAGCCCCGGGCTCGGGCAACAGTTGGTCCAGGATGTTGACCTCGTGCACCTTGCCATCACTGATGTGAATGAAGGTGGGGATGTTGCCGCGCAGATCGAGCAGCGTATGCAGCTTGATGGCTGCCTTGGTCGAGCGGAACACGGCCCATGGAAATACCGACAGACACAGGTCGATGGTGGTGGCGTCGAGCGCGTAGACGGTTTCTTGCAGATCAACGCCGAAGGGCTCCTGCGCATACAACCGCCGGGCGATGCCGATCAGGCTCTGGGCGAAATTGGCGTAGATGCGCCAGTCGCGCACGGCGTTGGCATGGGCTAGCGTGTTGCGAGCCACAGCCGAACGAATCCCGAGATGATAAAGTTTGGAACTTTGTGCACGCAGGCATACTTCGATGTCCCGAAGGCTCTCCCGATAGGTCAACTGTGCGAACGCCATGCACAGGAACTGATCCAGGCACGAGAAGGACTTCACTTTGAACTCGCCCCGATAGCGGGTGACGCAACGGCGGAAGGTAGTCAACGGAAGATGTTGCATCAGCTGCGCAAACACCAGCTTGCCTCGGTTCATCGATGGCCCCCCCGCGAAATCGCCCTTTGCAGGGTGGCAGAAGCGGCATTCGCAGTTCAAATCGAGACCGAGAGAATTCGTCAGTTATGCTTTTCTCATCAGTAATTTACGGGAGCTGAGTGGCAAAACGTTGGGACACTACTGTCCAGGAATAACAAATCAGCTGCGGATCCAAAGCCAACAGCCCTTTCGGTTCTTCCGGGTAGCGACTCGTCGAGGTCTTCCAATCGAGCAAGCAGCACTGGCCATCGAGTTCGCCCAGGGCGTCGAGATAAGCGATGAATTGATTGTCCCGGGGAAGCTCCCGGGCCAGCTTCACCTGCAGATCGCTCTCGGGATTCTGAATCCTCACGCGATCCCCTTGGGCGAACCTCTCAAGCAGGTGAACTCCCTGGTGGACAAGGCGATCCCAGGACTCTCCTTTCTTGTATTCAAAGGGAGTATCCCGGAACGCGCCCCATTCCTTGAAGAGCGCCGCCGTGCAGTCGTTTCCCTGGAAATAAGCCGCAAGCGCCTTTTCAAAACAACGCCCGAATACCATCGCCGCGCGCGTCTCTTTCTCTTTCCAGCCATCGAGGTAACGATGCCGATAGCTGCGTGGGCAGCGAAGGTACTGAGCGATCTGTGTGTGGCTATAAGTCATCGCCGTCCCCTTGCTTGCGTGTTCCACGGGCCACTTGGCACGAAAGCTCTTCCCACTCCGCTACGGGAGCAAAGGCTTCGAGGTTTTGGAAAGACTGACCGTTCAGCGTGACATGGGATGTCCGAACGACTCCGCGAAGCTTGAGCAGAGCTTGTTCGTCCACTTGATCTCGGCTGAGCAGATCGGAGTCATATCCGAAATCATGCAGGAACCAATTCAGTTTCCAGAGCGCTCGTTCGGTGCAATACAACCGACCCGTGAGGGACCGCCCTGCAAACGGTTCGGGCTCGTGAACGACAAACCGCAGCGATAGGAATGGTTTCTGTGGATGCCAGCGATAGGAAGCCGCATCGACCCGGACCAGGAAGAGGCCCTCGAGAAGATTTTCGCAATCCTGCTGTCGGGAATGCAGGCCGGGAATATGTCGCTTCATCGTTTTGCCTCCACCGATTGGGCGTACGAATTCAGCTTGCACACGAGGGCTTCTCGATCTTGCTTTGCCGAGGCTGTGAGCTGAGTGATGAAGGATTCGACCAGATCGCGGCCGGCTTCTTTGAGCGTTTCCGTGCCGCAGAAATCCGCCGCGTATGCCTTCACGAGGGAAGGATCAAGATTGTGCTGACGGATGAGCAGGCACAATTGGTCACGCAATCGCGGCTGGCCGTTGCTTGAACCGTTCGATCCGCGATGGCCATTTGTAGGCAGCGCGGGCGCCAGCGGCTTTTGCGGAGCTGAGAACGAACCGAGCTCTTCGACACTGCACAGTCCGATTCCGTAGGCTTTTCGGAGAGCGCGATTCACGGCGCGCGTTTCGGCCACACGCATTTCGGCGCCGCGGACCAGGGGAGATGTGTTGGACGGATCAGCATCGCCATAACCAACGAAGCCCTTCGATCGGGGAGACTTGAAAACTGTGGCTCGGAAGATCCAGCGGCCAGCCGCGGAATCGCAAAACTTAGTGAGGAGGTTTGTTCTGATTCCGGAACACCGCCGGCGCTGAGCGATTTGAAGGAGCCCAGAATGCGTTATGTACCACCGTCCGTCCATGTACTGAATGTCGCCAAGCAATACCGAAATTCCGAACCGCTTGACCAAACCCATCAAGGAACCGATTGCTGGCTCCGGCAGGTCTCCCCAAAGCTTCCGGGCTATTTCGATCTCAGATTCTTGAGTGGAAGATTTCCGCTTCATCGCCCCTCCTCCATTACTTGAGCGCCTAAGAACGAGTTTGAATTGTACATGGGCGCCTAAGTATAAGTCAATAGCTAATTTGTGTTGATTTGACCTCGTCCTGCGGAATACCTTCTAGGAGAGATGACCAAAAAGAAGAACCCGCACGCTGTTGCACTGGGGAGATTGGGCGGTTCCAAAGGTGGGAAAATTCGAGCTGCGAAGCTTACATCTGAGCAGAGGAGCAAAATCGCGCGCAACGCAGTGCTTGCCCGGTGGGAAAAAGCTAGAAAGTCGAAGGAGAAAAAAACGGGAGAGAGTGTTGGATAGCAGACGCATCGCCAGTTCTCCGAATGCAGCGCGGCGGGGGCAGACGAAAATGGATCGATTTCTCTCGCTGTCGCTGGGTCGTCAAAATCCTGCGCGGTTCATCCACCGCAGCAGCGTCTCTGGGCTCACCCGTAGGCCGTGGCGTGCCAGATGCTCGGCACCCAGCATCGGTCCCAAGCCGTCGCAGCGTGGCTGTCGAGAGCGCATTTGACAACCGTCGGGAGGCCGGATATGATAACGGAGTTGTAAGTACGAAGAGGCCGAGAAAGTATCAGCCGCGACGAAGTTTTTGTCGCGGCTTTTTTGCTTTATGGCGCCAATTTTGTGGGGCCACTTCAGGAATGCATGCGCGGTGCCCATTTGTGGAGGTTGAAATCTTTGCCGATGGCGCCAGCACGTTCATCTCTATCGCAAGCAGGAAGAAAGGCAAGCACGTGGGCATGGAGTTTACTCCCTTCTGAGGGATAAGAAATGGGCAAGCCAACGGGACCGCGCACGCCGAGAGGAAAAGCGCGATCTAGTCAAAATGCAGCGAAGCACTGGATCGAATCCGGGAGAATCTTAGCGAACGAACAACAGGAAGCTGCGATTCTTCGCCGCGGATTCACGGGAGATTTCAATCCGGAAGGTTTGATCGAGAACGAGGTAATCGACGATCTCGTGTTCAATCGTTTGATCAAGCGGCGCATCGACAACGCCTTCACCCGAGAGTTTTCGAAGGCATTCATCGAAAAAACGGTGGAGCTGCGGGAAAATGGCGAGCGTCCAGTTGCCCGGTACTGGCTCCACCTGGCGGGTGCGCCGGGCAGACGTTCGGCCGAACCAGCGGAGCGGTTGAGCCCTAGCGGATGCATTCAGGTGCTGCAAGCGCTAAAGAAACGGATAGGCGACCAGGGGCCACAGCCGGGAGATTTGGAGGAACTTCGCGTGTGCTATGGCGACCAGCCCACCGGATGTGCGGCTTACCTGATGTGTCTGCTCGCTCGTCTCGCGGCGGACCACACTGCACAGAACAAGGCGCCTCAGAAGACCTGCCAGGAGGAGCTCAAGAAAGAAGTTCTCGACGCGCTTCAGACTGAAATCGAACAGCAAACGATTAGCGACGAGCTTGCACGGTACCTCTTCAAAGTCGAATGCGCTTCGAATCTTCAAGAACCGCCCCGTTCCGCGCTGGAAACGCTTCTGCGCTACCGCGCCGCGAATACACGGGAATTTAAGGACTTGCTGGATAGTCTTGAGCGCATCCGACGTCTGCGCCGGAGCGCGGCTTAGACTCTGCTATTTGGCCGCCAGTGGGGACGGTCTGCCCATAAATACTACAGACATAGTCATAGATACCGCTCTGTGATTCCTGGGGCATGTAGTTTTGCGAAACGAACTGATACATGTAGCCTATATTCAATGAGATAAGAATTTACGATAGTGTGATCATGCCCCATTTAAGGCCGGACTTGGCGCGTTGCGGGAGTCCGATTTCGGTCCAGTTCAAGGGGAGACAAACGGCGCGCCTCCTCGCGAGCGACACCCGGCTATCGGATGCGCACCGTACGGCCAAACGAATCGCCCCCCTGCGAAATCGCGGGCAGTCTCGCGCGCTTAACTGCCGACTCTCGACTCGACGAATTCCAGCACGCGATCCCCGAGGAAATCGTGTTCCGTGTTCACGGCCAGCATTCCCGATAAATGACCGTGGCCCGGCAGCCAGGCCAGCCTCGGTAGACCGCGCTTTTTTTCAAGATGTGCGCGCAAAAGCTCCACATACTGGCGCTTGAAATCAGGCGGATCAAATTCCGAAAGGGTCACCAACAGCGGCACGGAAGACTCGGCCAATCCCGGAAGCGCCGAGCGCTCCGCATAGAGGCTCGCGTCTTCGCCGAAATAGGCCTTGAAGAGCGGATTCTTGTCCATCGTATTCGTGTCGTAGAGGCCCGAGACCAGAATCGCGCCCGCGAGCGCGCCGCGGTCCGGGCTATCGAATCGAGTGTGCGCGAGAAATTGGGCAACGTGCGCCGCGCCCGCCGACTGGCCCATCAGGAAAATTTGCCACGGGTCGCCTCCGTGCGCGCCGATATTCTTGCGGATCCACTGCAGTGCGCCCGCGACGTCCTCCGATCCCGCCGGCCACGGATGCTTGGGCGCGAGACGATGCGTGATATTCACGCCGACCAGACCATGTCGCGCGCCCCACACGCCGACATTGTCGTAGAACGGCATCCCCGGCATGGATTTATCGCCGCCGATGAACCCGCCGCCGTGGATGAAGACCAGCACCGGTCGTGATGCCTTCGCAGCGCCCTTCGCTTGAAACACATTCAGCCGATGGCGCTCGTCGTCGCCGTAGCGGAGATCGCGAATCGCCTCAACATCGGCGAACGGCTCCTTTTCGTGCAGCGGCGCAAAGAGTTTCAAATTTTCGCCGATGATTTCAGGCGTAAACGCGTCTCCGAATTCTCTCAATCTTTTGTAGATTCCGGCGACAGCGGGAGATTTCGCTTGCGATGCCATGAGGCCTCCTCCGCGCAAGGATGCGATGCTGCCTCACGCGGGCGACTTGCAATAATCGACTCGCGCGCATAGTATCCCCTCGGCGACGGACAACGCAACATCGGCGCGCAGTCCATATTCAGAGAAGGGGTGCTGCCATGTCGGATTCCACTGTGAAATTCTCTGTCGAGGACCGACTCGACATCATGGAGCTATTCGCGAAATACGCCTGGGGCATCAACACGGGCGATATCGAGGCTGTCCTGGGCTGCTTCGCGGACGACGGCTACCTCGACCACTTGTGGCAGGGAAAGCTCGAGGGGCGCGACAAAATCCGCCGCGCCTTCGAAGAGCTGTGGTACGACCGCCCGAGCTGGTGGTTCGGGCGGCAGCATCTGGCGAATCATTTCCTGATTACGCCCGAGGGCGAAGGCGCGCGCGTGAAAGCCTACTTCACGATCGTTCAATTCAATGTGGACTACCGGACGAATTTCGTCTTCGGCATTGGCAACTGGGACAATCTTTGCGTGAAGCGAAACGGCAAGTGGGTCTTCAAGTCGATGTACATCAACGGCTGGACCGATCGCGATAAGGTGCCCTGGAAGGGCGAGGCGCGCGCCTACAGCGGCCCTCCAGTCACGCGCGTCCACCAGCAGCCCGTGTCCACATCCTCGAAGGGCGATTAGCGTCTCTGCGGACAGAACCACAGCCTGAATGGGGCAGGCAAATAAACGAATGCCGCCCCGTCGGGAACCGACGAGACGGCATCCGTTGGGTGGTGGGGCTCTTCGTTTTCTTTCGCCGTGGGCTGGTAGGCCGTTCAGCGTTCGCCAGCCGCTTCGGCTAATTCATCTCATCCGCGGCACTCTCTCCGCGGACACTTCAGCTAAAAGAAGAAGTGCACGCCAAACTGAATCAGCCGCGGGTTCACGCTCGTGGCCGTTATGAAATTGCCTGTTGGAAGCCCAAAGTTCCCGACGTTCTCGAAGCCGACCGTGCCGAAGTTGGCGCCCTGAGGAGGCGCGAACTGCGGGTGATTGAACGCATTGTAGAAATCGGACCGGAACTGCATCCGCACGCGTTCTGTAATCTGCGTGTTTTTCACGATCGAAATATCCCAGTTGAATTGTCCAGGCCCCGTCACGATCCCGACTCCAGAGTTGCCATAGTCCGTCGCCGCAGGGATCTGGAATGGGCCGGGGGGGCCATATCCGGGGTCGCCGAATGGCACCACCGGCGCCTTGCAGGCGAAGGCCGCTGTGTTGAAATAGCCGGTCGCGCCGCCGACAACGTGAGATGTCGCGCCGCCGCCATTCTTGAGCTGCCCGTTGCTAAAGTTGGAGCAGATCTCCGCAGTCGTGACGCCCTCGAAGATCAGTTGTTGGTTCGTGCCGTACGCTCCCCCGCTGCCCCCGCCGATGAACGTGAGGGGATTGCCGGTCTGCGCGATCGTCACGCCGGATACATTCCATCCGCCGAACAATTTGTCGGCCATCGCAGTGCCTTTTCCAAACGGCAAGTCATAGCTGTAGTTCACGACAAGCCGCTGAAAGCGATCAAACGACACCGGGCCCCACTGCCCGTGTGCTGGCCCATTCGGTGAAGGCTTTGTCTTAAGAGCTTGAGCATCGTTGATGTTCGCCGAGTTGGAGTAGAAGATATCAGAGAGGTTCTTGTCCCACGTGTATGCCGCCTGCATGGAAAGCCCATGGCCGAACTGATGCCGTACCGTCGCTTGCAGGCTATTGTAGTTCGAACTGCCGTTGAAATCCGATTGCTGCAGACCGATCGGCTCGTAGCCGAGCACGGGCACACGGAACGAAGCGTTGTTCACCGTGTTGCAAACCGGCGTGGGGGACCCATCAGTTCCTGCCGGCTGGCACAAGCCATAGATATCGGTCGCCGGGGTGATGATCTGCGCCCCGTTCTGGTTGTGATTGTAATCCGTAAGGTTGATTCCTCTGGATCCTGCGTAGTCAAGTTCAAGCACCCACTGCGGTGCGAATTCGTACTGAAAACCCAAGGTGAATTCCTGCACGAGGGGCGTGTGGATGGCCCTCGAGAGCAGGGGCGTGTTCAAGCCGGAGTTAATCTGGAATCCGTCGGTTAGCGCGCATTGCGGGGTAAAGAAACCGTAGGGAGCGGGATTGAAGCACGCATTGACAGACTGGTTTGCGGTCGAAGGATTGGCGTACCGTGGCGCGAAGCCCAGGCCATTGTTAACTTGGCCGGCGGGCGGATTGCAGCCTGGATCGCTGGGCACGCAGACCAAGGATATCGGAGCAAATGGTACTGCCAGAGACGAAACGGCCCCCCGAGGGCTGCCAGAACCGAAATCGTATGTTTCGGCATAAGGATAGCCTTGCTCGAAGGCGTGAACCACGCGATCCAATCCGATGCGGTCATAGAAGATGCCAGCCCCGGCGCGAATGACGAGCTTGCCATTGCTCAGCGGTTGCCATGCGAAGCCCAATCGGGGGGCGAAGTTGGTGTACGGCGCATGCGTTTCCAAAGTGTTCCTGTTCCGAGCAAATCCGACACCGGCGGGCGGTTGCCCGTACCCCGCGCTGAGAAAGTTGCTTGGCACCACGTATTGCTGAACGCCGGCGGCGGCGCACTCCGCACTGGTGGGTGGCGGGGTCGTGCAGGCCGCGATCTGGGCATTCGACGCCATGCGGTCGAGCCAGACCTGAGTCAGGTGGCCGTACTTGTCGGTCAGTTGACCGTCGTATTCCCAGCGCAAACCGATGTTGAGGGTCAATCTTGAACTCACCTTCCAATCATCCAAGACATATGCGTTCGTGTTATTCACCTGGTAGAAGTGAAGCACCCCCGCCGTATTGGGGCTTCCCGAAGTGGACTTCACGCAAAACAAACATCCCAAGTCAAAAAGGCCACTGGCATTGCTGGCGTTACCGGTGAATGCGCTGTCGCCGAGTATGAGTATCAGTCCCTGCTGCAGGCCGGGATCGGCGAGGGGCCAATTCGTCCACTCGTATTCGTAACCCGCGCGGATACTGTGCTTACCATGTGACCAGGAAATCTGGTCCGCAGCCTGCAGTTGGTTCGTCGGGCCCTTGTCGGGCAGCAGGCCTCCAAACATGCTGTATCCAGTCCCTACGTTGAGGAACGACGGTGGCTCGTAAAAGTTTGGAACTTGCGACTGCATTCCCAATTCGTTTGGAGAGCCGCATCCGTAAGGAGCAGGTAGATTGTCTGCGTCGGGGCAACCGCCTGGCGGCACTGCCACGGCCGCCGCATTCACATTTTGTTGGAATGATACACGAGCCTCATTAACGAAGTTGTTGGTCACGAGCGTCGTCAGTTTTGCGACGGCCGCGTGGTTGCCGAAAAGGACGGCTTCGGGCGTGCCCGGCAAGTCTCCACCGCCTTGACCTAAGTACGTTGTGTAGGGGTTGTGCGTGTAAAAGTACTTGGTGCTGAGGGTGTTCTTGCTGTTGAACACGTAGTCGCCATTCGCTACATACTGATTCTCTGTGTAGATGGCCGGAATGCTGAAATTGCACACGCCCGTCGGTACTCCGCTTACTTGCGGGCAGAACTGCGGATCAGAGATCGGTGCTGGAATGTAGTAGTTATTGGGCACTCCTCCGGCGGTGGGGTGTTTTGCCGTACCTGTAGTCAGTTGGAACATTCGAAGCCCAACGATGTTGGTGTTGTTGATGCCCATAGCGGCGGCGAATGCTTGGGCCTGAGCGCTGCAATTTGTAATGCTGTTCATGTCTGGAGTATTTGGAGCTACTCCGAGAGTTGCCGGGGAGGGACAACTGCCTCGTCCATTCGGCCCTTCGGGATTTCTAGCGTCGAAGTAGGGGTCGAGCCCGGTACCTATAGCCGCGCCGAAGTCCCCCCCTTGGGGTGCCACGGCGTTCTTCGAGCGAGTCCCGCGGTAACTGAAAAAGAAGAAGAACTTGTCCTTCTTGATTGGGCCACCTATCGTGCCGCCGAACTGGTTTTGGTCAAAGACTTGATGCGGATGCGTCGACGTCTTGTTGTAGAAAAAATCGTCCGCGTTGAGGACCGAATTGCGGAAAAACTCGAATCCCGATCCGTGAAACTGGTTGGTACCGGACTTGGTGCTCACGTTCACGTTTGCGCCGGGGTTGCGCCCATAGCTCGCGTCGTACGTCGAAGTCTGCACCTTGAATTCCGCGATGGCGTCCGGGCTCGGAACCGGAATTCCAGTATAGATAGTGCCGTCGTTCGAGCTGCCCGAGTTGGCGATATTGTTGACCGCAACGCCATCCATTTGGAAATTGTTCGAGCCAGGATCGACGCCGTTGGCGCTGATATCCTGTGTGCCCTTGCCCAGCGATGTCGCGTTGTCCACGCTCGCATTAGTGCCGGCGCTAAGGCTCAGAATCTCGGTATAGTTGCCGTTGGCCATGGGCAGGGCGGCAATTTGGGTTCCGGTAATGGTGGTTCCGAGGGTCGAGTTCTCGGTTTGAAGTGTCTCAACGTTGGCTTCTACCGTGACGGACTCGCTGACGGCGCCGACTTGCAGCGTCTGGTCTGCTGTAGCGGTCTCGGTGGTGTTCACAGTGATCGAGGGAACCGTGGAGGTCTTGAAGCCAGCGGCACTGAACTTCAGGCTGTAGTTCCCGGGCGGCAAGAGGGAGAACTTGTAATCTCCAGCGGGGCCAGTCGTCGCGGTGCGCGTCTGACCGGTTCCCACGTTCGTCAATGTCACCGTCGCTTTGGGCACGGACCGGTTCGACGGATCGGTGACCGTCCCCGCGATGGCGCCCGTCCCGGCGGATTGCGCCAGTGCCGATGGCACCCCGAGAAGACAAAGCGCCGCGAGACAGACAAACGCTGAAATAGCAAGCCCAAGCCCCGCACGTCGTATACGCATCGTTCCCCCCTCAACCTTATTTCTCTTTGACCATATTGATCCACCACCACGCAGAGCGCCAATCGAGTGAATCAGCCGCCCCTTGGCACTTCTCGCCACCAATGCATTTGTCGACCGGAACCTTGCTATCGGACCACCCTTTGAATGGACACACTAATTACCGAATTGGGTCAGCTTGTCCATTTCTTATTTTGATGGTCTCTGTTACCGATTCGGAATATGAGGTACACCTCGCTTCGGCCAAGGTTACGCGAGGAAATGAATGCCGCCCCGCCGGGAACCGGCGAGGCAGCATCCATTGGGTGGTGGGGCTCTTCGTTTTCTTACGTCGATAAACTGGCGAGCGCTGCCCTTGCAGCACTCGCCAGCACGCCGAACTCTTCATCGCGCGTCAGAAGATCAGCTCCAAGGCGAACTGAATTTCGCGCTGGCTATTGGGTCGAGTGCCAGTGATCCAGCCGTAGGCCGAGTTAGCGATGGGAGCTTGGACACCGCCCGGTAGCGCCAGAGACGCAAAGTAGAGGCTGGCACTCGGCCCCACGAAATCGGTTCGGTTGGTGATGTTGAAGAATTCAGCGCGGAATTGCGCGGTGAGTCGCTCGTTTATTCTGGTGTCTTTATGCAGAGCAAAATCCAGGTTGAAATTGCGTGGACCGACGAGCGTATCCCTTCCCAAGTTGCCCAGAGTTCCGATGGGTTCAAGCGTGAAACAAGCGCCATTGATCCACTGGGGCTCAGCGTAAGGTACGCCGGGACGGAGACCTCGCTTCTTGACGTACGGATTGCAACCTGCGGTTACGTTCGGACGGGTCGCTGCGACGTTATTGAAGAGCCCGGCTTGGTCGATACCGTCGCTAACGCTGAAGGGAATTCCGCTCTGGGCGGTGAAGATACCACTCACCTGCCAACCTTCCACAAGGCGGTTTCCCTTGAACGGCAGTGTGTAGATCACGTTCGCGCCCAAGTTGTGGCGGAGATCAAAGCTGCAGTTGGCATAGTCGTATCGCGGGTCGTACGGATCAAGCAGACCCGTCGCGCCTTGTTCCAAGCCGTACGTTCCGGAAGCGTAGTCAAGGCAGTGAGAATAAGTGTAAGAGAACTGCATCGTGATCCCCCGGGCGGCTTGGCGGACCAAGCTCACCTCCAGCGCGCTGTAGTTGGAACTTCCTTCAGGGATGGCCTCATTGAGAGGGCCGTAATTGCTATTCACGCGCGGTACTATCGGTTGCACGGCGCCGATGGTGAACGGGGCTCCGACGAAGGCGCCGAAAACGCAGCTCGACAAGTTGCCATTAGCAACCGTGGGAACACACGGGACACCGGTTGGCGTGGCGCACGCACTGCTGCTTGCACCGGATGGCCCTGTGCAACCCCCCACAGCCGACGTGCTCGTCAGCGATGGGTTCGCGTTAATTTGGTCGAACAGATGCACACCGTGAGAGCCCACGTATCCCACCGTCAGGATTGTTCCTGCCCCAAGAGCGCGCTGGACATTGAGGTTCCATTGCTCCATGTACGGCGCCACGTTCGTGTTGTACGGCACTCCGTCACCCAGACTGGTGCAATTTAAGCTGTTAAAGGCGATGTTATCCTGCGCGCATTTTGCGGGCTGATCCTGCGGAGGCAGAGGGGCAGGCTGCGGCAGCCCAGTCGTCGGATCTATAAAAGCGTTCGGGAAGCCCTGTGTTCCCACAGGAAACTGGTGATAGTTAAAGGGCGGAGAGAAGTAGTATGCCGAGGCGTAGGTGCGCGGAGCAATCGGATCGGAGAAGATTCCAAAACCGGCGCGGACCGAGGTTTTCTGGTCTCCGAATGGGGCCCAGGCCAAGCCGATCCGCGGATCGATATTCTTTCGATTCGGGCTGCTTTGAAATACGTGACCCACAGGAGCGAATCCGCCGTTGCCATACGGCGCGTTCGTAATCGCATTAAGTGGCCAGCCGGAGGGATCGGTGCCGTACTCGTAGCGAACACCAAGATTCATGGTCAGCCGCGAACTGATCTTCCAAGCATCGTTGATATACGGATTGATGTCGATTTCGCGAAAGTACCGGTTCGGAGTGTCGGTATACGGGCTGATTGCGACCGCGTATCCAGTCCCACCCGTTTTACCTTCGAGAAAACCCTGCAAGTTGCCGAAGGAGTAGCTCCCGCCGAACTCGAAAGGCGGGTAGATATTTGACTGGACCCGCATGATGTCCGCACCAAATGTGAGCGTGTGGTTGCCGCGGGTCCAAGCAACGTCATCGCCGGCCCCGAATTTATTCACGACGAGTCTGTCGGAGACAAACTGGTTACTGCCAATACCCGAGACGGTAAAGCCGTCGGGGCTTAGCGAAGCGTCTTCCGGGAAGCGGCCAGAGAAATTCAAAGGATCCGAAGCTTCGGGGAGGGTGCTGTGCGAGAACGACGATTCGTTCGTCCGCGTGAAGAAAAACCGAGCATTATTCACAACATTGGCGGAAAAAATGTGCCGCTCTTGAATCGTCGCGAATTGATTCTTGTTGTTATCGACTTCCGGCCAATAAGGCAGGGCTGAACCGCCGAATCCGGTGAGCGGGATGAGGTCCGATCCTCGGTCCATCACGTAACGCCCGAAAATATTGTCGCTCTCGGAAAGTGCATAATCGATGCGGCCGAGGCCGTAGTTCTCGCTTGCCGTTTGAGTTGCGGACACATTCGTGAAGTAATATCCGCCTTGGTCCACGGCCGAGGGAGTCGTACCGAAGTGACCGTTGTATAGGGCCAACGCGCCGGTTATCGCGGCTGCGGCTGCGGCTGTTTGGCCAGTGGCGCCGCTTCCAAATGCGGCTTCCGGCTCGATCGGGTTGCCGGGGGTACCCACAGCTGGCCAAGGGCCCGTCAGGCCCGCGCACACGGGCGAAACTGTGTTGACGAGCGATGCCGGACCGGATTGGCCGACCAGGCCGCACGGCAGCTCATCTGACGCAAGATAAGGTTCGGGAACGCCCTGGTTTGCTAATGTGGTGCCGAGCGACTGGCGCAAGCCTTCATAGTTCGCGAAAAAGAACATTTTGCTTTTCTTGATTGGGCCGCCGAGGCTGCCGCCGAACTGATTGCGGCGGAAGGCAGGTTTGGTCGGAGTTCCGGACCCCGTCAGATCGAAATAGCTGCGGGAGTCTAGTGCGGAATTGCGCAGGAATTCGTAGGCCGAGCCGTGAAGCTCGTTGGTGCCAGATCTTGAAACCGCATTCATCACCGCAATGCCGCCGAATTGGGAGCTGTAGGTGTTCGTCAGCACCGAGAACTCCTGCATTCCCTCGATACCAAGCGAAGTACCTAGCACTTCCGAGCCGGCCTGATGGTTCCAAAAGTCGGCCATGTTCTCGTTGTCCAGCAAGTATTCCGTGTCCTCCGTTCTCGATCCGGCGATGGAAAAACTCTGCCCTTCGCCGTAAAGGGCGACGCCAGAAGGCGGAGTTGGCGTCACACCGGGCGCGAGATTGAGCAACTGCTCGAAGTTGCGGCCGTTGAGAGGCAAGTCTCTCATCTGCTGCCCGCTGACCAGCGAAGAGATCGCGGTGGATTGCGTTTCGACTTGCGCGACATTCGACTCAACCGTGACGGTCTCCGTCGTCCGACCGACCTTGAGGGTGAAGTTCGCGACCCACTGGCTGCCGACGGCAATGTTGATGCTCTTCTGCACTGTCGTCTGAAAGCCCGATTTCGAGGCAGACACCTCGTACGAGCCGACGACCAGGTCGGGAGCGTTGTAGCGGCCCTGATCGTTCGAGGTGAGCGTGGTGCTAACTCCGGTAGCCGTGTTCGTGACGACGACCTGGGCGCCCGCGATCACCGCTCCACTGGAGTCCATCACCGTTCCGGAAATGTTTCCGGTGACCGCCTGGGCGTGAGCCAGCGAGACGCACAGAAACAGCCCCACCAAGGAAACGAAAAGCGAACCCACAAACTTTCGTGCTGCGAACCGTGCGTTCATTGCGCCCCCCTGATCGAGTTATTAGTCGATGCCCAGTCGTAGGTCCCCGCGGAATGTGCCAATCCCCAGCGCCCTGCCTCGGCCTGAGACCCTGCACCACACCCCTGGAGCGGACACACTAATTACCGAATTGGGGCCCCTTGTCCATTGCTTATTTGATTGCTTCTGTTACCGATTCGGAATATAAGGGTGCCCAAAGGGTGGTGGTCCTATGGAACTGCGTCAATTGCGATACTTCATCGCGGTTGCCGAGCGCCTTAGTTTTTCAAAGGCTGCCGAGCACCTGCATGTCACCGTGCCTCCTCTAAGCCGGCAGATTCGTCAATTGGAGGAAGAACTCGACGTTCAACTGTTTGTCCGTGATCGCCGCCACGTCGTTCTCACCGACGCAGGCCAATTGCTTTTGCGCGAGGCGAGAGTTCTTGTGGCTCAGACGTCGCACGCGTGCGATAGCGTCCGCCTCGCCAAGAAGGGCGAAGCCGGCGTGGTCAAGATCGGTGTCGGCTTGGGTTTGGGCGAAAAGATCAGTCGCGTCTTGGTCGAGCACTCGAACCGCTTTCCCGCGGTCGAAGTCTCGTCCAGCGCCGTTTATTCAGTTTTTCAGAGCGAGGCGCTGCTTGAAGGAACCATCGACGTTGGATTCTTGCGGCCGCCGGTTCGGGGTGAATTGATTTCCGAGCCTTTGTTTGAGGAAAGGTTCGTCATCCACGTGAGTAAGGACAGCCCGCTGGCAAAACACAAGGCCATCCGAGCGAGAGACCTTGCCGGGGAATCATTGCTGGTCCCTGACTGCCGACCCCCCGTCGGGATATACGATAAGACGATCGAGTTGTGCGCCAAGGCGGGCGTCCCCGTGAAGATCATTCATGTGTCGACCGATCCTGCGCCTCACAACGACATCCAAACGCTTCTCGTGGCATCGCGCAAAGGAATTTCCATCATGCCCGACGAGCCTTGCTGCTCTCCGGCAGCCGACAGCGAAGTGGTGGCAATCCCGTTCGACGAACCCGATGCAAGAGTCGAGGTGCACGTCGCGCGCCGCAGGAACGAAAGGTCGCCCGCAGTCCTCGCCTTCCTTGATACGGTGAGAAGGGTCTTTCATTGCTCGGTGGCCGCAGCGATTTCGCCCTGTGTCGAACGAGGGCTCGATCCTCGCATCAGTTTTCGAATCGCCAAGCCGGGTTCTTACCAAACCAGCTAGAACTCCCGCCGCGTCTCGTTATAATCTGCGGGCGTCTGCCCGGCGAATCGCGCGGACCGCAAAACGCATGAATCGAGGTGCTCGCACATGAGTATGGTCACGGGTGGGGAACTTCTCGTTCGCACTTTAATGCGAGCGAACGTCACGAATATCTTCGGGCTGCATGGCGCGCATCTCGAAACGATTTTTCAATCGTGCCGCGATCATCACATTCCGATCACCGACACTCGCCATGAAGTAGCCGCGGGCCATGCAGCCGAGGGCTACGCCCGCGCCACACGCGGCCTGGGCGTGGCCATGGTAACGGCGGGTCCCGGATTTACCAACGTCATTACGTCGGTCGCGAATGCCTATCTCGATCGCACGCCTGTCCTTTATCTCAGCGGCTCGGCGGGCCTCCGCGACGCGGAGACCAACACGCTCCAGGCCGGTCTCGATCAGGTGGGCGTCGCGACGCCCATCACCAGGTGGGCGCATCGAATCACCGTCACCCAGGACATTCCGCGGCTCGTCGCCGAAGCGATCCGCCTCGCCACGTCCGGACCTACGGGTCCCGTGCTTCTCGACCTGCCCGCCGACGTGCTTGGCGCACAAGTCGACGAAGCATCCGTCGCGATTCCCGACAAAGTCCTTCTCGATCCTTCGTCGGCTCCCGCGCCGCAGAGCAAAGCCATCGAAGAAGCCATCCGTCTGCTCGCAAGCGCTTCGCGGCCCGTGATTATGGTGGGCGCTGGCGCGTACATGTCCGGCGTAAGCCAGCAAGAGCTCCGCGAATTCGTCGAAGCCACCGGCATTCCTGTCTTCTCTGATTTTCAGGCGCACGGCATGCTGCCCAGCAATCATCCGCTGTATGGCGGCACGTTCCACAAGATGGCCGACCTCTCGGCGCCTGATCAGCGGCCGGACGTCATCCTCGCTCTCGGCGTCCGCTTCGGCCTTTTCACGCTCGGCGCGAGCGACGTGCTCGTCCCAACGGCTGCGAAGATCATCCACGTCGAAATTGATCCGAAAGAGATCGGCCGCCTGAGACAGGTCGCGGTTCCGATCGTCGCCGACCCGCGCGAAACTCTGCGCGCGCTCAACGCACAGGCAAAAGCGCAGCGCTGGCCCGATCACAAAAAATGGCAGCAGACAATTCGCGACGCCAAGACGGAGCGCTGCAAGAGCCTGCAGAAAGACATGGACCGCCCGTCGCCGCCGATCCATCCAATCCAAGCCGTTTCCGCGATCGTCGGGAATATCGACGAGGACGCCATCATCGTCGGCGATGGCGCCGAGGCCTATCACTGGATGAATGAGGTGATTCACCAGAATCATCCGGGCGGCTACATCACGCACGGTTTCCTGGGCGCGGTCGGGTTCGGTCTGGGTCTCGCGCTCGGCACGCAGGTCGCTCATCCGAAGAGGCCGGTGCTCTGCCTCGTCGGTGATGGCGCCATCGGCTTCACAATCGCGGAATTCGACACGATGGTTCGCCACAAGCTCCCCATCGTCGCCGTCGTGATGAACAACCACAGCTGGGCGGCGTCGCAGCACTTCCAGGAAATTGTTTCTGGCCCGAACCGTCTGATCGGCACCGAGCTTCGCGACGCGAACTATCACGAAGTGGCTGCCGCGTTCGGATGCCACGCCCAGCGTGTCACCGAAATAAAGGACCTCGGCCCCGCGATCAAGGCGGCATTTGCGAGTGGCAAACCGGCGTGCGTCAACGTGTCGATCGATGTCGTGCCGATCCCGCCCGAGCTTCATCTGCTCATGAAACGATAGATAGCGCCGAACCACAGTCGGCCCTCAGGAGAAAGCGCATGCTCATCGAAACGCGGCAACTAGGTCGGGGCGGTCCGATCGTCTCCGCGGTCGGTCTCGGTTGCATGGGCATGTCCGGAACGTATGGCGTTGCCGACGAAAAAGAGAGCATCGCGACGATCCACGCTGCTCTCGATGCGGGCGTCACCATGCTCGATACCGCCGATTTCTACGGCATGGGACACAACGAGCTTCTCCTGCAGAAAGCGCTCGCCGGCCGCCCACGCGAAAGCTATTTCATCGCGGTCAAGTTCGGAGCGATGCGCGCGCCGCAAAGCAATTTCGTCGGCATCGACACGCGCCCAGCCGCGGTGAAGAATTTCCTTGCCTACACGCTAAAACGCCTCGGCACCGATTACGTGGATCTTTATCAGCCGACGCGCGTCGATCCCAATGTCCCGATCGAAGACACGATTGGCGCGGTCGCGGAAATGGTGAAGGCCGGATACGTCCGCCACATCGGAATCTCGGAAGCGTCTTCCGCGACGATCCGCCGCGCCCACGCAGTCCATCCAATCGCGGCTTTGCAGATCGAGTACGCGATCGTCTCGCGCGCGGTCGAAGCAGGCATCCTGCCGACGCTGCGCGAACTCGGCATCAGCCTCGTGGCCTATGGCGTCTTCTCGCGTGGCCTGCTCACCGGACACGCGCCGAATTCCGAAAGCGCCGCGCACGGAGACATCCGCGCTCACTTCCCTCGCTTCCAGGAGGAGAACTTGCGCGCCAATCAAGCGCTCGTCGGGCGTTTGGGCGCCATCGCCCAGCAGAAGGGAATCAGCGTCGCTCAGCTTGCCGTTGCGTGGGTTCTCTCTCGGGGAAAGGACATCATTCCGCTGGTAGGCGCTCGTCGCCGGGATCAGCTAAACAAAGCGCTGGGTGCTCTAGAAGTTTCATTCTCGGCGGACGAGCTTGCCGCGATTGAAAAGGCCGCGCCAATCGGCTCAGTCGCTGGCGACCGCTACGGCACGGAGCAGATGGCCGCGCTCGATAGCGAGCGCGCCGCCCCAAAATCCTCAACGGCCCGCAACGCCTGAGACCCGCACCGCCGATTAGGCCGCTTTGGAGTACGCGCTGGCTTCGTCGAGCAGCCGGACCGCCTCCGAGCTCAGCGTCAGCGCCGTCCCGTCGACGATCTCTTTCAATTGGTCGAGATTCGTGGCGCTCGCAATCGGTGCTGCCATGCCCTTCGCGACGAGCCACGCCAGCGAAACCTGCGCGGGCGTCGCCCCGATTTCCGCCGAGACCGTGTCGAGACCCTTCAGGATCCGGAATCCGCGCTCGTTCAGCATGTCCTTCACTCGATAGGCCCGCGCCCGCCCCGCGAGATCTTTCTCCGAACGATACTTGCCCGTAAGGAATCCGCTCGCCAGCGAAAAATAGGGAATCACGGCGATATTCTCGCGCTTGCACAGGTCGGCCAGCGCGCCCTCAAAATCGGCTCGATCGTAGAGGTTGTACCAGGGCTGCAGCGTTTCATATCGCGGCAGGCCCTTCGTCGCGCTCACCTTCAGCGATTCTCCCAGGCGGTCCGCCTTGTAATTCGAAGCTCCGATCGCCCGCACTTTCCCGGCCTTGATCAGCCCCGCATACGTCTCGAGCGTCTCCTCAAGCGGCGTTTCCGCATCGTCCCGGTGCGATTGATACAGGTCGATGTAGTCCGTCTTCAGCCGGCTGAGCGAGCGCTCGACCTCCCTCAAAATGTATGCCTTCGAGAGGCCGGTCTCGCCGGGAGCCATCTCCACGCCCACCTTGGTCGCGATCAACACCTTGTCGCGCCCGCCTCTTTTTTCAAGCCAGTTGCCGATCACCGTCTCGGATTCTCCGCCTTTGTTTCCCGGTATCCATTTCGAGTACACGTCTGCCGTATCGATCAGATTCAGCCCCGACGCCACAAAGGCATCGAGCAGCTTGAAGGATGTAGGCTCGTCGGCCGTCCACCCGAAGACGTTCCCGCCCAACGCCAGCGGTCCCACTTCCAATCCTGTGTTTCCGAGTTTGCGCTTCATCACGTCGTTTCTCCTCTTCGCAGTTCGCTCTGCACGCCGCGATGATCTTAGTTGAGACTCGATAGGAACCGCAACTGCGTCAGCCCGTGACCCACCCGCGCCAAAATCGGTGTAACGCTGCTGCCCCCTCGCGCCCGTCTATCCCTATATATGGATGCGCGACAAAACGCCGCGCACGTTGTTATCATTGGACTGGAAGACCCGAAGATTGCATCTAACTACTCGTAGCCAAGGGGACTGAAATTCTATGAAATCGGGCCGCAATGAGAGTTCTTCGAAGGGCAAGGGCTTCGCCGCACGCAGCTTCATGATTTCCGGATTCGCACTGGCCGCACTCATAATCGCCTATGCGGGCGCACCGATTCGCCCCGCGCAGGCTGACGCTCCCAAGCCTCCCACGACAACCGCGGAAGGCGCCTATACGGATGCGCAGGCCAAGCAGGGCAAGGACGTGTACAGCCAAACTTGCGCCAGTTGCCACCTCGACGACCTCAGCGGAAGCGGCCAGGCGCTGCCCCTCGCGGGCGATGCGTTCATGCAATCGTGGGAGGGCCAGACCGTCGACGATCTCTACGAAGTGATCCACGATACGATGCCCCAGGATAAACCCGGCACCCTCACGCCGGACCAATCGGTCCAAGTGATTTCATACATTTTGAAATTTAATGGGTTCCCCGCGGGCCAGACAGCATTGCCGAGCGATCCGGCGGCCATGAAGACCATTCTCATCACTACCAAGAAGCCCGCCGGTGCGCCGCCCGCGCAGCAGGGCAGCGGCCATTAATCGAGGATTTCAAACCGGAATTCTTCAATCACGGGATTCGTGAGGACGTCCTTCGCGATGCGCTCCACCTCGGCCTTCGCCTCGTCGCGCCCCATGCCGTGAAGCTCGAGAACGAAAAACTTCCCCTGCCGCACGCTCTGCACCCTCGCATGACCCAGCGAAGAAAGCGCCCGCTGGATGGTCTGCCCCTGCGGATCGAGTACAGTCGATTTCAGCATCACCCAGACGTGTGCTTTCATTCTTTCCCCGTGTGAAGCGCGATTATACCAGCCCCGCGGATTTCGCCGCCGACTGAAAATCGTCGAGCAGCTTCCGTTTGTCCGCCGGCGGCAGGAACGCCGCGCTGAAGCTCTGCTGCGCCAGCTGGACGAGCTGCGCATTCGAGAGCCCCAGCGCCGCCGCGTGTGAATACTCCGTCAGCAAGTCCGTGTGGAATATTCCCGGATCGTCCGTTGAAAGCGTCACAAGCGAGCCGCCCGCCAGCAGCTTCGCGAGCGGGTGATCGGCAAACGACGCGTTCGGCTTGCCGGTTTGCTTCGCCAGCGCGCCCGTCGCTACGTTGCTCGCGATGCAATTTTCGAGCACCACGCGCCGCGTCGCCAGCGAGTCCGCCATTGCCGCGTCATTCATCACCGCGATCCCATGCCCCACGCGCTCGACGCCCAGAATTTCCACCGCATCGCGCACCGATTCCGGCCCGCCGATTTCGCCCGCGTGGCAGACGATGTGCAGCCCGCCCTCCCGCGCAAGATCAAACGCGTGCCGGAAATTCACCGCCGGAAACGCGAGTTCGTCGCCGCCCATCCCAAACGCGACCACGCCTTCCCGCTCGAGCTTCGCCGCCACCCGCGCCACTTCCAGCGCCGCTTCCGGCCCAAACTGCCGCGTCGAATCGAAAATCCACGCCGTACGGAGGCGATTGAAAATCACGCTTCCCGCCGTTTCGCGGATCGCCGCGTAATTTGCTTCCACATTCTGCATGCGGCGAAGCATCACGCCCGCCGAAATCGTGATCTCGGCATACACCACGTTCTGGCGTCCGAGGTCCTCGAGCGCGCTGCGCGTGATAAGCGCGTAGTCCTCGGGTTCTCGCAAGAACGACGTCACCCACTTGAACGTTTCGATGAATCCCGCGAAATTTGAGAAGCGGTAGCGCGCCTCCGCTTCTTCAGGCTTTACTTCCACGTCGTGGCGCGCGGCCAGCTCGACGGCCGTTTCCGGCCGGATCGTTCCTTCGAGGTGAAGGTGCAACTCGCCCTTGGGAAGGGTGTCGACAATCGTCGCTTGCCGCGCCTTCGCTTCGGTCACAACATGCTCAGTTCGCCGGCAGCGGCGGCCGCCCCGCGTTGATCCACGCCGTCATCCAATACGATCCCACATCGGTTGACGCGTCGGAAAGCTGCCGGATCAGGATGGCCCCGGCCTGCGCGTAAAATCGATCGTAATATTGGTCGCCGTACGCCGAAAGTCCGGCGTGAGCCCGCCGGTCCGCCAGCAGAATATTTTCGAGCCACGAATGCGCGCCGAGCGCCATCTCGAAGCCTTCATCGGTCGGATCGCGAACGAAAGCCGCTTCGTTTGGTTTCACGAAGAAGAACAGTTGATACCGGTCCACCAGCCCGTCGCCGAATCGCTCGTTCACTCCCATCTGGTCGGAAAGTTTGCCGTCGCCGTCCATCGTCGTGTTGAACGGGTCGTGCGCGGCCGCCACGTAGTGCGCGAGCAACGCCGCGTTCACCCGGGCTTCGGTCCAGTTGTGGTCGCGCAGCGCCTCCGTCAGTTTCTGGCTGTAAAGGCCGATCTGCCAGGGAAGCAGCCCGTATCGATCGATCGCCCGACGCCCGTACTTCGCCACCGCTGCCGTGTACGAGCGGGGAAGCGTGGCGAAAGGGAACTGCCCGTAGTGATCGAGCTCGATGAAATTGTTGCGCAGGTCCGCGGGGGTTTTCGCGCTTCCCTCGTCCGGGTCCGTCACATGCTGGACGAGGAACTGTCGGTTCGCTCCAAAATATCCCCGCATCTCATCCGGCAGCGTGTCCACGGCCTTATTCGCGATCAGCCGCTCGGCATTCTCTCCCCAGCCGAAAGATGCGGGCGACACCACCAGCAGCGCCAACACGACCGGCGCCACTCCCGCGTAAGCTCTTCGGCGAACCCTGCTGCGCATCACAGAACCCCGTCCTTCGCGCCGGCCGCTTCCAATTTACCAGTAGCCAGTCCGCTGTGCTTCCGCCCATAGAAGTGGTACACGACCAGACCAATCAACAGCCATACGAAGAACCGGAGCCAATTCTCGACCGTCAAGCTCGCCATCAGCACAAAACAAAACACGACCGATGCGATCGGAATCCACGGGCTCCACGGCACGTGAAATCCGCGCGCGCGCTCCGGCTGTTTTTTGCGCAGGATCAGCACCGCGATCGACACGAGAATGAACGCAAACAGCGTACCGATATTCGAGAGGTCTGCAAGCGTCCCGATGTCGAAAATTCCCGCCGGAATCGCCACCACCACGCCCGCCACCCACGTGGCCACGTCCGGCGTGCGAAACCTTTTGTGCACGCGCGAGAAAGCCCCCGGCAGCAGGCCGTCGCGCGACATCGCAAACCACACGCGCGCCTGCCCGAGCTGAAACACGAGGATCGACGAAATCATCCCCATCAGCGCCCCGGCCGTCACCCACCGATTCACGCCGTTGAGGCCGATCGCTTCGAGGGCGTGCGCTACGGGCGCGGCGTTGTCGAGCGTGCTCCAGTGTTGGATGCCCGTCAGCACGAGCGCCACCGCGATGTAAAAAAACGAGCAGACGAAAAGCGATATCAAAATCCCGATCGGGAGATCCCGTTTCGGATTCTTGCACTCTTCGGCGGCTGTCGATACGGAGTCGAACCCGATGTACGTGAAGAAAACGATCGCGCCGCCGGTCAGTACTCCCTGAAATCCGTTGGGCGCGAACGGCTTCCAGTTCGACGGATGAATATACTTGCTGGCCGCGATGCAAAACACCACGATCGCCAGCAGCTTGATGCCGACCATCAGATTGTTCGCGCCCGACGATTCGCGAATGCCGATCACAAGCAGCACCGTGAGAATCATCACGATTACGAAGCCCATGATGTTGAAATGCGCCGCCCATCCCGTCTCAGGCGAATACGCGGGCGTGCTGAGCCAGTCCGGAATGTGCAGTCCAAACGAATCGAGCAAATTATCGAGGTACGCCGAAAATCCCACCGCGACCGCCATGTTGGACACGGCGTACTCCAGGATCAGGTCCCAGCCGATGATCCATGCGACGAGCTCGCCCATCGTTGCGTACGTGTAGGTGTAGGCGCTTCCGGCGATCGGAATCATCGACGCGAGCTCCGCGTAGCAAAGCCCGGCAAGCCCGCAAACCACTGCGACCACGAAAAAAGAAATCGCGATGGCCGGCCCCGCGCCCGGGCGTCCGCTGATGCCAAGCGCGTGCCGGCCGTGCATAAGAACGTCGAGTAGAGGAGCCTTTAATATGGAGGGAAATTCGACGGACTCGCCCGCAGCGGCGGTTCCCGTCAGAACGAAAATTCCGCTGCCGATGATCGCGCCGATGCCGAGCGCTGTGAGGCTCAGCCAACCGAGGGATTTCTTAAGCCGCTTTTCCGGCCTGTCGGCGTCCGAGATGAGCTGGTCGATGCTCTTGGTGCGGAAAAGCTGCGGATCCAATCGTCACCTTCCGTGCGACCGGAAAAACTCTACCTTGCGCCGTCCCTCCGCGCAACCTGTCCTTCGGGACAAGTCACGCGATTTGCAAATTCGCATACCGCTCGACCAATTTCTTCGGGCCGTAATCCTGGAAGCTGACGGTCAGCTTCCGCTCCTCGCCTTCGCCTTCGACCTCGATGATTGTTCCGATCCCGTATTTCGAATGGCGCACGCGCGTCCCGATCAAAGGATCCTTCGAGGAACGCGCCGAGCCCGCGCGTCCCGCAGGCGGTCGCCCGTATGATGACGAACGCCCGTAGTTCCCTTTGCCGTAACTCGTCTGCGGATAGGAGGGCCGCGCCTTCCGGTAAGAGTAGCCCTCCGAGAACTCCGGATCCGGTTCGTAGCGCCGCGCTTCGCCAGGCTCCGATTGCGAACCCTCCGCCGCTTCGATCAAATCTCCCGGCACTTCCGCGAGAAATCGCGAGGGCAGGGAAGCGCGCAGCCGGTCTTCGCCGTAGCTCCGTCGGTACACGGCCCGCGAAAGCACCAGCGATTTCTTCGCTCGCGTCATGCCCACGTAAAACAGCCGCCGTTCTTCCTCGACCTCCGCATTCGTATCGATCGACCGGCTGTGAGGCAAGATCCCTTCTTCGAGCCCGGCCAAAAACACCGCATCGAACTCGAGCCCCTTGGCGCTGTGGAGCGTCATCAGCGAAACAGGAACCGATTCGTCGTATTCATCCGAATCCGCCACCAGCGCAGCGTGGTCGAGCATGTCTTCGAGCGTCTGCCCCTGCTCGGTCGCCTCCGCCATCGCATTCGAAAGTTCGCGCAGATTCTCGGCGCGTGTGGTGTGCTCGAGATTATCTTCCTGCTCCACCCAGCCGAGATATCCGCTTTTGTCGAGAACGCGCTCGATCAAGTGCGCAGGCGCCAGTTCGCGGCACTCTTCCCGCAAATCCTCAATCATGCCCCGAAAATAACGCAGCGCCCCCGCCGCCCGCTTGCCCTCGAGAAATGCCGCGTCGCCGATCGTTTCCCACAGCGATTTGCCGGTTTCCTTTGCGCGCGCCTCGATCGCCGCCACCGTCGTCGCGCCAATTCCGCGCGGCGGCACATTCAGCACGCGCAGCAGCGCCACATCGTCCTCGGGATGAAAAGCAGCCGCACGTACGCCAGCGCGTTCCGCACCTCGGCGCGCTCGTAAAAGCTGAACCCGCCCACCACGCGATGCCGCACCGCAAGCCTGCGCAGCACCTCTTCGAACGACCGCGATTGCGCGCCCGTGCGATACAGCACAGCCACATGCGCGTCCGGATCGTTTCGGATGATCGTCGAAATCTCGCTGCAGATGAACTCGGCCTCGGCCGTCGAATCCGGCGCCTCGAAAAATTGCAGCTTCTCGCCCATTCCTAGCGTCGCCTGCAGATTCTTGCCCAGGCGGTCGGTGTTGTTTTTCACCACCGCGGCGGCCGCATCGAGAATCGTCTGCGTCGAGCGATAGTTTTCCTCGAGGCGAATGATCTTCGCGTCCGGGAAATCCTCGGTGAAGCGCTTCAGATTCCCCGCGCGCGCGCCGCGCCATCCGTAAATCGACTGATCTTCGTCGCCGACCACGCACACATTCTTCCGCGTCCCGGCGAGCAGCCGCACCAGCTCTTCCTGGGCTGCGTTCGTGTCCTGAAATTCGTCGACCATCACATATTCGAACCGCCCGCTCCACGCCGCGCGCACTTCCGAATGCTCCCGCAGAATCTCGACCGCCTTCAGCAGCAGATCGTCGAAATCCACGGCCGCGGCTTTGTGCAATATCTCGTTGTACGCGCGAAAGATCCTGGCCACGTCCTTCCGCTCGCGGTCCTGCATCTGCACAGCCTGCGATTCCATTTCATCCGGCGTGATGCCGTGATTTTTCGCGTGGCTGATTTGCGCGCGCACGCTGCGCGGCGGGTAATCCTCGGCGGAAAGATCGAGCTGGACGAGCGCGCGCTTCACCGCCGCCACCTGATCGTCGTCATCATAAATGGCGAAATCGCGGGGCAACCCAGCGTGCCGCGCCTCGCGGCGCAGCAGCCGCGCGCAGAAAGAATGAAACGTCGAGACCCACACGTCCGAACCGTCGCGCCCGCTCGCGCGCAAAAGGTCGCTGATGCGCTCCTTCATCACGCCCGCGGCTTTGTTCGTGAACGTCACCGCGAGGATCGCGCCGGGCGGCACGCGCCGTTCGATCAGCTGCGCCACGCGATACGTGATCACGCGCGTCTTGCCGGTTCCCGCGCCCGCGAGAACGAGCACGGGCCCTTCGGTTGCGAGCACAGCTTCGCGTTGCTGCGGGTTGAGTCCGTCGAGAAGTGTCATTGCGTGCGGGGAGTTGCTCAAGCACGAATTGTATCCGACGAGCATCGATTCGGCAATTTGCGTTCCGCGCCTTCCGTTCGCGCGTTCGCGTTCGCGGGGCGCTTCTGCAAACTCTGCTACAATCACACGCCTTCATTTGGCACCATTCGAGCATGGATCACTTCAAGCTGCCGCACTGGCTCGCTAAAATCGTCGCGGTGATGGGCGGCGGAGGACTCTTTCTCGTCGCTTTTTTCGATTCCTCGGTGCTCAGCTTCCCGTTTATTCCCGACGCGCTCGTGATCAGCCTCTCAGCCCAAAGGCCTGCGCGCATGCCGTACTACGCGGCCATGGCCGCGGTGGGCTCGCTCGCCGGCTGCATCTGGCTCTACCTGCTCGCAAAAAAAGGCGGCGAGGCATATTTTCATCGCCACGGAGGCAAAGCCGCTCTGAAGGCGAAGCAGTGGGTCGATAGCAACGCCTTCCTCAGCGTCTTCGTTCCCGGAATTTTGCCGCCGCCATTTCCATTCAAAGTGTTCGTGCTCGCGGCCGGCGTTTTTCAGGTTCCGCTGAGGACGTTCATCCTGGCGCTCCTTCTCGCGCGCGGGCTGCACTACACCATCGAGGGAATTCTCGCTGTCCGCTATGGCAACGCGGTGCTCTTCTTCCTCACCGCCCACAAAGCCGCATTCATCCTGACTGTCCTCGGCACGCTCGCGCTTCTGTATGGCACCACCCATTGGCTCTTCCGCGGAGGCTCGCATCCGCCCTCCTGATTTTCCGCGACATCGACAGACGCAATTGCGTTGCCTTCCGCCATCACGTATCATTCGCGTCATCCGGAACGGTCCTGATCGTGCGGCCACATCTTTTCGCCGCATCGGACAAGGAAGCGAAAAATTCACTTTCCCTTCTATCTGCGCTTCGGGCCGTTCTCGCTCCATCCTCATCTGCCGCTGGAGATTCTCGCGTACATCGCCGGCTTCCTCGCTTACCTCCGGCTGCGGCGCGGCCACGGCGATTCCGTTTCGGACACATCGCGCTGGACCGTCATCACCGCGGCGGTCGCCGGCGCCGCGCTCGGCAGCCGTGTCCTCTACTGGTTCGAGGATCCCGGACTCACCTTCGCGCGCTGGCACGATCCGGTTTACCTGCTCGGCGGCAAGACGATCGTCGGCGCGCTGATTGGCGGCCTGTTCGCCGTCGAGTGGGCCAAGCGCCGCACGGGCGAAACGCGCTCGACGGGCGATCTCTTCGCAGCGCCGCTCGCGCTTGGCATCGGCATCGGCCGCATCGGCTGCTTCCTCACCGGACTCAGCGACGATACCTACGGCGTCGCCACCTCGTTGCCTTGGGGCGTCGATTTTGGCGACGGAATCCGGCGCCATCCGACGCAGCTCTACGAATCCGTCTTCGCGCTCGCGCTTTTCTTTTTCCTCCTGCGTTTGCTGAAACGCCCGCATCGCGAAGGCGACGTTTTCAAAGCCTTCATGGTCGCCTATCTCGGCTGGCGGCTCGCGATCGACTTCCTGAAGCCGGAGGTGCGCATCGCGGGCCTGGGCGGCATCCAGTGGGCCTGCGCCGCGATGCTGGTCTACTACGGTCGCGACATTCTGCGATGGCTGGCATTCCGAAGGGCGCGCGATCGGCGATCGCCGCTCGATACGCTCTCGAACGCAGCCTCGCACGACGTGAGGCAAACTTGATGGCAGCCGGAAAACAGCGATTCCCGAAGTGGTGGCAGGCGCTCATCATTATTGCGGGCGGCATCGTTCTCGGATTTTCTTCCTGCGTCGGCTTCGTGAGCACCATCAATTTCAACCACAGCACCAACGCCGGCCAGATCCTGCCCGGGCTGCTTATGATAGGTTTCTTTGGCGGAATCTTCATCGCTTTCGTCGGCGTCATCTTGCTGCTGATTGCCGTTGCCCGCGCCATCGTGAACTCCTTTGCTCAGCCTGCCCTCGATCCAGGAATCTCGATGAACCCCTCCACGGTAATCGTCGCGGCCGCCGGCGCACCTTCGGCGCTAAGCGCTTCCGCGCACCCGGAGTTGCAGGCGCTCCGCCAATTCCAGATAACCCTCATCGTCATGATGCTGCTTCCGGCGGCGAGCGTCGCGACAACGGTTCTAGTTTTCGTCAATCGCTATCGCGCAGGGCCCAGCATCGCCCTGATCGTTGTCAGCTACGTTCTCTCCCAAGGGCCGTACGCGCTTGCGTTCGCCCGGACCCGCCGCGGTCCCGACCGCCTCGGCATCGCCATCGCGTTTGCCGCCAGCTGCGTCTTTTTCGTAGAGGGCTTATTGCCGCTGTTTCGCGCGCCGGGCATGTTTCGATATGGCCCCGCCGCTGGGATCTTCGTCTGGCCCGGCTTGTTTCTGATCGGGCACATCGTGGTGGCGGTGTTTGCGTGGCGGGCCGGGCGGCTGGCGCCACCCGAGGAAGGCGACCTCGGATTGATCGTTACGAGTTTTGCCGGCGTTATTCTCTATCTCGTCGTCGTGCGATTTATCGAAATTCATTTTTTGCCGCTTTTGCTGCGCTGAGGGATTTCTGATGACGGCTCGCGTCCGGCCCTACCTTTTCTACGATGTCGCCATATCCATCTGCTCGACGTGCTATCGCAAGGTCGAAGGGAAAATCGTCTTCGAGGATGGCCGCGTCCTGATGCTGAAGCGCTGCCCCGAGCATGGCAATGAGCGCATTCTGATCGCCGACGATATCGACTACTATCGCCGCTGCCGCGAAGTCTTCATCAAGCCGCCGGAAATGCCTCGCGCCTTCAACACGCCGGTGCGGTGGGGCTGCCCGTACGATTGCGGTCTGTGCGCCGATCACCAGCAGCACTCCTGCCTATCGCTCGTCGAGATTTGCGACTACTGCAACCTCCAGTGTCCCGTCTGCTACGCCGAAAGCGGCCCCGCGCGCCAGGAATTCCGCTCGCTCGAAGCGATCGAACGCATGCTCGATGCCGTCGTGCGCAATGAAGGCGAGCCCGATGTGGTGCAAATTTCCGGCGGCGAGCCGACTCTGCATCCTGATTTCTTTCGCGTGCTCGACATGGCAAAGGCGCGGCCCATTCGCCACCTCATGGTCAACACCAACGGCGTGCGCATCGCGCGCGATCCGGCGTTCGTCGACCGCCTCGCGACCTACATGCCGGATTTCGAGGTGTATCTCCAGTTCGACTCTTTCGAGCGCGACGCGCTCGTCGCCTTGCGCGGCGCCGATCTGCGTTCCGTGCGCGAACGCGCACTCGAGCAGCTCAACGAGCGCGACATTTCGACCACGCTGGTCGTCACACTCAAAAAAGGGCTCAACGACCACGAGCTCGGCCGCATCATCGAGTTCGCTCTCACGCAGAAATGCGTTCGCGGCGTCACGTTTCAACCGGTGCAGGTCGCGGGGCGGCTCGAAAATTTCAATCCTGCCACCGACCGGCTCACGCTCACCGAAGTGCGCCGCCGAATTCTCGAGCAGACCGCCGTATTTCGCCCCGAGGATCTGATCCCCGTGCCGTGCCATCCCGATAGCCTCGCGATGGCCTACGCTCTGAAGATCGATGGACGCGTGGTGCCTCTGACCGGAATAATCGACCCGCAAGTGCTGATCAATGGCGGCAGCAACACGATTCTCTTCGAGCAGGACCAGGCGGTGCGCGACGGCGTCTTCAAGCTTTTCGCCACCAATCATTCGCCTGAGTCCGGTGCCCGCACGCTGCGCGACCTGCTCTGCTGCCTCCCGCGCGTGTCGGTTCCCGAGGAGCTGGGCTACGCGAATATCTTTCGCGTCCTCATCGTGCAATTCATCGACGCCTACTCGTTCGATGTTCGCTCGGTGAAGAAAACATGCATTCACATCGTCCATCCCGATGGCCGCCTGATCCCGTTCGACACCTACAACCTCTTCTATCGCGACGCCCTCGAGCAAACCCGCCTGGCCCCGCTCCGCCGCTGGTCCGAGCAGAAAATGGGCGCTGCGAGGGTGCCGTAACTGTGTCGATTAGAAGTGACACCCATCCTTTGTTTCGAACGAGTTGCGGACGTTTCTAATCGCCAATTGTCGATCAGAAATGGTGAATTGTGAGTCGTGATTGGTGAGTAGTGGAGCGTGGGTGGCCGAGTGACGCCCCTCGTCCCCGCTGGTGACTCCGCGATGTTTTCGTAGCGGCCGTTTTTTATTCCTGAGCTTGCTGAAGGACAGGCGGGCGGTTGCGACCGTGGCGCGGCTCTTGAACTTTTGACTCTCAGTTTTCAAAGAACGTTCGGCTCTCGTCGAGAGAGCAGACGATGTTTCATCGTCCCTATCATGCTGACAGATTGCGGCGCGCGAATCACCTGTACGCCAGTACAGATTTGGCACAGGACACCCGAGCCGTCCGCTGCTTGATTGCGCGGCGTTTTGCAACCTATGGGACAGAGCGCGTGCCATCGAGCCGGATTATGTACGGTCACGGATAGGGAGACGAGGCGAAGCGGAAGCCTTGGCGGCGGATCTGCATTTCGCCGCTGACGTCGACGCGGACGAAGATGTTGGCGGGCTGCTTGTCGTCGGAAGGGAAGCGCAAGTCGTGGATTTCGACGCGATAGTCGCCTTCGAGTGGGCGGACGATCGCGAAAGGGAAGCGGGCGTAGGTGAGGAACCGTGCCGCTGCGTCCGTTTTTTCGGCTACGTCAAGGGCGGGAGATTCGCCGGGCTTGAAGTGGGTCTCGCTCATGTGCGGATCGAATTCCTGACCGGGGCCGAGCGGGACCTCCACTTCTTCCATCGTGTCGTCGGTGACGACGACGCCGTGCCAATCGAATGGCGCGGATGATTCGGGAAAGGCGCCGGCGGAAAGCGCGACGCGGCCGTGGTATTCGCTCGCGAGCAGCATGTCGACCGCGCGCGCGTGCAGATTTGCGAGCCAGCCGAGATATCCGGCGACGAGGATCAGCGTGACGATGCCCGCGGCGCTGCTGCCGCGTCCTCGCTTGCGCGCGCCCACCTCTTCGTTGACCATGCGCAGCAGCAGCGGCAAGAGAAGTCCCAGCGCGAGCAGGACCAGAATCCACAGATCGAAATTTGTGACAAGGTCCCACGCCGACCAGTGCCCCCAAAACGGCCAAAGAAGTTGCACGCCCACGCCGCTTGCGAGATCGAGCAGGATGTGTCCTGCGACGCCGACGGCGCAGATGGCAAGCGCAGCGAGCAATGTGAGAGGGCGCGGAGCTTTCATCTGGATGTTTTTCTTCGGCGGGATGCGGCGATCGGCGATGTAGAAGGCGGTGGCCACGGCGCCGGCTGTCAGGGCGGCTCCGGCGAGCGAGTGCAGCGCGGTGCGATGAAATCGCAGGAAAGCTTCAGGGCCGAAGATGTAGCTCGCGTAATCGAGATCGGGGGCAATGCCAGACACGATGAGCATCGCAGTGCCGAAGCGCGGCAAGCGATCTTTGCCGGCCTGGGCGAGGGCGAGCGATGTGAATGCGTGTGTGAACGGTTCCACGGCTGCGCGATCTTACAGGAATTTCGGGCTCAGCGTGAGGCTGGTTCGATGATGGAGAGCGCGTCGGGCACGATTTTGAATGCGATCGGCAGCCGTCCAACTGGCTCGCCGTCAACCTGCGCGTACACCGGATCGCTGCCGGCGGGCTCCATGATCGTTTCCGTCGATTTCCAGGTTTCGATGCCGTCCATTTGGCGGAGCGTGCCCATCCAGATGGCGGGCAGGCAGGCGAGATAGCCGAGGCGGCTCTTGCGCGAATTGGTGAGAAACTCGAACGAATTTTCGTAGAGATTCGCGCCCGTGGTGATTTTGAACGGGCCGCCGTAGTTGACCGTGCGGCCGGCGATCAGGATGGTCGCCTTGCGCTCCTGTCCGTCGGAGCGCACGCAAATTTCCGGGAAGCCGTAGCCGAAAAGCTGGCGGACGCCCTCGACCCAATAGGCAACGACGCCGGCGTTGTCTTTGAGTCCTTTGTGAACGCCGTTGACGATGGCGCCGTCCGGTCCCGCGCCGCCAACCGAAAGAAAATATCGGCCCGTGTGCGGCATGGCATCCGAGCCGTTGCCATCCAATGGGAATGCGATGCCGAGCGCGATGCGGCGGATCGTCCCGCCGGGGATCAGGCGCGCGGCGTGCGGAATGTCCCACGGAATGCGCAGTTCTTTCGCGAGAATGTTGGCTGTGCCCGCGGGGAGCAGCGCCATCGGGACCTGGCTGCCGGCGAGGCCATTGATGATTTCGTTGATGGTGCCGTCGCCGCCGCACGCGATCACCATGCCACGTCGCTTTTCGACGGCTTCGCGCGCAATGCGCGTGGCGCTATTCGGGCCGGTCGTCGGGGCGATTTCCGTCGCGATGCCCTCGTCCTTCAGATGGCGAGCGGCGTGCTCGATTTCGACGAAGCGGCGGTGGCGGCGTCGCCCGCTCGTCGGGTTGTAGATCAGAACCGCGTCTTTGATTCCATCGGGCATTCGTTCGTCCTAAAAAGCGAGAGCCAATCGCACATTGTATAATATCGCGGAGCTTTGACCGACTCTCAACCGCCGAGGTTTCCATGCCCAAGGCCGGAACCGCAAAGGCCCGCGACGCCGCCAAAGAGATCGAACGTCTCCGCGAGGAGATTCGCCGGAATGAGTATCTTTATTATGTGGCGGACGATCCGAAAATTTCCGACGCCGAGTTCGACCGGCTCATGGAGCGGCTCAAGAAACTCGAGGCCGAGAATCCCAAATTGCGGACGCCCGATTCCCCCACGCAGCGTGTAGGCGGCGCGCCGCGCGCGGGATTCAAGGAAGTGCGGCACTCGGTGCCGATGGTCAGCCTCGACAATGCATTTTCGTTCGAGGCGCTCGGCGAATTCGACCGGCGCGTGCGCGAGCTGACCGGGCGCGAGAAAATCGATTATATCGCCGAGCATAAATTCGACGGCTTGAGCCTTTCGCTGCTCTATGAGAAGGGCGCGCTGGTGCGCGGAGTCACGCGCGGCGACGGGATCACCGGCGAAGACGTGACGCCGAACGTGAAAACGATTCGCTCGATTCCGCTGACCATCGACCCCGGGCTGCTGAAGAAGGCGGGAATGCAGCACGGAACGTTTGAAGTGCGCGGCGAAGTGATCATGACGCGCAAGGCGTTCGAGGCGCTGAACGAGCAGCAGGCCGAGCAGGGAGGCAAGATTTTTGCGAATCCGCGGAATGCTGCGGCCGGCGCGGTCCGCATGCTCGACCCGAAAATCACAGAGACGCGGAAGCTTGATTTCTTCGCGTACTACATTTTAGTAGATGGGCGCGCGGCCAAGAAGCGGCTTTCGGAAGTGCTCGAAACGCTTGCGGCGCTGCGATTCAAAGCGAGCGAGGATTGGAAATTGTGCCACTCACTCGAAGAAGTGGAGCGCTACATCAGCGAGCTGGGAATCGAAACGCGAGAAGCTCGCGTACGAGATCGATGGAATCGTGGTGAAGGTGGATGAAGTTTCGCTGCAAAACGAGCTTGGATTCACGTCGAAAGCGCCTCGCTGGGCCATCGCGTACAAATATCCCGCGCATCAGGAAACGACGCTGCTGAAGTCAATCGAGGTGAGCGTGGGCCGCACGGGCGTGCTGACGCCGTTCGCGGTGTTCGAGCCGGTGCAGATCGGCGGCGTCACCGTGTCGAAATCGACGCTGCACAATCTCGATGAAGTGCGGCGGCTCAACGTCCACGCAGGAGATACGGTGCTGGTGGAGCGCGCGGGTGAGGTGATTCCGCACGTCCTCAAGGTGGTCAAGCACGGCGAGGAAGAAAAAGAATTCGAGATGCCGAAGAAATGCCCCGAGTGCGGCATGCGCGTGTATCACACCGAGGGAGAAGTGGCGTATCGCTGCGTGAACGCTTCGTGCCCCGCGCGGCGCCGGGAAATGATTTTGCATTTTGCGGGTCGCCACGCGATGAATATCGACGGCCTGGGCGACAAGATCGTCGAGCAACTTCTGGAGCACGATCTCGTGAAGGATTTCGCCGACCTCTACAAGCTTGACCTCGAAACGCTTGCGGGCCTCGAGCGCATGGCCGAAAAATCCGCGCAGAATTTAGTGGGCGAGATCGCGGGGAGCAAGAAAGCGAGCCTCGCGCGGCTGATTTATGCGATCGGGATACCGTTCGTCGGCGAGCGCACCGCGCAGCTATTGGCGGCCCATTTCGGCTCGATGGAAAAGCTGCGCGACGCGACCGAAGAGGAATTGACCGAGGTGACGGAAGTCGGCCCGAAGATCGCGGAAGGCGTGCGCGAATTTTTCGCCGAGTCGGCGAACCGCAAGCTGATCGACCACCTGCGCGCCGTCGGCGTGAACATGAAGGAAGAACGCGCGGCGCTGAAGGACACGCGCTTTGCCGGGATGACGTTCGTCTTCACCGGCACGCTCGACGAAACGCTCGCGCGAGGAGGCCGAGGCGCTCGTCGCCGCGCACGGCGGCAAGGCCGGCTCGTCGGTGAGCAAGAAGACGAACTACGTGGTGGTCGGCGCCGATCCGGGATCGAAATTCGAAAAGGCGAAATCCCTCAAGGTCCCCATCCTCGACGAATCGCAATTCGAAAAACTTGTCACCGCCTGAAATTCTGCAGCCTGCCCACGAGGAAAATCGCGATTCGCGTCATCGTGATTTCGCCACGCATTCGCCATGCAAAATCTGTGCAACGACAGCAAGTGCTTTGCTTCCGATAGCAGGTTAAACAGCCCTAAATGGACGGAAAAGGAGGAATTTGGCAGCCTTGTGGGCTTTAGCCGTTCGCCGAGTGAAGGGCGCGAGCGAAACTCGCCACGACTGTGAGGATTTTTGAGGATACAATCAAGGATGGCGGATGAGCTGGGCGATCGCCGGTCCCTTGCGCGAGCGAGCGGACGGGAGGAAAGTCCGGACTCCGGCTGTGGTGAACTCGCAAGAGTCGGCCACGGTAGGGCGACGCGCCTGGTAACGCCAGGGGGCTTGGTTGCGAGTTGCACGCTTGCGACCGAGCTACGGAAAGTGCCACAGAAAATTAAACCGCCGGTGAGTTCGTACCTCGGCGGCCGGCCTTCGGCAAAACCGGAGGCTGGCCTCTTTCGGTCGAGCGCATTTGGCAAGGGTGAAAAGGTGGGGTAAGAGCCCACCGCCCCGGCAGCAATGCCGGGGGCACGGAAAACCCCGCGTGGAGCAAGGCCAAATAGGAGGGGAGGGCTGGCCCAGCCCGCATGCACGCCATTCGAAAGAATGGCGCGCTCTGACCCTCGGGTAGGCTGCTTGAGTCCCGGAGCGATTCGGGACCTAGAGGAATGATCGCCGCGTTGCGCGGGTTGGCGGCTGACGCAAGTCAGCGCGCGGCACGCGCGGCGGACAGAATCCGGCTTACAGGCTCATCCGCCAATTTTTATTTCTTTCTAGAACGTGCCCACACTTGCCGACATGGGCAATTCGACTCCCACATGCTTCTCTCACTTTCTTCCCAGAGGAGGTGCTGTAAAGATGCGATTTCTTGTGGCCTTGACAATTTTTGTGATTTTCCTACCGATGAGTTCCGGCGCTCAGGCGAAACAAGACGAGACAAAGAAACAGGACCAGGCCGCTGCCCTCATCGGGCCCGCGGGCTCCTGCGAAGGAATCTCGAGCGGTCGTGAGCTCAGCAGCGAAGAAGTCCAGACGTGCGTGCAGCTAGAGGCCGCGCGGATGGCGGCAGCAGTGGGCCTTCCGAAGACCGCCCAACAATTAATCTACACCGCGCCCTTGGTGGTCAAGCTCAACTTGCAAACGACGTGCATGGCGGAATCGGCGCGCCAGAACCCGCCTGCGACGCAGAGTCAGTAGCAACGCGATTGGAGGTGCTGGTTCATGCGGGGTCGCGCACCCCTCAACACCGGAAGGGTGCGGCACCCACGAGTGGTCGGTGCCTCGGTGGTTAACTAACGGTGTGGTATGATGCGCCTTCGCTCGGATGTGATTCGTAACACTGCTCGGGCCAAAGACGCGCCACCCGCCTGAGGCATAGATGACCGACTCCGAAAAATTTGACCTGGCACTCTATCAGCACGTCAAAGCCGCTGGCGTTTCGCGAAGCGCCACGATAGGGACGTTCTTTAATTTTCCGGGAACTGGTGGCGGCCAATTCAGCGTTATTGTTCTGAGGCTGAAAGACCTGCGAAATCGCGGTTGCATCGTCCTCACGAAATTCATTCAGGACGCGAGGATGCCATACGACAAGGTTGTCCAGCTCGAAGGCGAGAACCAGTTTTTCAGCGGGCAAATCGATATAGAGATCGCACCCGGTGGAATGCGATATTTTGAGGACCTTGAATCGAGAGCGGCAAAAGAGATGCGGTCGAGCGAGCCGAAGATCGTATTCATTTCGTGCGGTCAATCCACCGAGGCTGAAATACAACTCGGCACGCAAATCTTTAACATGGTGCAGTCATTCGGTTTTAAGCCGTTCTTCGCCGAGAAGGTCCAGAATTTGGAGGGCTTAAATAGCAGCATACTCCGCGAGCTGAGTGAGTGCGCTGCGTTTATAACGGTCCTGCATCCGCGCGGCGAAATCAGAACTCCGAAAGGCGAGACGATCATCCGAGCATCCGTCTGGATCGAGCAGGAGATCGCAATAGCCGCCTATATTCAACTCATGGAGAAAAGGGAATTGCCGGTGATCGCCTTCGCTCATGAGGATGTATCGCGAGAAGGACTGCGCACGCTACTGCATTTGAATCCGACCAAATTCAAAACCGAACAAGATGTGATTTCCAAACTTCCAGGGCGACTTAACGAACTCGGCGATCTGCGCGGCAAGATAACGTTCCCGCATTTTTACAATTTCGGTGGAAAGGACGGACCGATAAATATCAGCGGGAAAGAGCACTCCGCGCAGGGGCCTTTCATGGTCCTCACCGGCTTAGTTACGATTGTGAACCCCACGCAGCAGCCGATGAAAATCGGGCTGAGTCGGTTGATCATCGAAGGGAAAGAACGTGATTTAAGCCGTAGTTATTTCCGCCTAAAATCTCGTCCGATGGAAAGATTTACAGCAATCCCGCTGACTGGGAACAACAAAGAGGATTATGAATTGTGTTTTGTTTTCCCTGAGGCAGATTTTCCGAGCTCCTGTGGTGGCGAACTCTTGCTGTCGATCGACGGACACGAAGTGTTGCCGGTCGCAGTAACCTTCTCGTAGTGCGAGGCCGCTATGTTGAAAGCATACGTGGGCAACGTTGAGCGAAATAAGAAGGACGACTGGATTGTAGACTATGTGTTTTGCTCCAGCGCTGAGAACGCCCTGTTCTATGCGGAGGAAGAGACCGCAAAGTTTGACTGTGGTTTGTTTGTTCGCAACAGCGGCGTGCGCGTCCAGTCAGAAGACGGCGCGCCCTATACGATCCGCGAATTTCAAACTGAGCCGTTCAAAGATGGGTGGGTGATCTATTGCTTGGTTCCGTTCCGACCGGCTGATGAAGCTCCGGTCACAAAGCGCTGAGCAAGCCGCGCTGCGATGAGGTGATTCTTGCTCGCGCCGACGCCGGAATCTTGCCCTGCGCGATACAATTCGATGGCTCTGACGCTATTTGTATGAAGCCGATCAAAATAGACATAGATGCAGTGCCCGAAGGGAAGCGATCCCATCCAGATTTTGTCGGGTTGCTGAACGATATGACGATTGGCATGTCCGATCCGAAAAAAGTCCTCAGTGTTTGCACACACGAAGCAGGTCATCTGTTCTTCGGTCTTGAGATGCGTATGGAGATCATCGGTCTAGACCTTCCGCAAATAATCTATGTCGAACCGAATCAGTTTCAAGGGCACGCTGCGAGGATTAAGATCAAAATTATAGAGAACACCGTCGAACAGATCGCCGTCATGCTGGCCGCCGGCGGAGTCGTCTCCCGTGAACTTGATAACAGACTCGGCCCCGGAGACTCAGAAGATCGCGCGTTGTTCGATACGATGTGCCACGGCGCAGGTCTAACGGATGCAGCGAAGATTGAATCTCTTTGGAAAGCTGGGCAAGACACCGTCAAAGCGAGATTGCAAGACCCTGCCTTTCGAGAAATAATGCGGGAGGGTGGTCGGCGGGTGATGCAGAATTTGGAGAAGGCAGCGGAGACGACGTAAGGTGTTGTCCGCGAATCCCGCTTCTTGCTGGAATTGGCGCGAGACCGACCGAGCCGGCCGACGTAAAGCCGCGGCCTGACGAGTCACGAGCCCGGGGCTGAAGCCCGGGAAGGGGCGAACGCTTTCCGCAGGGCTTAAGCCCTGCGCTTCCACCGAAAATCGCCAATCGGGACCCGCCTGCCGGCTCGGCGGAGCGCGGGATAACGGGGTGAGGGCGGGTTCTGCCCGGGCGCGGGCGACTCTTACAAGCGTTGCCCAACGGATGCGGCGCCCGCGGACGTAAGAATCCGGCATGGGCGCGACGATCGTACGTCAACCGTCCCTCCGGGACTTGGGATTATTTCGCTGGGGTTCCGGCACTCCGCTGCGCTGCGTGCCGGGCTAATTACAATCGCGCCTCCGGCGCTTGAACCGCGGCCGCCCGTGGTGCGAAATAGCAGATGCCCTTGTTTGGTTCCCTTCGCGAAGAAAGGCTTCCTTCCTGCGTCAGGGCAGGCAGGGTAGGCAGGGCAGGCGGGATGACGGGGGTAAGCGCGGGCTATTCGAGCGCTGCCGGGGTGCCCTTCCTGCGTCAGGGTAAAAAGGACCCGGCGCTGCGTTTGAACCTGCACCGCAAGAGCCGGCGGGGCGCCGGCGGGGCGGTTAAACCTTTAGGGAGGCCGGGGGCGACAAACGGGAAGAACGAAGAGAGATTCTTCGGCCGCAAACGGCGCGGCCTCAGAATGACGAGCGAGTGCGAGTGAGGGAGGATGGGATGAGCGTGAAGCCGCGATTTGGATTTGTGGTTGAGTATGTGGCGGACATTGAGGCGGCGAAGCGGTTCTACGTCGATGTGCTGGGGCTGGAGATGGAGCGGTATCATCCGACGTTTGTGCAATTCGGTACATTCGCGATTGCGAATGACCAATCGATGAGCGGCGGGCGCGATCCCGAGCTCTATTGGCTGGTGGACAACGCGGAAGAGGCGTTTCGCGAGCTTTCGCAGAAAGCGGAAGTTCTCGCGCCGTTGAAGCAAATGCCGTTTGGCAAAGTGTTCAGCGTCAAGGAACCGGGAGGTCGCCCCCGCTTCTTGCTGGAATTGGCGCGAGACCGACCGAGCCGGCCGACGTAGAGCCGCAGCCTGACGCGAGTCACGAGCCCGTACGTCAACCGTCCCTCCGGGCCTTGGAATTATTTCGCCGGGGTTCCGGCACTCCGCTGCGCTGCGTGCCGGGCTAATGACAATCGCGCCTCCCTTCCTACGTCAGGGCAAGCCGGCGCTTGGACCGCGGCGAACCGCCTTGGCGCGAAAAAGCAGATCCCTCACCCGTCCGCACACTACGCGGCCGGGTTCGGGATGACAGCGTGAGCGCCCGGGTGCGGGAGGCGCGAATTATCTCGAGGGCGACGGGGCTGCGCGCGGACGTTGGGTGCCGCCTACGGCGAGAATTTTCACGTTTTTGGGGCGGGCTAAATCGCGTCGCGCGCTGCCGAGTGAGTTCGCGGGCCGCGAGTGGGTTCCGGATGCCGCGTGGCGAACAGGTGCGTGATCGCGAATTATCTCGGCGTCGGGGCTGGGCGCGGAGGTAAGGTGCCGCCTTCGGCGAGAATTTTCATGTTTTTGAGGGCGTTCATGAATCGCGTCTTTCGATTGGCGATGTCGGCGTCGCGGGCTGCGTCATCAGCGAGCATCGAGTTGTCGAAAAGCAGCGTGTAGACGAGCTTGGAAGTGGTCGCCGTGACTGGCCGGGCTTCCAGTGTGCCGTGATACAGGTTGTAAGGTTGACCTTCGCGAACCGGCTGAGTGTAGGTGTAAGAAAGCTCCGTTTTGCCCACCATGACTTCGTTGCCGATCGATCGGACGACTCCAACCTCTCCGTCTGTTCCCGAAAGAATCGTGCATGGCACCTGAAACCATTCGGCGATGTCGCAGAATTTGCCGACGCGCTTCCATACTTCCGCCGCCGGGCGATCGACATCGATTTCCATCTCGATCGATACATAGTGGGGATTCGGAATCGCGAGCGGCGCTGGCGCTGGGCGCGAGGCAGCCGGAGCCTGGGGCGGAGTTTGATTTGCGGCTTGAGGTTGTTGGCCCTGAGCCGAGACCTGCCCCTGTGCGCCGAAGGAAAGGCAAAGCAACAGAACAGCGAAGGTTGTTGCGGTAGGCAGTCGATTCACAAGTGGCTCCTTTCGGCGCAGATCGTTGCACACCTTGAGAGGCCAATCAAGAGCATGCGCGCGATGTCGGAGACACACCGAACCCGGCAGGGACCAATACGCAATACAATCACGGCTAGAAACGAAGTCGGCGCGAAGAAGCAGATCCCTCACGCCGTCCGCACACTACGCGGCCGGGTTCGGGATGACAGGGTGCGTGCAGTGTGCCCGGGGCTCGGTCGACTCTGGTGTGGTTTGGAAACGCTCCCTAACAGGTGAGCCCTGGTTTGCGATCACGCGAGGCGCGTGATTCCGGGGAATGCGTCGAATCCGGTGTCGAAGCTCAGGATACGTTCGATCCCTTGCTGCTCCATGATGGCGAGATGGAGAGCGTCGCGAGAAGAGATATGGGAACGCCCGAGGACAATTTTCTTGGCGCTCTCCACTGCGGCCACGTCCACGGGGAAGACTTGATCGACAATTCCGAGCAAGGCGTCAAACGCCGGCTGGATGGCATCGCGCCGATTGATCGCGGCATATCGGTGTAGGATTTCCTGGAGAACTTCGGCATCGGTGACGAGGCGTTCGCGGTCGCTAACCAGTCTTTCAAGGAGGCGCTGTGCGTCGGCCTTGTGCGGGTGATGCGCGCCGACCAGGTACATCGGGATATTGGAATCGATGAAGATCACGGCTGGGTATCGCCGGCGTAACCGCTTTCGATTTCCGCCAGGATCTGGTGGATGTCACCCGAGGGGAAGTCGTAACGCGCCGCTGCACGGATTGCTTCGAGCTTCTTGCCAGCATCGGTGTTCGGTTCGCGGCGCCGCGCCATATCGAGCGCCTGGCGAACCCAGGCGGCAATCGACATGCGGCGAGAACGCGCGGTGCGCTGAATTTCGCGATACTCCGAATCCTGCAGGATCACCTGGAGCCTTTTAGCCATAGTATGAGTTTAATTGACTCATCACAATGAGTCAATGATGGACAAGTCCTTCGTAATTAGGGCAGTCAACCATCGGCCCGATTTGAGGGCCAGTCTGAAGACAGGCGTTCGCTTAGTCCTTCGGTGCGACGTCGCGCGACTGGATTAGCCACTGGCCGTTCACGCGGACGAGGTCGTCGACTTCGCGGCCGGCGGCGGCTACGCGGACGGGGACGGTCGTGCCTTGTCCGGCGAAGACCGTCTGCCAGTACGCTTGCAAGCGGGCGTGATCCTTGTCGATAAATTCCAGGTAGCTGTTCATTTCCATGTGGTACATGGCCGGCCTCGGCTGGCCCTTGGCTGCGGCGTCGGCGTTGCTTTGCCGAAAATCCGCAATCATTTTCTTGAGCGCGTCGGTTCCCTTGACTGCGCGCGCGCCGCTGCCGAATTGGCCGTCCGGCGTGTAGGTGGCGGCGTACGCATCGGGATTCGCCGTATCGAGGGCGCGCGTGTATTGCCACATCAGCTTCTCGATCTGCACGCGATCCTGAGCTTCGCGTTGCGTGTCGTTGCTCCTTGCCTCGGCATGGAACCCAAGCATTACCACGAAAAAAATCGCAACGATGCCAGCAAAGATTTTTTTCATCGCGCATCTCCTTTTGGTGACAAAGCGCACGGTTACGTGCAGTCGAATGCCAGAGTCTACCGGGGCGGATTTTCTACCACGGCGAACGAGAAAGCAAACTGCGGGTACAATGACTGCTCGCCAAGGAGCGATGCGAGTTCGATGGATACGCGCCCTAGGACCACTCTGAGCGAGGTGCTGCTGCGAGAAATAGGAGAGGGGCTCGAGCGCGAGCACGCAGTATTTCGCGCGCGCTACCCCGGGCCTTCGGGCGAGCGGCAGCCGATTCATACCTACTACTGCGCGGGCGACGTCTTTCGCCGCGATATGGCGCGTACGCTCGGCGATCTCGCGCTGCTTTCGCTCGAGGAATTCGCGCCGGATTTCATCACGTTTGCGAAGGCGATCGGGCTCGCGGGAGCGGACCGCTTGCCGGATGCGTCGTCGGCGGGGAAGCTGGCGCAATCGATCGAGAGCGACCCCGAATCCGCGCGCAAGGAAAACCGGGCGGCATGGCTTGCCCACACCGCCTACACACGGGTACGCGAGAGGCTTTTGCGCGTGCCGATCGAGGATTTGCATATCGATTTCGAGGATGGGTACGGCAATCGTCCTTGGGAGGAGGAGGATCGTCACGCGGTCGCGGCGGCGGGTGAAATCGCGGCGGCGATCGAGGCTGGCACGCTGCCGGGTGGCATCGGGATTCGAATCAAGCCATTTAGCGAGGATTTGCGCGCGCGGGGCCTGCGCACGCTGGATATTGTGGTGACGGAACTGGCCGCGAGGGCGCGCGAGAAATTTCCGGCGAAGTTTTTCGTAAACCTGGCGAAAGTTACCGTGCCTGGGGAAGTGGCGGCGCTCGCGAAGGCGTGCGCGCACCTCGAGAGGCTATCGGGGCTTGCGCCCGGAACGCTGCGCATCGAACTGATGATCGAGACGACGCAAGCCGTGATCAACGATCGCGGCGAGGCGAATTTGCTGCCGCTGGTCGATGCGGCGCGCGGGCGGTGCGCGGCGGCACATTTGGGCGTGTACGACTACACGGCCGCTCGCGGCATTACCGCCGCGCATCAGCGCATGCGCCACGCCGCGTGCGATTTCGCGCGCGAGGTGATGCAGGTGGCGCTCGCCGGCACCGGCGTGTGGCTTTCCGATGGCGGCACGAACGTGCTGCCCGTGCCTGTGCACCGCGCCGACGGCGCCTCGGCGCTGACCGCGCAGCAGATTGCCGAAAATCGCGCGGCGGTTCATGTGGCGTGGAAACTGCATTTCGGAGATGTGCGGCATTCGCTCGTCAACGGTTTCTATCAAGGGTGGGATTTGCATCCGGCGCAACTGCCGACGCGATATGCGGCGGTGTATTCATTTTTCCTCGAAAGCCGCGATCCCGCTGTGGCGCGGCTACGCGCGCTGATTGAGAAGGGAAGCGGGCCATCGGGCGGAGATGTGGCGGACGACGCGGCGACGGGGCAGGGGCTGCTCGGGTACGTGCTGCGCGCGGTCGATTGCGGCGCGATCACCGAGCAGGAGGCGGAATCGTTGACAGGATTGGCGCCGGAGGAAATTCGCGGCGGATCATTTGCGAAGATTATCGGCGCGCGACGCAAATAGGCTGGACTGGCGCTATGCTGCTCCTTGGAGGGCAAAATGGCCCGAAAAGACCTGAGGAGAATTTTAGTGGAGAGATTCGCAGATTCGAGGAGGCGATTTCTAAAGGGAGCGGGGCTCGCGGCCGGAGCGCTTCTGCTGCCTCCGGACAACGCGCTTGCTGAAGCGGCCGCGACGCCGCAGCCGAACCTATCTCCCGGCCGTCAGGACGAATCCAGCTCAGCGGAATACACGATTCGCATCGAAGCATCGCCGATCGAGATCGCTCCGAAGATCATCCTCTCGACGATCACCTACAACGGGCAGTTCCCCGGGCCGCTCATCCGCTTTCGCGAAGGGCGGCAAACCACGGTGGACATCTACAACGACACCAACACGCCCGAGCAGCTTCACTGGCACGGACAAAAGATTCCGACGGACGTCGACGGAGCCGCGGAAGAAGGCACGCCGTACATCCCGGCGCACGGCAAACGGCGCATCACGTTTACGCCGAATCCCGCGGGCTTCCGCTTCTATCACAGCCACGTTCGTGCCGGCGCCAATCTCTTCGCGGGAACCTATACGGGGCAGTCCGGGCCGGTTTACATCGAGCCTCAGAACGAGCCCGGGCGGTACGATCGCGAAATTTTTCTGACGCTGAAAGAATTCGCGCCCACGCTCAGCCGCGGCGGCGACATGGCTCAGGATTTCCTCTCGCCCGCCGCCCCGGACAAGGCGCTCAAGGAAACCGGCGAGGCCGCGATGAAGGCTTCTCTCGCAAAAGGCATGCCACACGGCTATGAAGTCGGCTACACCTACTTCACGATCAACGGCAAGATGCTCGCGCACGGCGAGCCAATCCGCGTGAAGCAAGGCGAACGCGTGCTCTTTCACATTTTGAACGCGAGCGCTACGGAGATTCGCAGCCTCGCGTTGCCGGGGCATTCATTCGAGGTGATCGGGCTCGATGGCAATCCTGTTCCCAATCCCGCGCGGGTTCCGGTGCTTTGGCTGGGCACCGCAGAGCGCGTCTCCGCGATTGTGGAAATGAATCATCCGGGCGTGTGGATTTTCGGCGATCTTGCCGATGACGACCGCCATCACGGCATGGGCATTGTCGTCGAGTACGCGGGGCGCTCGGGCACACCTTTGTGGGTCGCGCCGCCGGCTTTCCGGTGGAATTATTCGCACTTCGCCAAGCCGGGCGCGACGGCTCCTGCGCCCGACGAAACCTTCGATATGACTTTCGCGAAGGACAACGCCGCCGATGCCGGCTTCAATCGCTGGACGATCAACGGCGCCGCTTTCCCGATGGAGGAGATGCTCGGCAAACGAGAGTCCGCCACGTTTCATCTGAAGCAGGGCAAGCGGTACCGCGTCCGCATGCGGAATGCGAGCGACGATATTCATCCCGTTCATTTGCATCGGCACGTTTTTGAGTTGAGCAACGTTGGCGGGACGCCGACCGCGGGCGTGATGAAGGACGTGGTGATGGTCGGCGGGTATCAGCAGTGCGATTTCGATTTCGTCGCTGACGATCCCGGGCTCACTCTATTTCACTGCCACCAGCAGCTGCACATGGATTTTGGTTTCATGGCGCTGTTCGACTACATCTAGCTTGGCAGTCTCTATTCTCTTCGCAGCGTGGCTTCGATTAGGCCGTGAGGCTCGTCTGTGGGGAGGAAGACGTCGCCGGGATTAGTCATGCCAAAGGGCGAGAGATCGACCAGGTTGTAGTGCTTGTTGGGCAGCGAGAGGCGGATTTCGCGGATCGCGTTGAATCGCTCGAGGACGGCTTTGCCCATGGCGTAGAGCGTGTGCTGGAGCGAGAGGCTATCGTGGGCCGCGAATGTTTCAAGCAGGGTGCGGCGCACCGATTCCCACGTGGCGTTGAAATCGATCTTGGCGCTGTCGTAGAGCCAGTCCGCGCGGATGGCGGTGGCGAGGATGCGGTTGCGATCCTCTTTCAGCGTGGTGTAGCGATCGCGGATGAATCCCTCGAATGCGGATTTGGTCGTTTTCAGCGCGATGAGATTTTTTACGCCTGCCTGAATGCTCGTCTTTGAGCGTGTGCCGGTGACGAGCGCCGTGCGCTTCTCTTCGCCGGCGCGCACAAAGGCATGGGCGTCCGGCTTCCCGTCGCGCGCGATCCGAGCCCAGAGATGCTCGACTGCGTGCACGTGGACACGCTCGATCTGCGGATTTCCGGCGAGGAAGTGGCCGATCAGCACGCCGCAAAATGTTTCGGCGGCGTCTACCGGATTTTGCCGCGCGAAGGCGTAGACCGTATTCTTCATCGTGTCGGTGGGCAGGATCTTGCTGTTGTCGCCCTTGGTGTGCGCGGTCTCGAAATCGCCTTCGAGGCGGATGGCGAGCGTGAACTCCTTGATTTCGTGCTTGTCGTTGCCGCGCGTGACGCGCAGCAGCCGCACGCGCGATTTGCCGTAATCGTTTTGCGCCAGACGAATGCTCACCTGTCAGCTCCCTCGATACGTGGAATAGCCGTACGGACTGATCAGCAGCGGGACGTGATACTTCGCCGCCGCATCGCGCACTTCAAATACGATTGCGACTTCGGGATAAAAGCTCGCGGCCTGGCGCGATTCGAAGTACGCGCGCGTATCGAATGTGAGGCGATAGGTTCCCGCGGGCAGCGCGCGCGGCGCGAGATTGCGCAAGCGGCCGTTGGCATCGGTGGCGCCGCGGCCAAGCTGCTTCCATCCGGTCGCGCCCTCGCGGGCCTCGAGCGTCACTGAAACGCCTGCCGCTGGGCACCCCAGCGATGTGTCGAGTACGTGCGTGGTGATTTCACTCATGATTTCGCCGATCCCTTCAAGAGCTTCTCCAGGCGCACACGCGTGATCTTGCGCTGCTCCTCGGCTGCGACGCGCAGCTCGGTTTCAAGGTCGTTCGGCATTCGCTGCCGGAGGCTCGCTAGAATTTCTTCCGCCGTTTTTCCGGTCGCGCAGATCAGAAAGACGTAACCGAATTTCGCGCGATACTCGGAATTCGCTTCGGCCATTGCGGCCAGCGTCTCTGCGGGCGCCTGCTGCGCCATGGATTGTTCTCCCGCCGACCATTTTTTGCCCTCTGCCGATTGTTTCGCCGCGGCTTTGCCCGCGCCGATCGGCGGGTGATGCCGAAACGCTTCAAGCCAATCGCGCTGCCCAAGGCTCGCCCAAATCGTATCCGCCGCGGCGAAAAGCTCGCTTGCGCCGGCGAAGGGCCGCCGCGCGATCATCCGCGCAGCCCATTTTTTCGCACCGCAACAATTGAGCAGCGCTTTTCGCGCCTGCACGGTGGTCATTGCATTGAACTCCTGGATTCCACTCGCGCCAGTCGCTGTCGCTACGCCGAAGACGCGCAGGCGGCTGACGCCGCCGTCCGGGTAGATATTTAGGCGCACGTGCGTTGCGGGGCCGACGTTGTCCAATTGCTTGCGAAAGACGTGGCGCGTATTCGCTTTCAGCAAGCTTTTCGGCAGGAACAATTTCCATTCCTTCAGCGCGTCGGCGCCCGAATCCGCCGCGGCATCGGCGGCGAAGCAGGCGTCGATCGCGCAGCTCTCTGGGAAGTTTCCCTTGAAGTGCGCGGTGCTCACTTCGATTCGGCGGATTATGCCCGGCACGCCGAGCTTGACGATGGCCCAATCGTGGCCCGGGCCGCGCCTTCGCCGCGTCTCCCAACCTTCGTCCATATTGCGCGCGAGGCCCGGCATTAGCATGTTGAGAGGCTCGCCGAAGAATTGGTCGCTCGACGCGACGATTCTGCCGCCATTTTCGACAGCCGCGAGATCGAATTCGGCGCGCGAGCCGCGGCTGGCGCGGGGCGCCACCTCGCCGTGGACGCGCAGGCGCGCGACGCCGCCATCAGGGAAAATATTCAGGCGGAGATGCGTGAAGCGGCCCGCCTGCTCGATTGGGAACGGATTCTGCGAATCGCCGGCCAGCCGCGATTCCGGCAGCAGCTCGACCCATTTCGTTTTCGCGCTGAACAGAGCTTTCTTTTCGTTCTTGTATGGCGGGCCGCCGCCGAAATCGCACCCTTCGATCGAGCAGCGCTCGGGATAATTCCCCTTGAAGAAACTGGTGTCGACTACGACGCCGCGCACTTCGCCCGGGAGCCCGAGGCGAACGATGCACCAGTCATGGCCTGGCGTGCGGCGGCGGCGCGTCTCCCATCCGTCCATCCATTTTCCGCGCGCGGTAAATTTGCCCTCGATGAAAATTGGTTTGGACGGCTTGAGCAGATTTTCTTTTGGCGCGAAGAATTCGTCGTTGGCCCCGATCACGCAGCCGCCCACGCGCTCGGCAGCGAGATCGACGAGATGCGTGAAATCCGTCATGCGACGACCCGGCGAAGAACCTGTCCCGCGGCGGGAGATAAAAACTCGCCGCGCTCGAAAATCTTGCGGCCGCGCAAGAAAGTTGTTTCGACCACTCCAGCCAGCTCCTGGCCTGCGTATGGCGTCACCTTGTGCCGATGATGGAGGCGCGCGGCATCGACGCGAAACGTCGCGTCGGGATTCCAGATTACGAAATCGGCATCGCAGCCCATCGCAATCGCTCCTTTGCGCCCGGTAAGCCCCGCGAGGCGCGCCGGACCGGCGCAAAGCCATTCGGCGAGGCGCGACACAGGATAGCCGCGCGAGCGGGCCTGCGTCCACACGGCGGGCAGGCTGAGCTGCAAGGATGCGATGCCGCCCCACGCGCGGAGGAAATCCCCTTCCTCGGGCAGCTTCATCGCAGGGGGACATGGTGAATGGTCGGTCGCGATGAAATCGATAGTGCCATCGCCGAGGCCGGCCCACAGCTTTTCGCGATTTTCGCGCGAGCGGATGGGCGGCGCGCATTTGAATTCGGTGGCGGCGTCGGCGATGTCTTCGGCTGCAAAGGTCAGGTAGTGCGGGCACGTCTCGACGCTGATCGCGAAACCCGCGGCCTTTGCTTCCCGCAATTGCGCGATGGAATCGGATGACGCGAGATGCACGACGTGAACGCGCGCCTTAAACCCACGCGCGAGCCGGAGCAGAAGCGCGATCGCTTCGTCCTCGGCTTCGTGCGGGCGCGATGCGAGCCACGTTGCGTAACGCTTCGGGGATGCGCTTTTTGGCAACTTGGCGGTTGCTTCTTCGATCGGGCCAGGCAGCTCGGCGTGCGCGAGCAACGGAGCGTGGAGGGCCGCTAATTCGGGGAGCGCCGCGCGCAGATCGTCCTCGTCCACCGAGGCGAACTCGTCGACACCGCTCGGGACGAGGAAGCATTTGAATCCGAAGACGCCTGCGTCCCACAACGGCCTCAGTTCGGCGATATTTCCAGGCACCACGCCGCCCCAGAAGCCGGTGTCGACCGAAAGCTTCCCCGCCGCGGCCGCGAGCTTTTCGCGAAATGCCGCCGCCGTTGTTGTCGCCGGGATGCTGTTGAGCGGCATCTCGATGAGCGTCGTCACGCCGCCCGCGGCTGCCGCGCGCGTTGCGGTTGAAAACCCCTCCCATTCGGTGCGGCCGGGCTCGTTGATGTGGACGTGCGTGTCGACGATTCCCGGCATCATGATGGCGTCGCCCGCCTCGTGCACCGGAACTGCTTTTGGAATTTCATCGAATGCGGTGATGGCGATGATTGCGCCGCCACGGACGTGCATCGCCGCGGCGCGCTCGCCCTCGGGCGTGATGACGCGCTTGCCGCGCACGATGAGATCGGCAGGAGCGTCGGAACTTGTCAGCGGTGGAGGAGGATTTTGCATCGCGTCTACTGGGACAGCATCTCGACGAATTCGGCGAGCAGATTCTGCGCGACGTGGCGGCGATAGCGCGCCGTCGAGCGCATGTCGTCAATCGGGCCGATTTCGTGCGCGAGCACTTCCTGCGCGGCGCGGAGCACGGCCGGCGACAATCTTTCGCCGCGCAGCAGCTTTTCGGTTTCCTTGGCGCGCACGACCGTGGGCGCGACGCTGCCAAGCGCGATGCGGACATCGCTCACGCGTCCCGCGTCGACCAGTGCCGTGGCTGCGAAACAGACTTTCGAAATTGCCTGCGCGCGGCGGGTGCCCACCTTGCGGTAATACTGCTTCCAGCCCTGCCTGCCGCGAGGCAGGCGAATGCGGCGGATCAGCTCGTCGTCGCGCAGGTCCATTTTCTTGTAACCGGAGTGAAAGGCATCGTAGCGCGACCAGCGCGTGCCGCGCGCCGAGACAATTTCGAGCTCCGCATCGTAGACCAGCAGCGCCGGCGGCGAATCCGCCGCGGGAGACGCATTCGCGATGTTACCGCCGAGCGTGCCGCGATTTTGCGTCGCGATGCTGCCGGTTTCGGCTGCGGCGCGGGCGAGCAGCGGGAATTCTCCGGCGAGCGTGGCATTGCGGCGCACGTCGGTGTATGTGGTGAGCGCGCCGATCGTCACCTGCTCCGGTGCGATTTCGATGCCACGCAATTCCGGTAGTTTCCAGATGCTGAGGAATTTCTTGTGCGCGAGTTTGCCCGCTTCGAGCAGAACCATCAAATCCGTCCCGCCGGCGAATAGTTTCCATACGCCCGGCTCGCGCGCGATGCGATCAAGCAGGTCGGCCAGATCACGCGGCGCCGCCAATTCGTATGCCGGAAGATACGACCTCACGGCTGCCGCTCGGCCTCGCGGCATGCTGCGACCACGGATTCGAAAATCTTCACGTAGCCGGTGCAGCGGCAGAGATTTCCGGCGAAACCCTCGCGAATGTCGGCGTCGGTCGGCTCGGGATGGCGCGCCAGAAGATTTGTCGCCGCGAGAATCATTCCCGGAGTGCAGATTCCGCACTGCGCGCCGCCGTGCGCGAGGAACGCCTGCTGGACCGCATCGAGACGCTCGCCGTGCGCGACGCCTTCGATCGTGCGAATCTTCGCGCCCTCCGCGTGGATGGCAGGCACAAGGCAGCTATTCACGAGCGCGCCATCGATTTCCACTGCGCACGCGCCGCATTCGCCCTCGCCGCAGCCTTCTTTGGTGCCGGTGAGGCTGAGGTCTTCGCGCAGGACGTCGAGCAGGCGTGCCATCGGATACGCCTCGAAAGCCGCGGTTTTGCCATTGATTTTGCACTGCACGCGGACTTTGCGAGCGCCTTCAGGCATGCACCGTCTCCATCATTTCGGCAAGCACTTCGGGCGTGACGGGGATTCGCCGAATGTCGATGCCCGTGGCGCGCGCGATCGCATTCGCGATGGCAGGCGCGGTGCCGTCGAGCGGCAGTTCGCCGATTCCTTTGGCGCCGGCGGGGCCGCGCTCGTAGGGAACTTCTTCGAACCAGACACGAATCGGCGGCACATCCATCGAAGTGGGCATGATGTAGTTGGTCATCTGGCCGTTGATCATGCGGCCTTGCTGCCACACGACATTTTCATAGAGCGCGAAGCCAATGCCCTGCGCGACGCCGCCCTCGATCTGCCCCGCCGCGAGCACGGGATTAATGATCGTGCCCACTTCCTGCACCGCGACGAAATCTTCGACGCGAACCTCGGCGGTGCGCATATCGACCGAAACCTCCGCGACGTAGACCGCCCAGCCGTATGCGCCGTAGGCGTCGCCCTGATATTTGTCGTCGTTCCAATGCAGATCTTTCGGCTGCTCGTATTTCGCGAATGATTTCAGCGGGCCGAATTTCTCGATGTAGCGCGCGCAGGCTGGGGCAAATTCTTCCGCGCGGTATCCAGGCGTCAACATGCCGCTCTCGACCAGCGATTGCCTTATCGATTTCGCTGCGGATTCGACGAGCTTGCCGACGATCATCGCGGTGCGCGATGCGACGGTGGGGCCGCTATTGGGCACGTGCGCGGTATCGGGCTGGACGATTTCGATCTGGTCGTCGATTTTGTCGGGGGCGATGCCGAGCGCTTCCGCGGCGATCTGCGTGAAAATCGTGTTGGTGCCCTGGCCCATCTCGGTGCTGCCCGCGAGGACGCGCACGCGGCCCTCGGGCGTCGCCTCCATCGCCGCTTCCGACGCCAGATATTCCTCGCCGGAGCCGGTGAATCCCGCGCCGTGCAGGAAGGCGGCGAATCCGATGCCGCGCTTGATCGCGCCGCCGCCGGCATTCTCGGAGCGGAAGCGGACGCGCTTCGCGTGATAATCGCTCAGCTCGAAGGCGCGCGCCATCAGCTTTTCCATGTCGACTTTCTCGCGCACGACCTGGCTGACGGCCAGCGTCTCGCCCTGATGAATGAAATTTCGGCGGCGCAATTCATCAGGCGCGATGCCGACGGCCTCGGCGACGCGGTCCATGTGGCGCTCGAGCGCGAAAACGCTTTGCGGCGCGCCGAAGCCGCGGAACGCGCCGTGCGGCGGCGTATTGGTCGCGACGGCGCGGCTGCGCACGCGCACGTTCGGGCAATTGTATGGCCCGGCGGCATGGATCGTCCCGCGCGAGAGGACGACGGGCGAGAGCGTTTCGTACGCGCCGCCATCGATCGTGAAGTCGATGTCCATCGCGATGAGTTTGCCGTCGCGCGTGACGCCGGTGCGATGGCGCGTGCGCGAGGGGTGGCGCTTCGTGGTCGCAGCCATGTCTTCGGCGCGGTCGTAGATCATTTTCACGGTTTTGCCGGATTTCAGCGCGAGCAGGGCCGCGTGCGCCGCAAGCATCGAGGGATATTCTTCCTTGCCGCCGAATCCGCCGCCGGTTTCGGTTTGCACCACGCGAACGCGCTCGGGCGGCAGGCAGAAAATTCCCTTGAGCGCTTTGTGCACGTAATACGGGCACTGCAGCGAGCCCCAGACCGTGACGCCTTCGGCGCGTTGGCCCGCGCGATCATGCCTTGCGGCTCGATGTAGAGCTGTTCCTGCGCGCCCGTTTCGTATTCGCCTTCGACGATGATTTCCGCCGCCGCCATCGCGGCGTCCGCATCGCCCTTTTCGACGAGGAACGATTTGAAGATGTTGTCCTCGCCCCAGATGATTTCTTTTTTCGCGAGCGAATCCTCGATTGTGAAAATCGCAGGCAGTGGCTCGATTTCGATGCGCACCGCGCGGCGCGCTTCTTCGAGGAGATATTTATCGGGATGCGCGAGCAGGACGACGGCTTCTTCGGGATGATTTACGACGCCGTCGGCGAGGCAGGGCTGATCGTCGATGATCAGCGCGACGCAATTCTTGTCGGGAATGTCTTTTGCGGTGACGATGGTGAATTCATTCCATGGGATGCCATCGCCGAAATGGATGCCGAGGATTTTGCCGCGCGCGGTGGTGCTGCGGACGGTCGTACCGTGCAGCATGTTCGGGAACGTGATGTCGTCGACGTAGCGCGCGCTGCCGGTCACCTTCCCGCGGCCCTCCTTGCGCTGGACGGGCTTTCCGATGAGGCGGGAGTTGGTGGGCTTGGTCATTGTGTGGAAAATGGTAGAGCTAGTAGGGCACCTTATCGCTTTTGCGCTGCCAGGCGCGAAATCCTTCGAGCGCTTCGTCGCGCATCATCTGAATCATCGGGATTTTTCGCTCGGCATGCGGCTGGACGATTTCCCGGTAGATGAGCGAATCGTCGAATCCGGCGTCGGCCGCGTCCGCCGCGGTATTGCCGAAATAGACGCGCTCCGGCCGCGCCCAGTAGATCGCGCCCATGCACATCGGGCAGGGCTCGCACGAAGTGTAAATCTCGCAGCCGGTAAGCTCGAAAAAACCGAGCTTCTTGCACGCCGCGCGGATCGCCATCACTTCGGCGTGCGCCGTGGGATCGTTCATCGAGGTGACGCAGTTCAATCCTTCGGCGATCAGCGCGCCGTCTTTCACGACGACGGCCGCGAAGGGACCGCCGCGCCCGGATCGCACATTCTCGATCGAGAGCTCGATGGCCCGCGCCATGAAAGAGTTTTTCATCTTCGCGCCTGTGCCGCCGGGCGCAGCCACACGTATTCTCGCATGGAGGCAAATCGCGCCGGACGGCTGCTGCAATTGTAGCGCAGCCGTTTCGCCCGGCCCGATCAAATCTCGGATCGGCCCGATTGAGGATGGCATCGAGAAAGTGCCGGGAAGGACGCCGAAGCAAGCTTCGGCACGCAAGGGCGGCGGCCCTTCGACAAGCTCAGGACAAGCAAGCCAACGCACTCCACATTCGAAAAGCGTGGTGGCGGCTATGTTACTGGACGTCGGCGGCAATGCGCGGGAGGACTGCGCGGAGCAGGGCAACGAATTGTCCGCGGACGCGCTCGCCAGTTGCGAGGACCTCTTCGTGATTCAGCTCACGGTCGAGGATTCCGGCGGCGACGTTGGTGGCGCAGGAAATTCCGAGGACGCGGATGCCCATGTGGCGCGCGGCGATCACTTCCTGCACCGTTGACATGCCCACCAGATCGGCGCCAATCGTTTTCAGGAAACGAATCTCCGCCGGGGTTTCGAAGCTTGGCCCCAGCATCGCCGCGTAGACTCCTTCATGCGGCGCGATGCCCAGCCTTTTGGCCTCGGCCAGCGCGATTTCGCGATAGGACTTGGTGTACGCCTGCGTCATATCCGGAAAGCGGACGCCGAATCGTTTGTCGTTGGGGCCGACGAGCGCATTCCCGCCCTGCAGGTTGATGTGGTCGCGAATCATCACGAGCGCGCCCTCGGCGTAATCGAGATTGATCGCGCCTGCGGCGTTCGTGAGAATCGCCGCGCGGATTCCCATCTGCCGGAAGACGCGCATCGGGAAGGCGACATCCTTCACCGCGTAGCCTTCATAGAGATGCACGCGGCCCTGCATTGCGGCGACCGGAATATTCTCGATCTTGCCGATCACGAGGCGGCCGGTGTGGCCGTCGACAGTGGATCGCGGGAATCCGGGAATTTTGGCGTAGGGAATGTGCGCGGGGCTGGCGAGTTCTTCCGCGAAGGAGCCGAGGCCGGTGCCCAGCACGATGCCGATCTTCGGGCGCAGCTTCGTTTTCGAGAGAATGTACTTTGCGGCGCGCGCCGAGCGTGCGAATTCGTCGCCGCCCATCAGAGCCTTCGATTTGGCGGCGCTCATCGCAGCATGATCCCCACGAGCGAGGCGGACATCAGGTTGGCCATCGTTCCGGCGAGCATCGCGCGAATGCCGAATCGCGCCAGCTCCGAGCGTTTGTTGGGAGCGAGCGCGCCGATTCCGCCGATCTGGATGCCGATCGAGCTAAAGTTCGCGAAGCCGCAAAGCGCGAAGGTGGCGATCGTGAACGACCGCGGATCGAGAGTGGCTTGCATCGGGCCGAGTCGCTGGAAGGCGACCAGCTCGTTCGTCACCATGCGCAGGCCGAGCAGGTTGCCGATGGTATGGCAGTCGTTCCAGGGAATGCCGATCACCCAGGCGACGGGCGAAAAAATCCAGCCGAAAATCTGCTCGACGCTCGAGGGGAACCATCCGGCGTGATGGCCCGCGAGAAAATTGTGCGCCGCGTTGAAACAGCCGTCGACGAGATAAATCAGCGCGATGAAGGAAACGAGCATGGCGGCTACGTTGAGGGCGAGGTGCAGACCATCGATCGTGCCGCGCGAAAGCGCGCCCAGCGCGTTGATGTCCTTTTCCATTTCCGCCATTTCCACGTGGCCCGCGGTGAGCGGCTTCTCGGTTTCCGGCACGAGCATTTTCGCGATCAGGATCGTGCCCGGCGCCGTCATGATCACTGCCGCGAGCAGATGCTCCGCTTTCACGCCGTAGGCGATGTACGCGGCCATCATTCCGCCGGAGACGTGCGCCATGCCGCTGGTCATCACCGTCATGATCTCCGATTTCGTCATTTCGGGGAGGAACGGGCGAATCGTGAGCGGCGCTTCGGTCTGGCCCATGAAGATGCTGGCGGCTACGTTGAGCGATTCGGCGCCGCTCGCGCCCATGAGCTTGGTCATCACGTGCGCCGCCGCCTTCACGACGACCTGCATGATCCCGTAGTAGTAGAGCAGGGCGAATATTGCGGCGATGAAGATGATCGTCGGAAGCGTCTGAAACGCGAAGTAGAAGCCCTTGGGGGAATTCTTCAGCCCGAGATCGCCGAAGATGAAGGAGGAACCGTAGTACGCGAAATCGAGAAACCAGTTCACGGCCGCGCCGAGGCGCTGAAAGATGTAGCGGCCCGTTTCCCATCGCATCACGATAAACGCGAAGGCGATCTGCAGTCCCAGGCCCCAGGCGACGGTCTTATGGCGGATGGCGCGCCGGTCGGTGGAAAAAATGTAGGCCAGCGACAGCATCGTGAGCATTCCGAGAATTCCTACGAAGCGGTGCATCGTTTGCACTCCTTGCTTAACCGAATCATTCGTGGCTCAGGAACGCGTAGCGTAGCAGAAACAGAGCGCTCAGCACCCAGATCAGCGGACTGATCTCCTTGTATTTCCCGGTGAACAATTTCAGAAACGTGAACGAGAGCAGGCCGAGGCTCAGGCCCGTCGCGATGCTGAACGTGAGCGGCGTCCCGATCACGGTGAGGAACGCCGGCACGGATTCCGTGTAATCGCTCCACTTCACCTTGGCTACTTCACCGCACATCAGCGCGCCCACCAGGATCAGCGCGGGGGCCGTGGCGTAAGAGGGAATCGCGGAGACAATCGGCGCGCAGAACATCGCGCCGACGAACAGCGCCGCGATCATCAGATTGCCGAGGCCGGTCCGCGCGCCCGCGGCCACGCCCGCCGCGCTCTCGATGTAACTCGTTACCGTCGAGGTACCGGTCAGCGCGCCAGTGATCGTGCCAAGGGCGTCGGCCAGCAGTGCGCGGCTCGCGCGCGGCAGAACGCCATCGCGCAGGAATCCGCCCTGCTCGCAGACGCCGACCAGCGTGCCTACGTTGTCGAATAGATCGACGAAGAAGAAAACGAAGACCAGATCGCCGAGCCCGAGCTTGAATGCCGAGCGCACGTCGAGCTTGAAGAGCGTCCCCGCGGGATGCGGCCACGAAAACAGGTGCGTGGGCCACTGGCTCACTTTCAGCGGAATGCCGATCAGCGTGATGGCGATAATTCCTAAAAGGATCGCGCTGCCCACGCGACGGGCCATCAGAATCGCGATGAGTATCACGCCCACGGCAGCCAGAATTACCTGCGGATCGGATGTTTTGCCAAGCGCCACGAAGGTCGACTTGTTCGCGACGATGATTCCCGCGTTGCGGAAGCCCACGAACGCGATGAAGAGGCCGATGCCCGCCGCGGTCCCGTGCTTCAGGCAATCGGGAATGCCGTTGACGATCTGCTCGCGGACATTCGTCAGCGTCAGGATCAGGAACAGGATCCCCGAGAGAAGGACCACGCCGAGGGCCGTCTGCCACGGCACGCCGCGCTGCTGCACGATCGTATACGTGAAATAGGCGTTGAGCGACATTCCGGGCGCGAGCGCAATCGGATAGTTCGCCCACAGCCCCATCACCAGCGTGGCAATCGCCGCGGAAATGCACGTCGCGAAGAGTACGCCGTCGACCGGCATGCCCGCCTGGGAGAGAATTTGCGGATTTACCACGACCACGTAGGCCATGGTCATGAAGGTGGTCAGGCCGGCGAGGAGTTCCTGCCGCACCGTGGTCTTGTTTTCAGTGAGATGAAAAATGCGCTCGAGCAAACGGCATCCCCGATAAATCGAGCCACTATAGGGCCGGCGGAGTAAAGCGTCAACGAAAGAAGCCGCGGTGTCCCGTCGCAAATCGGATTGAACCGATCAGAGGATCGGCGTGCGACCTTATTCAGGTAGGCTGACGCTGCAGGTGCGCGTTGCGGCGTCGTGCCAGGCTTCGGTCCACAGGCGGGATGAAAGCTTGTGCGGGTCGTGTTGCTCGAATGCGCTGATCTTGGCGTCGAAGATCGCTTTGGATTTCGCGCGATCGTCGTCGCCGAGGAGGTTGGCGATGCCGTCCTGCGATGTGGCGCTTCCGCCGAGGTGCGCGGCCAATTGCTGCGGCTGGTTTCCGAACCTATTGCCCATATCGACCACCCAGATTTCGGTCCCAGGCGCGCCGGCGCGCACCGTTACGGGAGTCAGGTGCATCTCGCGCACCGCCGTAGCCGCCGCTTCGAACGATTTCGACGTGTGGATCGTCCACAGCCGGTCGTGCCCGGCCGCTTGCGGAAAAAATAGCAGCACGAATTTCTGATGTTCGTATCTGCCGAGCAGCGAGCCAAGATATTCGGTTTCCTTTGGTTTTAAATCCGATTCCATGAGAATGGAATTCTCGGAGGAAGTGTCGTAGACACCGAGCACGCCGGAAATCTCCACCTTGCGCGTCATCGAACACGCGATGTGGTCCGCGATGGCGATCGCGTTCAGCTCTTCGAACGACGTCAGGCTCACGCGCGCGTCTTCATCCGTCAGCGACGCCCGCGTATCCGGGCTCGCGAACAAGTACGATTTCTGCGCCGCGGCTCCTTGCGCCAGCCCCAGCAACGCGAGCGCCGCTAAAATCAGAGCGAATTTTCGCAATCGCTTCTCCTTTTCCTCGCGCACGCTGCCCCTGCGCTACGCGCGGTCTTCTTCGTCCTTCAGCGCGACCAGCAGCAGGACGATTCCATTTACCGTGAACATCCGGAACGCGGCGTCCTGCCCGTTCCACGATTTCGATTGCCACATGAGGAACCACTCGCCGCCTACGCTGAGAAACGCCACCGACCATTGCAGCAGGCTCAGCGTCAGCGCGACGATCGCCAAGTTCTTCGCGCGACCAAATGCTTCTGCGCTACCGATCGCCGTGGCCATGCGCGCACCGCCCCACCAGCACAGGATCATCGTCAGCGCTTCCCACGCGATGATTGTGACGTAAAACGCCGTCTGGATCGCGGGGCTGTTGATGGCGCGCCACATCCCGTGGTTGCCGGGGAACGTCGAGTCCATCATCAGGACGTGGCGCACGAACTGGTAATTCGAGTAGTAGTCGGTCGTGTTGTTGAGCACCACGAACGTGTAGAAGATCGCGACCGAGAAGACGAGCAGCACCTTGCAGACACGCAGCGTCATTGGGTTGCCCCGGTTGCGCCAGCGGGAGGATTTGGCGCCGCCGCGAATGTTTTGAAATATGCGGCAAGGGCATGTAGCGTCGCGCTGTCATATTTCGGATTGGCTGGCATCTGCGCCTGCGGGCTTTTCGACTTTGGATTCCGCACGTACTCCATGAAGAAATCAGGCGCGCCGGCCGCGATCGTCGAAATGACCATCCATGTGACGCCCGCTTTGCGTCCGCCTTCACCGCCCGCATTGTGGCAGCGAAAGCAATTCTCTTTCGCGATGCGGTAGCCGTTCTGCACCTGCACGTCTTTCGCGTGCGGGCCGCGCGGCGCAATCGCGCCGTAGACCTGCTTCTCTTTGCGAAACTCGATTCGCACGACGCCCCACGGGATCTGCATTTCCTCCGCGTGCGAGAGCACCTTGAATCGCGGCGTGAATTGCGGATGCGAGATCAGGTATGGCCCCATGCTGCTGCCCTCGCTCTTGGGCCATTCCGCCGGGCCTTTGCCGTTGATTTTGAGAACGAGCAGCGGCCGGTGTGCCATCCGGTAGTCGCGCGGATAATTTGCGCGATATTTGTCGTCGCAAATCGCCACGACCATGTCCGCGTTGGCGGCCCCGAACCGCTTCGCCAATTCTTCCAGCGAAACGCCGCTCACGCGCGTCGGGCCCATCCCTTTGAAGCTCGGATCGTCTGTCACCGTATAGCTCACTTGCGGCAAGGCGAGCAGATCCTGGCGCGTCACGTATCGCGTGGTTTTCGGCGGCAGGCCGGCTAGTTCGCCGCCCAGCTCGAGGTCCGAAGGCAACTCGCGCGTCGCATGCAAAATGCCGGTGGAATCAGCAATGGATGCGGTCCACGCGCCCGCTCTTTGCGCTGAGCAAATGAAAAGCATCGCGGCCACCAGAGCAATCGGCGCGCCCGCCAGGCAAATTCCGGCTCGTGGCATGGCCAATCCTAGCGCAGCGTCGCACGCGCGCAATCAAGAATTTGATCTCTATGCTAGCCCGAGTTTACCGCGCTCGAAAGGTTTGACGTAGTTTCCACGACAGCGTAGTTCTTCTGCGCCCCATTGGGAGCGGTCTTTTGGCCCACCGCGCGTCGGTCCAGTTAATGGGATTTAGTATGACCTAATTTGTTATAAACCCGAGCCCCTCGTACTGGTGCGATATGTGGAGGGTATACCCCAATGAATTGCCAACATATTGCGTTATTTTTCCATTGACATACCAGCAGTTGGGTATAGTATGACCTAACAGAATGCCAAGCCTCACCAAGAAGATCATTCGCGGCAAACCGTACTACTACTTGCGCGAGTGCCAGCGCGTCCATGGCAAGCCCAAGATTGTTTCCACCATCTACCTCGGCCCTCTGCAAAGCATCCTCGATCGCCTGATGCGCCCAGAACCGGCCCAGGTCGCCATCTATGAATTCGGCGCCTCCGCTGCCGTGTGGGATATCGCGCAGAACATCGATCTGCTTACCACCATCGATCGGCACCTACCCAAACGGGGTTCCCAGGGGCCCTCGGTCGGTCAGTACATCCTGATCGCGGCCCTCAACCGCTGCATCGCCCCTTGTAGCAAGGCCCACATCGCCGATTGGTACCAGAAAACCGCCTTGCACCGCCTCCTGCCCCTCTCTTCCGGACAACTGACCAGTCAGCGGTTTTGGGACAACATGCAACGCCTGGGTGAAAAGCAAATCGCCGCCATCGAAGGGGATCTGGCCCGCGCCACTGTTTCGCGTTTCGGTCTGGATCTGCAGTGTCTTCTCTTTGACGCCACCAACTTTTTCACCTTCTTGGACACCTTCAACGCTCGAGCCAAGCTGCCGCAGCGAGGTCATAGCAAAGAGGGGCGGGACAACCTGCGGATTCTGGGCTTGGCCCTGCTGGTTACTTCCGACGGCGAGGTTCCCCTGTTTCATCACACCTACGCGGGGAATCAGCACGACTCGGTGACCTTCCAGAGCGTCGCCGAGCAACTGTTGGAACGTTGCCGTTCTCTGGCCCAGGGGGCTTGCGACATCACCCTGGTGTTCGACAAAGGCAACAACTCCGCGGAAAACTTGGAGTGGGTCGGGAATAGTCCCTTTCACTTCGTGGGCTCCTTAGTTCCCACCCAACACAAGGATCTGCTGCACATCTCCCGGAAGGCCATGCGGAGGCTCAATCCCACGCAGTTGCCAGCGGTTTGGTCCTATCGGACTCGCAAAGTGGTCTTCGGAATCGAGCGCACCATCCTCTGCACCTTCAACCAACAGCTCTTCGACTCCCAGACGCAGACCCTTTCCCGCGAGATCGCCAAGCGCAGACGGAGATTACAGGAACTCAGGACACACCTGGAAAATCGCCGAAACGATTCCCCCGGGAAGGCGCCCACTGTCGAGGGGGTTCAGAAGAAGGTGAAGGAGATTCTGCGCGGCCGCCACATGGCGGATCTCTTCGCCGTTCAGGTACGCAAGAATCGCGTGGGCCCGCCGCGACTCTCTTTCCGTTTTCGCGATAAGGCCTACCAACATCTCCGCTCGACACTGCTGGGCAAGACCCTGCTTTTCACCGACCGAACCGACTGGTCCGATGAGCAGATCGTTCTTGCCTACCGCGCCCAACACCACGTCGAGGCCGACTTTCGACGTTTGAAGGATCCGCACTATCTGACCTTCCGGCCCGCCTTTCACTGGACCGACCAGAAGCTCCGGGTGCATGCCTTCTACTGCGTGCTCGCCCTGCTGCTGCTCAACCTATTGCGGCGCAAACTCGCCCAGGCGGGCATCCCCTTAAGTGTTGCGAAGATGATGGACACGCTCACCGATATTCGCGAGGTGACGCTCCTCTACACCGGTGCATCCGGCTCCCAAAAGCCCTTTGTGCGAACAGTCCTCGCCGACATGGACCCCGCGCAGCGCAAAATCGTCGAGACCCTCGGCTTGGAGCGCTATCGCAGCTTGTAGGTCATACAACCCTCCATGCGGCGCGACCGCGCCAGCAGCACCTTAGAGTCGTATTCGCTCTCTGAGGACGGTAAACTCGGGCTAGAGTGCTCTGCGCAGGAAGGGCGAAAGGGGCGCTGGCGCATGGCGATCGAAGCGCGACTCCAGGAACTCGGCATCGTCTTGCCCGCGCCGCCGGCGGCCGGAGGGAACTACGTGTCGGCGAAGACGCTGGGCAATATTGTTTTCCTCGCAGGCGTCATTTCGGCCGATTCTACTGGCATTATCAGCGGCACGGTCGGTCTCGACCGCACCGTCGAGCAGGGTTACGCCGCCGCGCGCCTCTGCGCGCTGACGCAGTTGGCGGTGCTCAAGCGCCATCTCGGCTCGCTCGACGCCGTGAAGAGCGTGATCAGCGTGAACGGCTACGTGAATGCGATCGCCGGCTTCGAAGATTCCCCACGCGTGATCAACGGCGCTTCCGATTTGCTGATTGAGGTTTTTGGCGAGGCGGGACGCCACGTCCGCGCGGCACTGGGCGTTTCGGCGCTGCCGCGCCACGCGCTGGTCGAGCTGCAAATGTCCGTCGAGGTCTAAGCGCACATGGCCGAGCACAAGCTTTCCGCCAATCCCACGCACTCGCGCTGGAACCGCGCGCTCGCGCCGCGCCTGCACATTCAGCCGGGCGATACCGTGCATCTCGAGTGCGTCGACGCGACGGGCGCGCAGGTGAATCCCAAGACGACGCTTTCCGAATTTCTCGCGATCGATCGCCAGCGCATCCACGCGCTCACAGGCCCGATATTTGTCGAGCGTGCTGAACCAGGCGATGTCCTGCAAATTGATGTGCTGAAAGTGGCGCACCGCGGATGGGGATGGTCGAGTGTGATCGCGGGGCTTGGCTTCCTGAAGGAACGCTTCGCGGAGCCGTTCTTATTTCATTGGAAGCTCGAAGGCGCCGTCAGCCGGTCGCTCGCCCCGGCCATTGTGCCACTGCGTCCTTTCTGCGGCGTGATGGGAGTCGCACAGGCCGAAGACGGCGAGTTCATCACGCGGCCGCCGGGGCCTTTCGGCGGGAATATGGATGTTCGCCAGCTTTGCGCGGGCGCCACGTTGTATCTTCCCGTCTACAATCCCGGCGCGCTTTTCTCCGCGGGCGACGCGCACGCCGCGCAGGGCGACGGCGAAGTCTGCATCAATGGCATCGAGTGCCCGGCGGACGTCACGCTGCGCTTCCGACTGCACAAGCAGCAGCGGCTGGCCGCGCCGGTCGTCGAATCGGGCGCGGTCCGCGGCCAGGAGACCGGCGGCGATGCGTGGTTCGTCGTGGAATCGGCCGCCGATGCGGCCGGCGCCGCTCGCGCCGCGACGTCGCGCATGATCGACCTGCTGGTCGATCGCTGGGCCTTCACTCCGGTTCACGCCTACCTGCTATGCAGCGTCGCGATGAACCTGCACATGAGCCAGGTCGTCAACGAGCCGATGTTTACGGTCTGCGCGGAGATGCCCAAATCTTTGCTGCCTGCTCGCCGGCTTTTCTGAGCCGGGCAGCTGAGTGCTAGTGGCGCGTGCGGGGAGCACGCCCCGGCAAGCCGGGGCGGCAAACAGCGGGAGCCCTTCGGCGGGGCTCAGGACAGGCAAGCTCCCGCACTCCACATCCTTCTCAGGCCGAATCGTTACCATAATCGTCATTAAGAGATGTGAATTCCACCGAAGAACTCCAAATGAAGATTTCATCAGGACATCGAAATTACTGATCGGCCTGAAAAAAACTATGCATTGTCCTCCGGGCCGGACTTGAACTACTCTCCCGGCAGCAGATTTTGCATTTGCAAATGGGGTAAGCCACATTCATTGGACTGAGAGATCGCGAGACCGCCACGGACTCGCGCGACGATCCCGGCGAAGTGTTCATGGACGATATAAGGGAGGGGTGAATCCGATGATTCGAAGGACGAGTGTTTTCTTTTTCTTGTTGTCGTTCTGCTTGGTGTTCGCCTGCACAACCTCCACGCAGGCCCAGCAGACTCTTGGTGGCATCACCGGAACGGTCACCGACTCCACGGGAGCCGTGATCGCGGGCGCCACGGTTACCGTGGTCAACGATCAGACCAGCCTCACGCGCACTGAAACGACCAGCGCGGACGGCGCTTACACCATCGTGAATTTGCCGATCGGCAGCTACACGATCACATTCACTCATGCGGGATTTGAGAGCCAGAAGATTCCGTCGATCGTGATCCAGGCCAACCGCACCGCGACCCTGAACGCAGAGCTCAAAGTCGGCGAGGTGACTCAGACGGTCACCGTCGAAGAAACGCCGCTGCTCAATGCGGTCGATACGACCAACGGCTATGTTCTGGACAAAGCACAGCTTGAAGCTGTACCGCTGCCAACCGGCAGCTTCACCGGCATTGCGATCTTGTCGCCCGGCGTGAATGCGGAGCTTTCCAGCGGCACCGGCGCGAACAGCGGGCTTGGCAACAACCCCATATGGGCGAATGGCCAGCGCGACACAAGCAACACGTTCCTGCTCAACGGCGTGGATGCCAGCAACCTCTTCAACGGCAAGAGCACGAGTTCGGTGGCTTCGGCGCGCATCGTCAACAACACCGGCATCGGCGGCGCGGCGAGCATTTCGAGCACGACAGCGGAACCGATTCAAGCCACGGCGTCGCCTTATCTGGCCATCGGCCAGGCGCTGCCCACCCCGCCCCCGGAAACGATCCAGGAGTTCCGCGCGAATACTTCGATGTACGACGCGCAGCAGGGCTCCACAAGCGGCGCCCACATCGACCTGAGCACTGCTTCGGGCACGAACGATATTCACGGTCAGGCCTATGTCCATCGCGGAACGGACTGGCTCAACGCCGCACCTTTCTTCAACAAGCAGGACGAAAATATCCCGGCGGCCGATAAGGTGCCGGGATTGCATCGCTACGTTGCCGGCGGGACACTGGGTGGCCCGCTCATCAAGAACAAGCTCTTTGGCTTCATCTCCTATCAGCACCTTCACGATTCCGACCAGGACATCGGGAGTTCGCGTGTCTCCGTGCCTTTCTTCCTGACGAACGACCGCAGCCCGGCCGGTTTGGCCAATGCTGCCGAGGAGACCGCGGTTTCGGCCACGTGCGCGGCGCCTCCTTGCCCGTACTTTGGATCAACGATTAATCTGCCGGCCACGATCGGAACAGGCCCTGGCCAGATCAATCCGATCGCATATGGCTTGCTGAACTACAAGCTAAATGGCCAATACTTGATTCCCTCGGCGGACGGCTTCACGCCCACGATCAATTTTCCGGAGAATACGTTTACGCTAGGGACCGCCTATTTCATTGCTGATCAAGCGGTCAGCGACGTCGACTACATCGTCAACTCAAAAGACACGTTGGCGCTGAAATACTTTTACCAGCACGACCCGAGCACCGCTCCCTATGCCTACTCCGGCTCTCCGGGCTTCACGCAACACCTCGATGCTGGGAGTCAAGTGGCTTCTATTTCGAACACCCAGACGTTGACGCCCAATTTCAGCCTCTTCGAGGTTTTCGGATTCATTCGAGAGAAAGTCTATAGCACGATTGCGCAGCCCTTTACGCCTCAGCAGTTCGCCACCTTCGTTGAAGGGCTCACCGGCGCATCCCCGGCAGACTCGACTATCAACACTTTCGGCTCCACATTCTTCCCAGGCATGTCCATCGTCGACAACTTCGGGAACCCCTCGTCTTTCTCGAACAGCTACATCTACAACACAAATTTTGTCTTTAACGGCGCCATGAATATCGGTGATGGCGCCAACTCCCAAGGCGCATTTACAGGGGTGTTCCAGAATCGCTTCATGCCCTCCGTCGACGCGGTCTGGACCAAGGGCAAGCACACGCTGGCTTTCGGCGGCAGCTTTTCCTATACCCAGCTGAACATCCGAGATCAGAGGACGAACAAAGGCGTGATCGCTTTTCCCGATTTCGCTGCGTTACTGCAAGGCATCGACGCTACCTATACGACCGATGGGTTCGTAACCTCCACCTTCATGCAAGGCAATGCCAACCGCTACTATCGCTCCAACGATACCGGCGGGTATTTGCAGGACAAGTTCCAGATTCGTTCCAACCTAAGCCTGAGCCTGGGCTTGCGCTTCGACCGCCATGGCGGCCTCACGGAGAAGAATGGCCGCCTATACAATTTCAATCCCTCGCTTTACAGCTACGACGCAACTACGGACACCATTACTTCGAATGGTTTCATTATTGCCGGCAATAACCCGCTCTTTCCGACGAAGGGTGTGAGCAACTCCACTCTTACCGGCCGTCAATGGGGCCTCGCTCCTCGTCTCGGTGTCGCGTGGAGTCCGAAGATGTTCAACAGCAAAGTCGTCGTCCGTGCTGGCTGGGGTCTGTACTACGACCGCGGCGAACTATTCACCTATCTCTCACCCGGCGTCGCCGCTGGCGTGGTGCCCGGGGGACCGTTCGGCGTTGCCCAGTCTCCGCCCTACGTAAACGCGCAACTTTGCAACGTCGATCAATTCTATGAGGGTTTCATTCCAGCCTGCGACACCGGCGCTGCTGGCGGCGGCGGGTTCGAGAATCCCTGGGGAGCAGCACTCGGACCGCCTCCGACAGGGAATCCAAAGGACATCGCCCTCCCCAATGCAGCAGCGATCGAAGCCGGATCTCACCTTTTCGCCTTCGCAGATTACAACCGGGCCAATAAACTCCCCTACACCATGAACGAGACGCTCGACGTTCAATGGCAGCCGCGCAACGACCTCGCGATAGACATCGGCTATGTCGGCAACCTGGGACGCCACGAGGTGATTCCCATCCCGTTCAATCAGGCCCAGGTTGCCTGCCCGGCAAAGAACGCGAGCTGCGTTGGCCCCCTCCTGGCCGGCTCCCCATTCGAACAAGACTACACGTACGGCTATTCGATCATTACGAGCGCCAGCACCTTTGCACCGGCGCTCCTCCCCAACGGACAGCCGTACCTCCAAACCTACGAAGGCGGCAACGTCGACCTTCGCGTCCCGTACATCGGCTATTCCTCGGAATCAGAGTCTTACACAGCGGCGGGGATCTCCGAGTACAATGCGCTGCAGGCCCATCTTGAGAAACGCTTAAGTCACGGATTGCAGGCCGGTGTTTCTTACACTTACTCTCACTCCACAGATGAGCAGAGCGCCATGGGTCTCTTTTACAATGGCAACAACCCTCTCAACCTACGCTCCGGTTATGGACTGTCTGACTTCGACCGCACGCATGTAATCAACTTCACCTACCTCTACGAATTGCCCAAGTTCTATTCGGAATCGTCGGTTGCTGGTAAGTTCGCTGACGGATGGGCGGTCGAGGGTCTTACGATTCTTCAGAGCGGCCAGCCCTACAGCGTCATCGATTACTCAGGCGCGGTCGGCAGCATTTTCTACGGGACTTCGGACGGCATCACGAACCCGATCGTTCCCCTCGCGTCCAACTGTACGCCGAAGAGCGCATTGACAGCGAACAGCGGCGCAACGCCGGGCCTTCCCGCGCTCAACGCCGATTGTTTCACGCTGCCCCTTCTGCCTGCAGGCGGTTTGGGTGGCGCCATTCCCTCAAACGATCCTTACGAAACAAACTTCATCAGCCACGGCCAGCGGAACATCTTCCGTCAGCCTTGGCAGCGGCGTGCGGACATTTCGCTCGTCAAGACCACGAAGATCACGGAACGGGTGACGCTGAAGTACACGTTCGACGTCTTCAATCTGACCAACACCGCGAGCTTTGATATCCCAGTCGACAACGTCTCGCAAAACATCAACTTCAACGATTTCCCGGTACAAGGCACGCCTGCCGCCAGCACGCCTTGCGACAATACGTTCACGGACCTGTACGTCTGCTCAAATCTGAGCGGCTTGGGCATCGTGAATAAAACGATCAGCAGCCCGCGGCAGATTCAGATGTCGCTCAGCGTGCTGTTCTAGATCTCACTTCGGCAGCGAGGGACGGCGGCCCAGCCCGTCCCTCGCTGCTGCAATGCCTCCTGAAACGCCGTCAGCCTGCGCTGACTGTGACCGATAACGTTTCGACCGGTGCGGCCGCGAATTGTTCCCGCAGCTCCGCCGCCGAACCGAAAAGCTTGCCCTTCACGTGGCGCGCGGGGAATTGAAACGTCAGCGATAGCTCGTTGTAGGGGTACGGCTCGAGGACGAAATGCCGCGAGCCCGCCGAACGCACCTCGACGCGCGCGTAGCCTCCATCGCGCAACGGCAGCGGATGGAGCAGGTTTGCCGGGCGCGCGAAATCCACGCACGTCAGCAGCGAAAGGTTGTCGTTCGCCTGCAGCAGGCGGAAATGATCGAGGATCGCGCTCTCGCTTTTCTGCTCCGGAGCAATGCTCGCATCCGCCGCGATCTGATCGCGCAGTACCTGCTGAAATTCTTTCTGCTGCTCGAGAAACCGGTCGAGCAGCGGCAATTCCGCCGGCGCGATCGTCGAGCGGTCGGCGTGCTCGCTTAGTAGGCTGTACGTGTGCATGGAAATCAGGATCGCCGCGTACGGGTCTTCCGCTGCGATCAGCCGCACCGCGCGGTCGCGCACCGCGAGATAATCCGCTAGATCGATTTCCTCGAACGCCGAATATTTTCCGACCAGCTCGACGGAGAACGCGCTCGGCTTCCCCTGCCGCGTGATTTCCGGCTTCGCGTCGCGCGCGAGCCAGCCGTCGTCATGGAGGGCGATGCCTTTGAGGACACGTGCGCGCGGCTCCGGCGGGAGAAATTTCTCGTTGCCCCAGCGCTCGGCGAAGGCGCCCGCCAGCCGCGCGTGATCCGGGTGCGTGACGAGCCACCATCCGGTTTCGGTTTCGAGTCGCAGCATGACTTCCTCCCGGACCTAGGAATCGGAGTCGGAGTCCGGGACGCGGACGGACTCGTGCCAATGGTGCAGGAAATACCATTCGAGAAACATCACCAGAAAAAAGAAGGCGAAGCCGAGCACCGTCGTCGCCAGCACGAGCGCGAAAAGATAATCGGTTTGGAGCTGCGTCGAGGCGTACAGGATCGAATAGCCGAGGCCGCCCACGCCGACGCGGCTCGATCCGGCGTAGAGTTCGCCGGTCACTGCGCCGATCACGGCAAGGCCGCTCGCAATGCGCATGCCGACGAAGAGTGACGGCACGGCGTGGGGCAAGCGCAGCTTGAAAAGAATCTGCGAGGGCGAGGCGTTGTGCATAAGAAAAAGATGCACGAGATTCTCGTCGACGCTGATCAGGCCCTGCGTGGTATTGAAAATCACCGGCGCGAGCGAAATGATGAACGCGATCACGCCCACCGAGGCGGTTCCCGCGCCCACCCACATCAGGATCAGCGGCGCGATCGCGATGATCGGCACGGTCTGCAGCAGCAGCGTGTAGGGATAGAGCATCCGGCGCACCCAGCGCGACTGCGCGAAAATCAGCGCGATCAGCAGGCCGATCAGAATGCTCGCCACGAGGCCGCCGGCCGATTCCTCTCCCGTGATTTCGAGCGCGATCAGAATCGTGGAGAAGCGGTCGACGAAGGCGCGCGCGACGGCCCCTGGGGAAGGAAGCATGTACGAAGGGACGCGGAAGATCCACAGCACGAGCTGCCACAGCACCAGCAGAGCCACAAAAACGGCGGCCGCATTGGCGAAATTGATGAGCCGCCGACTGGCGTTCGGATTCATGGCGCAGCCACCGGCGCGCCCTCGGTCGCGAGCGCGGCGCGCAGCGCGTGCGACACTTTTACCGCGAGCGCGTCGAATTCCGGCGTGTCGCGCTTCGACCTCGTGCGCGGCACGGGCAAATCGACCGCGAACTCGGCGTGGACGCGGCCCGGATTCGGCGCGAGGACGACGATGCGCGTCGAAAGAAAAATCGCCTCGGCCACCGAATGCGTCACGAACACCGCCGTCCACTTCTGCTCCACTTGCAGGCGCAGGATTTCCTCGTTCAGGCGGTCGCGCGTCATTTCATCGAGCGAGGCGAAAGGCTCGTCCATCAGCAGCAGGCGCGGGTTGGTGGCGAGAGCGCGCGCGATCGAGACGCGCATCTTCATCCCGCCCGAAAGCTGCCGCGGATACGACTTTACGACGTGGGTGAGCCCGACGAGATGGAGCAACGCCGCCGTCTTCTGCTCGCGCGTGGCCCGGGCCACGCCTTCAAGCTCGAGGCCGAGGCCGACGTTCTGCTCGACCGTGCGCCAGGGAAGCAGCGTGGCGTCCTGAAAAATGTAGGAGACGATTTCGCGCGCGTCCTTCGGCGCCATCCCGTCCACGCGAATCGAGCCGGTGGTCGCCGGCGTCAATCCCGAAATCAATTTGAGCATCGTCGATTTGCCGCAGCCGGATGGCCCGATCAGCGTGACGAATTCTCCCTTGGCGACGCTGAGGCTGATGCCGCCAAGCACCGGCTGGCCCGCGCCGTAGCGCTTGCCAAGATTCTCGATCTCGACCATCGGCACGACGCGGTCGGCCGTCATGGCGCCGCCTCGATCACCGGCAGGTGCAGCGCCGACCAGTGCTTGGTGTCGTGATAGACGAATTGCGTCGAGCGCCGCCAATCCCAGGAAGTCGCGCGGCAAGAGGGAACTGCGCTGCCGGGGTTGCGGTCGTAGAGAGGAAACGCGCTGCTCGCGATTTCGAGCCGGATTTTTTCGCCCGCCGCAAAAAGGCAGGAGGTCGGCTCAAGGAAAAAGTGCCACGAATGAATTTTGTCCGCCGAATATCCTGTTTCGTGGAAAAAACGGCTCGAGCGCGCGATGCCGATACAGATGAATTCCGCCGCGCCATTCGGCGTAACGCGAACGAGCTTGGCGGTGAAGTCCGTGTGAGCCGAAGAAGTCGCACAATAGAGCGAAACGCGCGGTGCGCCGAAAACCAACAGGGGCTCGCTCAGCGGCTCGCTAGCGTAAACGAGCACGTTGTTTCCCATTTCGATCGCAGCTTGATCGAACTGCCCGCTCGCCGCGGCGGCTCCGCCGGGAGCCAGCACGGGCACTTCCGGATCGTAGACGAAGAGATCGCAGGGCTCATCAGCGGCGGGCATCGTGTCCGAAAGCGTCCCGTCGCCCTTGCGCGAATTCGCTCTGCCGCCGCTGTGCAGATACAAGTGATAATCCGTTTCGGTCGGGAAAGCATCCGCGTTGCGCCAGCGGTTTTCCCCGAGGACGAAATGGCGAATCTGCGGCTCGCCCGCGAATTCGCCCGAATCCTTCAGCCAGTGATTGAACCAACGCAGCAGAATCGCGTCGGTATCGAGCAGGGCTTCGGCGCCGAAATCGGCCGCGCCAATGCGATCGCCCCAGGGAATGTGCAGCCACGGCCCCGCGATCAGATATTGATGCGCGCGCGAGGCTGCGCTCCCCGCGCGTTCGCGCAGCGCGAGAAATCCGTCGATGCTGCCTTTGAGATGCGTGTCGTACCAGCCCGAAACGTGCAGCGCCGGGACGTTGATGCGGCCGAGAGACTGGCTCACGTCGAGCTCGCGCCAGTATTCGCCGGGCTCGGCGTGATCGAACCAGTCGACCACGTACCGCGGCACGCCCTCGCCGTGCAGTGCAGGATGCTCGCGGAAGGGAAGCACGCTCGTCTGCGCGGCGAGATTGGCCCACGCCTGTTCCAGACGGTCGCTCGCGTCGCGCAGCCTCCTCCGCCGCGTGTCCTCCTTCAGCATCTGCAGGCCCCAGCCGAGCGTCGAAGCAAGCCGCAGCGCGCCATTGTTGTAAAACCAGCCGTGGTAGAGGTCGCAGGCCGTCATGCCCGGCGCGATGCATTGCAAACCCTCGGGCTGCCGCGCTGCGGCGAGCAACTGCGTGATGCCCTGATAGGAGAAGCCGTACATCCCGACGCGCCGATTCGATTCGGGCCGCGCGCACAGCCACGCAATCGTTTCCGCGCCGTCCCGCGCCTCGTGGCGGAAGGGATAAAAATCGCCGCCGGAATCGCCGCGCCCGCGCACGTCCTGAATCACCACGTTGTAGCCGTGCCGCGCGAACCATACCGGATGCGCGTAGACCACGGTCGAAGCAATATCGCGCCCGTAGGGCTGCCGCATCAGCAGCGTGGGCTGCGGTCGCGCCTGGTGATCGGGCTGCGGTGGATAATAATGATCGGAGACGAGCTCGATGCCGTCCGACATGCGGCAGCGCACGCCGCGTTCCAGGCGCACGCCATTGCCGCAATCGATCATCGGCGGTAGAGGGGTCTTGCCTTGACGTTCAGGCACCGAAGCGGACCATGGCGGTGAGCGCGGCGGCGAGGTGCGCGGCGGCTTCGTCGCGCCAGCGCGCGCCATTCTCGGCGGTAGCCGGGCGCGGATCGCCCATCACGCCGCTCGGCGCGATGTCGGAGGTGAGCCACGAAAAAGTGGCGGGCGCGTTCTCGGGCAAAAGCAGCTGCGGCTTGGTGACGTCCGCGATGTAGTTGCTCGTGTATGCGGATTGATCGACGAGCTGCGGAATCGAGCCCAGCAGCAGCGCCGTTTCCACTTCGCCCGCGTGAAATCCGTAGGCGCGTTCCTGCGCGCTTACTCCTTCGTACTTCACGCCGCCCGAGCCGTGCAGCGTAAACGTGCGCAGGCCGAATTCGGCGCGGAGGTCGCGCGCCATCACGTCGATCAGCGCGGTGTTTCCGCCGTGCGTATTGTAGAGGACGAGCTTGCGGAAACCCGCCTTCGCGATGCTCGATCCGAGATCGCGCAACACAGCCATGAACGTGTTCGAGCTGACGGAAAGCGTTCCCGCGAAGCCGATATGCTCGTTGCTCTTGCCATAGCACACGGGCGGCAGCGCATACACGGGCATTTCCGCCGGCAGCTTTTCGAGCGCGTGGCCGAGCAGCAGATTATTGATGAGCGTGTCGGTGGCGAGCGGGAGATGATGGCCATGCTGCTCGATCGCGGCCGTCGGTAGGACGAGCAGCGTCGTTTCGCGCGGCAGCGCGTCGACTTGCTTCCAATTCAGATACGCGAAATTGCGGGAATCTGGGATCCATGTCTTCATCGGCTGGGCGCCTCTGGTTCAAACGTGAGCATCTTGCCGGGATTCATCAGCCCCTTGGGATCATAGCGGCGCTTGGCGAGCAATTGGACGTTGTCGGGGCGATAGCGTCCGCCGCCCTCGACGTAGTTCACGTGCGGATTCGCGACGAAGACGCCGATCTCGCGGCAGTAGTCGATCATCTCGTTCAGGCGCTCCTCGGTCGTGTAGTAAACCACCGGCAGCGAGCCGGGAATCATCACGCCCTCGCCGTTTTTCCAGAACTCCATGTGGAAAAGCATTTCCTGGGCGAAGCGCTCCTTCAGGCGGCGAATCTGGTCGCGCACGGTCGCGGGATCGAAGGCGCACTGCAGATACGTGTAGGCGTCGTCCGCTTTCATCGCCCACAGCGTGGTGTGATTCCATGTGTAATCGGAGAGCAGCGGGCGCGTGCGCAGGCCGAGATACGCGCCGGAGTAGCTGACCTCACCGCCCGCATCGCGCGCGGCGGACTCGAAAGCGGCAAGCTGCGCTGCGGCGATCATGAAAAAGATCAGCGCTTTGCCGTCGGGCGCGTACTGGCGCACCGGCCCGAAGAATGATGAAATCGGCCACTCGAATGTGGTGACGAGGCGCTTGGTCCACCCGGGGCTTCGCGCGATGCGCTCGCTGAAATCGAAAGCGTCCTCGAACGTGTCGAATGCGACCGCGCACTGCGCCCATTCGACCGCGGGCGCAAGCGCAAGCCAAATGCGCGAGATCACGCCGTTGGTGCCCCACGCGTGAAGAATTTCGTGCACAGCCTGGCCCTCGTGCAGGACGACGCGCGGATCGGCCTCCATGGTGACGACCTCGAGCGCGCGGACCGTATCGTAATCACGCAGATTGCCGTGCGCCACCGAGCCCACGCCGCCCGATCCGCCGCCGAGAAAGCCGCCGACGGTGGCCTTCACGATGGTCGATGGATAGCAGCGCAGCTCCCAGCCGCATTTGCGGGCTTCGTTCTCGATCACGCCGAGGCGCGCGCCGGGCTGGCAGACGGCGACGCCGTCGGATTGGATGGCTTCGAGCTGGTCCATGCGCGCGAGATCGAGGACGATTCCGCCGCGCAGCGGGACCGCCTGGCCGTAATTGCCAGTGCCGGCGCCGCGGATCGTGACCGGCAGATCGTGCGCGTGGCAGTAGCGCAGAATATTTTGGATTTCGGGCGTCGTGAGCGGCTGGACGACGATATCGGCCACTTTGCCGTCGAGCTGCTTGCGCAGGACGGGCGAGTACCAGTAGAAATCGCGCGAGAGCTGCTCGACGATCTGCGGCTGCGTGAGGACGCGCGAGTCGTCGCCGAGGATGGCGCTGAGGGCGGCTGCGTGATCGGGTTGCATGGCCGTGGCTGTGATTTTCTCTGTCCTCAGGGGCTAAAGCCCCGCTCATTCTGTGTGGCTAACGTCGGAGCTAAAGCTCCGACCCCTAAAAGGCATTCCCGTCGCCAGCCTACTTGCTGGATTTCTTGCCGCGCGACGACCAGGTGCGAAACGCCTTCTTCATATTCGGGTGCGTGAAAAGCGTGTTGCACAGCTCGCGCAGGACGGGCCCCTCGACGATGCAGGGCATGTCCGAACGCCGCGAGACTTCCTTCGCTGGGATGTGAATCTGATTCACGAAGCGATTGGCGTCCGCGATGGTCGTGCCGAAGACGACGCGGTCGAGGCCCGCCCAAAGCGCGTTAGCCATGCACATCGCGCAAGGCTCGCACGTCGAGTACATCGTGTAGCCGGCAAGGCTGGTGCGCTTGAGTTTCTTGCAGGCGAGGCGGACGGTGCGCGTTTCGGCGTGGGAGCTGGGATCGTGCTCGCGGCGCACGGCGTTGACGGCGCGCATCAGCGTCTCGCCCGTGCGCGTGTTGACGATCAGCCCGCCGAACGGCACCGGGTGCGGCGTCTCCAGAGTGCGCGCCGTGAAACGCACGATGGCGCGGATGCAATCTTCGTCGAAGGGAGTCACGCCGGTGCGTGCGGCTGCCGGGGTCGCCATGTCGTAATTTAGCACGGCCAAGGATGGGCGTAACACCGCAAAGTGCGCTCGGCTGGCCGTCCGACGATGGGTCTTTTGGGGGCGCGCACCACTGATAGAATGAATCGAATCAATTGATGACAGAACATTCGAATCCGGCGCACACGAGTCCGGTGAAGAGTCTTCGCGCGGAACTGATCGCGGGCCGCATGACGCCGCGCGAGGCGATGCGCGATGCGCTCACGCGTGCGAACAGCAACGCGGGCAAGAATGTGTACCTCGCGCTCGACGCGAAGCGGGCCTTGGCAGAGGCGGAGAATTTGCCGCCAAGATTAGGCGGTAGCGCGGGCGCAGAGCGAGAAAAGCCGCAGCTTTACGGCTTGCCCGTTTCGCTGAAGGATTGCTTCGACCTCGCGGGATTTCCCACGTCGTGCGGCTCGCGATTTTATGCCGAGCAGAGCGGCATTGTGAGCGCGGACTCGGCCGTCGCGATGCGGCTGCGCGCGCAGGGCGCGGCGATCATCGGGAAGACGAATCTGCATCCGCTGGCGTACGGGATCACGGGCGAGAATCCGGAGTACGGCGATTGCGTCCAGCCGCGCGATGCGACACGGCTGACGGGCGGATCGTCGAGTGGCGCGGCGGCGAGCGTGCAGGAAGGGTCGGCGATCGCGGCGATCGGGACGGACACGGGCGGATCGATTCGCGTGCCGGCGGCGCTGTGCGGGCTTGCGGGCTATCGCGCGTCGATCGAGTTGGCGTACGAGCGCGTCTTATGGCGCGGCGGCGTCCACCTGGCGCAATCGTTCGACACGCTGGGGTGGCTCTTCCGCGACTTGCGCGACGCGCCGCTGCTGGCCGAAGCGCTGTTTGGCCTGCGCGTGCCGGCAAGTGCCCAGACGAACGTGAAGATCGCCTGCGCGAGTGGCGATTTTCTACGCGACTGCGATGCGGACGTGCTCGACGCTTTCGCGGAGTGGCAGAAGCAGCTGCGCGGGCGCGGCGCCATGCTCACCGAAATCGAAGTCGCGTGGTGGGACGAGTCCATGGAAATTTTCGCGCCGATTCAGGCGCACGAAGCAGCCGCGATTCACACGGCGCGCACCGACGGCGATTTTTCGCATTTCGAGCGCGCGATCGCGGAACGGCTGGCGTGGGGCGCGTCGATCACGGAAACGGAGGTCGAGCGGCTGCGCGCGCGGCACGTGGAGTTTTGCGCGCGGATGGATGCGCTACTCGCTGCGCACGATTACCTCATCCTGCCGTGCGCGCCGGTGAGCCGCTTGGTCGCCGGCGCCGACAATAGCGGCGCGCGCGGGAAAATTCTGCGCTACACCACGCCCGTTAGCCTCTCGGGGATGCCGGTAGTCGCGCTGCCCGCGCACGACCGCGATGGCGCGGGCGTGCAGCTGGTCGCCGCGCGCGACGCGGATGCGCGGCTGGTCGGCTACGCCGCACAGATTGCCGCCTGAAATCCTGGTGACGCGTGCTACCTTACGCTATGCGCAAGGGCCTCTTCGGTGGGCGTTTGTCCCTCCTGGTCGTTTTCATCATGCTGGCTCTTGGCGGCTGCCATCATTCGACAAGCGGAACCAGATTGATGAAGGTTGTCCTGCAGGCGGATTGGTATCCGCAGCCGGAGCACGGCGGCTTCTACACCGCGCTCGTGAACGGCTACTACAAGGACGAGGGCCTCGACGTAACGATCGTGCCGGGCGGGCCGTATGTTTCTGTGGAGCAGCAGGTGTCCGTGGGCTCAGCGCAGTTTGGCATGAGCTCGTCCGACAAGATCCTCGAATCGATTGCGGACGGCCAACCGCTGATCGCCGTCGCCGCGACGATGCAGCACGACCCGCAGGGCATCATGGTCCGCAAGGATTCGCCGATCAAATCCTTCGCGGACATCAACGGCCACACGGTGGCGATCAAGACAGGCTCGACGTGGTGGGAATTCATCGTCAAGCGCTACAACCTCAACAACGTCCATGAAGTGCCCGCCATGATGAACGTGGCGAATTTCGTCGCCGACCCGAACTACGTCCAGCAGGCGTTCGCCACGTCCGAGCCGTTTTTCGCGCAGCAGGCGGGAATCGCGACGCGTATCCTGCTGACGAGCGACGCGGGCTACAACCCGTATCGTGTGATGTTCACGACGCGCGCGTTTCTGGCGCGGCATCCGGAGGCGGTCGCGGGATTCGTGCGCGCGTCGATCAGGGGATGGCGCGAGTACCTCCGAGATCCGGCCGCTGCGAATGCGGCGATCGCAAAGCTCAACCCCGCACTCAATGCTGCGTGGATGCACTTCACGTGGCAGGCGCTGCGCGGCGGCAATTTCGTTACCGGCAGCGATGCGAGCGGCGCCCAGATCGGGCAGATGGATCCCGCGCGGTGGCAAACGATGTACGATCAGCTCATCGACCTGAAGGTGATCGACAAGCAGCTCGATCCATCGACGGCCTACACGCTGCAATTCGTGCAAGGAAAGTGAAATAGGTGGCTAGTCGCAGGTGACGGGTGGCAGGTTGCAGCCGAACTAAACTAAACACAGAGGGCACCGAGAAAGGACACAGAGCCCACAGAGAAACCCAGAACTCACCGCTGAGGCGCAGAGGGCGCAGAGAGACTTCTGTCACCTGTGGCCTGCAACCTGCGACCTGTCACCTATTCATTCCTGGCCAATATCCTCGTGCCAGATTTTCGGGTGCCTTTCGATGTAGGCGGAGAGCAGCGCGGCGGACTCCTGCGAATCGAGGTCGATGACGTTGACGCCGAGCGAGCGCAGCCATTCGACGCCGCCCTGAAAATTGCGGCTCTCGCCAACGACCAGTGTCCCGAACCCGAACTGCCTCAGCAGCCCGCTGCAATACCAGCACGGCGCAAGCGTGGTGACCATAATTAGATTGCGATAGCTGCGCTGCCGCCCGGCATTGCGAAAAGCGTTCGTCTCGGCGTGCATCGAGGGGTCGCCATCCTGGACGCGGCGATTGTGGCCCGCGCCGACGAGGTTCCCGGTGGCGTCGAAAATCGCCGCCCCGATCGGCAGGCCGCCCTCGGCAAGTCCCTTGCGGGCTTCGGAGAGAGCAACGTCGAGCATCGCAGCGTAATCAGGATTTGGCGTCATCGCGAGCTTTACAAGCTACCACGAAAGTTTTCCCGCCGCCGCGATCAATAGACGCGCTTGACATTTTTTTTGCGAATTTTGTATTCTAGGCGCGTCTTTACAATTCATTGCGCCGCCTCTGCATCCAGGAGTTTGCCCGATGCACTCTAAAGATGAAATCACATTTCCGGACTGGCAGCCGGAATATCAAGCCGCCCTCTTCGAGGCCGGCCAACAGAAACGCCGCGAAAGCCTGTACGTCGCCGAGATCGCCATCGTCAACCGTCTGCAAGCATTGAGGATCAGCACCAACGGCCACATCGAGCGCGCGGCTATTGCCGATGCAATCCGCGATTTGCGACGCATGCAAATCGAAACCATGGGATATCCGGAGTCGGCTTCAAACGGTTCGACCCGGGCAAAATGATCGCCAGGAGAAATGTTTCCATCCCCAGCCCACGTTCTCGTCGTCGACGACTCTCCGTTGATGCGCCGCATGGTGTGCGATGTTTTGGAATCCGAATCGGGATTCAAAATCGTGGGCGAGGCCGAAAACGGCCGCGAGGCGATTCAGAAGGCGAAACGGCTCCAGCCCGACCTCGTGATCCTCGATCTCGGCATGCCGGTGATGAACGGCCTGGAAGCCGCGTCGGCCATCAAGCGCGCGGTCAGTGACGTGCGCGTCATCCTGTTTACCCTCTACGGCGATCCCGACGTCGAACGGACGGCCCGCAGCGTGGGCGTCGACGCCGTGATATCGAAAGAGAACCTCGAGCGGCTCGGCGAGACCGCGCGCCGGCTGGCCGGCAGTTGACCCAGAGAATTTCTCTCCCCGCGGGCCCCGTTAGTGTGTCGATTAGAACGTACCCCCTTCGTGTGTTTTCTGCGAGTTACAGCGATTTCTAATCGCCACAGTGTCGATTAGAAATGAGCGCCGAAAAAAACCAAACATTACGCAGAGAACGCTGAGAAGGCGCTGGGAGCGCGGAGCCGCTGAGCGGGAAGCCTCATCGCGGAGACAACGGTGAGCCACAAACAATTCCTCGGGCGAAATGTCTGCTCGCGATCCCGAATTTTCAAAGAGCGTCCGGCCCTCGTCGAGAGGGCGGACGGCTTCTGCCGCCGCATCCACGCTCGCAGATCGCGGCGCGAGGAACAAGCTGGCCGCGAGTACAGTTTTCGCCCAGGGACGGCGCACTGGCCGAAGCGCGCGGGCGGCGGCAGTGCGAAGACGCAAAGGAAGCCCCGAACATTACGCAGAGAGCGCAGAGGAGGCGCAGAGACCGCAGAGAAGACCGGAACCTCGCTTCCTCCGCGTACTCTGCGTTTTCTCCGCGTTCTCTGCGTAATGTTTGGGGTTGGCGTTGCAGTTCGTCCGGCCCTTCGACCTCGTGCCGCGCGGGTTTTACGTTACACTGTCCGCCTATGAGCGCGATCGACGAAGTGCTTGCGGCAAACGAAGTTTATTCACGTACGCACGAATTGCGCCGGCTGACGCCACGTCCCGAGCGCAAGCTCGCGGTGCTGACCTGCATGGACACGCGGCTCTCGATTCGCACGATGGGCCTGCGGGAGGGAGACGCGCACATCATCCGCAACGCCGGGGGAATCGTCACGGACGACGCACTGCGCTCGCTGCTCGTCTCGCACTACCTGCTCGACACCCAGGAATTCATGGTCATCAATCACACCGATTGCGGCCTGATGCACACCACCGAGCAGGATCTCCGCACCCGCATCCAGAATCGCTCGGGAACGGCGGCCGTGGCGCCCGCGTTCTTCTACGCATTCCAGAATATCGAGGAGAACGTCCGGCACCAGCTGCAGAAACTGCGCTCGCACCCGTGGATTCCTGCAAGCGTAGCCGTCCGCGGCTTCGTCTACGACGTTGCCACCGGCCACCTCCGCGAAATCGCGTATAGCTGAAATCGCGCGCCCCATGCGGGCGTTCGGCAAAACACCCCGCAGCATCTCCAATCTTCCCGGCCCGGTCGCCTAACCCTAGCCAAGACGTACTGTGCCAAAGGGGTACGGAGGCGCTATTTCGCGTTCGGGATGGGTGGCGCACACTCCAAACTCCATCGGCCGATCACCGGGAATCCATTTTCGCATGGGGGCACGCATCCGTGTCTTGGGAAGCTCCTAACTTGCTGAGCGACTTGCGGTTACGAACAAAGCTCCTTTGCCTGCTGGTCCTCGTGACGGCGGGGCTGAGCTGCGCCACGCTGTTCGCCGTGCGTTCCTCGGGCGGGGACCACGCCCGCCATGAGCTCGTGGCAGGCACCCACACCTCGCTCGTGACCTTCGACGTCCTGTTCGGCCAGAAGCAAAACGTCCTGGCTCGGACGGCCGACCTGCTCGCCACGAAGGCGGCCATGTCCGGCGATCAGGATGGAACGCCGAACAGAAAGGGTAACGACCCGGATGCCGACGCGTTGTTGAACGCCGCGGACCCTTTCGAGTCGGATGGCAATGACCTGGTCGCGGCTGCGGACACGCCCGATAAAATCGTTGTCTTGCATTCGAGGGAGACGCTTTTCCCGCCGGCCGAGGCGGAGCAAATGCTGAAGCGGTCGCTGGCCAATGGCGCGACGGCTGACTGGTGGTGCGTCGGCGGTTCACTCTATCAGGTCGCGCTGGAGCGAATCGGCAGCGGACCCGGCACCGTCATCGTCGGCCGCGAGATCGATTACCGCGCCGTCCACGATCTGGGACGAATCTCCAACAATGAGGTTGTTTTCAGTTACGACGGAAACGTGGTTGCCAGCACGCTTCGTCCAATCGAAGAAGCGGAAGCGGGCCAGGCGCTGCGGAAGAATTCGTCTGGAGAAATCCACGTCGGTGACGAAGAGTTCTTTGCCGATTCGCAGCGGCTGAACCGAGGCTCGGGGCCGGTCGCGCGCCTCACGGTGCTGAAATCCTGCCGCGAGGAAACAGCCTTCCTCGCGGCTCTGAACCATCTGCTGCTCGCGCTGGGTCTCGTTGCGGTGCTTGCCGGAGCCGGGCTCGCGTTCGCGATTTCGGACGCATTCACGCGGCCGCTGGCGGAGCTTCTGCGCGGATTCCGCGCGCTTGAGCGCGGCGATTATGAGTACCCGCTTCAGGCGCACGGTGGCGACGAATTGGCGCACGCGACTCGCGCATTCGATCGCATGCGCAAGGCGCTGCAGGAAAACGAAGCGCAGAGACAGCAGCTCGAAACCGAGCTTCGTCAATCGCAGAAGATGGAAGCGCTCGGGCGGCTGGCGGGCGGCGTGGCTCACGATTTCAATAATCTGCTGACGGTGATCAAGGGCCACAGCGAATTGATCGTCGACCGCATGGCGTCCGGCGACCCCGCGCTAACAAGCGGCGAACAAATTCGCAAGGCTGCAGACCGCGCTGCCGCGCTCACGCGGCAGATGCTGGCGTTCAGCCGCAAGCAGGCGTTGCAGCCGAAAGTGCTCAACGTCAACGCGCTGGTGGACGACATCTCAAAATTGCTGAAGCGCCTGATGCCGGAGGATATCGAGGTGGTGTTCCGCGCGGACCCGTCGCTGGGGCATGTGCGAGCGGACGCCGGACAGCTGGAACAGGTGCTGATGAATCTCACCGTCAACGCGCGCGACGCAATGCCGCGCGGCGGCAAGCTCACGATTGAAACGGAAAATGTGACGGTAACGCCGGAATACGCGCGGGAGCGCCCGCCAATCGAGCCGGGAGATTACGTGAAGCTAGCCGTGGTCGATACCGGCATCGGCATGGACGCCGAGACGAAGGCCCACATCTTCGAGCCGTTCTTCACTACGAAGGACCCTGGAAAGGGAACAGGGCTTGGCCTTGCGACCGTCTACGGCGTTGTAAAACAGACCGGCGGGTTTCTCTGGGTGGATACCGAACTGGGTGCGGGCAGCAAATTCGAAGTCTACTTGCCGCGTGTGAACGACCCGATCGATTCCGACGTGGTCGGGCGGAATATTCCCGTTTGCAAGGCCGCGCTGCAAACGGTGCTGCTGGTGGAGGACGAGCCCGCGGTCCGCGACGTGGCTCGCGAATTCCTCACGGCGGCGGGCTATCGCGTGCTGGCGGCCGAGGACGGCGAACGCGCCATGCTGATTGCGGCGCGCGAGGCCACGATCGACGTCCTAATCACGGACATCGTGATGCCGAAAATGCGCGGGCCGGAACTTGCGCGGGAGCTGCTGCGCTGGAAGCCGGGAGTGAAAGTTGTGTATATGTCCGGATATCTCGAGCCGAGCGAGGCGGACGGCGATTTCCTGAAGGACGCGTTCTTTCTCAACAAGCCGTTTTCGCGCGACGCACTTCTGAATCAGGTGGCCGAAGCCCTTCGGCAATCGTCGCCCGCCGCGGTGACGGCCCCGCCGCGCTGAGGTTGCAGAAAAGACCTGATTCGCGCTCGGGTTCGCCTTCGTTGCGGCTACCTTTCAGGTGGGCTGGGTTTGTCGTTCCGCTTGTGCACGAGGAGCGCCCGCCGCGACGGAAGGCGCCCTGAGCGAAGGCGATCTTGCTGGGTAGGTAATCTCTAAACTAAACGAAGTCCATTGATCTTGCGGCGTGCCCACGTCTGCGCCAGGCGGAGAAACAGAATGTGCAGAACAAGCCGCCAAGCAGAAGCCCCAACGTACCGGGTTCCGGCGTCGGTACAGTTCCACCGCCGGTGCCGCCACTGCCGCCCGTGCCGCCAGATCCAGTCTCGCCGCAAGAACCAGCCGAGATGGTGTTACCTTCCAGTGTCACTCCGGCATTCAACGCGATGACGCTACCGCACTGATCCGTTGCACCGGTATCCAAGCTGACGGCCGTGAGCGCAATGATATCTCCCTCGAACGACGTGGTGGTTCCGAGGGTGGCGGAGCTGCCAACTTGCCAATACACATTGTCACCTGCAACGGCATTTTCGATCACAACGCTAGAGGCGCTTGCGGTCGTAAGCGTACTCGGTATCAGGAAGACGAAGTTCCCGGCGGCTCCCCCGAAGTTGAGAGTCAGGACGCCCGTCAACTGAGCCGAGGCCGACGAATTAAAATTATAGACGCCGGGAGTGAGGGTCTCCCCTCCCAGATTCATACCATCGGGATTGGCAATGGAGGACAGGCTCGTCAGGTAATTGTACGTATTGAGTGCGCTCGATTGGGCCGTAGCCGCAACCCCGGGTGTGCCAGTGTATGTCGATCCTGAAAGCGTGATGCTTCCCGCACCAGTGATCGCGAGACCTGGGGAGACACCGAGATCGCCGTTGAGGGTGGTTGCCCCAGTATTCGTCACCGTCGTGGCGCCAAGTACGGCGAAGGCCGACGCATCTGCAAAATCCGTTGAAATGGTGTCGGCATAAACGCTGCTTGCCAACCACGGAGTCGCCAAGAGCAGAACCAACAAGTAAAGGGTATGCCGTTTCATCTTGTCTCCCTAATTCTTGCCATGCCTCAATCGCCCATCGGCGGGGACAAACTTCCTACCAGCGATGATCCTAGAAACTATCAAGGAAAGCGTCTGTACAATTTTGGACAGGTACTAGCACCGCGTTTGCGTTTTGACAGATTGCCGAAGCCGTTCGCCAATCGCTGCCCGCCACGGTGCCCACCCTTAGCCCTGGCAATTAATGACTCATGCAATGATCGCCAATCACAACTCATATTTTCGCTTTTCGCGCGCGGCGGGGATGCGCTAGGCTGGTGGCTCATTCGCGATGTTGCCCGGTCTGATGATGCCGGACCGGCCCTACAAAAAACACCGGAGGCACGGCGAGGCGTGACGGGGAAAAACCTGGGACGCGCGATTTTCTGGCCGGCGTTTCTCGCGATTGCCGCGGGATGCGTCGGCGTCTCCTACCATGCACGATTTTCGGCTGACAACAAAATTACCGCGCAGGCGTCGCTCGCCGCGACCGAAGCGAAACGAATTCAGCAGCAGGTTGTCCTCTACACGAAGATGGCGGTGCCATCACGCGTGCCGTTTGCGTCGTTTCTGCAGAAGGTGGGGATCGACGGAGGCACGGTGGCGAACATGGTGGCCTCCGCGAAATCGGTTTTCGACTTTCACCATGTGCGCGCGGGAAATCAGGTGAAGGTCGGGCGGTCGGTACTGGGCGAGCTGCGAGAAGTCGACTACCGGATCGACGAGGACCATATCCTTTCGATCGCGCCGGCAACCGGGGGCAATTCGAGCGCCCCCGGAAACGCCGATTTTCACGCGGAGATCGATACGATTCCGTCGACCACCGAAGAAGCCGGCGTAGCGGGCAAGATCGACGATTCGCTTTTCGACGCGGTGACGGACGCGGGCGAAAAACCGGAACTTGCGATGCGCATCGCGGCGATCTTCGCGTACGACCTCGATTTCTACACCGACCCGCGGCCCGGCGACACGTTTCGCGTGGTGATCGAAAAGAAGATTCTGGAGAATGGCGAGACGGCCGACTATGGGCGCATCCTCGCGGCGGAATACGACAACGACGGGCACGCGTATCGCGCCGTCCTTTTCCACGACGGGTACGGCGATCCGGCGTACTACACGCCGGAAGGGAAGTCGATGAAGCGGATGTTCCTGCACTCGCCGCTGAAATTTGCGGCGCCGATTACGTCGCATTTCAGCTATCACCGATTCCACCCGATCCTGAAAGAATATCGCCCGCACCTCGGCATCGATTACGGCGCGCCCTCCGGGACGCCGGTGCAAACGATCGGCGACGGCAGGGTGATTTTCGCGGGGCGCAAGGGCGGCGACGGAAATTTGGTGAAGGTGCAGCACGCGAACGGCTACACGACCTTTTACATGCACCTCTCGCGGATTCTGGTGCGGGACGGGCAGCGCGTGAAACAGGGGCAGAATATCGGGCTCGTTGGAATGACGGGGCTCGCGACCGGGCCGCATCTCGATTTCCGCCTCCAGCGGCACGGTACATTTTTGAATTTCGAAAGGCTGAAGCTGCCGACGTCAAACCCGATCGCGCGAAAGGATTGGAATGCGTTCGTCGCGGCGCGCGATCACGCGCTGGCGGAAATGCCACCGGTCAGGCCGGGGAATGGAGTCGTCGCGCAGAATCAGCCGCCGCAAAGCGACACCGGCGGCAATTGATTTCCTGGGCTGGCGGACTGCAAGCCGAAAATGGAAAATGGAAACCCACTACATGTTGCGGGTGAACCTGCACAGAGGAATGCGCTTCGCGCGGTCTTTTACGTCGGAGCTGAAGCTTCGACTCCCTAAAGGCGTTAAGAACACTGACAGTATTGGCTACGGTGCCGCTGGTTACGCGCGGACTTCCCAGGTGTCGCCGGCGTGGAGCATCTTGGCGAGGTCGCCTTTGCCGCGCTTGGCCTGGACGTCGCGAATCTGGGAGGAGATGAGGTCCTCGTAGCGCGGCACATTTTCCCACGAGCGCAGGATGCCGATCGGGGTGGGGAAGCCGGGCAGCTCCTCCATGTGCGCGAGCGCGAAGGCGTACGCGGGATTGGGATTCTGCGCGTCGTGGACGAGCAGATCGTTTTCCGAGGCGCCGCTGCCGTTGCCGAGCGTGACGATCTCGAGATCGAAACCGCGCATGCGGATGCCCTTGTCGCGATTCTTGCCGAAGATCAAAGGCTTGCCGTGCTCGAGCTGGACGATATGTTCGGTGCGCGCGTCCTTTTCGGTGAGCGTTTCCCACGCGTGGTCGTTGAAGATGTTGCAATTCTGCAGGATTTCGATATAGGCCGAGCCCTTGTGCGCCGCCGCCTTTTTCAGCGTGTCTTTCAGGTGCTGCTGGAAGACGTCGACGGAGCGCGCGACGAACGTGGCGCCGGCGCCGATCGCGAGCGCAAGCGGATTGAACGGGCGGTCGGTGGTGCCGAAGGGAGTGGATTTTGTTTTCTTGCCGATTTCGGATGTGGGCGAAAACTGGCCCTTCGTGAGGCCGTAGATGCGGTTGTTGAACATCAGCACCTTGAGGCCCACGTTGCGGCGCAGCATATGAATCGTGTGGTTGCCGCCGATCGAAAGCGAATCGCCGTCGCCGGTGACGACCCAGACTTCGAGATCGGGATGCGCGACTTTCAAGCCCGTGGCGACGGCAGGCGCGCGGCCGTGGATCGTGTGGAAGCCGAAGGTATTCATGTAATACGGGAAGCGGCTCGAGCAGCCGATGCCGGAAATCACGATGAATTTTTCGCGCGGAATGCCAAGCTCCGGGAAAACGGATTGAACGGCGGAAAGAATCGCGTAGTCGCCGCAGCCGGGGCACCAGCGGATTTCCTGGTCGGACTGAAAGTCTTTTTTCGTTAGCGTGGGTAACAGCGTGGCCGTGCTCATTAAATTCTCCCGTCCGCCGCGAGGATCTCTTCGATCTTGCGCTCGAGCTCGGACTGTTTGAAGGGCTTGCCCTGAATCTTGTCGAAGCCCTGCGCGTCGACCAGATATTTCGCGCGCAGCAGCATCAGGAGCTGCCCCATGTTCATTTCGGGGACGAGCACGCGGTCGTAACGGCCGAGAAGCTCGCCGAGATTCTTCGGCAGCGGATTCAAGTGGCGCAGATGGACGTGGCCGATTTTGCGTCCTTTTTCGCGCTGCGCCCTGAGAGCGGCGGTGATCGGGCCGTGCGTCGAGCCCCAGCCGACGATCAGCAGATCGCCCGAGGGGTCGCCCGCGGCGACGGCGTCGGGAACGTCCTGCACGATGCCGGCTACCTTTGCGGCGCGGAGGCGAACCATGCGCTCGTGATTGAGCGGCTCGTAGTTGACGTTGCCGGTGACGTCCTGCTTTTCGATGCCGCCGATGCGATGCTCGAGTCCCGGCGTGCCGGGAATCGCCCAGGGACGCGCGAGCGTCTCGGGGTCGCGGCGATACGGGTGGAAGTCGATGGGATTCGTCTCGAAGTGCACCGGAATTTCCGGCAGCTGATCGAGCGAGGGAACGCGCCACGGCTCGGCACCGTTCGCGAGGTAGCCGTCGGAAAGAATGATGACGGGCACCATGTACTTGATCGCGATGCGGCTGGCCTCAAGCGCGATCCAGAAGCAGTCGCCGGGCGTGGCGGGAGCAAGAACCGGAATCGGCGCTTCGGAATTTCTGCCGAAGAGCGCCTGCAGCAGGTCGGCCTGCTCGGTTTTCGTCGGGAGGCCGGTGGACGGACCGCCGCGCTGAACGTCGCAGATCACGAGCGGCAATTCGACCGCGACGGCGAGGCCGAGCGCTTCGGTCTTCAGCGCCATGCCGGGGCCGGAGGTCGTGGTGAGTCCGAGCGCGCCGCCGTAGGCCGCGCCGATCGCCGAAGTGATGGCGGCGATTTCATCTTCGGCCTGGAACGTGATCACGCCGAAATCCTTGTAGGTGGATAGCTCGTGCAAAATGTCCGAAGCGGGCGTGATCGGATACGAGCCGAGGAAAAGCGGAAGCCCCGCTTTCTGCGACGCCGCGACGAACCCCATCGCAAGTGCGGCATTGCCGCTGATGTTGCGATATACGCCGGGCGCAAGCTTTGCGGGCGGAATCTCGTAGGTGACCTGAAACGCTTCGGTGGCCTCGCAATAGCTGTAGCCCGCCTGCATGGCGGTGCGATTCGCCGCGACGAGCGCCGGCTTGGATTTGAATTTGTCCTCGATCCAGCGGAGCGTCGTATCCATCGAGCGGTTGTAGAGCCAGTAGCACATGCCGAGGGCGAAGAAATTCTTGCAGCGGTCGACGCTCTTGGCGTCGAGGCCGAGATCTTTCAGCGCGGCGCGCGTGAGCTTGGTGAGCTCGACGGGAAAGAGGCGATAGCCGTCGAGCGAATGATCCTCCAGCGGGCTCACGGTCATGTGCGCCTTGCGCAGATCCGTTTCGCCGAAGTCGTCGACGTTGACGATGAGGATGCCGTTGGGCTTGAGGTCGGCGAGATTCGTTTTCAGCGCGGCGGGATTCATGGCGATCAACGCGTCGACGCTATCGCCGGGCGTGTAGACGTCGTGCGATGAGAAATGGACCTGGAATCCGCTGACGCCCGGAAGCGTGCCCGCAGGGGCGCGAATTTCGGCCGGGTAGTCGGGAAGCGTGGCGAGATCGTTGCCGTAGAGCGCGACGGTATTCGTGAACTGGCTGCCGGTGATCTGCATGCCGTCGCCGGAATCTCCGCAGAACCGGATGACGGCCTGGTCGAGCTTTTCGCGCGTGCGAACGCGCGACGGAGCTAAAGTCGTGGACATAACTATTCCGTTTTTCCCCACCCTTCGTTAGATGATCAACGAATTCCGCGAGATGCCGCGCCCGCCATTCCCCTACACCCAAACGGTGGTCGCGAAACCTTCACGTGTACAGAACAGTGTAGCACCGCGAGCGGTGCGGGAAAACCGCAATTCAGTTCAGTGGTAACACAGAGGTCACGGAGTAAAGGCACAGAGATTGCGGAGACACCGTGAAGGCGCGGCAATTCGCTTGCCTTGCGCGGCCGCTTGTGTGCGATTATTTCGACGGAGACCGTATGAGCTACGTGAAGAAAAACCTGGTTGCGGGAGAAACGCTCGTCTACCGGACGGGCGTGCACTGGAGCGTGCTGTTCGGGCCGGTTGTGCTCGCCATTCTCATCGGTGGCGCTGGAGTCGCTTCTTTCGTGCTGCGGAGTGATCTGCTCATCCTCGGCGCCGTGCTTCTGTTGGTGGCTGCGATCGTGCTCATCTCCGCCATCGTAAAGCGAAACGCGACGGAGATCGGCGTCACGAACCGGCGCGTGATCATCAAGACGGGCATGTTGAGCCGCCGGTCTCTCGAGATTATGCTGCCAAAGGTTGAGAGCATCGCGATCGACGAGCCGGCAATGGGAAGAATCCTGGGATACGGCACGGTTGTGATCCACGGAACGGGCGGAACGCCCGAGCCATTCAACAAAATCGCGCATCCCTCCGAATTCAGACGGGAGGTACAGCAGCAGATGGATGCCGCCACAAGCGGGCGGTGACCGGCGAACGTGAGCGGCGATTTGAGGAGAAAGCCATGCCAAGCAATCAGAACCGGATTCTGACCACGCACGTCGGGAGCCTGGTCCGGCCACCCAAGCTCGTCCCTTTCTTGGAGCAAATCGAGGGCGGGCGATCCTACGACCATGCCGCGCATGCTGCGTGCCTGCAGGAATCCGTTGCCGAAGTAGTGCGGCAACAAGCGGAAGCGGGCGTGGACATCGTCAGCGATGGCGAGTTCGGAAAGACCGAGCACTGGGCGTGGTACATCCATCAGCGTGTTTCAGGTTTCACCGAGCGCCCGGCCACGGAAGAGGAGAAGAACAATCCTCTTGCAACGAGGGGCCTGGGGCGTGACGCCGCGGAGTTCCCCGAATTTTACGCGGAATATTTTCCGACGCAGGGATTCAAGATTCGGGGCGTTGCGTCGACCAACGCTTGCACCGGCCCGATTCGTTACATCGGGCAGTCGCTGATACAGCGCGATATCGCCAATCTAAAAGCTGCTCTCGCGAAAGTGAAAGTAGAAGACGCTTTTCTCCCGCTGGTTGCGCCGGCGAGCGCCTTTCCGTTTTACGTGAACGAGTACTACAAGGACGACGAGTCGCTCTTCTTCGCGCTGGCCGAAGCTTTGCGCGAGGAATACAAGGCGGTGCTGGACGCCGGACTCCGGCTTCAAATCGACGACGCATTCATTCCCGCAACCTACGAACGGCTGGTGCCGCCCATGACGATGGCGCAATACCGGAATTGGGTCGAGCTGCGCATCGACGCGCTCAATCATGCGCTGGAAGGCCTTCCGCAGGAGCGAATCCGCTATCACATCTGTTGGGGCAGCTGGAACGCGCCTCACGTCCACGACGTGCCGCTGAAAGACATCGTCGACCTGCTCCTGAAATTGCGAGTTGGCGGCTATCAATTCGAGGCTGCAAACGTGCGCCACGAGCACGAATGGAAGGTATGGCAAAACGTGAAAGTGCCCGAAGGGCGCGTGTTGATACCGGGAGTGATCAGCCATGCGACGAACGTGGTCGAGCATCCCGAATTGGTGGCGGACCGTCTGGTGTGCTTCGCAAATATTGTCGGACGCGAAAACGTGATGGCCGGAACGGATTGCGGCTTCGCGCAGGGCCCATTCACGCGCCGCGTGCATCCGACGATACAGTGGGCGAAACTCCGCGCTCAGGCAGAGGGCGCGAGGCTGGCGACGGCGAGGTTGTGGGGCAAAACGTCGGTCGCGTGAGTCGACTTTTCGGTCCTTGCCCGGATTAAGGTAGTGTCATTCAGATTGGTGATCCGCTCGCAAACCATTTCGATCGGAGGTCCAACCGGGATGAGTCGCCTTCTCGAAGCGGAAGAGCCGGGCCGAGGAAAACCCATGAGCGGCGGGAACTTGAGGGAACTGCCGAAGATAATTTCCGCGCTCCCTTGGGCATTGTTTTTGGGGAGCGTTGTACTCCTCTTGCCACATGCGTTGTTCGGACAACACAGTCCACCGACTTCAGCCGAAGTCGCGGCCTTCGCCGAGCGTGTCCGTGTGGAGCGAACCATGGGCGAGGAAGTTCCCGTTCCGGACGTGATCTTCAATACGTTGATGGCTGATGCCCCGTCCGACTATCCGCCCTGTAATCCCAAAGATCGAAATGACCTCGACGCCCATGAAGTTTCGCTCGGTTCTGGCGGGGCGCGCATCCTGGCAATACAAGGGCGGGGCCTTTGCTTCTGCAGCCCGACGGGGAATTGCCAGCTTTGGATCTATCGTGTCAAGGATGGCGCGTACCGCGAGTTATTGGGGATAGGTACCGTCCAGCTGTTCGGATTCGTGAAGTCATCTGCACACGGCCATCCGGACTTAGTCGCGTGGTCTCACGGATCGGCCACCGACTACGGAGTTCGATTATTTCGATTCAATGGTTATCGGTATAGAAATTCCGGGGAGTGGGAAGAACAGTACGAATATCTCGACGATGCCGGTCAGGTCGTGGATGTAAAGAAGCCGCGCATCATTCCGCACTTTTCAAGCGAAGAGCAAATTCCAAAGTAGCTAGCGCGCGTCAGAAAAGAACCCCACCCTTTGCGCTTCGCAAAGGGTGGGGCACCTGCACCAAGCGGCTCGTGATGGTTAGAGGTTGTTACTTCGCCTGCCACAATTCGACGAAGTCGCCGACGTCCGGATCCTTCAACATTACCGCGCGGCCGTCCTTCATCTTTACGATGCCGCCTTCGGACACGGTCTTGGCGCCATCCGCTTTTGCGGCAGCGTAGACGGCGTCGATGTCGGTCACCTGGAAGCCGATGTAGTTGACGTTGATATCGGAGATTTGCTGGTCGGGCGGCTGGCCGTTTTGCGCACTGCCGAGCAGCTCGACGCGGAGGTGTCCATCTTGTCCATCCGTGTTGGCCTGCGTGAACCAGCCGTTCTCCATGTTCATGCGAGGGGCAGCGCGCCCACCACCCGGTCCGCCCGCGGCAGCCCCTGCCGGAGGCGCTGGCGGCGGTGGCGCCGGTGCGGCGGCCGGTGTGAAAGCCGGATAGTCTCCGCCGAGCACGCCCTGATAGAACGACAGCTCCTTGGGCATGTCAATTATGTTGAGGCCGATGTGATTGAAACCGGCCTGGATGCCGAGCCGGTCGATATTCTGCATGGTGGCGGTGGAATTCGAGACCTTCTGCGCCTCGGGCGGGGCTCCCGGAACCGGAAGCGGTTTCGCAAACAACTCGACGAGCCAGCCGCTGGGATCATCGAGGAAGACAAAGGAGCGCTTGCCGTCGGGCCTGGGAGGCGCGGAAAACATCTGCGGCACCTTCAGCATTCCCATCTCCTTGAACTTGTTCATGACGATGTTGCAGTCGTCCATCACCGTGAGATCGATATGGCCGCCGCCGAGCGCGTTGGACCCCAGACTGCTGAAGTCCTGGCGCTTGATGCCGCGATATTCGGTCAGGTAAAGATCGAAGGGCACATGGGAGACGGAACTCGGCCCGCTCATGATTGCGGTGCGGCGCTCCGCGCCTGGGGTGCCATCGAGCTTGTTCGCTTCCTTGTCGAGCTTCCATTCGGGCTTGTTCGTCAAAGTGTAACCGAGCACTTCCCAATACTTGATCGAATCATCCAGATTCGAGACCGAGTGGCCATCAAAGGCCATGCCCATCACGTCTTTCGATGCGCCGTCGGCGGCAGCCTTCGGCGCCCGAGGCGATCGCGCGAGACCTGCGGTCGCGATCACGATGGTAAGCGCGCCCGCCGCAACGACGACGGCGAGTTTGCGCGACAGCAAAGAATTCACAACCTTCCCATTTTTCATGAACAATCCCTCCGTCGATTCCCCCACGACATGCTGCTGGATTCTACACCGAGCGCGTGTGGATTTGCAGAAACTGCTTTCGCCATCGCAGTCTTCTATATCTTACTGACGTGACGCACGCGATTTGCGTTTCCATCGGGCCGAATGAGGGAACTGGCCTTGACCTGTACCCGCGTACCATTGACTTTCGCTTTTGATTCGCCATATAGTAGAGCCGGTCGCCGGACGTGTAGGCGAAGGCTGGCGGAGAAAGCGGAGCGAAGGCCGGCAAAGGAATGGGGGAAAGATGTCGCTGACGAAACGGCAAAAAGAAGTGCTGAACTACCTGGTGAGTTTCCTGAACAAGAACGGGTACTCGCCGAGCTTCGAAGAGATCGCGCACGCGCTGAAGCTGACGTCGCTCGCGACGGTGCACAAGCATCTCTCGACGCTCGAGAAAAAGGGATTCATCCGGCGCGGTTACAACCAGAGCCGGTCGATCGAGGTGATGCAGCTGCCGAAGCCGGTGCGCGAGGAAATTATGGATCGGCACACGGTGGAGCTGCCCTTGGCGGGGCGGATCGCGGCGGGGCGTCCGCTCGAGGCGGTCGAAGACAACGAGACGATTTCACTGGCGGATTTTGCGCGCGGGCAGAACAGCTTCGTCCTGCAGGTGAAGGGCGAATCGATGCGCGAGGATCATATTCTCGATGGCGACTACATCGTCGTCGAGCAGACGCAGGTGGCGAATCCGGGAGAAATTGTAGTCGCGCTGGTGGGCGAGGACGAGGCGACGGTGAAAAGATTTTATCGCGAGCCGGGCGGGAAGGTTCGTCTGCAGCCGGCCAATTCGACGATGGATCCGATCGTGGTCTCCGCGGCGGATGTAAAAATCCAGGGCCGCGTCGTCGGAGTGCTGCGCAAGTACTGAAGAAGTGGCTAGTGGGCTAGAGAAGCGCGTGATTCGGTGTCATCGAGTCGCACCGAGAAACTATTCCTCAGCATTGTTTTCTGGCTCTCTCGGTTTCGCGCAACGCCGGAGCGCCACGAAGCAAAGTCGAAGCCCCAGCCCCAGCTCCAAAAGAAGAACCGGTATCCAGACAAGCGGAAGCGCCGGCAGGCCCCGGTAGATAGACTTGAGCGAGGGCCCAAAGTCCGGCAGTATCCAGCCGGGGGCGAACATCATCGCTGCCGCAATCCCGACGATTTGGAGGCCGATCAGCAAAATCCCCGCGCGCTGAACGCGGGTAAGTGATCGATGTCCCTTCAGCACCTGCCCGTAAAATCTGCCTTCATTCCAAGCGGTCTCAAGCGGCAGTACATTTTCTTGTCTGGATAGCCACTCGCGCTCCAATTCAAGGCGGCCGAGTTCGTCGTCTGGCGAGGCGCCGGAGTTCCGATTGGAAGGAGCCATTACAAGAATTATAAGGGAATCCGCAAACAGATGGGCTTCGCCTGTCCTTTCGGGCGGTGATGACCCGGACACAACTGTTTCATTTTGGGTTTGGCACGGACGGCGTGCAGGAATACATTGATATCCCCGGTCCGCAGAAATTGCTGAGAGTCCAGCGCATTTGGGAACAAGGAGGCAGGGTAAATGTGGGGAGACAAGAAGCCAGAGACTCCCTCTAGGACGCCGCTCCCGCAGCAGCCTAGACAGACAGTCGCACCACCAGCAGCACCACCAGCATCAATACCGGCAGGATCTACTTTTGGGGAGGCAAAGAAAATGGCACCACTGGATACGTATCCGACGAGCTCCGGAGCCAGCACCAGCGGCACGGCGCGGCTCGGCACAAGCCTGCACGTGAAGGGCGAAATCACCGGCAACGAAGACCTGCTCATCGACGGCACCGTCGAGGGGCTGGTCCAGCTAGAGGACCGCAAGCTGACGGTGGGCGCGAGCGCGAAGCTCACGGCCGACGTCATCGCTCGCGAAGTGGTCGTCTACGGCAACGTGAAGGGCAATCTGCGCGCCCGCGACCGCATCGAGATCAAGAAGGATGGTTCGGTGGTCGGCGATCTGACGACCGCGCGGATCATGATCGAAGACGGCGCGTACTTCAAGGGCTCGATCGAGATCGACAAGGCCGGCGAAGCCAGCGAAGACGACAAGTCGTTCTCGTCGCGCTCGCGGGTTACCGCCTCGGCCGATTGATCGCGCGCTTTTCTACCGCCTCGCCCAAACGAGTTCTTCCGCCGGGGACGGCAGGTCGCCACGACGCGACTTGCCGCCCGGCTCAGTCTCCGACCGCGTAGTTCCCGCCGCCAGCCTTGATCACCGCGTTGATCGCGCGCAGAGCTGTTTCTATTGCCGCAGGCTGATGAGGTAGTCGCCGTTGGCGGGCTCGATTCGCAGCTTGTCTTCGCGCGAAAGCCAGCCAACCGCCATGAAGAAAATGCTTTGAGGCGCGTCGACCTCTTCCATGAGGGCGGCGAACGTCTGCGGCCCGTCGCTCGAAAGCACCTGCCAGATGGCGCCGGCCGTTTCTCCGATCTCGCAGTGATTCACAGTGGGAACTCCCTTCGGCGAAGCTTGATTCTTGAATCGCGCCAGCCAACAAGTCGGGCGGCATGGGAGGGATGTTTGCCAACGGAAGAGACAGCACGTTCATCGAAACCCCCGCTCCCTGGAGCATATTCCGCGCGTGTTAACGCGGCGTTATGTGCTCGTCAATAGACGCCGAATTCCCACAGGGAGAATTTTGGCCGTGCTGACAAATGTGAAGCGTGTTTTGAAGGCCGGGAGAATCCGAGGAGCTACAAAAGGAAGCGCACGGCGACGCCGCTCTTGCCGTCGCCGAGGTCTTCCATGCGCACAATCGAGCCGAGAAATTTTTTGTGCGCCACGACCTTATCCCCGTAGGGAAAAGTGACCTCAAGGCGCATGCCGACGAAATAGTGGGGCATGCAGGTGGCGAAGTACAGGCCGTCGCGTGTGAAGTCGATCACCTCGCCCACGTCTTCGATGTCCCGGAAACGCGCGTCGAACACCGAAAGATGCACGGGCAGAGACACTTGCAAGCGCTTCCTGCGGCGGGCGTCCCGCTTGGCTTTGGCGGCTGAACGGCCCGCGTACTCGAGCCCGCGGCTCGACCATGGTTGTGTGCTCACACCTGTCTCCCCATCACGATTGTTCGACAATCCCACTTTAGAGGCCGCCTGCGCGCTTAGCTATAGGACGGTGGTACCGGTGTGCGTAGAACGAAGGGTAACGACCTTGGTACCAACTCGAATATGAGCAAAGCTCCATGGCCCGGTCCGGAGCGCGCCGCTAATCTCACGGTGTCGCAAGCATCCATTCCGCAGTCGCGGATGCGAGCCGACACTGAGGGATTCCGAAATGCGAACCAGCAAGATTCAAAAATACGCCCTAATGTATGGCTTTCTAGCCGCCGCAGCGGCCGTCGCGCTGCCGGTGGGCGCTCAACGGCTATCTTCTTCCAACATCGTCCCGGCCACCAAGGCGGCCGAAACCGCTCCGGCTGCGGTTGCGATGAACGTTGCCGCGCAACCCGGGCAGAACTTCGAGACGACGCCGGTAACCGATCTGCCGAATGCTCCCATCGCCGCCAATCCGATCGGCAGAATCGGAGTCGAGCGGCTGCCGTCGCGGAAGATGTGGATCGCGTTGTCGGTCGCTCAGCATGGCGCGGCTGTATTCGATGCCTATACCACGCGCCAGGCCGTCGCCAGCGGCGCCGTGGAGCAGAATCCCCTGCTGAGGCCGTTCGCTTCCTCGCCTGCGATCTATGTCGCGACGCAAGTTTGCCCGCTGGCTCTGGACTACGCGGGGCGCCGCATGCAACTCAGCCACAACCGCTTTGTCCGCCGCATGTGGTGGCTGCCGCAATCGACCGGCGCGGCCGTTTCCATCTTCGCCGGCGTCCACAATATCGGCGTCGCCAACCAGAAGTAAGAAGTACGATTTGGCGCCGTCACACGCCTGAAACGGCGCGCCTTTGAACGCTGGTGTCTAAGCCTCGCTACAGCGATATTCCCGATTTATTTAGGGTCAACAGCCGATTCCCCGTTGCGGCGAATTTTGGTAGTGGCCGGTTTTGAATTTGTCGGCATCAAAGTGCGGCCCCCAACGTGCTACGAATCCACTCGGAAACCGTCTGCTTGCTGGCCTTGGCCCGAGACTCGATTGACCGCAATTCATCGGGGGTGACACGGATTCGCAAGGTTCCGATCTTCGCCTCGCCCTTTGGAAGCGGCGGACGCCCTGCTTTCCTAGCTTTCTTCGGCTGACTCATTAGCCCTAAACTCCTCGACTATTGCGGCTCGCACGGCTAACAGGGGCGATGTGATCGGGCCGAGATGCAGAACGGTCACATGCTTAGGTTTCTTCGGATTATCTGTCTCGTACGCCCATGCGTAGAGTTTCGGCGCCTTGGGATGACCGTGAAGCTCGAAAACTTCTACAATGCCTTCCCACACGGTTCTTCCTTGGAACGTCTCTTTGATCGGCACGCTTTCGACGTGCGTTGAATCGACGCCATGTAAGCGCCGGATCACGTCCCGCAGTTCGTCGATATAGCTAGCTGGCATCGTTGAATTCCAAAAATATCTTGAATCCAACCCGTTCGGCCAGCGGATCGCGGAGCCTCTTAACAGATGTCAGGAAAGCTTTAAATGGCGATTCCGTAGAACCATAAGACACTGGGATATTCCAATCCCATGCGTGTCCGTTGGGGCATCTTTGTGGCGGGAAGTCTGCGCTTTCCGGTATGAGAACGGTTTTGGACTTGCATTGATTGCACTCAAAAATGATTCCCTTAATATCCTCCAGTCCTACGATAAGCTTGTGCTCGAAAGTCATGCGGCCTCCACCAAGTTCTCGACTGTCCAGAAATCCCGCTCGATTCCTGCTTCCATCGCAGGTGTGACGCGAAGCGTATTGTGACGCCTCACGAAATTGTAGTAGGCGAAGTGAAGCGCAGTGGCCGCCTCGAAATTCTCTAGCTTCTTGCTGAAAGCGTAGGTGAGCCGGGTCAAGCGGCGCATGTAAAGGCGCGTCGTGCCGTTCAATCGTTCAATGTGGCTTGTGGACGCAAGGCGCATGTCGGGACGGCCAATGATGCGGCGCTTTTCAGTGGTCACCACTTCTGGCGCACTGAATTTCCGCTCCGCGATGATCGAATCATCATGCGTGTACGTCTTGATTATCTGCGCGAAATCCACGTCACTCCCGAAGGATAGCTCGATGGCGTCAACGTAGGCGCGAAGTGCGTCACTCGAAATCTGCACTCGGTTCGCCATCCTTGCAGCAACGTCGGCAACGAAAGCGTTCGCGGTTGCTGTATCGCGCTTGCCCACCTTGAACGATGGGACTAGCTTGGTGTCAGAGTCAATCGCGCAGAACGTCCAAACGTCGCCAAGCGTCGGATCATCTTCCGGGCGCATGTGGCGTTCCTTTTTGCCGATGAATCCCCATATCTCATCGAATTGGAGATGCTGGCAAGAAAGGCCGCGCATCTTCTGGTCTAGGATAGCCGCGCATCCTTTACCGACGCGCACACCGAGGTACATGATCGTTTCGCGATTGACGCCCGTCATGCGCTCGGTTTGCCGGATTCCCGCGCCTTCCGCCAACGCGCTGATGACCGCTACTTTCTTTTCCATCGGTAGGACGTTTGCCATTTGCGTTCTCCCCATGACAATTACTGTACCCCAATAATCAGAGCTTGTCAAGGGATATTTCTGTGGTACACTTATTCCATTATGCTCCGTAGAACGCTGGTCTTCCTTGCTCTTGCAGCGGTCGCAACGATAGGGGTCTTTGGCTCCCAAAACGCGCCAGAAAAACGGGTCACAAAACAAAGCGCTATCGCTCAAGCTGAGGATGCCGCACGCCCCGAGCAGCATGAGAGTAGCTCCCAAAATGTAACGGTCGTAGTCCCACAGAGCACTCCACCCGCAAACAAAGACCACAACGCAGATAGCGCCGATGAGGATGCCGAGATACAAAGGAAGATCGCATACTTCACAAAATGGCTCGCCATCATCGCTGGAATTCAGGCGCTCATTCTTGGTCTGACTGTCTGGGCCATAGTGCGCCAGACCTCTACAATGCGAGCTGTAGAGCGCGCATGGGTTTTGGTAAGCATAGGCAAGATTCCTGAATTCACCATTGATCTTAACTTGGTTCAATTCCTTTGGATTTCGCCTACCATAAAGAACCACGGCAGAACTACAGCACGTATTAAGAGAATCGCCATGCGCGTAGAACTTGTCCCAGAGGGACAGGTGCTGCCCCCAGTGCCCAGCTATCCTCCGGGGCCATCTTTCGATAGAACTTTTGAATTCGTCTATCCTCCCGAAATGCCAATCCAGCCAATTCCCCTTCCCGTCAGCAATGATGAGCTTGCTCGCGTAATTGCTAGAGACTTCACCCTGTACGTGCATGGGGTCGTGGAGTATTTGGCCTTCGGGAGAAGATTGCGGCGCAGTGGATTTTGCTATCTGTATTGGAGACAGGCGGGATTCAGCCCTGTGGAAACTGGTTTTTACCCCGATTTCAACGCCCCCGCAGCCTACACAGAGTGCACCTAGCAGGCACACCAAGGCAAAACCGGCCACTACCCGAATTTTCCTATGGTTCCTTGTTCCTGTTTTCGTTAGTGGGTGGATGGCAAGGGATCGAGGGAAACGTATGGACAGTTTTTCGGAAATCCTGGTTGCGTCGTCCGACTTGGAAATGCGGAGATCGATTGTGACAATTCTTACGCGCCTGGGTGTGGATGCTATTTGCGTCTCGACCGTGAAGGAAAGCGCGGAGGTTCTGGCAAGGCGGAATATTGGACTGATATTTTGTGATCGCCATTTCGTTGATGGCAGCTACCGCGACCTCGTGGCGTTGGCCGACTCGGGGGCGGGCAGGACTCGGGTTGTTCTTACCGCGAACTTCATCGGTCCGGGCGAGTATCAGGAGGCAATACACTCGGGCGTCTTTGACGTAATCGCCTCGCCGAGCCGCACCCTGGCGGTCGAATGGGTGGTCCTTCAGGCAACACGGGACGATCTGGTGCGCGGGTATCACGATTTGACGGCTCAGCCGGGAGGTGTCCTCCCTTTCCCGAAGGCGGCGGCTGTCGGCAAAATGTGAGGCTCCTGCCAGCCGCGTAACCCAAGCGAAAATCTGGGGCGAGCTTCCCGGGCGCGTTTTCTGATACTCTCCCGATCACCGAGGGTTGAGTGAACGGGGGGAGCCGATGAAAACGATACTCCGCAGTCTCCTGCGTCATCTCCGCAACGACATTTGGCGCAACGCTCGTCTCGCCGGCGGGATTGCGGTGGTGCTGGCGATGTTCTGCGCCGTAGTAGGATCGCGCGCGCAGATGTCGGCACCGGCCCGAGGAACGCTTTCCGGCGCGGTGACGGCAAACGAAGGCGCCGTCGTTGGATTTCGCGTGACGGCGCACAACCTCACCTACAAGCTCTGGTACACAGTGTTCACCGTGAAAGGGCGCTACGCGGTTCCGCAGGCGCTGCCCGGAGCGTACGACGTGAGCGTGCTCGAGCGCGGTTTTACATCGCCCACGCTGCGGATCGATCTCGCGCCGGGTGAAGAGAAGACCGCCGACATCGCGCTCACGAAGATCGGCAGCCGGGGCGGCGCGGCGCAGGGCGCGTCGACCGAAGGAATGACCGCGGCGATGGGCGGCCCCGGCGTGCGCGCGAACACGGTGTGGGTTGACAGCATGGACGAGCTGTATCCGCCGGGCCCGGGACGCGATCTGCTGAAAGCAAATTGCACCGGTTGCCACGGCCCGGAATTTGGCACGATGCACCGCACCAAGGAAGGCTACCGCCTCGGCATCGCGCGGATGACGGAGACGGGCCCGACCGACGACGCTTTCGCCACGAATCTCGGCCACACCTACCTTACGGGCGCGCAGAAAGATCAGATCGCGGAATATCTCGCGACGCATTTCGGTCCGGGCATGCCGGATAAGCGGCTGAAAGTCGATCCGCCGATCCTCGACGAGAACGCGCTCGCGAAAGCGATTTACGTTTCCTACGACATTCCAGACAATTTCCCGCGGCCGCCGTTTCGAGGCGACGTGATCGGCGCAAATGAAATCGACGGAGTGACGGCCCAGGACCCGTCGACGATGGGTGGCCGGGCGCTGCCGCAACTGTTGCACGATCCGTTCATCGTGCCGGATGGCGTGTGGTACGCGAACCCGACGGCGAACGCCATGATTCATCTCGATCCCACGCAGCTCGATCCGAGCAAACGCTTCAAGGTCTATCCGCTGAAAGGGCCGGACACGTACGTCTTCATGCATGGCATTACCGTGAATAAAGAGGGACACGTCTTCTGGGCGGAGATTGTCGGCGGGCAATTGGGCGAACTCGATCCCGAGACCGGTAAGCAGATTCGCCATTACATGCCTCGGCGCGGCGGCATGCTGCAGGTCGTCACGGACAACGACGACAACGTCTGGTTCGGGATGGTGAAGGGCCCGGGCGGAGTGGGCGAGTTGGTGGCGAAAGACCGGTGTGGTCCACGAATGGCAGACGCCCACGCCGGACAATTTGATCTACGGCCTAGCGGTCGATCGCGTGGACGATACGATTTGGGGCGCGGGATACAGCAAGGGGCAGGTGACGAAGTTCGATCCGAAGACCGAGGAGTACACGGAGTATTATGCGCCGTCGTCGTGGGGCCAGATTCGCCGCGTCGGAGTGGATTCGAAGGGCATCGTGTGGTTCTCGGAGTACACCACGGGAATCATCGGGCGGCTCGACCCTACCACCGGCCAGATGACCGAAATCAAGATGCCCACGCAGGGGGCGAATCCCTACGACGTGTGGCCGGATAAGACCGACAAGCTCTGGATCACGGATCAGCCGCAGAATTCGCTGGTGCGCTACGATCCCGACACGAAGACGTTCACCTATTACCCCGAACCGCAGATGAACTGGAGCCTGCCCAAAGTGGAAGTTGAGAAGAACAATACGATCTGGTTCGGCGCGCGCTTCTTGCCATATATCACGGCGAACCATTTCTATCCGAACGGCTACTCGGCAGACGCGCCGCCCGAACCCTAGAAATTCCCGCGCGGCGTCTTATGGCAATCGGTCGGCAAGCTCGCAAGGCCAATCGACGGCCCGGCCACAGCCTTCACGCTGCGGCGGAATAGGAATTGGCGGGAGCGCCCGTCGTTTGAATTAATTTCTCCACCTGGATTTTCATCTGATCTCGGACTTGGCGGAACATCTGTTTTTGCGCTTCGAGTTCGCGGGCCGCAATCTCCGGGTTCGGCACGGACCACTTGAGCAGTCTCCGGGTGAAGGGATACAGGGGATATCGCTCGCGAGCCTCGTCGCTCAGAACCACCACGAAGTGGAAAGTCTCGTGGAAAAGAGAACCAACCTCGCGCGTCTTCTGGGCGGAGATGTCGATTCCGACTTCACGCATCACCTCCGCCGCCAGCGGATTCACATCCGCGGCGTCAGCTCCCGCGCTCACCGGAATAAATCGATCGCCTGCCAGGGAGCGCAGGAATCCTTCGGCCATTTGGCCCCGCGACGCACTTCCTCGCGAGAAGAAAAGAACCTTCGGTATTTTCTCCATTGGATTGAACCTCGGCTAAGCATCAATACCTATGATGCCCGCACCATGAGTCAAAGCGCGCGTCCGCGGCGTGATGAAGATCACGCATGCCTGTGACGGAGGGCACCCCACGCTCCCTCATTTGACGTTGTTTCTTAAGTAGGTCGACGACGTAGGGGACGGGGACAACGACAGCAAGTCCCGAATTAGAGAAAATCGGCCGATTCCCTACGCTCGCCGGTTCATGATTACCATCGCCGTACACCACAGGAGCCATATCATATGCGACGCACACGCCGATGACCATGCCGTTTTCGACGGAGTATACGGGGCCGCCGCTGTTCCCAGGATTCACCTGGACATCAGCGAGATAGGAGTCAGCTACGTCCGGAGCCAAAGAACCGGAAGGCGCGCCCGGGATCTGCCCCAGTGCGCTGTCGTACGCCCAAGACGAGGCCAAGCTGCCCGAAGTAGTGATCAGCACCGTCTCATTGAACGGATATCCCGAGACCGCAATGGCCTGTCCGTCCACGGGACGAGAGGAAGCAAGGGGCGCAACTCGCTCCAGGGCATCGATCGTCTCTTTGGGTGTTTCTATGAGGGATGCCTTGTGTGTGAAAGGATTGGGGTCCAGTTGCAGTAGGGCGAGATCGTGGCGGACATCTTCGTCGACGACTTCGCAGTTTACGTATCTGAAGGAGCCCCGGATACTTATAGTGGCACCTCCAGATTTGTAATTTTCGAGATTTGGGAGTGCCAAACCAACCACCAGAGTCTTTCTCCCGTTGGTCTGGACAGCGTGAAATGCTTCGACAACGTGGCGGGCAGTGACGGCGTACCCATCGACGCTGACAAGAAAACCACTACCTAGGGGAACTACGACCGGGCGCGCCGGAACTTCGAACGGGCGGCCTGTGGGGGCCGGGTCCACACGAAGCGAAACCTGCACCACCGAGGGTCGCATGAATTCGATAGCCTCGGGCAGCGTCATCTTATGCTCCGGGCGATGGTTACCACCCGGCAAGACCAGGAGGCCGACAACCAGAGCCACGATTCGCAGCATTTGGATATTCTCCTATTCAGTGTACTCCCCACATGTAGAACGTATGAGAAGGTGTTTCTTGCAGTCCCCGCTGCCCGAGAGTTCGTTTGACGGGAAAAGCGGTGTACGCTATAGTTAGCGTTTGTCTCTAGATGGAAAGGTAGACTGGGCGAATGCGGACGTATGTTCCGAAGGGCCGGGAGGCGGAAGCGCTCACGGTAGGCAAGGATTGGTTCGTGGTGGACGCCGAAGGACAGGTGCTGGGGCGCCTGGCGACGCGCATTGCGAGACTTCTGATCGGTAAGGACAAGGCAAGTTTCACGCCGAGTCTCGACTGCGGCGATCACGTGGTCGTAATCAACGCCGAGCGCGTGCGTTTGACCGGAAACAAGATCGACCAGAAGATCTACCGCCATCACAGCGGTTATCCGGGCGGGCTCAAGGAAATTCCGATCCGCCGAATGCTCGAGAGGCGTCCCGAAGAAGTGATCCGCGAAGCGGTGCTCGGGATGCTGCCGAAGAACAAGCTCCGCGCACGCCGCGCTAAGAAGTTGCGGATATACGCAGGGAAGGAAGCGCTTGCCCGCCACGCCGGACAAAAGCCCCAGCCGCTTGCGCTCTAAGAACAACTGACGGGAACAATTTCGGGAATTTTGCGCTGCGCGGACGAGTCCGCGGACGGCGCGATACGGGCAGTTATCGAAGAGGGGGAACGTTGAGTTCAGCCGTGAATTTTGAAGGCACAGTGAAGCAGCACTACGGCACGGGACGCCGCCGCGAAGCGGTCGCGCGCGTGTACATCAAGCCGGGCCCGGCGCAGTTCACCGTGAATGGCCGGCCGGTGGACGAATATTTCCGCAACGTCGCGTGGAACATCGCGGCCACCGAGCCGCTGAAGTTCACGCAGATGCACGATCAGCTCGAGGTGCACGCGCAGGTGAAGGGCGGCGGCGTAGGCGGCCAGGCCGGAGCCGTGCGCATGGGATTGTCGAGGGCGCTTTCGAAGCTGAATCCGGAGCTGCGTCCGGCGCTGCGCAAAAATGGATTTTTGACGCGCGACCCGCGCATGAAGGAACGGAAGAAGTACGGACAAAAGGGCGCACGCCGCCGCTTCCAGTTCAGCAAGCGCTAGTCGATCGGTTTTGTTTCGATGCAAGGCCCGCCCCGAAAAATTGGGGCGGGAAAATTCACGGCCGGGAAGGACCGGCAAAAAAGGATGCTGTTCCGGCAAGCCGGAATCGTCCTGAGGCAGGAAGCTAGGGACACAAGCATCCCCTTGAAAGGGAGGAGGTACTTTGGGAGTCGAAATTACAATGAAGGAGCTTCTGGAGGCCGGCGTGCATTTCGGCCATCAGACGCGTCGCTGGAATCCGAAAATGAAGGAGTACATTTTCGGAGAGCGTAACGGAATTCACATCATCGATTTACAAAAGACCCTGAAACTGTTCCGCGAGGCCGCGCGTTACGTGGCCGAACAAGCGGCGCAGGGCAAGAGCGTGCTTTTCCTCGGCACCAAGCGCCAGGCGCAGGAAGCCATCAAGGAAGAGGCGGAGCGCTGCGGCATGTTTTTCGTGAACCACCGCTGGCTCGGCGGGACGCTCACCAACTGGGTCACATTGCAGAAATCCATCAAGCGGCTGAAGCTGCTGAAAGCCATGTCCGAAGACGGGCGCATGGCGCAGCTTTCGAAGAAGGAAGCGGCGCGGCTCGACCGCGAATTGAAGCACCTGCAGCAGAATTTCTCCGGCGTCGAGAACATGACGACGCTGCCGGACACGATGTTCGTGATCGACCCCAACGCCGAAGTGATCGCGGTGCGCGAGGCGCGCCGGATGGGCATCCCGGTGGTCGCGATCGTCGATACGAACTGCGACCCGACGCTCGTCGACTGGGTGATTCCCGGCAACGACGACGCGCTGCGCGCGATTCGCCTGTTCACGTCGAAGATTTCGGACGCGGTTCTCTCGGGGCGCCAGTCGTTCGAGCAGACGCAGATCGCCGATCAGAAGGCCGAAGGCGTGCCGGGCGAAGAAGGCCCCGACTACGTCGATACGAGCGCGTACGAACAATACGAGAAGCAGGAAGGCGATTTCGTCGAGGGCGAAGTGGCAGAAGCGGCTCCCGCCGAGGAAGTTCCCACTCCTGTACCAGACGACGAAGGCGCGGCCCGATAGAATTCAGCGGATAGTTTGGACGACGGAACGCAATCAGAGTGGAATTGCGATGCGGATTCTGTGCGAATTGCAGCCCGGCGGTCCTTTTTAAAATCCAGCCAATAGGGAATTGAGAAAAGAGATGGCGACAGCACCCGAAGCAAAGAGCGGTAACATACCCGCGCAGCTCGTGAAGGAACTGCGCGACAAAACCGGCGCGGGCTTTTCCGATTGTCGCGCGGCCCTGATCGAGAGCGGCGGCGACATCGAGAAAGCCATCACCGTTCTGCGAAAAAAAGGCCAAGTGGCCGCGGCCAAGAAAGCGCAGCGCGCCACCTCCGAAGGCCTCGTGAGCTGCTACATTCACGCGGGCGGCAAGATTGGTGTGCTTGTCGAGATCAATTGCGAAAGCGATTTTGTCGCGCGCACGAACGATTTTCAAGGATTGTGCCACGACGTGGCCATGCACATCGCCGCGCTCGACCCGAAGTACCTGCGGCGCGAGGAAGTGACACAGGAGATCCTCGACCGCAAACAGCAGGTCTACCGCGAAGAGGCAGCTGCCGCCGGGAAGCCGGAGAACGTGGTCGAAAAGATCGTCACCGGCAAGATGGAAAAATTCTACGAAGAGAACTGCCTCTACGAACAGCACTTCATCAAGGACGAAGGCACCACGATCAAGGAGCTGGTCGACCAGGCCATCGCGAAACTCGGCGAGAACATCGCCATCCGCCGCTTCTCGCGCTTCAAGGTCGGCGAAATGGACGGCGCCGGAACCGGCGCAGAGACGCCGGAAGCCCCGGAAACGCCTGCCTCCGTATAGCCAAGGTCGCTCCGAAAACCACGCAGCGCCGGCGTCTCGCCGGCCTTCTTTTGGTGCGCAATTTGCCCTCCGCAAGGAAAACAAGACGCCGGCCGGAGGCCAGCGCTACAAGGCGCGGCTCACGAGGCCGCCAGCCCGCGCCGATTCTCTGCTAGAATGCCTCGGGGGCAGGAGCGGTCGCCAAATACGATGAAGGCTGCACCACAGCAGGCACGCACCGAAGGCGCGGCCGGGGAAACGCCGGTCTACCAGCGCATCGTTCTCAAGCTTTCGGGCGAATCGCTTTCCGGTCCCGATGATTTCGGCATTCACGCGAAAACAATTCAGAGCATCGCGCGCGAAGTAAAAGACGTTCAGGACCTCGGCATCGAGATCGCCGTCATCGTCGGCGGCGGCAATATTTTTCGCGGCGCGCGGCAGCAGGGACTCGAGATCGACCGCGCGACCGGCGACTACATGGGCATGCTCGCGACGGTGCTCAATGGCCTCGCACTGCAGGACGCACTCGAGAAAGTGGGATGCCACACGCGACTGATGAGCGCGATCGAAATGCATCAGGTGGCCGAGCCCTTCATCCGGCGGCGCGCCACGCGGCACCTCGAAAAGAAGCGCGTGGTGATCTTCGCGGCAGGCACCGGCAATCCCTATTTTTCGACGGACACGGCGGCAGCCCTGCGCGCGATGGAAATCAAGGCGCAGGTGATCCTGAAGGCGACGCGCGTTGACGGCATCTACGACGCCGATCCGGAAAAAGTGGCGGGCGCGAAGATGATCGACCGCATCACGTATCTCGACGTCCTGCAAAAGGGCCTGTCGGTGATGGACTCGACGGCGATTTCGCTTTGCATGGACAACAAGATGCCGATCGTCGTCTTCAACATGAACGTGCCGGGAAACCTGAAGCGGGTCGTCCTCGGCGAGCGCGTCGGCTCAACCGTCGCCGCCGACTAGGTGGAAGGGCGAGCGCCCATAGTAGGAGGTCACTTCTTCGATGAGCACGGTTGCCACCAGCAAGGACGCGATCGCGCAAGCGCGGACGCGCATGGAAAAGGCGGTCGAGGATTTTCGCAAGGATCTCGCCGCAATCCGCACGGGGCGCGCCAATATGGCGCTGCTCGATCACGTGCGCGTCGATTATCACGGCACGTCGATGCCGATCAATCAGCTCGGCACGGTGAATATTCCCGATCCGATGACCATTGTGATTTCGCCGTGGGACCCGGGCGCGGTCGCGCTGATCGACAAAGCGATTCGCACTTCCGATCTCGGCATCAATCCCGCGAACGACGGCAAAGTGATCCGCGTCCCCATTCCGCCGCTCACCGAAGAGCGCCGCAAGGATCTCGTGAAGCACATCCACAAAGTGCTCGAAAATCACCGCACGTCGGTGCGCAACATCCGCCGGGACATCAAAGAGGCCATCGAAAAGCTCGAGAAGGAAAAGAAGATCAGCGAAGACGACAAGAAGCGCTCGCTCGACGAGCTCGAGAAGGTCACTCACTCCGAAACGAAAAAGATCGAAGACCTCTCCGCGGCAAAAGAAAAAGAAGTGATGGAGATCAAATGACCATCCGATGAGGATGGTCATCCTGAGGCCGACGCATTTGCTTGGTCGGCCGAAGGATCTCTCTTCGCGTTGAACCCCCGAATTTAATTGCAATAAGAGGGGACTGCAGCACCCCCCTAGCGGTGGCTTACGCGGGCCGAGAAAAGCCATACAAAGCCGAATTTGCCGCGATCCTGCATCATGGGAACCTTTTCCGCGCGGCAGCCACTTCATCCCTTCATCCTGCGCTTTACATTTCTCCTTTGATTCGCCCTACGGGCGCGCTACGGCATTCCGGCTGGCTGCGTGGCGGCCGGCGGCTTCGCGCCTTTGATCACGAGCCATAGCATGAGCGCTAGCTCACCGGCGAGCGCGGGCTGCGAGTAGGTGAAAACCTTTTGCTGGTACTGCTGCGGCAGGAGTATGCCCGTAAAGCTCATGGTGAGGTACGCGAGGCCGTTGAACACGAGCCAAACCCCCAGGAACCGCGGCAGGAAGCGCGACCTGTACACGAGGATTGCCAGCGGAATAAGCCACAATCCCCAGAGGATTTCGGCGGCGGTGTTTTGATGGTCGCGCAGATTGAGAAACAGCATGGCCTGCGCGTCGCGCTGAGGCTTGTCGAATGCGGCGAGGAAATCGGCGCCGCGCACCAAGGTTAGGACGGCCAGGTCGTTCACCACGCCGACGAAGTAGATCACGGCCGGCATGACGCCCCCGAAGATCGCCACCTGCACGGCGAGGTTCTGGTCCACCCCTTTGAATAGCCGGTAAAACGCCAGCACCAGAAAGATCAAAATGACCGCGCAGATCAGGTCGGCGGCAATGCCGAAGCGGAAGAGTAATTCGTGAGCGGCGATGTTGTCAGCGGTCGCGGCTGTATTGCCCGGCACGAAGAGTGCCGGAATGGTAAGAGCGCTCTGCGGTGGCACAGTGTTGCATGCAGAATTCGCTCGGAAGTAAATCAAGCGCAGCGGGCCGAAGATCGTGAGCGCCAGGTACCAAAGCCCAGCGACTCTCCCGGGGTTGCGGGTCGCTTTCATGTTTCCTCCCTGATCGGAAGGTGCCCAGTCTACTAGCGTGAAGCCCTGCCTGGAATACGAGCAGGGTGGTCAAGAAGTTTCCGGGAACTGTCCACAGTCGAGGGCGACGTTGATTGTTGCTCCTGGGGAGACAACCGAATCTTGTAAACTGCAAATCATGGAAGAAGCGAAGCCGAGCCGTACGGCGCTGCGCGTGGCGATGAGGCGGGCGGCGCACCAGCTTGCAGATCACCCGAAGGTGCTCGACGATCCGATCGCGCTGAAGATTCTGGGGCCGGGTGCGATCCAACGGCTCGAGGGCGGCGAAGGAATGGGCCGCGACCGGTTGTCGATGGCTCTGCGCGCGTTCATGGCGGCGCGCAGCCGGTATGCGGAAGATGAACTGGCGCGAGCGATCGGGCGCGGCACGGCGCAATACGTGGTGCTAGGGGCGGGGCTCGATACGTTTGCGTACCGGCATCCGCACGCCGAGACAGCGCTGCGCGTGTTCGAGGTTGATTATCCTGCGACGCAGGAGTGGAAGCGGCGGCAGCTCGCAGCGACTGAGATTGCGATTCCACCGTCGGTGACGTTCGCGCCCGTAGATTTCGAGCGGCAGACGCTGGCCGACGGCTTGCGCGACGCCGGATTCGATCGCGGGAAGGCGGCGTTCTTCTCGTGGCTCGGCGTATCGATGTACCTCACCGAGGAAGTGATTGCCGCGACGCTTCGATTTGTCGCATCGTTGCCGCGGGGCGGCGGAATCGTTTTCGACTACATGGTGCCGCGCGAATCGCTCGGCCTCATCGAGCGAATGGCGCTCGACGCCCTTTCGCGGCGCGTCGAATCGACGGGCGAGCCCTTCCGCACATCTTTCGCGCCCGAGGCGCTGATGGAGTGGCTCATGCAGATCGGTTTTCGGTCGGTCGAGGATCTCGGCCCTGATGAAATCAACGCGCGTTACTTCAAAAACCGCGGGGATGGCCTGCGCGTGATGGGCAATGTCGGCCGGCTGATCAGCGCGCAGAAGTAAACTAGTCGGATCGCACTCGGCGTACCGATTCGAAACAGACCGCGCCGGACGGCACAGCTCCGAGGGATTTGCCCGGCCCCCCTCCACAGAAAATCCACTGAAGACATTGTTTTTCGTCGATTTTCCTGCGAATTCGCTGGAGGTAAACCTGCCTTGGTCCGATGAAAGTTATATCGACGCCTTGAACGAAATCGAAGCAGTCTCGAAATCGTCGGCCGGAGCCATCGCTGCCGGCGTGGTCGCGTTTTTCATCCTCGGGTGCACGATTGCGCGCGCACAAGCCCCGGGTTCCCCCATCGCAAGCACGACGCCCCCCGGCACGAGTGCATCGGTACAGCCGGACCTGACGAATCTGAGTATCGAGGACCTGATGAAGGTTGAGGTGACGTCCGCTTCGAAGAAGGCCGAAACGCTGTCGAAGGCCCCGGCCGCGATCTACGTCATTACGGGAGACGACATCCGGCGCGGAGGATTTTCGTCGGTGCCGGACGCGCTGCGCTCGGTCCCGGGACTGTACGTGGTGCAACAGAGCGCGCACGTGTGGCTGGTGAGCGCGCGTGGATTCAGCAGCACGTTCAACGACAGGATGCTGGTGCTGATCGACGGGCGGGTGGTGTACTCGCCGACGTTTGGAGGCGTGTACTGGGACGTGCAAGACCCGCCGCTCGAGGATATCGACCGGATCGAGGTGATTCGGGGACCGGGCGGCACGCTTTGGGGCGCGAACGCTGTGAACGGCGTGATCAACATCATCACCAAGGAAGCGGCCAAAACGCAGGGGCCGCAGGTTACAACTTCCGGTGGCGCGAACGAGGGGTACGCAGGGCGCGTGCGATACGGGGGAAGCGCCGGAGATAACTTCGCTTATCGCGTCTACGGAACGAGCAACTACTGGCTTCCGACAGTCGATGCAGCGGGCGCCGATAATTACGATGCGTGGACGATTTCGCAGGGCGGCATGCGTTTCGATTGGAATCTCTCCAGCAAGGACATTGTGACGTTCGATGGAGAAGGTTACTCGGGACGGGTGCGCGATGTTGTGTCGGTCTTCAGTCCCACGTCTGCACCGGTAGCGCTGGCGACGGACACCGTGGTGAAAGGGGGCCACGTGCTCGCGCGCTGGAAGCACACATCGAGCGAACGATCGTCGACGGAGGTGCTGGGTTTCTGTGATTGGACCGAACGAATCGCCGCGATCGATACGGGATACCGCAGCACGTGCGACGTTGAGCTGCAGCACGACTACACGTTCTCGGCTCGCCAGACGCTGACGATGGGCGGGGGAATCTTGACCACCGCCGATACTTGGCCCGCCTCGTTCACCATTAGTTTCGTGCCGGCTTCGCAGAGAGATACGACGTACAGCGGCTTCATCCAATATGACGTCTCTCTGGTCCCGGATAAGCTCCGAGTGATCGCAGGCTCGAAATTCGAACACAACGACTACACAGGTTTCGAGTATCAACCGCAGATTCGAGCCGTCTGGACGCCGAATTCATCCAACACGCTTTTGGGGGGCTTATTCGCGCGCGGTGCGGGCGCCCGCAGAGATCGAAGAGGGACTCCGCGACCGCGAATTCGAAATCAGTGAGATGCCTCCCACGTTTGTACTCGTCGAGGGACACCCCGGAATGGAATCGGAGATTTTGCACGCAGCCGAATTGGGGTACCGGTATGAGTGGAAGCCGAAATTCTCAGTCGATGCCGCGATCTATTACAACAGCTACAGCCGGCTGCTCGGGTTAAGCGCGCCGGGAGCGGCAATCGTCAATCCATCGCCGTTGTACGTCGACCTGCCCGTGAGCCTCTACAACCCGGGCGGCGCTCAGACGCACGGACTGGAGCTTTCGTTGAACTACGCGCCGGTTCGCCGCTGGACCCTTTCGGCAGCGATCACGGAGGTGCGCGGCACGTCCATAGCGAATGCTGGATTCCCGGCGGTAGCCGCCAATCCCGAGCATCAGCTCAACGTCCAATCGCGCTTCGATTTGACCCGGCACTTGAACTTCGACGCCGCTTATTACTACTACGACGCGATTCACGACGCGCTGCCCACGGTGAATCGAGTGGACGTCGGTGTGTCCACAAATAACATTCGAGGCTTCACGTATTCGGTGTGGGGACGAAATCTGCAACAGGATCGCCATGTGGAGGCGATCCCTTACTCCCAGATACTCCTGAGCGGAGAGATTCGGCGTTCGGTCGTCTTCAAGATCACGTGGGAGTCCGGGCGGGACTAGATGCGGGCTCCACGGCGGGGAAAAGCCGGGATTTACCGCTGAGACGCAGAGAACGCAGAGAAGAGGAAGGCGAGAAGAGGAAGGCGAGAAGAGGAAGGCGAGAAGAGAGATCCTTCAACGAGCAAAAGGCGCTCGTCTCCCTTCCTGCGTCAGGGCAAGCAGGATGACGATTCCCTTGCCCTGAGCGACGCGAAGGGTTGTCGGATCGTGGGGAGAGATCCTTCACCCGGCTAAAACCAGGGGCGCCGGGTTCCCTTCCCTCGTCAGGGTAAACAGGATGACGATCCTCGTCGGATCAATTGATCGAGTGGACGTCTTCTGGGATGAGCAGCTTGAACGTGCAATCGCCCGATTTCGCCGAGCACGATAGCGTGCCGCGGCGAACGATTTTCGCGGGCGAGGCGTCGGGAAACGCGCTGCCATAATCGAGAGTCATCAGCTTGTCGGCGAATGGGCGCAGGGATTCGCTTCCGCTCACGAATTTCGCGGCGTCCACTTTCACCGATCCGCCGTCGGAGCCTGCCGGTGAGAGCAGGATCAGGAAATCGGCGGTCGCGTCTTCCTTCAGCAATCTCTTTAATTCAAAAGAGCGCATCGCGGCGATTTCCGGCGTGGCCTTCCTCACGAGATCGTCGATGCCGGCGTTGCCACCGAGCAACAGGATCAGGCGAGCGCGCGTCTCCGGAACGGAATGCGGCGCGGCAAGCGCGAGAGCGAACGTGCGGGCGGCTTGATCCTTGTCGCCGAGCTTTTCGTAGATTCGCGCGAGATGATCGGCGACTTCGCCGTGCTGATCGAGCCGCCACGCCGCGCGGACATAGCGCTCGGCCTTTTGCATGTCGTCCTTCGCGAAGTAAACCCATCCAAGCGTATCCCACAAGGAGCCGATGCTCGCGACTTCGTTCATCTGGTCCATGGTGAGATGGAGGAGATCGATATTGCGGAGATCGGCGTCGGTGGAAGACATGGCCGACTCGGCGTATCGCTCGGCTTTATCGAGTTCGATCTTGTTGTCCGCGAGATCGTAGGCGATGTCGTTCCAGATCACGGGGGTTTGCGAAAGGCCGGCCGCTTTGTCAAAGGCGGCAAGGCCTTTTTCTTTTTGCCCGCTGCCGATATAGGCCTGGCCAAGGCTGACCTGAAGCTGGGCATTGTCCGGCGAGAGAATCACGGCTTTTTCGAGTTCGGGGACGGCGTCGGGATAAAGATGCTGCTGGAGCAATATGCTGCCGAGAGAGGCGTGCGCGACGAGATCGAGCGGATTGGTCTCGACCTGCTTGCGGAATGCGGCGATGGCCTCGGGGTACTTCTGCTGATTTTCGAGCGCGAGGCCGAGGTAGTCGTTGGCGTGCTCGTCGAACGGGTCGACATCGAGCTGCTTGCGGAAGGCGGTCACGGCGTCGTCGTAGGAACCGTCGCGCAGGTAGGCGATGCCGAGATCGTTCCACGCCTGCTTGTATTTCGGATCGAGCGCGACGACGCGTTGGAAGAGCGGGATCGCGGCGCGCATATTGCCGGAATTGAGCGCGGCGAGGCCCGCTTCGAAGAGGTCGTCCGGCTTGGCCTCCGCCGGAATTTCGGGAGCGCCCGGCGTGGCACTCGCGACGACGAGGGCCTGGCTCTCGTCGGCGTTCACCGCGCGCGCGAAAGCCAGGTAGTCGCTGGTGCGCGAGGCCGGGAGTTCGTGGATCTTGAAATTCAAGATGCGCTCGGCGGTGAGCGTGTGATCGGCGAAATGGTAGCTCGAAGAAAAATCGGCGTAGTCGCGGGTGACGGAGACGGAAATAGGAGTTTGCGCGGTGTCAGCTGGCGGCAATTCCAGTTTCAGGCTCACGTCCACCTTCAGAGGGCTGCCGAGTTTCACGGGCGCGGTGTTGTCGTCGGGAGGATTGGGCAGGCCGATCGAAAGCAGCGGCAACGCGGCTTTGGCTTTCTTGCTCGACCAATCGAGGTAGTTCGGCAGTTCGTAATCGATGTCGAGGACGAATGGATCTGCCGTGGCGGTCGGATCGCTGGGCGTCACGGAGGTGACTTCGCCGCGAATGCCGTCGAATGTGAGAATTGTCTGGGCCAACTGTTTCCACTTCGTTTCGGGCGTGCGGCGAAACGCGAGCCGGAGGACGAGTTCCGTATCGCCGCGCATCGTGTAGTGCACGTGCGCCGTGAGCTTGCCGAGGTCGCTCACCTTGCCGTCGATCTCGACATGCTGCGAAGACGGAAACGGCGGATCGGCGGGCGTTTCGATGACCTTGGCGTCGCCATCGGGCGGCACGACGAGCGTGGATTTCGCGCGCAGCGGCGAGGCGAGCAGGCGGAACGGCGCCACCTCCTCGGTCGCGTCCATCCAGATCAGTTCTTTGTCGAGAGGCACGGCCGTGATCATGTGGTTGAACTGCGCGGGCGAGGGCATTGACGGATCAAATTTGCCCTCGTAGGAAATCAGGACGGCATCGGACGGGATGCCGGCGGCCTTGAGCATCGAAGCGAGCAGCGTGTGCTTGTCCTTGCAGTCGCCATACTGGTTGGCGAAGATTTCGGCGGCCGTATGCGGCTGGTAGCGGCCCACGCCGAAGGAAAGACTCACGTAGCGGATGCTTTTCGAGACGTAATTGTACAGCGCCTGGATTTTTTCGAGCTCCGTGGCGCGGCCTTCGATCAGAGCAGCTGTCTTGGCGCGAATTTCGGGAGAAGGATCGGTGCGCCCCTGCTCGAGCTTGGCGTACCACTTGCCGACCGCTTCCCAGCTTGTGAATGTGGTGAGCTGCACGTCAGGAATCTTCGCTTCCGCATCCCGCGGCTGCTGCTTTTTCGCTTCGTCGTTGGAAGGCAGCTTGAGATTCGACTGCTTCCAGATGTAGATCGTGCGGCCGTCTTTCGAGACCATTTCGTAGGGCGTTTGAGGTGACGATTGAAGATCGATCTTGCGGCCCTTGGGAACGCTAATTTCGAGCTGCTCGTCGAGAACGATCGAGCTCTTGACGAAGTTGTGGTCGAACCAGAATTCACCGGGAGCAAGCGGCGTGACGAGGCGCGTGACGGTTTCGTATTCGAGCGTGACGCCGGGCGCGAGATCGGGAACGGTGACGTGTTTTTCCTTGAAGTCGGTATAAACGGGGGCGTCGCGCGCGACGGGAGCCGTCATGTCGGTGATCGCATCGGGCCCGGCGGTGACGACGGATCCGTCGGGCTTGCGCACGCGCACGTAGCGAACGTCGAGTTGCTCGTTCGCGGAGTTGTAGCCGAGGCGGAGCTGGCCGAATGTCTGCACACCCGCATCGCTTTGAATGCGGATGCGAGCGGTGACGTCGCGCTCGCCGGTGCCGTCATTTTCAAAGCGCACGGATGTGAGGAACTGCTCGATGACGAACGGCTCTTGCGAATAATCGGGCGTCGATTTCTTTGGTGCGGGAGCGGCCGCGGCGGAATTTTGAGGCGGAGCGGGAGGCGTGGATTTCTCCTGCGCGCTTGCGGGTATCGGCAAGCTCAAAAGGCAGAAAATCGCCATCCAGCGAAAAATCACAGTGCTCCCTGTTGAAATCCGAGGCCCCAGTTTAGGTGTGATGGTGGCTTGAGGTAAAGCGCTCATCGAGGCACGATTGAGAAGTTGGGAACTACCTGCTCGCAGCCTGGCCACGAGGCCGCGGGAGCCAAACGGCGAGCATAGCCGGATGATGGATCAGATACCGAAATCTCCGTAAGTGAATGAATACAATAATGATACCGTAACCTTGGCATTGCGGGGATTGATACTAGCGGCGATGCGTTGCGCGAGTGATACTTGATGGAGGCGCATGTAGGGGTTGGCGAATAGCGCAGGGAGGCATGATTCTCCTGGTTTGGGATGTGGTGGCGGGATTTCGGCAGGCCGAAACTCCGAGCACGCAGATTTCCACAGGCGAATCGAGTTGACATGACTCCTTACTTTCTCTATACTTGCGCGGTTGTGCTTAGGGCATTGTGCCCGGTGGTGAAAGGGAAGTCTTCCAGCCCCGGAACAAGAAAAAAGGAACGGGGTTAAGGAAGAACGGCCGAAATGGGGCGCCAGCCCCGCAAAGCCGTGACAGCCTCTCCGCAGTAAAAGTTGAGTTCACTCCTCGGGGTGAAGCGTCAGCGCGGAGTACCTGGTAGTTCCTTCGGGTTTGGCGACCTTCTACTGTTCATTCACCCGCAAAGTTCTGCGCGGGCAGGTTTGGGCTGCGCAGAGCCAGACAAAAACAGAGATTTTGATAATCAAGGGGGTAGCGTGCCGACGTTTGCGCAACTGGTGCGGTATGGCCGGGACAAAATCCGAACGAAGACGAAATCGCCCGCGCTCGAGGGATGTCCCGAGAAGCGCGGCGTGTGCGTTCGCGTCTACACGCAGACGCCGAAGAAACCAAACTCCGCGCTGCGAAAAGTGGCGCGCGCGCGGCTGACGAACAGCGCCGAAGTGACGACGTACATTCCCGGAATCGGCCACAACCTGCAGGAGCACTCGATCGTGCTCGTGCGCGGGGGCCGCGTGAAGGATCTGCCGGGCGTGCGATACCACGTGATTCGCGGAACGCTCGACGCGGCGGGCGTCGAGAACCGCAAGCAGGGGCGCTCGAAATACGGCGCCAAGCGGCCCAAAGCCGCGCAGAAGTAGCGGGAGAGGCGAGCGATGCCACGCAAGGGATGGGTTGTACGCCGCAGGATACCGGGCGATCCGGTGTTCGGCAGCGACCTCGTGCAGAAATTTATTTCGAGCATGATGTACGACGGCAAGCGGTCGACCGCGCAGACGATTTTTTACAAGGCGATGGACCAGGTCGCGAAGAAGGCGAACGACGACGCGTTCAAGCTGTTCAAGAAGGCGGTCGAGAACTGCAAACCGGTGCTGGAAGTGAAGACGCGGCGCGTGGGCGGCGCGAACTACCAGGTGCCGGTCGAAGTGAATCCTTTCAGGCGGCAATCGCTCGCGATCCACTGGCTGGTGCTGTATTCGCGGACGCGCGCGGGCAAGTCAATGACGGACAAGCTGGCCGAGGAAATCATGGATGCCGCGAACGGCCGCGGCGGAGCGGTGAAGAAGAAAGAGGATGTTCACCGCATGGCGGAAGCCAACAAGGCTTTCGCGCATTATCGGTGGTAAGAGGTGCTGTAAGGGGCTTGGGACTCGAATAAGAAAATGCCACGGCAAGTACAACTCGATCACACGCGCAACATCGGGATCATGGCGCACATCGATGCGGGGAAGACGACCGTCACCGAGCGGATCCTGTTCTATACGGGTGTGACCTACAAGATCGGCGAGGTGCACGAAGGCACCACCGTGATGGACTGGATGGAGCAGGAGCGCGAGCGCGGAATCACGATTACGTCCGCGGCGACGACGGCTTCGTGGAAGCGCTTCGACAAGAGCTACCGCATCAATATTATAGATACGCCGGGGCACGTGGATTTCACGGTGGAAGTGGAGCGATCGCTGCGCGTGCTGGACGGCGCGGTCGCCGTATTCGACGCGGTGGCAGGCGTGCAGCCGCAGTCGGAAACGGTCTGGCGGCAGGCGGACAAGTACCGCGTGCCGCGCATCGCGTTCATCAACAAGATGGACCGCATCGGCGCCGACTTCGACCATTCGATCCGCTCGATGCGGCAACGGCTCGCCGCGCACCCCGTTCCCGTCACCTACCCCATCGGACGCGAAGACAATTTCATCGGGATCATCGATTTCATCGAGGAGCGCGCGATCGTCTGGAAGGACGAGGCGCTTGGCGCGGAATACGAGAGTTTGCCGCTCGAGAAGCTGTGGGATGCGGCGTATCTGGCGACGCGCCCGGCCCTCGAAACGGCCGTGAAAGCGACGGCGCTGACCCCGGAATTCTACAGAGAGCATCGCGAAAAAGTGGTGGAGTACATCGCGGAGCACGACGACGCCATCCTGACCAAGTACCTCGAGCAGCACGCGCTCGAGCCGGCGGAACTGCGCGCGTCCCTGCGGCGTTCGACGATCGCGCTGAAACTCGTGCCGGTAATCGCGGGCTCGGCGTTCAAAAACAAGGGCGTGCAGCCGTTGCTCGATGCGGTGGTCGACTATCTGCCGTCGCCGATGGACGTGCCGCCGGTGGAAGGCATGACGACGGATGGAACCGAGCCGGAACTGCGGCGCGCGTCGGATGAGCAGCCGTTCGCGGCGCTGGCGTTCAAGATCATGACCGATCCGTATGTCGGGCATCTGACGTATATCCGGGTGTATTCGGGCGTCCTGAAGACCGGCCAATCGGTTTACAACTCGACGCGAAAGACGCGCGAGCGTATGGGGCGTTTGCTCCGCATGCACGCGAACAAGCGCGAAGAAATCGAATCGATCGAAGCGGGCGACATCGCGGCGTGCGTGGGCTTGAAAAACGTGACGACCGGCGACACGCTGTGCGACGAAGAGAAGCCGATCGTCCTCGAAAACATCGATTTCCCCACCCCGGTTATTTCCGTAGCGATCGAACCCAAGACCAAAGCCGATCAGGAAAAAATGGGCACGGCGCTCGGAAAACTGGCCCAGGAAGATCCCACGTTCCGCGTGCACACGGATCAGGATACGGGACAAACGCTGATTTCCGGGATGGGCGAGCTGCACCTCGAGATCATCGTCGATCGGATGATGCGCGAATTCAGCGTGCAGGCAAACGTGGGCCGGCCGCAGGTGGCGTACCGCGAAACGATTTTGAAGATGGCCGAAGCCGAGCACCGGCACATCAAGCAGTCGGGCGGCCGCGGGCAATACGGCCACGTGAAGCTGACCGTGCAACCGTTGCCGAACGCGAACCACGAAGACATGCACGAGCTGTCGACGGACGAACTCGACGCGCTGGCCAAGCAGGTAGCGGGCAAGGGCGGCAAGTGGCGCTTCGACAAGGAGCACCGGCTGCTTTTCATCGACAAGGTCGTGGGCGGGGCAATTCCGAAGGAGTTCATTCCTCCGATCGAAGACGGCGTGAAGGAAGCGATGGAAAACGGCGTCCTCGCGGGCTACGAAATGGTGGACCTCGCGGTTGTCGTGATCGACGGCACATATCACGACGTGGACAGCTCGGAAATGGCGTTCAAGATTGCGGGATCGATGGCGTTCAAAGAAGCATGCCGCCGCGCGAGTCCGAAGCTGCTCGAGCCGATCATGCGCGTGGAAGTAGTGGTCCCAGAGGACTACATGGGTCCGGTGATCGCGGACCTGAACTCGCGGCGCGGCCAGTTGCAGGGCCGGGAAACTCGCGCCGGAAGCGAAATCATCAACGTTCTGGTGCCGCTCGCGGAGATGTTCGGCTACGCGACCGACATCCGCAGCAAGACGCAAGGGCGCGGCAGCTTTACGATGCACTTTTCGCATTACCAGCAGGCGCCGCCGAACGTGTCCGAGGAAGTGATCGGCCGGGCGACGGGCAAAGTGGTCAGGTCATAGTTCAGGTTCAGGCAGACGGGATTCGTACAGCACGCTGAAGCGGAGGAGCGGAGAAAGACATGGCGAAGGAGAAATTCGAGCGGAGTAAGCCGCACTTGAACGTGGGGACGATCGGGCACATCGACCACGGGAAGACGACGTTGACGGCGGCGATCACGAAGGTGCTCAGTAAGAACAACCCGAAGGTGTCGTTCCGCGCGTTCGACACGATCGACAACGCGCCGGAGGAGCGGGAGCGCGGGATCACGATCGCGGTGTCGCACGTGGAGTATGAGACGCCGAACCGTCACTACGCGCATATCGATTGCCCGGGTCACGCGGACTACGTGAAGAACATGATCACGGGCGCGGCGCAGATGGACGGAGCGATCCTGGTGGTGGCGGCGACGGACGGCCCAATGCCGCAGACGCGGGAACACATTCTGCTGGCGCGGCAGGTGGGCGTGCCGGCGATTGTGGTGTTTCTGAACAAGTGCGACGTGGTGGAGGATCCGGAGCTGCTCGAGCTGGTGGAACTTGAGGTGCGCGAGCTGCTGAAGACTTATCAATTCCCGGGGGACACGATTCCGGTGATTCGGGGCTCGGCGCTGAAGGCGCTTGAAGGGGATCCGAAGTGGGAGAAGTCGGTGCTGGAGCTGATGGAAGCGGTGGACAAGCACATCCCGCTGCCGCCGACGAGAAGTGGACAAGCCGTTCGCGATGCCGATCGAGGATATATTTTCGATTTCGGGGCGCGGCACGGTGGTGACGGGGCGAATCGAGCGGGGCAAGGTGAAGGTGGGCGAGGAAATCGAGATAGTGGGCTTCCGACCGACGATGAAGAAGACGGTGACGGGCGTGGAAATGTTCCGGAAGCTGCTGGATGAGGGGATGGCGGGCGACAACGTGGGGCTGCTCTTGCGCGGGACGGAGAAGGACGAAGTGGAGCGCGGGCAGGTGTTGTGCAAGCCGGGATCGATCACGCCGCACACGAAGTTCAAGGCGGAAGCGTACGTGTTGACGAAGGAAGAGGGCGGGAGGCACACGCCGTTCTTCACGGGCTACCGGCCGCAGTTTTATTTCCGGACGACGGACGTGACGGGAGACGTGAAACTGCCGGCGGGAGTGGAGATGGTGATGCCGGGAGACAACGTGAGCGCGGAGATCAGTTTGATCACGCCGGTGGCGCTCGAGAAGGGGCTGCGATTCGCGATCCGCGAAGGCGGCCACACGGTGGGCGCCGGAGCGGTGACGGAAATTATCGAATAACGTGCGGGCGCCCTTCATTCGCTAGCGCGAATTCAGGGTAAACCGGAGCAGTGACGGAGATCATCGAGTAAAACATGCCTAACGGAGAAAAAATTCGGATTCGTTTGAAGGCGTACGACCACCGCATTCTCGATCAATCGACGAAAGAGATTGTCGACACGGCAAAGCGCACGGGCGCGGACGTGGCCGGGCCGATTCCACTGCCCACGGTGATCAACCGCTGGACGGTGCTGCGGTCGCCGCACGTGGACAAGAAATCGCGCGAGCAGTTTGAGATGCGGACGCACAAGCGGCTGATCGATATTTTGGAGCCGACGCCGGACACGGTCGATGCGCTGATGAAGCTCGATTTGCCGCCGGGCGTGGATGTCGAGATCAAGGCCTTTGGCCGCGAACACGCCACGAAGTAGCGGCGGCAAGAAGCGAGAAGGAAAGAGCGAGCGAAATGGGAGTCAACGGCATACTCGGAATCAAGCTGGGGATGACGCAAGTCTTCGCCGACGACGGCACGGCCGTGCCGTGCACGGTGCTGCAGGCGGGCCCGTGCGTGGTGGTCGACCGCAAGACGAAGGACAAGCACGGCTACGAAGCGGTCCAGCTCGGGCTGGTGGAATTCATCAAGCCGCAGCGGGTGAACAAGGCCATGACCGGACACTTCAAGAAGGCCAACGTTGCGCCGATGCGCTATCTCGGCGAGATTCGCCTCGAGGATTCAAAGGAAGAGACGAAGCCCGGCGACCGCGTGCTGGTGGACGGCTTCAAGGTGGGCGAGTACGTCGACGTAAGCGGCGTAAGCAAGGGCAAAGGCTTTCAGGGCGGCGTGAAGCGCTGGCACTACCGCGGCGGCGACGCGAGCCACGGGTCGATGTTCCACCGCGCGCCCGGCGGCATCGGCGCGAGCTCGTTTCCATCGCGCGTCTGGCTGGGACAGCATTTTCCCGGACACATGGGGAACGAGCGGAAGACGTCGAAAAACCTGCGCGTGATCAGGATCGACACGGACGAGAATCTGCTGCTGGTGCGCGGCGCGGTGCCGGGCCCGGCAGGGGCGTACATTTTGATTCGCAAGGCGAAGTCGGTCGGCAAGACCAGGGCGGCCGCGGCAGCCAAGTAAAGCAAACGAGTCACAAGAGCGAGAGACGACAATGCCTGTTGTGGACGTGATGAATCTGGAAGGCAAGACGGTTGGCCAGGTAGAGCTGGCGGACGACGTGTTTGCGGCGCAGGTGAATAAGAACCTGCTGCACGAATCGGTGCGGCACCATCTGGCAGGCAAGCGCGCCGGGACGCACAAGACGAAAGACAAGAGCGAAGTAAGCGGCGCGGGACGGAAACTGTGGCGGCAGAAGGGCACGGGCCGCGCGCGCATCGGATCGATTCGTTCGCCACTCTGGCGGCACGGCGGCACGGTGCACGGACCCGTTCCGCGAAAATACGACTACGCACTGCCGAAAAAGATGGTCGTGGGCGCGCTGCGTTCGGCGCTTTCGTCCAAGCTCGCGGAGCAGAAGCTGACGGTCGTCGAAGGCTGGAAGCTCGACACGCACAAGACCAAGCCGTTCCGCGAGACGCTTTCGAAGCTCGACAAAGAGACGCGCACGATCCTGCTGGTCGAGACGGGTGAAAACGTGAATCTGGAACGCGCCAGCCGGAATATCGAAGGCGTGACGCTCGTGCCGGCAACGGGGCTTGTGACGTACGACCTGATGCGGCACGACCGGCTGATGCTCTCGCGCGAGGCGGCGCTACGATTGAGCCGAGCGCTTTCGGCGACGAAGTCGGCCGAGGCGGCAACCGAAGCGGCTGCGGAGGGCGCGCCAGCCAAGAAGGAAGGGACCGCCGCGAAGGCTAAGGCTCCCGCGAAAGCCGCGAAAAAGGCGGCGCCCAAGGCGGCCAAAAAGCCGGCCGAGGCGAAGAAGCCGAAGGCGAAAAAGGAATAGCCCATGGCAATGGCAACCACAGCGGCGACGGCGAGGGTTTATCAGATCATCCGGCGCCCGATCATCACGGAAAAAGGACTCGGCGTGAAAGAGACGCAGCACACCGTGGTCTTCGAGGTCGTGAAGGATGCGACCAAGACCGAAATCAAGGAAGCGGTGCAGCGCGTATTCAAGGTGAAGGTCGACCACGTGCGCACGGCGATCTATCACGGCAAGTTCCGCCGCCGGGGCCGCGCCGAAGGGTTTCGCAGCGATTGGAAAAAGGCGTACGTCCGGCTGGCACCGGGCGAAAAGATGATCGAGTACGCGGAGAATCTGTAGCTTTCGTTTCTGGCAAGACGCAGCACGCAAGAGGCAAGAATGGCACTGAAAACATTTAGACCGTATACGCCGTCACGACGCTTCCTGACGATGCTCGACAAGAGCGAGATCACCAAGGAAACGCCGGAGAAGTCGCTGAGCGAATCGAAGAAGCGCACGGGCGGACGCAACTCGCACGGCGAAGTCACGTCGTGGCACCGCGGCGGCGGGCACGCCAAGAGGTACCGCACGATCGATTTCCGCCGCGAGAAAACCGGCATTCCAGCGAAGGTGGCGGCGATCGAATATGACCCGAACCGGTCGTCGCGAATCGCGCTGCTGCACTACGCGGACGGCGAGAAGCGCTACATCCTGCACCCGGTGGGCCTCGAAGTGGGGGCGACGGTGCAGAACGGCGAAGGCGCGGACATTCTTCCCGGAAACGCGCTGAAGTTCCGGCACATCCCGCCCGGCACGATGGTCCACAACCTCGAACTGTTTCCCGGCAAGGGCGGGCAAGTGGTGCGCGCGGCCGGCGGAGCGGCGCAGCTTCTGAGCAAGGAGGGCGAAGTCGCTCTCGTGAAGCTGCCTTCGGGCGAAGTGCGGAAGTTCAGCGTGGATTGCATGGCGACGGTCGGGCAGCTCGGCAACCTCGACCACGAAAACGTGACGTACGGCAAGGCGGGACGCACGCGGTGGCACGGCAAGCGTCCTACGGTGCGCGGCGTGGCGATGAACCCGGTCGATCACCCGCACGGCGGCGGTGAAGGCCGCGTGAAGGGCAACCATCCTCAGACACCGTGGGGATTTCCGACACTGGGCGCCAAGACGCGAAAGAAGCGCAAGAGCGACCGGATGATCGTGGAGAGACGCAAACCCTAGCAAGGCAGCGCGCCCTTCAGGCCGGTATTGCCGGCCTTCAGGGTAAAGCGCAAGCCATAACGATTTTGTTGCAGTTTTCGGAGCGGTAAAAAATGAACCCGGCGCGGCGGGTAATAGAGAGCACCCTTATGACAGCCACTAGAACGTCTCGACGTTCGACCCGGCGAGCGGCACGAGCGCGGAAAGCGGTTCCGCGGCGCGCAGCGAAGCCGGCTGTAAAGGCGTCCGCAAAACCCGCCGGACGAGTTTCAAAGCTCACGCCAGCGCCGCAGATATTGTTCCGTTTCTGCCGCGCGGGATGGGCCGTGATTGTGGACAATATACCGAACGCGCAGGGGACGCGCTTTGTATGTCCCTTCTGCTCGGTTTCGCACCGCGTGTCAGGGCCGGTGCGGGGATTCCGCAAGCTTCGCCGCGCGCAATGGGTGAAGCTGCGCCGGGTGGAGGAATAGGAAGCACATGCCGCGCTCGCTGAAGAAGGGGCCGTTCATCGATGGCCACCTGCAGGAAAAGGTGGAGGCGTTGAACGAGCGAAACGAGAAGAAGGTGGTGCGGACGTGGTCGCGCCGCTCGACGATCCTGCCCGAGATGGTGGGGCACACGATCGCCGTGCACAACGGGAGGAAGTTTATCCCCGTGTACATCACCGAGCAGATGGTGGGACACAAACTCGGCGAATTCGCGCCGACGCGCACGTTCAAGGGCCACGCCGTGAAGGCGGCGCTCGAGAAGGCGGCGGCAGCGGCGGGAGCACCGGCCGGGGCACCGGCAGGAGCGCCTGCAGCGGCAGCGCCGAAGTCGTAAGCGCAAGGGCAAGTTAGGCGACAAGTTAGGAAACAAGGGAAGAGAAGAGACGATGGCGACAGCGACGGCAGTGCACGGCCCGATCGAAGGCTTGGCAAACACGCGGTTCGTCCGCGTCTCGCCGCAGAAGGCGCGGCTGGTGGTGGACTTGATCCGCGGCCAGCGTGCGGAAGATGCGCTGCAGACGCTGCGCTTCACGAAAAAGCGCGTCGCCAAGGAAATCGAGAAGACGCTGCGCAGCGCGATCGCCAACGCCGAGCGCAAGGCGGACGATTCCGGAGAATCGCTCGACGTGGACGCGCTCTACGTGACGCGCTGTTTCGTCAACGAAGGGCCGCGATGGAAGCGGATGCGTCCTGCGCCGATGGGGCGCGGGTTTCGTTATCAAAAGCGGACGAGCCACATCGTGGTCGAGGTGGCCGAGCACGTGCGCGCCGCCGAAGGCCGCGCGGCGGCGGCAGCGGCGGAAGCAGAAGCTTCGAAGGGCGTGAAGGGCACGATTCGCAAGGCCCGCAAGGCAATCGAGAAGCGCGCGAAAGAAGCGCAGAAGAAAAAGAAGTAGGAGGCAAGTTTGGGACAGAAAACACATCCCTACGGTTTCCGGCTGGGCTACAACAAAGGCTGGAAGTCGCGCTGGTTCGCGAAAAAAGAGTACGCCGACCTGCTGCACGAGGACGTCGCGCTCCGCAAGCAGCTCAAGGAACGGCTGAAATCCGCGGGCGTCGACACGATCGAGATCGAACGCGCCGCCAATAAGCTGGTCGTGCGGATCTACACGGCCCGTCCGGGAATCATCATCGGGCGGAAGGGCTCGGAAATCGACAAGCTGAAGAGCGAAGTGCAGAAGCGCACGAACCGCGAAGTGCACATCGACATCCAGGAAGTGCACCGGCCGGAACTCGACGCGCAGCTGGTGGCGGAATCGATCGCGCTGCAACTCGAAAAGCGCGTGGCCTTCCGGCGAGCGATGCGCAAGGCGGTGGATTCGGCGCTGCGCTTCGGCTGCAAGGGAATCAAGGTGCGCGTGGCGGGCCGGCTGAACGGAGCGGAAATCGCGCGCAAGGAGTGGTACCTGCAGGGGCGGCTGCCGCTGCAGACGCTGCGCGCGGACATCGACTTCGGCACGGCCGAGGCGCACACGACGTACGGACTGATTGGCGTGAAGTGCTGGGTCTACCAGGGCGAAAAAATCCCGCAGCGCGGGAAGCCCGGAGCCCGCACGGAAGCGGCGTAAAGGGACAGGCGAGCAACCATGTTGATGCCCAAGAAAGTGAAGTACCGCAAGCAGCAGCGCGGCCGGCGCACCGGCAAAGCGTGGCGCGGCGGCTCGCTCGCGTTCGGCGAGTACGGATTGAAAGCGCTCGAGCCGGCCTGGATCACCGACCGGCAAATCGAGGCGGCGCGCGTGGCGATCACGCGGTTCATCAAGCGCGGCGGAAAGCTGTGGATTCGCATTTTTCCGGACAAACCGTTCACGAAGAAGCCGGCTGAGACTCGCATGGGCAAGGGCAAAGGGCCACCGGAGCGCTGGGTGGCGGTCGTGAAGCCGGGACGCATCATGTTCGAAATGTCGGGCGTGGACCTGGCGGCGGCGACCGAGGCCATGAAGCTCGCGTCGCATAAGCTGCCGATCCTGACGAAGTTTGTCAGCCGGGCGGAGGAACTCTAATGGCGCGGCCGAATCTGGAAAAATACCGCGAGATGAAACCGAACGAGCTCGAACTCGAGGAGCGCGAGCTCGCCGAACAGATTTTCCGTCTGCGCTTCCAGATGTCCTCGGGCCAGTCAGAAGGCTTGAAGAAACTGCGGGAAGCGAAGAAGGATCTCGCGCGGGTGAAGACACTTTTGCGCGCGAGCGAATTGAGGAAGGCGTAATGGCGAACGAGACAGCGGCCGCGAAAGCGGCGGAGCAGGAAACAAGCCGCGAGCGAGGCGCGCGGCAGGAACTGGTCGGCATCGTGACCAGCGCCAAGATGGAGAAGACGATCGTGGTGAAGGTGCGGCGCACCACGCAGCACCCACTGTATCAGCGGGTGATCCGGTCGGCGAAGAAGTATTACGCGCACGACGAAACGCGCGAAGCGCGCGTGGGCGACACGGTGCGCATCGTTTCGACGCGGCCGCTTTCGAAATTGAAGCGCTGGCGGCTCAAGGAAGTGCTGCAGCGTTCGACGCGCGCGTAGCATGAGCAGGAAAGACTAGGGGAGCACGACAATGGTTCAGATGAGGACGTGGCTGACGGTGGCCGATAATTCCGGCGCGCGCCAGTTGACCTGCATTCTCCCGATCGGGGGAGATGCGGGCTTGACGGCGTCGCTGGGCGACGTCATCACGGCGGCGGTGAAGGAAGCGGCGCCGGACAGCCAGATCAAGAAGGGCAAAGTGGTGCGCGCCGTGGTGGTGCGCACGAGAAAAGAGCAGCGGCGGAGGGACGGAACGTACATCCGCTTCGACGACAACGCCGCGGTGCTGATCAACGACGCGAACGAGCCGGTGGGAACGCGCGTGTTCGGCCCGGTCGCACGCGAGCTGCGCGACAAGAAGTTCACCAAGATCGTGTCGCTCGCTCCGGAAGTGTGGTAGCAATGAGAGAAACGAACGCAAAACCGGCGCCGCTCGGCATTCGCCACGGCGACACGGTAAAAATCATGGCGGGGCGCTCGAAGGGCAAGACCGGCAAAGTGCTGTCGGTCGACCCGGCGAAGCGCCGGGTGACGGTCGAGCACGCGAACATGATCAAGCGGCACACGCGGCCGAACCCATCGAAAAACATCAAGGGCGGCATCCTCGAAAAAGAGGGCCCGATGAACGTTTCGAACGTGATGCTGGTCTGCCCGGGATGCGGGAAGCACACGCGCGCGGGACACACCAATCTGCCGAACGGCGACGAAGGTCCGCGTCTGCCGGCGCTGCAACACGACATTTGAGAATTAGCAAGAGGCGAGAGAAATGACGAACCGGCTGCATGAAAAGTACCGCAAGGAGGCCATGCCGGCGCTGACCAAGCGCTTCGGCTACAAGAATTCGATGGCCGTCCCGCGGGTTTCGAAAGTGACGCTCAACATCGGCATGGGCGAAGCGAGCCAGAACGTGAAGCTGCTGGATACGGCCGCCGCCGAGCTGGGACAGATCGCCGGGCAGAAGCCGGTGATCACGCGGGCGAAGAAGTCGATCGCGAATTTCAAGATTCGCAAGGGCATGGCGATCGGGTGCATGGTGACGCTGCGGGGCGAGCGGATGTACGAGTTCCTCGACCGGCTCGCGTCGATCGTCCTGCCGCGCGTGCGCGATTTCAAGGGTCTGCCGCCCAATTCATTCGACGGCCGAGGCAACTACACGCTGGGGCTGAAGGACCAGCTGGTGTTTCCGGAAATCGACTACACGCGCGTGGACAAGATCAAGGGAATGAACATCACGATTACGACGACGGCCCGAAGCGACGAAGAGGGGCGCGAGCTGCTGAAACAGCTCGGCGTTCCTTTCCGCGCGCAGAGTTAGGCCGAGGAGAAACGGAGAAGCATGGCTCGAGACAGTCAATTTGCAAAGATGCGGAAGAAGTTGAAGTACAAAATCCGCCAGCGCAACCGCTGCCGCATCTGCGGCCGGGCGCGCGGATTCCTGCGAAAATTCGAGATGTGCCGCATCTGCTTCCGCGGCCACGCGCTGAAGGGCGAAATCCCCGGCGTCGTAAAGTCGAGCTGGTGAAAACGAGATGACTACCGATCCTATCGCAGACATGCTGACCCGGATCCGCAACGGGGTGCGCGCGAAGCACCCGCGCGTCGATCTGCCGTCGTCGAAACTCAAGGTTGAGATCGCCCGCATCCTGAAGGACGAGGGCTACCTCACGAATTTCAAAGTCGTGGAAGAAAAAGGCAAGAAGACGCTGCGCGTCTTTTTGCGCTACACGCCGGACCGCCACGGCGTCATCACCGATCTGAAGCGCGTGTCGCGTCCCGGCTCGCGCCGCTACGTTGGGAAGACGAAGATCCGCGCCGTGGTGGGCGGAATGGGCATCGCGATTCTTTCGACGCCCCGCGGCCTGATGACGGGGCACGCCGCGCGCAAGGAAGGCGTGGGCGGCGAACTGCTGTGCGAAGTTTGGTAGAAGATTCGAGAGAGGTTTTAAGAGAGCCATGTCGCGAATTGGAAACAAGCTGATTCCGGTGCCGTCGGGCGTGAAGGTGCAGATCAAGGACGGCGTGGTGGACGTGCAGGGCCCGAAGGGCAAGATGACCGTGCCGCTGCCGCGCGGAATTCACTTCGAGCAGCAGGACAGCACACTCATCGCCAAGCGCGAGTCGGAAGAGCAGCGTGCGTTGCACGGCCTCGCCCGGGCGCTTGTGGCGAATGCGGTGACCGGCGTGACGCAGGGATTCAAGAAGGACCTCGACATCGTAGGCGTTGGCTACCGCGCCGAGGTGAAGGGAAAGAACGTGGTCCTCGCGCTCGGCTATTCGCACCCGGTCGAATTTCCGATTCCCGAGGGAATTCAGATCGCGATTGAAAAGCAGACGCACATGACGGTCTCCGGGGCGGACAAGAACAAAGTGGGGCAAGTGGCGGCGAACCTGCGCCGGCTGCGCCCGCCCGACCCATACAAGCAGAAGGGCGTCCGCATCACCGGCGAGCGGTTGAAGAAGAAGGCGGGCAAGGCGGGCGCGAAGACGACCGCCGCGTAACACGGTTCGAACAGCGACGGTAACTGGAAAAGGAGAACGACTGTGGCAGCACCGGTTCGAAGGCTATCTCGCGAGGCGCACCGCCGGCGAATTCACGTGCGCATGCGCAAAAGGATTTCGGGGACGCCCGAGCGCCCGCGCCTGTGCGTCCACCGTTCGACACGGCACATCCGCGCGCAGGTGGTCGACGACGCTTCGGGCACCACGCTGGCGTTTGCCAGCTCGCTAGACAAGGAAGTCCGCGCGCAGATCAAGGGTGGCGGCAACATTGCGGCTTCGAAGGTGGTCGGCAAGGTGATTGCGGAACGCGCTCGCGCCAAAGGCGTCGAGAAAGTGGTGTTTGACCGCGGCGGCTATCAGTATCACGGCCGCGTGCAAGCGCTTGCCGAAGCGGCCCGGGAGGCGGGCCTGAAGTTCTAAAAACTATGCCGAAACAAGAGCTCAAAGATACGTTGGCCGTTCGCCGGCCGATCGAGACCAATCAGGCCAACCTGAAGGATCAGGTTGTGTCGATCAACCGCGTCACGAAAGTCGTGAAGGGCGGCAAGAACCTCAGCTTCTCGGCGCTCGTGGTGGTGGGCGACCAGGGCGGCCACGCCGGATTCGGCATGGGCAAGGCCCGCGAAGTCCCCATGGCGATCCGCAAGGCCATCGAGCAAGCGAAGAAGAACATGGTCAAGCTCAACCTGAAGGGCAGTACGATCCCGCATCAGGTGATGGGCTATTACGGCTCGGGACGCGTGTTGCTGAAGCCCGCGCCCGAAGGCACCGGCGTGATCGCCGGCGGCCCGGTGCGCGCGGTGATGGAGGTGGCGGGGATTCAGAACGTGCTGACGAAATCGCTCGGCACTTCGAACCCGCACAACGTGGTCAAGGCCACGTTCGACGCGCTGCTGCACCTGAAAGACGCGGCCCGCGTGGCCGAAGGGCGCGGCAAGACCGGAGAGGAAGCGGCTGCGGCGACGACTTCCTAGCGGCGCGGCGTGAGAACGAAAATGACGACGACGAAAAAGAAATCGGGAACGCTCAAGATTAAATGGGTGCGCAGCTTTATCGGCTGCCCGCGCGACATGCGCCAGACGATTCGCGGCCTGGGCTTTCGCCGGATGCAGCAGGTGGTCGAGCGCGCGGACACGCCCGAAACGCGCGGCATGATCGCGAAGGTCCACCACTTGGTGGAAGTGCAAGGCTAAGAAAAATATGGCAAACACACCGACACTCTCGAATCTGAAACCTCCGCGCGGCTCGCGGCACCGCAAAGTGCGCGTCGGGCGCGGCATGGGCTCGAAGCTCGGCAAGACGTCGGGCGCGGGCAACAAGGGGCAGCAATCACGGCGAGGCTATTCGCGGCGCCCCGGCTTTGAAGGCGGCCAGATGCCGCTCCACCGGCGATTGCCGAAGCGCGGCTTTTCGAGCCCGTTTCCGAAAACGTTCGCGGTCGTGAACGTTGAAAGCCTCAACGCTTTCGCGGCGGGCGAGACGGTGACGCCGGAATCGCTGAAGGGCCACGGCATCGTTCGCGCGATGCGCGACGGAGTGAAGGTGCTCGGCGACGGCGAATTGAAGGTTGCATTGACGGTGCGCGCTCATGCTTTCAGCAAGTCGGCTGAAGAGAAGATCACCCGCGCCGGGGGGAAGGTCGAAGTCCTGCAATGAGGAAGCTGGTCGAGGCGTTTCGGAATATTTTCAGCACGCCGGACCTGCGCTATCGCGTGTTGTTCACGCTGGCGCTGCTGGGGGTGTATCGCATCGGCGCGTTCGTTCCGACCCCGGGGATCAACACGACGCTCCTCGGGCAGCTGTTCGACCAGAGCAAAGGCTCGGTGCTGGGCCTGATCGACCTCTTCAGCGGCGGCAACCTGCGCCGGCTGACGATTTTCGCGCTCGGCATCATGCCGTACATCACGGCGTCGATTATTTTGCAGTTGCTGGTGGTGGTCTGGCCGTACCTCGAGCGCTTGCAGAAGGAAGGCGAGCTCGGGCGGCGCAAGATCACGCAATACACGCGGTATCTGACGATCATCCTGAGCGTGTTCCAGTCGTTCACGATTGCGCTGACGTTGCAGCGGCAGTCGATGTCCGGGCAATCGCTGGTCTACCATCCCGGCGTGAAATTCATGTTGATGACGATATTGACGCTTACGACCGGGTCGGCGTTCATCATGTGGCTCGGCGAGCAGATCAGCGACCGCGGCATCGGCAACGGGATGTCGCTGATCATTTTTGCCGGGATCGTGGTGGGGTTGCCGCGAGCCATCGGCGACCTGTTTGACAAGGCCAAGAACCAGCAGTGGGGCTCGTTGACGCCGATTGCGCTGATCGGGTTGATCGCGCTGATGCTGGCGGTGGTCGCGTTCATCGTGTTTGTGGAGGGCGGCCAGCGGCGCATCCCGGTGCAGTACGCGAAGCGGGTGATGGGGCGCAAGGTGATGGGCGGGCAGATGACGTATCTGCCGCTGCGCGTGAATTCCGGCGGCGTGATTCCGCCGATTTTCGCGAGCTCGCTGCTCACGTTCCCGCAAACCGCGGCGATGATCTTTCAGAAGGGCCAGAACCAGGCGGGCTTCTTTCAAAAGTTCGCGGCGGCGATCAGTTGGGGCGAGCCGATTTATACGGTTCTGTACGTTGCGCTGATCATCTTTTTCGCGTTTTTCTACGTGGGGATCATTTTCAATCCCACCGAGTTGGCCGACAACATGAGGAAGTACGGCGGATTCATTCCGGGCATCCGGCCGGGACGAAACACGTCGGAATATATCAACCGGATTCTTTCGCGGCTCACGCTGGTCGGCGGCATCTACCTGGCGGTCGTCTGCCTGCTGCCGGAATGGATGATCGCGGGCATTCACCTGCAGCATTTGCCGGGCGCGGTCGGGGCATGGTTCGACCAGCACATGTGGAATTTCGTGCTGTACGGGCTGAACGTGCAGTTCTATTTCGGCGGCACGTCGCTGCTGATCGTGGTCGGCGTGGCGATGGATACGGTGCAGCAGCTCGAAGCCCAGCTCGTGATGAGGAACTACGAAGGGTTCGTGAAAAAGGGCCGGGTACGAAGTCGTCGCGGTTAAGGCGAGTTCGGCGGGGAGCATGGCGCTCAAGCGGGCGTTAATTTTCCTGGGGCCACCGGGAGCGGGCAAGGGCACCCAGTCGAAGAAAGTCGCCCAACGCTGCGGCGTGCCGCACCTTTCGACGGGCGACATGTTGCGCGACGCGGTAAGCCGCGAGACGCCGCTCGGACGGATCGCGCGGCCGATCATGGAACGCGGCGAGCTGGTGCCGGACGACCTGGTAATGAAGATGGTCGAGGAGCGGCTGAGCCGGACCGATTGCGCGGCCGGATTCGTCTTCGACGGGTTTCCGAGGACGCTGCCGCAAGCCGAGCAGCTCGACAAGATTCTCGAGGCGCGAGGTTTCCGCAAGCCGCAGGTGGTGGATTTTTGCGTCAGCCCGGAAGAGCTGGTGAAGCGGATTTCGGGCCGCTGGATGTGCAGCGTGGGCGGCGAGATTTACAATATTCATGAGGCGCCGCCGAAAGTGGCGGGAATCTGCGATCGCGATGGCGGCAAGCTGGTGCAGCGCGCGGACGACCGGCCGGAAGCGGTGAAGGAGCGGCTGGTTGTCTACGAGAAGCAGACCAAGCCGCTGACCGAGTATTACCGCAGGCATGGCGTGCTGGATTTGCTGGATGCGGGGGCGCCGGTGGAAGAAGTGAGCCGCGCTCTTGAAAAGCTGGTGAAGTGCTCTTGAAGCGCTTGGAAGCGAAGAGAAATGGTCATCTGTAAGTCGCCGGCCGAACTGGAAAAGATGCATCGGGCCGGATTGATCGTGTGGGGCGCGCTCGAAAAGATGCGGGAGATGGTCCGGCCCGGCCTTTCGACGAAGGATCTCGACGAGTTCGCCGAGAAGTATTGCACCGAGCACCACGCGCGGCCTGCGTTCAAGGGCTACCGGGGCTATCCGGGGTCGGTGTGCACCTCGATAAACAAAGAGGTGGTGCACGGGATCCCGTCGCCCAGCCGGAAGCTGCGCGAGGGCGACATTCTCTCGTTGGATTTTGGCGTCGAGGTGGAGGGGTATTACGGAGACGCCGCGCTTACGGTGCCGGTCGGAAAGATTGCGCCGGAACGGGAAAAGCTGCTGCGGGTGACGCGCGAGTCGCTCGAGCGGGCGATCGACAAGGTTCGGCCCGGCAACCGCCTGGGGGATGTCTCGTCGGCGGTGCAGGAGTGGGTCGAGAAGAACGGCTATTCGGTGGTGCGCGAGTTCGTGGGGCACGGGATCGGGACGAAGATGCATGAGGAGCCGCAAGTCCCGAACTACGGCAGCGCGGGACATGGCCCGCGATTGCAGGAAGGCATGGTCCTCGCGATCGAGCCGATGGTGAACTCGGGCAGCCCGGAAGTAAGGCTGCTGGACGATGAGTGGACGGCGGTTACGGCGGACGGCAGCGATTCGGCGCATTTCGAGCATACCGTCGCCGTGACGAACAATGGGCCGTGGATTCTGACGCGGCCGCGCGAGGCAACCGGGCCGGTCTGGTAGGGCTGGATTTGGGCGGGCGGGGCCTCCAAGATCGATTGGCCCGGTAAAGCATCGAATGGAGACGCTTGCTGCGTCCCAAAGTGTCAGGAGCGCATGGCGAGAAGGCCAGAGCAGGACAAAAAGAAGCCGGGTGAGAGTGGGAAGGAAGACGCCATCGAGGTGATGGCGACCGTGATCGAGCCCCTGCCGAACGCGATGTTTCGCGTCCAGCTGGAGAACAAGCATCAGGTGCTTGCTCACATTTCGGGAAAGATGAGGAAGAATTTCATTCGCATCCTTCCCGGGGATCGCGTGGCGGTCGAACTTTCACCCTACGACCTGACTCGCGGGCGAATCGTTTACCGGTACAAGTAGGAGCCAAGATGAAGGTTCGAGCATCGGTCAAGAAAATTTGCATGAAGTGCAAGATCGTTCACCGGCGCGGCGTGGTGCGTGTGATTTGCGTGAATCCGAAACACCGCCAGCGCCAGGGGTAAGGGAGAAAACGCATGGCTCGTATTGCAGGTGTGGATCTGCCGCCCAATAAGCGGCTTTGGATCGGGCTGACGGCGATTTACGGCATCGGCCAGCAGCGCGCGCGTTCGCTCGCCGCGAAGGCGAATGTGGACGCGACGAAGAAGATCAAGGACCTGACCGAAGAAGAAGTGACGCGCCTGCGCGCCGCGATCGAGGCCGAGGGCCGGGTGGAAGGCGATCTCCGCAAGGAGATGCAGATGAACATCCGGCGGCTGATCGAAATCCAGTGCTACCGCGGCCTGCGGCATCGCCGGAATCTTCCGGTGCACGGCCAGCGGACGCATACGAACGCGCGCACGCGGAAAGGCCCGCGCAAGGGCGCGGTCGCCGCGAAGAAAAAGACGATGGCACGCAAGTAAGATCGAATCGACCTGATTCTGCGGGAAAGAAGAGAGGGATAGCGTGGCGAAAGAACCTCAGGACGCAGCAGCTGCACCAGCAGCGGCAAAACCGTCCAAGCGCAAGAAAGAGTTTCGCAAGAAGCGGGAGAAGCGGGTGGTGCCGCACGGCGTGGTGTGCATTCAGGCGACGTTCAACAACACGATCGTCACGCTGACCGACCCCGACGGCCGCGCCGTGAGCTGGGCTTCGGCTGGCTCCGTGGGATTCAAGGGATCGCGCAAAGGCACGCCGTATGCGGCGCAGCAGGCGGCCATGACGGCTGCGGGCGTCGCGCGCGACCAGTACGGGATGAAATCGGTGGAAGTGCGCGTGAAGGGGCCGGGAGCGGGGCGCGAGTCGGCTGTGCGCGCGCTGGCGTCGTCCGGGCTGCACATCAACGCGATCAAGGACGTCACGCCGGTGCCGCACAACGGCTGCCGCCCGCCGAAGCGGCGCCGCGTTTAATTTCGAGACAGCTCAGGCTTCGAGCCTGAGGCTCTGAAGTAGCAGCAAAGGAGAAGCACTTGGCAAGACATCGTGAAGCGGTTTGCCGGTTGTGCCGCAGGGAAGGGCAGAAGCTTTTCCTGAAAGGCCTCCGGTGTTTTACGGAAAAGTGCGCGATCGAAAAGCGCAATTTCGTTCCAGGACAGCACGGCCAGGCGCGCCGCCCGAAGATGGTGGGCTACGGCGTGCAGTTGCGCGAGAAGCAGAAGGTGAAGCGCACCTACGGCCTGCTCGAGCGGCAGTTCCGCTCGTACTTCGAGAAGGCGGTCCGGATGAAGGGTCCCACCGGCTCGAACCTGGTGATCATGCTCGAACGTCGGCTCGACAACGTGGTTTACCGCATGGGATTGGCGGGATCGCGGGCGCAGGCGCGGCAGCTGGTGCTGCACGGGCACATTCGCGTGAAGGGCCAGAAGGTGAATATCCCGAGCTACCTCGTGCAGGTGGGCGAGGAAATCGCGCTGAAGGAGAATATGCACCAAAACGCGATGGTGCTCGAGGCGCGCAACCTGGCGCAGAGCCAGGGAATCGCGCCGTGGCTCGATATCGACCGCGAGAATTTCAAGGCGCGCGTGGTGGCGCAGCCTCGCCGCGAAGACGTGCAGACGCCGCCGATGAACGAGCAGCTCATCGTCGAACTGTACTCCAAGTAACGCGCGTTCCAGTTTTCTACGAAAAGACGGGCTTTGCGTGGTCCGCGGAAAGCGGGCCGGAAGGAAGGTACGAATATGTGGAAGGGCTTTCAGAAACCAAAGCGGCTGGCGGCCGAACCCGAGTCGCTTACGGACAAGTTCGGAAAGTTTTCGGCGCAGCCGTTCGAGCGGGGCTGGGGAACGACGGTAGGAAACGCGTTGCGGCGCGCCCTGCTCAGCTCGATTGAAGGCGCGGCGATCACGGCGGTGAAGATCGAAGGCGTGCTGCACGAATTCTCGCCGATTCCCGGCGTGGTGGAAGATGCGACCGACATCATCCTCAATCTGAAACAGGTACCACTGAAGCTGAACAACGACCAGCCGAAGACGATCACGCTGGTGGTCGATACGCCCGGGCCGGTAACCTCGGCGAAGATCGAGGAAGACTCGGACATCGCCGTGCTCGACAAGAACATCTACATCGCGACGGTGAGCGAGGGCGGCAAGCTCGAACTCGAGTTGCGCGTGAAAAACGGCCGCGGCTACGTGGCCGCCGACCGCAACTTCGACGAGGACCTGCCGATCGGCTACATCCCGATCGATTCGGTTCACTCGCCGGTGCGCAAGGTGAACTACGCGGTGGAAGCGGCCCGCCTGGGACAGATGACGGACTACGAAAAGCTCACGCTGGAAGTCTGGACCAACGCCGCCATCACCCCGCAGGACTCGATCGGGCTCGCGGCGAAGCTCATCAAGGACCACATGAGCATCTTCATCAACTTCGAGGAACAACCGGAGCTGCCGGAAGAGGCTATCGAGAACTACGCCGACCCGCGTCTCGAATTTCTCGACCGTTCGGTCGAGGAGCTCGAGCTTTCCGTGCGGTCCTACAATTGCCTGAAGAATGCCAACATTCAGAATCTCCGCGAGCTCGTGCAGAAGACCGAATCCGAAATGCTGAAGACCAAGAATTTCGGGCGCAAGTCGCTGAACGAAATCAAGGACATCCTGAACAAGATGGGATTGAGCCTCGGAATGAAGTTCGACGAGCACGGCCGCGTGATCTGGCCGCCGCTGCCGAGCCAGACCGCGCCTCCTCCCTCGGAAGGGGACGCGACCGCAATCTAAGTCGCGGACCAGAACATGAGACACCTCGTTTCAGGCTCGAAACTCGGACGCCAACCGGCGCATCGCCGCGCGACGCTGCGCAATCTGGTGACGAACCTCATCGAGAAGGAGCGCATCCAGACGACGCTCCTTCGCGCGAAGGCGGCGCGCCCGATCGCCGAACGCATGATCACGCTCGGCAAGCGGGATTCGCTCCATTCGCGGCGGCAGGCGGCGGCGTTTCTGATGACGCCGAATGCGACGAAGAAGCTCTTCGCCGATCTGGCGCCGCGCTTCGCGGATCGCCCCGGTGGCTACACGCGGATCATTCGCACCGGCTGGCGCATCGGCGATGGCGCGGAGCTCGCGATCCTCGAATTCCTCGGGTCGGAGCTGAAGAAGAAGGAAAAGAAGACGAAAAAGGCGGGAGCCGAGACGCCGGAAGAAGAGAAGGAAGCTGTCGCGGCGGAGAAGTAGCATCGTTTCGGATCAATCGCAATTTCAAGGGCCCGCCTCGCACGACGAGGCGGGCCTTTTGTTTTCTTAGGCTCCTACTTCAGTCCTCGCGCGGACGGACTTCGCGCACGTGAAACCACATCGCGAAGAGCGCCGCAATCGCCTGGGCTGCCGCGCCTCCGGTGGTGTCGATCAACACATCGGTGACCTTCGGCGTGCGTCCCGGCACGAACCGTTGGTGGAATTCATCGAGCGAGGCGTAGCCCGCTACGAGCACGATCGCGAGCACCGCCCACGCGAGGCGCATGCCATGGCGCCCGGCGCGAATCCCGCGCAAGAGCAGCAGGCTCAGAATGAAATACTCGGTTAAATGAGCGCACTTGCGAATGATGTGGTGCATGAACTCGAGAGTCTGCGGCGAAGCGCCGGGAAAAAGCCAGTGAAGCGCCGGGATGATGACGTGGCCCGTGTTTTGGGAAGTAAAGAGGTGGGTCGAAAAGAGTGAAATCACCACGGCCCAGGCGAGCGCCGGCCACCACAGTGCGAGCCAGCTTGTGGATGTGTCTCCTTGCGTTTGCGTCATGCGCCGTTTGATCGCCGCTCTGAGTTGGGCGCGGTTCGTCTATTCCAGACGATAGTTGGGGGCTTCGCGCGTGATGATCACGTCGTGGACGTGGCTCTCGCGCAAGCCTGCCGCAGAGATGCGGATGAACCTGCCGCGCTCCTGAAGTTCCTTGAGATTCGCGACGCCGCAATATCCCATGCCGCTGCGCAAGCCGCCGACGAGCTGTTCGACGAGTGCCGAGAGCGGCCCCTTGTAGGGCACCTGCCCTTCGATTCCTTCCGGGACGGACTTGCCGCGCTCGGCGCCTTCCTGCGCGTAGCGGTCGGCGGAGCCCGCCTCCATCGCACCGAGAGATCCCATGCCGCGGTAGGACTTGAAGGTGCGGCCCTGATAGAGAATCGTCTCGCCGGGCGATTCCTCGGTGCCGGCGAAGAGGCCGCCGATCATCACGGCCTGCGCGCCGGCGGCAAGCGCTTTCGTGATGTCGCCCGAAAACTTGATGCCGCCGTCGGCGATGATCGGCACTCCGCTGCCTTGCGCGGCGCGCGCCGCTTCGGCGATGGCGGTGATCTGCGGCACGCCCGCGCCGGTGACGACGCGCGTGGTGCAGATCGAGCCCGGACCGACGCCGACCTTGAGGGCATCGACGCCGAGCGCGATGAGGTCGCGCGTGGCTTCAAAGGTGGCGACATTCCCGGCGATGAGCTGCATATCAGGCAAACGGTGCTTGACGGCCTTGATGGCGTCCATCACGCGCGTGGTGTGGCCGTGCGCCGTATCGATTGCGATCACGTCCACCTTTTCGCGTGCCATCTCTTCGGCACGTTCGAGGAAATCGCCGGTCGCTCCGATCGCTGCGCCGACGCGCAAGCGGCCCTGCTCGTCCTTGGCGGCATTCGGAAACTCGAGCTTTTTCTGGATGTCTTTTACGGTGATGAGGCCCTTGAGGTTAAAGTCCTTGTCGACCACCAGCAGTTTTTCGATGCGGTGCCGCTGCAGGATGCGCTCGGCTTCCTCGAGCGTGGTGCCGACGGCCACGGTGACGAGGCTGTCCTTCGTCATGATGTTGCCGACCGGCTGATCGAGGTTGCGCTCGAAGCGAAGGTCGCGGTTGGTGAGGATGCCGACGAGGCGCTGCCCGCGCGTCACCGGCAGGCCCGAAACTTTGTACTTGTTCATGATATCGAGCGCCTGGCGGACGGTGAGCTCGGGCGAAATCGTCACCGGATCAACGATCATGCCGCTTTCCGAGCGCTTCACTCGGTCCACCTCTTCGGCCTGGCGATCGATCGTCATGTTGCGGTGAACGAATCCGATGCCACCCTGGCGGGCGATGGCGATCGCGAGGCGCGCGTCGGTCACGGTATCCATGGCGGCGGCCACGATGGGGATGTTGATCGCGATCTTGCGCGAAAGGCAGGTGCGCGTGTCGGTCTGTGCGGGCAACACCGAGGATTTGCCGGGCAGCAGAAGCACGTCGTCAAACGTCAGCCCCTCGGGAACATTTCCGTCAATCATTGCGTCTCCTATGGGTATTTTGCAGCCCCATAAACGCCGAAGCCCAGCTAGGGGCGCTGGGCTCGAAGAAGTTCGTCATTTCGAAAACGGCCGTCATCAATATTTGATTATTTTAGGCGCATCGCAAGGCGAAAGCAAGATGACTCCGGCCCGGCTCAAGCCCTGGCCGCTGCGAACTTTTCTTGCCAGCGGATCCGTCCCGTCGCCTGCATCACGACGAAGAGCGTCAAGATCGAGCCGATTGTGACCGCCAGCCCCGTGAAGCCTTTGAAGAAAAACGCATACGAAAACAACACGAGATAGACGAATTGCGCGAGGCCTGCCTCGACGGCGGCGAAACGGATTCCAACGACCAGGCGAAGATAACTGACGACGAGGAAGATCGAAACCAGCGAGCAGATCGCAAACGCGATGTGAATGGAAACGTGGTCGACCAGGTAGGCCAGCAAAAGATGGAACGAGAAGAATGCGCCCGCGAGGAAGAAATAGTTCATTGGGTGGAGATCGATGCCACGCAAAGTGGTGATGATGAAGATGAGAAAGAAGAAGAAAAACAGGGACACCGGCGCGAAGTAACTGATCTGCCCGGCCAAAGGGCCGGGCTGCAGCTTCTGCGGCATGACCATCCCGATTTCATATCCTGAGATCAAATTCTTGTAACTCCACGTAAGATTCCAGCCCCTGGCAGTTTGCTGTTTCGTCGTCGGGGACAAAGTGTTTTCCGGGAAATCGATGTCCTCAAAATTGGTGTGCATATTCAGCGTGAAGTCGCGGACTTGGGATACACCTTGACCGAAATCGTACTGCCACATGTCGAGACCCTGCGAGCGATAGCCCGTGTGCAGCACCACCGTCTTGCCAGCGGGGATGCGGACAACCCCGCGGGCTCCTGTACCGGCGTTCTTGACGGACAACGACTGGTTGTCGACCAACAAAACGAGGTCGTCGTAAATCGCCTGCTGGGACGGGAAGTTGAGTTGGAAGGTTACGTCCTGATCCTGGCCGGTCGAATTCGCGAAAGTGTAGTCCCCGGCGAATACCACTCCGTAGGTGCTGTACCACAAGAGCCCTTTTTGGCGGTGGGCGAGATCGAGCGCAACGTCGATCTTGCTGGCTTCTATGGCGAGCGGGACAGACTCTGTTGCCTTGACCTCCCGCGTGCCCTTTTCATCCTGTGCGGTGCGAACAATTTCATGCTGGTAACTCGCCGTCGGCGGCGTTTGTTCTTGCGCAGTTCCCCAGCTTTTGGCAACGCGCGATTCCAATTCGCTTGAGAGTGGGGAATCCGTGCGGGCAAAGATCGTGACGCCTAAGATGATCCACGCGATGGATGTGCAGACAAAAATGAACGCAAGCGCCGCAATTCGCTTGATCACAGTTTGCTCCTCGAACAGATTTGCTGTTGTTCGAATGAGCAACTACAAAGCCACGGAACGGGTGCGACGTGCCGCTCTAAGTGCCAGACCACGGTTTACTTACGAGACCCACGTGGTACTACAACTTTCTATCCCGTGTCTCTCTGGACGCGAACGAGGAACCACTGACACGCCTTACGGGCCGGAACTGGCGCAGCGGGGGGATCGGTCGTCACTTCGCAGACGGCAGAGCCGATGGGTCGAGATTGTGCATCACGACGATTTGCCACTCGCCATCATTCTTGGCCATCACGAAGTTCAGCAACCCCTGGCGGGGCGGACGCGGACTGCCCTGCGCGTCCGTCGCGCCGGTCATCTCCCAGCGGACGTCCACTGCCCCTACGTCGGGGCGCACGAAGCGAACTTTGATATCCACGTAGCTCTGATGGCTATTCTTGAAAATCGTGCGAAACATCGGGGCGTGGAACTCCTCGATCTTTGAGCGGCCGGTTGCGCCCTCGCCGCGCCAGTTCGTGAAATCGGCGTCCTCGGCAAACACCGCGGCGAACGCCTTTGCGTCGTGCCGGTTCCATGCGTCCATGAACCGATCCATCACGGCGCGAATCGCCTGGCGGTCGTGCTCGACGTTTTGAGCCGTTGCCATTGGGAGCGTGATCGGTGTGAATAGTAGCATTGTCACAAGAGCGATTCTTCGCACTTTGATCTCCATTACCAATTACCGGCCGGAGCTGGCAGCGGCGGGGGAATCGGTCGTCACGATGTAGATTTCGACGAAGGGGTTCGCGTGCGCGTCGACGACGTGGCCGCCCTTCGTGCTGCCGTCCGAAAAGCTGACGACGGCGTGCGCGTGTACGTAGACCTTGCCTCGTTCCATGGAAATAGTGCCGAGGAAGGACGCGAGCTCGCACTTGTCGGTTACCGGGATCGTCTTCACGCCGCCCTTTTGCGGATCGCCCCAGCCGAGCGTGGCGGTGGCGAGGCCCCCGATTCCGCTGATGTAGCCCTTAGTGATGTGATTCTTCTCGGCGAATTCGGTGAGGCCGGACATGATTTCGTCGCCCGGGCCGAACATCACTTCGAAGGTGCGCGACCCGGCAGTGGGGAGTTGCTCTCCGTGCATTCTCGGCGCGAGCCCGCGAGCGGTTACGGGGCCGGGAATGACGTAGCCCGGGGGGAGCGGCGGGCGTTGCTGCGCGCTGAGTGAAAGCGCAGCAGCGATTCCGATAGCCGCGATCAAGGCCAGGAAGAACAGCGCAGAATTGCGGAATGTTTGAATCATGTGAGCCCTCCTCGCGCGGAAATTCAGCTGAAGTGCCAGCCGGAGGAATCGTACTGCAAACTGGGCAGCCTGCGCGATGAATGTCGGCAAAATTAAATCGGGCCCGAGGCGGCGCGCTCGATTTCGGCGTTGATTTCGCCACCGATGAGGAATGCGAGCCCGGTGATGTAGAGCCACACAAGCAAAATCATCACCGCACCAAGCGAGCCGTAGGTGGCGCTGTAGGTGTTGAAAAAGTGGAGATACCCGCGAAGGCCGAGCGAAGCGGCGAGCCATAGCAGGACGCCAAATGCCGATCCCGGCGTGATCCAGTGCCACCGCCGGTTTTCGAGATTCGGGCCGAAGTAATAGATCAGCGCGTAGGAGAGGAGCATGAAGACGACCGCCGCGGGCCATTGCAGCGCCTTCCACAGCGCCACGGCCTCCGGTGCGAGGCTGAGCGCGGCGCCAAGCCAATCCACGGCGCGGCCGCTGATCAGCACGAGCGCCAAAGCCGCGAGAAGAAGAATCGCGATCAGGAACGTCAGAAAGAGCGCGATCGCGCGAACCTTGATCCACGAGCGTACTTCCTGGACACGATACGCAAGATTCAGCGCCGAGATCATCGACCTTGCGCCTCCCGAAGCGAACCAAAGAGCCAGCACGATCCCGAAAGTGAGTTTGCCGCCGGTGGCATTCGCCGCGAGATCGTTCACAGTCGCATTGAGAAGCGCGAAGGCGGCCGAGGGTAGGAAATCCGAGATGTAGGCGAGCAAGGCGCCCTGGACGTCGGTGCGGTGCGAAGTGAACGCGCCGATCAGCGTGAGCATGAAAAGCAGCAACGGGAAGAGCGCGAATAGGAAATCGAAAGCCAGCTCGGAGGCGCGGCCGAAGAAATTGTTCGCGGAGATGTCGCGAAGCACGTTTCGCGCGAGCTGCCAGACCGGCAGGCCGCCGAGCCGCCAGATCGACCTGGCTTGCGTCTGCGCCGGCGCTTGGCGAGGTGGCATGTGGGCAAGGGACGCGGAAAGACGCGTTTGCGACCCGGATTCTAACGCAAAGGCGAGGTTGCGGGAAACGCGCGGACTCCCTACGATGGAAGTCCGTGAAAGAGTTCATCCCGCACACGCTCTTGCGCAACGGCCACCTGATGACGATCGCCGCGTCATTTTGGCGGCGCGCGTACCCGCGACTGCCCCCGGGCATCCCGAGGCTGTTTCAGACGGAGCCGGGAACGCAGGTGCGCGGCGACAGCCATTTCCACGAGAATCCGCGCGAGCATCCGACGCTCGTCGTGCTCCACGGGCTCGAGGGGTCGAGCGAATCCAACTACATGCTCGGCACGGCGGAGAAAGCGTGGGTGGCGGGTTTCAACGTGGTGCGGCTGAACCAGCGGAACTGCGGCGGCACGGAAATGCTGACCGAGACGCTCTACCATTCAGGCTTGAGCCGCGATATTCGCGCGGTGGTGCTGGAGCTGATCGAGCGCGACCGCCTGCCGGAAATATTTGCGGCCGGATTTTCGATGGGCGGCAACCTCGTGCTGAAAATGGCTGGAGAATTCGCGGACGCGGCGCCGCGCGAGGTGCGCGGGTTCGTGGCGGTGGCGCCGTCATTCGATCTGGCCGCGTGCGCCGCCGAGCTCGAATTGCCTAAGAACTTTCTCTACGAGAGGCACTTCGTGACGCGATTGAAGCGGCGGATGAGGCATAAGGCGGAGCTTTTTCCGGAGCGTTACGCAACGGAGCTGAATGGCGAGTTGGCGCAGGTGGGCAGCGTGCGCGAATTCGACGACCGGATCACGGCGCACTTCTGCGGCTTTCGCGATGCCGCCGATTACTACGCGCAATCGAGCGCGATGCGCGTGATCGGCGCAATCCGGAAGCCGACGCTGATCGTGACAGCCGAGGACGATCCGGTCGTGCCGTTTGCGATGTTTGCAAATGAGGCGCTGCGCGGGAATCCGAATATTTCGCTCGTCGCGACGCGCCGCGGAGGACACTGCGCGTTCATTTCGCAGGAAGGCGGCGAGGGTCGTTTCTGGGCGGAAGCGCGGATCGTGGAATTCTGCAAGGAACAGTCGATGCTCGGGCGTTAACGGGAATTGTTCGGCGCCGGTGAAGCCCGTGCTAGCTCACGCGGGTCGGCGCGTTCTCCATGAGCCTTCAATTTCCTCGAGGGTCTTTCCCTTTGTTTCGGGGACTAGTCGGACGACAAAGATCCACGCCAGGACGCCGACCAGCGCGTAGAGCCAGAAAGTCCACGGCCGCCCGAGCACTTGAAGCAGGCTGAGAAATGTCAGGGCGACGAGCAAGTTCGATCCCCAGTTTGCGGCCGCGGCGACGCTCATTGCCACGCTTCGAATTTTTAGCGGATAGATCTCCGCAATCATCAACCAGAAAATCGGCCCGAGGCTGATGGCGAAGCACGCAACGTACGCGGCGACGCAAACGAGCGAAGTCCACGCCAAGGCGCTCGACGGGTTTGTCGACAGGAAGGCGGCTCCGAGAATTCCGAGGCTGACGATCATGCCCACCAGGCCGTACAGCAGCAGCGGGCGACGCCCGACGCGGTCGAGCAGTTCGAGCGCAACGACCGTCATCAGCACGTTGACGACGCCCACACCGACGGTGGCCAGGATCGCCGCGGAGTGCGAGTGGAGTCCGGCCATCTGGAAGATCGTGGGCGCGTAGTAGATCACAGTGTTGATGCCCGTGAACTGTTGAAACACCGCAAGGCCGATCCCGATCACGAGCGCCGGACGCAACGAAGGGCGCAGGAGTTCGCGCCAGCTCCCTTGCTGCTGGTTCAAACTCGCCTCGATTTCAGCGAGTTCCGCGTCGACGTCCGAAGGCTTTCGTATTTTCGCGAGGACTTCCCGTGCGCGCTCGCGCGAGAGCTGCCTCATATACCAGCGCGGGCTTTCCGGCACGAAGAGCAGCCCGAGCAGCAGGATCGCCGCCGGAATCGCCGCCAAGCCGAACATCCAGCGCCATCCGCGCATATCCGCGAGCGCATAATCCGCCAGGTACGAGCAGACGATCCCGATCGTAATCATCAGCTGATTCAGCGAGACAAGCTTGCCGCGTACATCGGCCGGCGAGATTTCCGAGATGTAAAGCGGCGCCGTATAGGACGCGATGCCGATCGCAATTCCGACAACGACGCGGCCTATCGAAAGCAAAATGGTTCCGGGGGCCAAGGCCGTCCCCAACGCGCCAAGGATGAATAAGCACGCAACCTGAATCAGAACGCTCCGGCGGCCAAAGCGGTCTGCCAGACGGCCGCTAAAGGCTGCGCCGACCAAGCAGCCAAGCAGCACGGCGCTCACGACGACTTCTTCCCGAAACGTTGTGAGGTGGAAGTCTTCCTGGACAAAAAGAACGGCGCCGGAGATGACGCCGGTATCGTAGCCGAAGAGCAGCCCGGCCAGCGCGGAAACGGCGGCGATAATGGTAACGAAATGCCGGTTTTGCGCCCCCGCGCCTTCCGTCACAGCAGTCGCCATGAACGCGCTCCCTTCCTTCGTGGACCGGGCGCAAGCCAGCCTAACACAAACAGGCCGAGCGCGTGTGGGATCGAGAGCGGGCTCTCCCGCAGAAGCGCTTATTGAAGGTGTTTCACAGCTTCGAGTGCAAGCTCGTGCAGGCCGCCCCCGCCGCCCGCCACGTATTCGACGATCTGCTTGCGCATGCGCGGCTCCCAATATTTCTGGAAGTGGTCGGTGACGCCGGCCACAGCCTCTTCTTTGGGATAGCTGGCAAAAAAGAGAGCAATCTGATTCGCCATGTGAACCATGTGCTCGGGCTCCATCGCTAGTCGTTGGCCGCCGTCTCTTTTTCGATTCGCGTCGTCAGGCGGCGCGTTTCCCGGTAATGCTCCTGCCACTGGGAGATGTGGCGCGCGAGCTGCACCTGCACGGCCGTCACCTTGTATTCGGGGCAGTTCGTCGCCCAGTCGGAGAAGTCCGTTGTGACGACGTTCGCGCCCGTCATCGCGTGGTGGAACGTGGTGTAGACGACGCCGGGCTGCATGCGCTCCGAGATGCGTGCGGGCAGCGTGATATCCCCAGCGCGGCTGGTAAGCGAAACGAGGTCGCCTTCCTTGATGCCACGATTCTCGGCGTCGGACGGATGAATTTCGAGCACGTCCATGTCGTGCCACACGTTGTTGGCCGTGCGCCGCGTCTGCGCGCCTACGTTGTATTGCGAGAGGATGCGCCCGGTGGTCAGGATCAGCGGGAAACGTCCCGTGGTGCGCTCGTCGGTGGGGATGAACTCGGTGATCATGAACTTGCCCTTGCCGCGCACGAAGCCGCCCACGTGCATCACCGGCGTCCCTTCCGGAGCCTTGTCGTTGCACGGCCACTGCAGGCTGCCGAGCCGGTCGATCTTCTCGAAGCTGACGCCCGCGAAGGTCGGAGTGAGCCGCGCGATTTCGTCCATGATTTCGGACGGATGGTTGTAATGCATCGGGTATCCGAGCGCATTCGAGAGCGCGACGGTGACTTCCCAATCCGCCAATCCGGCCATCGGAGGAACGGCCTTTCGCACGAGGCTGATGCGCCGCTCCGCGTTCGTGAATGTGCCGTCCTTCTCGAGGAACGACGATCCCGGCAGAAATACGTGCGCGTAGCTCGCCGTTTCGTTCAGGAAGAGATCCTGGACGACCACGCACTCCATCGCCGCCAACCCGGCGGAAATGTGCTGCGTGCCCGGATCGGACTGCACGATGTCTTCGCCCTGAACGTAGAGGCCCTTGAACGTGCCGTCCAAAGCCGCGTCGATCATATTCGGAATGCGCAGCCCCGGCTCGGACTGCAGAGGCACCTTCCACTCCTTCTCAAATGCCTGGCGCACGGAATTGTCGGAGACGTGCCGGTATCCGGGGAATTCGTGCGGGAAAGATCCCATGTCGCACGAGCCTTGCACGTTGTTCTGCCCGCGCAGCGGATTCACGCCGACGCCGTTCTTGCCGAAGTTGCCGGTCGCCATCGCAAGGTTGGCCATGCCCATCACCATCGTGGAGCCTTGGCTGTGCTCGGTGACGCCGAGGCCGTAATAGATCGCGCCGTTTCCCCCGGTTGCGTAGAGCCGGGCCGCGCCGCGGATATCCGCAGCCGGGACGCCGGTGATGTGTTCCAGCGCCTCGGGCGAGTTCCGCATCTCGGCGACGAATTTGCGCCACTGCTCGAACGCCTCCGTCTCGCAGCGTTCCTTCACGTACGCCTCGTCGACCAGGCCTTCGGTGACAACCACATGCGCGAGCGCATTGATCACGGCAACGTTCGTGCCCGGAAGCAGCGGCAAGTGGTAATCCGCCTTAATGTGCGGCGACTTCACGAGATCGATCCGGCGCGGATCGACGATGATGAGCCGTGCTCCTTCGCGCAGCCTGCGCTTCATCTGCGACGCGAAAACCGGATGCGCGTCGGTCGGGTTTGCGCCGATGATCATGATCACGTCGGCCGCTTCCACCGAGTCGAAATCCTGCGTGCCTGCCGAGGTGCCGAGCGTCGTCTTCAATCCATAGCCCGTCGGCGAATGGCAGACGCGCGCGCACGTGTCGGTGTTGTTGTTGCCAAAGGCGGCGCGAATCATTTTTTGGACGAGATAGGTCTCTTCGTTCGTGCAGCGCGAAGAGGTGATGCCGCCGATCGAATCGCGCCCGTACTTGGCCTGGATGCGCTTGAGCTCGCTGGACGCGTGGTTAATGGCTTCTTCCCACGTCACTTCGCGCCAAGGATCGGTGATCTTGGCGCGGACCATCGGCTTCAGGATGCGGTCCTTGTGGGTGGCGTAGCCCCACGCGAAGCGGCCCTTCACGCAGGAGTGCCCGTGATTTGCCTTGCCCTCTTTGAAGGGCATCATGCGAACGACCGTGTCGTCCTGCAATTCCGCCTTGAAGGAGCAGCCCACGCCGCAGTAGGCGCACGTCGTCACAACGCTGCGATCCGGCGCGCCTTTTTCGATCACCGATTTCTCGAGCAAGCTGCCGGTTGGGCACGCCTGCACGCACGCGCCGCAGGAAACGCATTCCGATTCGATGAATGGCTTGTCGCCGGCGGAAACCTGAGAAGCAAAGCCGCGCCCGTCGATGGTCAGGGCTAGGGTACCCTGCACTTCATCGCACGCGCGCACGCAGCGCGAACAAACAATGCACTTCGCGGGATCGAAGGCGAAGTAGGGATTCGATTCGTCCTTCTCGGATTTCAAATGGTTGCGGCCCGAGAGGCCATAGCGCACTTCGTTCAATCCGACGGCTACCGCCATTTCCTGAAATTCTGAGGTGACGCCTGCGGAACTGTTCAGCGCCTCGGCTGGGAAATCCGACGCGTACAGCTCCATCACGCCGCGGCGCAGTTTCGCCAGCCTGGGCGATTGCGTGCGCACTTTCATCCCTGCCTCGACGGGAGTGGTGCAGGAAGCAGGCGTGCCTTTGCGACCGTCGATTTCGACCAGGCAGAGGCGGCAAGAGCCGAAGGGCTCGAGATTGTCGCTCGCGCAAAGCTTGGGGATCTGCACGCCCGCTTCGGCAGCGGCGCGCATCACGGAAGTGCCGGTCGGCACGGTGATCGACTTCCCGTCGACCTCCAACGTTACCGCGGTCGCGGAAATCCTCTTTGGCGTGCCGTAATCAATTTCTCGAATCAGTGCCATGGTCGTGTCTCCTCAACTTTGTTCGAGACCTTGCCCGAGACTTGACCGGATCCGTTCGCCGGCGCCGGCTTATGAAAATCCTCGGGAAAATGACGAATCGCGCTCTGCACCGGGAAAGGAATCAGTCCGCCCAGAGCGCAGAGCGAGCCGTCGGTCAGCACTTCGCACAGATCGTCGAGCAGCTCGAGATTCCTCGAGCGGTCCTGATCGGCGATAATCTTGTCAATCACCTCGACGCCGCGTGTCGAGCCCACGCGGCATGGCGTGCACTTGCCGCAGCTTTCGACCGCGCAGAACTCCATCGCGAACCGCGCCTGATGTGCGAGATCGACGGTATCGTCGAAGACCACGATGCCGCCGTGCCCGAGCATGCCCTTGCGTTCCGCGAAGGCTTCGTAATCGAGAGGCGTATCGAGCAGCGATTCCGGAAAATACGCTCCAAGCGGGCCGCCCACTTGCACGGCGCGTAGCGGACGCCCCGAAGCTGTGCCGCCGCCGAAATCGTAAATCGCGTCGCGCAGGCTGAGGCCGAAAGCTTTTTCGACCAGGCCGCCGTGCTTGATGTTGCCGGCGAGCTGAATCGTTAGCGTGCCGCGCGATCGGCCCATGCCGAAATTCTTGTAATGCTCGCCGCCCTTGTCGAGAATGATCGGCACGGTCGCGAGCGAGATCACGTTGTTGATCACAGTCGGCTTGCCGAAAAGACCGCTGATCGCGGGCAGAGGCGGCTTGAAGCGAATCTGGCCGCGCTTGCCCTCGAGGCTTTCGAGAAGCGACGTCTCTTCGCCGCAGATGTACGCGCCCGCGCCCATCCGCACATCGAGATCGAATCGCTTGCCGCTTCCCGCGACACTTTCGCCGAGATAGCCTTTCTCGTAAGCGATGGCGATGGCGTGCCGCAGAGTGCGGAAAGCATGCGGATATTCGGACCGAACGTAGATATATCCGCTCGTCGCGTCGACGGCAATACCCGCGATCGTCATTCCCTCGATCAGGACGAACGGATCGCCCTCCATGATCATGCGGTCGGCGTAGGTGCCGCTGTCGCCTTCGTCCGCGTTGCATACAATATACTTTTGGTCGGACGGCGTGTTGAGCACCGTGCGCCACTTGATTCCAGTGGGAAATCCAGCGCCGCCGCGCCCGCGCAGCCCGGAATTGGTGACCTCCTCCACAATCGTTTCCGGCATGAGCTTGAGCGCCCGTTCGAGCCCGCGATAGCCGCCGTGGCTGACGTAATCCGAGAGCGACAATGGATCGGTAATTCCGCAACGCGCGAAGGTGAGCCGCTCCTGGCGCTTCAAAAACGGAATCTCTTCGGTGGGGCCAAGGTGCAATGCGTGGGGCTTGCCCTCGAGAAATCCTGCGTCGAAGAGGCCCGCGACCGAATCCACGGAAACGGGACCATAAGCAATGCGGCCCTGCGGCGTCTCGACCTCGACCAGCGGTTCGAGCCAGAACATGCCGCGCGAACCATTTCGAACCAACGTGGCATTCAAGCGCCGCGCCGCGATCTGCTCCGCAACCGACTTGGCAACAGCATCGGCGCCGACCGAAACCGCCGCGGCATCGCATGGGACGTAGACTTTGACGCTCATGCGTGCCTCTGTGCGCTATCGATCAGGAAATCGGCTACTTCCCGCGACACTCGTCCGTAGAGCTTGCCATCGAGCATCACCGCGGGGGAAAGCGCGCAGTTTCCAAGGCAATAGACGGCATCCACCGTGAAACTGCGATCGTCCGTGGTCTGCCCGAGCCGGACTCCGAGCTTGTTCTCGACGTGCCGGATCGTGTTTTCGCAGCCCATCGACTGGCAGGCTTCCGCGCGGCACATCTTCAAAACATGCTTCCCGGCCGGATTATGGCGAAAATCATGATAAAAGCTGATGGTGCCGTGCACTTCGGCGTGCGAGAGGTTGAGCGCCTCTGCAATCAGCGGGATTGCGGCCTTGTCAATGTATCCAAACTCGCCCTGCAATGCATGCAAAATGGGAAGGAGAGCCCCCGGGAGGGATTCCCGTTCCTTGATGAGGGTTAAGGCTCGATCGCCGTCCCAAGCCTGTGGTTTGCTCATGCGTGTCAGCCTCTAACTTCGGGTGAATCACATACATCCAACGCGAGAACGCCTCGCATCGGACCATTGAAGCTGAGATTTTAACATACACTCTGCGGCGATGGCTTCGCAGATTTTATACCTCTGGCGAGGGACGGACTCGCTCGGAGGCTGGCGCCAAGTCGCCGTTCCGGTACATTTTCTGTTCCCTGTGCCGAATTTTGAGTGGACACGCCGGGCGGTTCTCATTCAAATTAGAGGGGTCGCCGAGGCGGTGGCGACGGTGGCTGAAGGGGAGACTAGGCGATGAAACACTTGGGGCTTGTCTTGGGGGCCGTCGTTCTCTGCGCGCTAAGCACCAGCGCTCAGGCCAGTTTGGAAAGTCCAGCATCATCGACGCCGGCAACTCAGAGCGCTGTGTCGCCTCTGCCGGTCGCGAACACCCTGTACGCTGTCGCGTTGACGCCCGCAACTGCGTCTTCGTCTTTGGCTCAACCGGCGCAGCCCGAGCCCGCTCCGGCGTCGCTCGTCCAAGGCGTTTTCCAGACATACAACTTGCAAGCATACGTCGGCTATACGTTTTTCCGTTTCTATGTGGAACCGAAGTTCACGACTAATATGAACGGCCTCAATCTTGGCTTGGATTATTACCCGGGCGGACGGTGGATCGGTGTCGACGGGGAGTTCGTCGGCACGTTTGGTTCAGCTCCCGGTTGCACTACGAAATTCGTTATGGCAGCGGGCGGGCCGCGATTCCGGTGGCTGGGGCCGCGCGGCATCGAAGTTTGGGCGCATGGGTTGGCGGGCTACTCGAATTTTCTTCCGCAGACGGCGTTTGGAAACCATTCGGCGTTTGCTTTCGAGACCGGCGCAGGCGTGGACCTTAACGTTCGCCAACAGCGCTGGGCGTTGCGCTTTGCAGGCGACGCGATCGGAACACACTATTTCAGCACTTTCCAGCTAAGTCCGAAGTTTTCGGCCGGCATCGTCTTCAAGTTCTGACCGAGGCCCGAAGTCGTAAACGTTACGCGCCCCGCAGTTTGCTCATCGCCCGGCCGAAGAACATGCGCGCCTCGGCGACGCCGAAAAGCGCGGTAATCCCGAAATATAGCCCCCCATAGGGCAGCAGGACGAGAATCGCCGCCAGAATTGGCGAACGATGCGTGCCGAGCGCGTGGTGAATCGCCCAGCCAGCCGCGGCCGCCACGATCGCAGCCACCCAGACCTTCGCCATGTAATTCGCGCGCAGACCGGTAAGGCCGATGCGGCGATTGAGCGTGTGCCGCAGCAAGGTGAACTCCACCCACGAGGCCATTCCAGCTGAAATCGTGAGCCCTGCAACGCCCCACCGCGGGTCGATTCCCAGCAGGCGCGGCAACGGGAGCGAACACAGGTAGCCCAGAGCCGTCGTGAGCACGACGCGCACGACGGCGAAATTAAGCGGCGTACGCGTATCGAGCAGCGCGTAGTAGGTGGAAGAGTAGAGGCGCCCGAGCGTCGAGGCGAGCAGACCCACCGTCGATCCCGCGAGAATTCCCCACACATACATCACGTCGGCCTGCGTGAACCGGCCCGAACGATAGATCGCCGCCACGATGACATCGCCCAGAACCAGAAAAGCGACCGCCGATGGCACAACGAAGAACGAAATCTGCCGCAGCCCGGAATTGAGACGCCCGCGCAGCACCTCCGCCACTTCCTTTTCGCTGCCGATGGCGCCCGACATTTGTGGAAGCTCGGCCGCGGATACGGACATCCCGAAGAGGCTTACCGGCAACAGGTAGAGCGTCTGCGCGTTTGCAAGCGCCGAGACCGCGCTCGTGGGGAGCCAGCTGGCCAACCACATATCCACGTACGCGCTGATCTGCACCACTCCCCGGCCCACGAACGCCGGGCCAAAATTGCGTACGACGGTTTGCACGTTCTTTGCGTGATAGCCCAGCGAAAGACGCAATCCGCCCAGCAGCCGCAAGACGGCGGGCAGCTGAACCGCCACCTGGAGCACGGCCCCGGCCACAGAACCCCATGCCAGGATGATCGCCAGCCGGTCCTGGGGATCGCGTCCTCCCCAAACCCACATCGTCGCTATCATCGCTGCGTTCCAGATCACTGGGGCGCTATAGGAAAGGAAAAAGCGATGGTGGCTATTAAGAATGCCGAGGCACCACGCCGAGAGAACAAGCAATCCGACGCCCGGAAACAGGATACGGACAATTCGAATTGCCAGCACACGCGTCTCGCCGTGAAATCCCGGCGCGATCGCGTCGATCAGGTACGGGGTGGCGAGCACGCCAAGTAGCACGAGTACCGCAGCGGTCAGGGCAAGAAGCGCAGCCACGGCGCCTGCGGTGCGGCGCGCCTCCTCCTTGTCACCTCGAGCCAGGAGGCTCGCGTATACCGGAATGAACGAGGCGGAGAGCACGCCTTCGCCGAAGAGATTCTGCAGGACATTAGGAATCCGGAGCGCCGCTTTGAACGCGTCGGCCACATTGGAAAGGCCGAAATAGTGGGCGAAGACGCGGTCGCGAACGAGCCCCGCGATGCGGCTGAGAAAAATGCCCGACGCCACAAGGAACGCGTAGCGTTTCGATCCAGCCTGGCGGGGTGGGCTCATCCCCGGAATTGTCGCGAGCGAAATCGGGCAGGCATGCGCATGTGTAGGAGAGATTCAATTACAAGAGGTACGCGCGGAGATGTCAACGCCGATTCTGGCGGCTGTGCGGTGATGATAGCTTCGGACCTGCGACGAAGCGGGCGTGGCTCCGGCGCTACGGCGCCGAGGATTCGAGCACCGGGTGCAGCGTAAGCTGACTATCTTTGAGGACGTCGAGATCGCGCGCCCAATCCCGCTTGCCGTGCGATTTCACTTCCACGTGGTGCGAACCGGCGGGCAGCTCGATCGTCGAAGGCGTCTGCCCCACGAACTTTCCATCGACGTAGATTTCCGCGCCCGGCGGATCGCACGACACTGTGACGTTGCCGCTGCCGGAAGGCGGGGTCAACGTAGGTGGCGAAGCAGAAGCGGCCTCGGGATAGAAACGCGCAAGTAGTGTCAGCAGGTCCTCGGAACTGAGAGCGAAGCCGATACTCTGGAGAGGGCGGTCATCAGAGCTATTGAATTCTTTTCGTGCCGTGATGCCCACAACCTCGCCGTACGCGTCGAGAAGCGGACCGCCGCTGTTGCCTGGGTTGATCGCCGCGTCCGTCTGTATCCAGGTTCCAGGTCCCTCGTCGGGCTTTCTCCCCACGGCGCTGACGATTCCTTTCGCGACTGAGTTTGATATTCCTCTGTCTGGGTTGCCGATGGCAACGACCGTCTGACCGGCGCGAACCTCGGAAAGCTCAGCGAGACGCAAGCAGGGAAAGCCGGTCCCATCGACTTTGACAAGAGCGACGTCGGGCCCAGTTTCGGGGCTGGTGTAAACTACCTTCCCCAACAGCTCCGCTCCATTCGGAAAGACCACGGTAATCGAGGTCAGCCCTTCGACGACATGGCGATTTGTGGCGATTACGCCGGTATCCGTAATCAAGAAGCCCGTCCCCCAGCCATCGGCGTCGCGAAGTTTGACAACCGCAGGACTGGCATTCTGCACAATTTCTTCGGTCGAGAGCTCGGGCCGCAGATCGACCTCGCGCCCGTGGGCGGAGGTTGTTTTCACGGTGCCGGTGAAGACGGTCGACACCGGCTGCAGGGTGGCTTCAACGTGATTGGCCTTTAACAGCCAGTACTTGCCGTAATCTCTCCCATTTAGCGCGGTCCATTCAAACGGGCCGTCAGCCAACTTCATTTCCTGCGAGGTGTACCCGTCCTCGTAAATGCGAAGGACCATCTGATGCTGCAGAGTTTGGCCGAATATCGTTCTCGTCTTGTGGAAATATCCGCCAGGGACCTTTAATCGGTAGGGAGTTGTGCCGACGACGATGCCGTCTATTTCGACGGTCGCGCCCTTGGGCGAACTCGTAATCGTCAGAGTTTCCGCATGCGTTCGCGGCCCGAGCAGGCATAGCAGCAGCGCGACCGATGCACAGAGACAGTGTCTCCTCGATGGCTGCATCCGAGCCCTCCGAGGGCATTAGATTTGGCGCCGACCATCTCATTCGTGGCGGCGAAGTGTCAATATAGGGAAACTACGGATGCATAAGGACTTTTGTCACTGGGCGTTTGTTACTGGGCCAGCCGGTGGAAGATTTCCGCGATGTAATCAGGGTGACTCGAATCGCGCTCGAGATGCGGATATCGCATGCCGCCATGATAGTCGATCTGGCGCGTCTCGACTTCCGCGCCATTCGCCACGATCAGCCGGATCGGCGCGCTGTTCGACTTGGCGTCGATGATCGCATCCTTCAGCGTGTCCGGCGAATATTGCTGCCCATTGACCGCCGTAATCTTCATTCCGGGGCCGATGCCCGCCTTATACGCCGGGCCGCCGTAGATGACGTCGACGACGTTCCCATCCTCGCCGAGCGTCAGTCCAATCGAAAAGGTCAGGGTCACTCGCTTTCTGACGTCGTCGCGCGCCTCTTCGATCTCGTTCGGCGTATCGTTGTAGACGATCTTCCAGCCGCCGTTCCGAAGCGCTTCGGTGGGTGTGTCCGGCGCCACCGAATCGAGGCGCGTGCGCAGGAAGCCCGCCCAGTCGTAAGGGGCAATTTGGTTGAGCGCCGCGACGATGTCGTCGAACGTGTACGTCTTCAGCGCCGGCTCGCCGCCCGGCCCGCCGTAGAAGAGACGGCAGAAATCGTTCATGGACTTCTTGTCGTTCGTCAGATGGCGCAGGGTCGTGTCGACATCGAGCCAGAGAAGCTCTCCCTCTTCGTAGAAGTCGGTTCCGCGCCGCCAGTTTTCCCAATCATAATCGGAGTTGTAGAGCACCGAGGCGTCGTCGGCCGTGTCCTGGAGCGGACGCCACTCGCGGCCCGGGCTCGCGCCGATCTCGGTCGCGATGCGCGCCAGATCCTCGCGAGACTGCTGCATGTTCCACAGGCCGCTGCGCGCGGTGAGCACCTGGCCGAGATATTCCGTCAGGCCTTCGTAGACCCACAGCAGATCATCCTTCATCGGCTGGTGATAATCGGGGGTGGCCAGGTCCGCCGGGCGGCGGTATTTGCCGTTCCAAGAATGAACGAATTCGTGGGGCAGCAGGGTGGAAAATTCGACGAGTTCGTCGTCGTCGATCAGGCTGCGCGCATCATGGCGATCGTCGCTCGATTCATGGTGCTCGAGGCCGAAGTGCGCCACGTCGTCGCTCAACGTCACCAGAAAGTGATAGTCGCGGTAGTGCCGCACGCCGAAAAGCGCGCCCGTTTCCGCCACCAGCCGCCGAAAGTGCATCTCGGTTTCCGGCGTCATCGCAAGCTCAGCCGCGCTGTCGGCGGCGATATCGATCTCGTGCGAGGGATGCTCGCCCGGCGTCAGTTGAATCACGCGGAAATACGCTCCCGCGAGCACCGGCGAATCGACCAGCGTGTTGAGCGGAACGGGGGAGAAATCGATCACGTCGCCGTCTTCCTTTGGGCCGGGCAGCGCCGTACTGAATTTCCACCCGGCCGGCAAACGCAGGCTCGGCACGTAGGTTAAGTCTCGCACCGGATAGCCTTGAGGATATAGGACCACCTGGTTCCAGCTGATCAGGTCGAGATAGGCCGTGGCCGACGCTCCCGCCGAGTATCCCTTTATCGGCGCGGCGAGCAGGAAATCGAAGTCGATGTCGAGGGTGCTCACGCCCTCCGGAATATCGAGATGAAACGCGAACATATCCAGCAGATCGCGGCGCCAGGGAATCGCCTTTCCATTTCCGGCAAATTTTAGTCCGGCGACATCGACGATCGGGCCATCCGGCATGTGCTCGCCCGGAATCCACTCGGGGTAATACAGGACGAGCGGGCCGGGTTTCACCGGCATCTCCATGTGAGTGTGCAGGATCTTCTGCGGGGCTCGGGTCGCGTCGACTTCGAGGCGAATGGGCCCGGGAGGCTCAGCCGCCCGAAGAGGCGCTACACCCCAGCAAGCCGCGAGCATAATCAAAGAAAGGAAAAGAATTTGCCGCAAATGATGAGGCATAAGAGTTCCTTACTCGCAAAGCGAGAGAGATGTATTCGAGAGGAGCGGGCTCGCGGTGAGGGAAGGGCCGAGAGCGAATCATTACACTTGCGTATAAAACTTCCCCTTGAGCGTTCCTGCCTCCCGGAGTCTAAGCACCCTAGTATCCAATTCGCTGCCGGTGCTGCGCAACACTAAAAAAGGCCCGCCGGTGAGGCACGCGGTCGACGCCTACGGGGAAAATCTTTCGAGTTTTACGTTCTTTACCTGATGGCGAAAGCCGGCAGGCGAGGCTAGCATCCCGTCCTCGGCAGAAACGGAATACGGGTCATGTTGTTCATACTTGGAGCTGTTCTTCTTCTAACTCTCGCGGCGAGCCTTCCGGCTTGGCCCCGCAGCAAGCAGTGGGGTGCATACCCGAATGGAGGCTTCAGCCTGATCTGGCTGGTCCTCCTGATGATGTTTTTTCTGGGCCGCCTCTAGGAAATCGCTCGCCCGACACGCGGGCCGCGACTAGCAGACCGTCTGAAGCCCGCCTCTTCCGTCACGCGACAGCCTCAATTTCTTCGCGTTTGCGGCAACTTCTTTGTTTCCCTCGCCGTCAAAACTTGTGTAGGCAAAATGAACGGCCACACGCCTTGACAGTCGCGGTCCGCTCGTATTACCTAGCAGGGTTCAATTGGGAGGGGGAATGAACGCTCATCATAGATTCCTATGGATTGCTCTGTTCGCGCTCGCGTTTCTTGCGTGGACCGCGCCCGTCTCCGCGCAGATCGGGCCCGCGGCGCCGCCGCCGCATTCGCCGCACCCGACTCCGACTCCGCAAAGCCTCGCGGAAGGCAAGACTCTCTTCGAAGGCGCCTGCGCCGGATGCCACGGCATCGACGGCAGCGGCGCGAACGGCCCCAATATTCGAGGGGTCGGCAAGGATCTTGGCCCTGAGGGCATTTACAGCGTGATCTATGGCGGCGGCGCGATCGGCTCCGGAATGCCCGCCTTTTCGAGCCTCGGCGAAGACAAAATCTGGTTGCTTGTGAATTACGTCGGCAGCTTCGGCGAGCCCGGCGGAGGCGCGGCCACGGGCGATCCCGCGAAAGGCAAGGAAGTTTACGACGCGAACGGCTGCTCGAATTGCCATATGATCGGATCGCAGGGCGGCGACTCAGGCCCGGATCTCACCCACATCGGCGGCGTACGCAGCGTGGGTTTCCTCCACGATGCGCTGCTCGATCCCGGCGCGAATCTTCCGCAGAGTGACGCGTCGCTTCAGGAACGCGCGAACTATCCTGCGTACACGATGTATCAAGTGGTGATGAAAGACGGCAAAGTGATCGAGGGCATGCGGCTGGACGAAGACTCGTTCACGCTCCAGTTGCGCGATGCCAAGGGCCAGCTGCACTCCATCAACAAACTGGATGCCTCGAAGATCGAGGTCCTGCCGGGCAAGAGCTTCATGCCGAGCTATAAAGACAAGCTGACCGAAACGCAGTTGAACGATCTTGTGGCGTATCTTGCCAGTCTGGGGGCCGCCCGATGAAGACGATGAAAACCAACCGGCAGCGATGGATTCTCTGTGGTTTCGCTTTGCTCGCCCTGGTATTGGGCAGCTGCGCGTTGTCTTGGGCGCAGGACGTCACCTACGACGAGATCCTCCATTCCGCCAGCCATCCCGGGGATTGGCTCACCTACGGGGGCACCTACGCCTCCCAGCGTTTCTCGGAACTGAAGCAGGTCAACACGCAAAATGTGAAGGACCTGAAAATTCAGTGGGTCTACCAGCTGAAGCGTCAGGGGATTTTCGAATCGTCGCCGATCGTTACCGACGGCGTCATGTACGTTACCGAGCCGCCTACCACGGTCACGGCTCTCGATGTCCGCACCGGCAAGCCGATTTGGCGATGGTCCGCGCCGCTGCCGCCCAATTTGCTCACCATCGGCCTTTTCCCGACCAACCGAGGCATCGCGATCCTGGGCGATACGGTCTACGTCGCAACCATCGACGCGCACCTCGTCGCTCTCGACGCCAAAACAGGCGCCGTCAAGTGGACCAGCGAGATTGGCAAGAACGCGGATGCGGTCGCCATCACGCAAGCTCCGCTCGCCATCGACGGGAAGATCATCGTCGGGATGGGCGGAGGCGAGGGCGGCCTTCGCGGTTACATCGACGCGTACGACGCGAAAGACGGTCATCGCCTCTGGCGGCTTTACACGATCCCGACCACCGGCGAGCCGGGCGTTGAATCCTGGGAAGGCGACAGCTACAAATATGGCGGCGCAACCACCTGGAACACCGGCGCCTACGATCCCGAGACGAACACGCTCTTCTGGGGCACCGGCAATCCCGCTCCCGATTGGAATGGCGATGCGCGCAAGGGCGACAACCTCTACTCCTGCGCGCTGCTCGCGATCGATGCGGATACCGGCAAGATGAAATGGTATTTCCAATTCTCGCCGCATGAAACGCACGATTGGGACGCAGCCGAGCCGCCGATGCTGATCGACGCCAAGATCGACGGCAAAATGCGCAAGCTTGTGGTGCAGGCCGATCGCAACGCCTTCTATTACGTTCTCGATCGCGATACCGGCAAATTCATCGCCGGCAAGGCTTATGCGAAACAAACATGGGCCAAGGGACTCGACGCCAACGGCCGCCCGATCGAACTCCCGGACAACCAGCCGACCACGAAGGGCAACCTCATCTATCCCAGCATCACCGGGTCGGTGAATTGGACGAGTTCGTCCTACAGCCCGCTGACGGGCCTCGTCTACGTCGATACGCGCGAGCAGGGCGCCTACTATTTCAAGGGCCATCCGGAGATGGAGCCGCATAATCCGCGCGATATCGGCGGTGGTGGCGGCCAGAAAGTCGTCCTCGGCGATGCGGCATACAGCGCCGTCCGCGCGCTCGATGCCACCACCGGCGAGCGCAAATGGCAATTCAAGATGATCGGCGACACTTGGACCGGCACGCTTGTCACGGCGGGCAATCTCGCTTTCTGCGCGGACGCTGGCGGCAATTTCTTCGCGCTGAACGCCGAAACCGGCGAGCCGCTCTGGCACATCCAGCTCGGTAATTCCGTGCGAGCGAATCCGATTACGTATGAGGTTGATGGCAAGCAGTACGTTGAAGCCGAGGCGGGCGGTTCCGTGTTCGTCTTCAGCCTGCCGTAACGAAGCGCCACTTTCAGCGCGAGGAGTACGATGAAGCTGCTCGATTGGGCCACGAAGTTGTCGCGGCGCGTCTTTCTCGCACGCGGCGCGGCGACGATTGCAGTAGCCGCTGTTGCCGGAAAGACGCTGCTCGCCGATCCGCCGCCTGCGAACACCGCCGAGCCCGCAGGTCTCAGTGCCGAGCAGTCGCGAACGTTGCTGAGATTCACGCGCGACCTTTTCCCGCACGATCGCCTCCCGGATGCGGCTTACGAGAAGGCGATCGCGCCACTCGCCGCGGAAGCCGCCGGCAATCCTTCCACGAAGCAGCTGCTCGCAGATGGCATCGCCCGGCTCGACGCCTCAACCAGCGCAAGCAGCGGCAAGCCCTACGCAGACGTCGCCGACGAGAGCGCCCGCGTCGCCGCCACCAAGAAAATCGAGGGCGGCGCGTTCTTCGCCAAAGTCTACGGCGACACGATTACGCCGCTCTACAATCAGCCCGATATATGGGCGAAATTCGGCTACCAGGGCCCCTCTTCCGCACTCGGCGGATATCTCCATCGCGGGTTCAACGATCTCGACTGGCTATGACATCCCGATCCAATAGCATGTCCAGTGGCACAGACGATCCTGTCTGTGCTCTTATGCGATCGCCCAGTCAAAGGTCCAGCCGCTAATATGCCCGCCACTTTCGATCTAAGCGATTCGAGCGTCGTCGTGATCATCGGCTCCGGCGCCGGCGGCGGCACGCTCGCCAACGAACTCGCGCAAAAGGGCGTTTCCGTCGTCGTCCTCGAAGCAGGGAAGCGCATCGAGATCAGCGATTTCAAGAATGACGAAATCGCCATGTTCAATCTTTTCTCGTGGTTCGATCCGCGCACCACATCCGGCAACTGGTCCGTCGCAAAGACGTCGCCCGATCTTCCCGTGTGGACCTGCAAGCTTGTCGGCGGCACCACGGTGCACTGGGCGGGCTGCGCGCTGCGCTTTCAGGAGCACGAATTCAAGACGCGCACGCGCTACGGCGATATCGCCGGCGCGAATCTGATGGACTGGCCGATCGGCCTGCAGGAACTTGCGCCGTATTACGATCGCGCCGAGATCAAGATGGGCGTCAGCGGCACGCACGGCATGCCTTCGCTGCCCACCAATAACAATGGCAAGGTGCTCGTCGCCGGCGCGAAAAAGCTCGGCTACACCAAATATCAAGCCACGAAAATGGCGATCAATTCCGTGCCGCACGCGGGACGCGCCGGTTGCCAACAGGCTGGATTTTGCGTCCAAGGCTGCACGTTTGGCGCGAAGTGGTCCACGCTCTACACCGAAATCCCGTATGCCGAAGCCACGGGAAAGTGCGAAGTCCGCTCCGAATCGCAGGTGCTGCGCATCGAGCACGACGCATCCGGCAAAGTCAGCGGCGTCGTCTACGCCGACCGCACGGGCGCGATGCAGCGGCAGAAAGCGCGCGCCGTCGCGCTGGCCGCAAACTCGATCGAAAGCCCGCGCCTGCTGCTCAATTCATCCTCAAGCCAATTTCCGCAGGGGCTCGCGAATTCTTCCGGGCAGGTCGGCTGCAACTACATGCGCCACACCAGCGGCGCCGTCTTCGCGATTTTCGACAAGCCGGTCCATTTCTACCGCGGCACCACGCAATCCTCGATCGTGATGGACGAAGCGCGCCTCGATCCGAAGCGCGGCTTCGTCGGAGGCTACAATCTCGAATTGCTCGCGCAGGGTCTGCCGAGCTTCGCGCTGAATCTCGCGCCGGGCGCTTGGGGACGCGAGCGCGCCTCCGCAATCGACAACTACGCGAATATCGCCGGCCTTTGGATATTGGGAGAAGACTTGGCGCGCGCGACGAACCGCATCACGCTGCACGCGGAAAAAAAGGACAAGTTCGGCATGCCCATCCCGAACGTCCACTCGGACGATCACCCGAACGACATCACCCTGCGCGATCACGGCTACGCGCAGGCCGAAGCGCTCTACAAATCGGTCGGCGCGAAACGCACGGTGCGCGTCCCGCCGTTCCCGGCATCGCACAATATGGGGACCAACCGCATGTCCGAGAAGCCGCGCGACGGCGTCGTCAACCGCTTCGGCCGGGCCCACGACATCCCAAATCTCTTCGTTTCTGACGGCAGCCAGCTCACCTCGAGCGGCGCCGAGAATCCCACGCTAACGATCGTCGCCCTCGCCATTCGCCAGGCAGAATACATCGCCGACCAGCTCGCGAAGCGCTCAATCTAATCGTGCCGCTGGGAACGCCAATCTCCCAATTGGCGATTTTCGCCGTCGCTGAAAGGCGGTGAAAATTGACCCACCGCCCGTCAAACGACGAGCGCCGAGAGGTCATCTAGCGTAGAATGCCGCACTATGCCAAAAATCACTTTCTTGGGCGCGGCGGGAACGGTAACCGGTTCGAAGTACCTGGTGGAGGCGGAAGGCAAGCGGCTGCTGGTGGATTGCGGGCTCTTCGAGGGATCGCGCGAGCTGAAGCAGCGGAACTGGGATAAGTTGACGGTCGATCCGGCGACCATCGACTGGGTGCTGCTGACGCACGCGCACATCGATCACACCGGCTATCTGCCGCGGCTGGTGCGCAACGGATTTCGCGGCCCGATCTACGCGAATATCGCGACACACGAGCTTTGCACACTGTTGCTTCCCGATTCCGCCCACCTGCAGGAAGAAGACACACGTTACGCGGTGAAGAAAGGTTATTCGAGGCACAAGCCTCCGCTGCCGCTCTATACCGTAGCGGAATCGCAAACAGCGCTACAGCAATTCCGCGAAATTCCGAGCAACGCTGGCTTCAAGATCAGCCCGCAGTTTTCCGTTCTGCCGCACGATGCGGGACACATCCTCGGCGCGACGTGGCTCGAGCTGACGATCACCGAAAACGGCAAGCAGACGCTGGTCGTCTTCTCCGGCGACGTGGGGCGCTACGATCAGCCGATATTGAAAGACCCGGAATCGCCTACGCGCGCGGATTTCCTGCTCTGCGAATCGACCTATGGCGATCGCGAGCATCCCACCGGCTCCGTCACGGACGAACTCGCGGACGTGGTGAACCAGACGGCGAAGCGCGGCGGCGCCGTCGTGATTCCGGCATTTGCAGTCGACCGGACCCAATTGCTGCTGTATTACCTGCGCGTGTTGGAAAAAGCGCAGCGGATTCCCCATCTGCCCGTGTATCTCGATAGCCCGATGGCCATCAACACCACCGAAATTTATACTCGCCACCGCGCGGACCACGACCTGAAACCTCAGACCGATCCCGACCCGATGGATATCCAGGAAGTTCACATGACCTGCTCGGTGGAAGATTCAAAGAAGATCAACGACATGGTGGCGCCGTGCATCATCATTTCGGCCAGCGGCATGATCACGGGCGGGCGCGTACTGCATCATTTGGCGCACCGGCTGCCCGATTCGCGCAGCACGGTGCTGCTCGTCGGATACCAGGCGGAAGGCTCGGGCGGGCGCGCGTTGCTCAATGGCGCGAAGTTCCTGCGAATTCACGGAGCGGAAGTGCCGGTACGCGCGCAGGTGGTCGAGATGTGCCAGCTTTCCGCCCACGCGGGGAAAAGCGAGCTGTTGCGATGGATTTCCGGGATTCAGGCGCCGCCGAAGAGGACGTTCATGGTTCACGGCGAGCCAAGCGGGCTCACGTCGCTGCGCGACGCAATCGTGGCGCAGCACGGCTGGCCGGTCACGATTCCGGATTACTTGCAGTCGTTTGATCTGAACGCCTAACCGGTCACCTCGCGGGGCGGAGCTTGGCGAGGCGCTCGGTGGCGGCCTGGAATGTCGATTCCTTTTTGCAGAATGTGAAGCGGAGGTGCGCGCGGCCGTCGGCGGGATCGCGATAGAAGCTCGATCCGGGGACGGCGGCAACGCCGATTTCCTTCACCAGATATTGCGCGAAGGCGACATCGTCGGGAAAGCCGAACGCGGAAATATCCGTCATGATGTAGTAGGCGCCGCGCGGCTTGAAGCATTTGAATCCGGCGCCGCCGAGAATTCCGAGCATGCGTTCGCGGCGGGCGGCGTATTCGCGCGCCAGCGTGTCGTAATAGCTCTGCGGAAATTGCATAGCCACCGCGCCCGCCTCCTGTAGCGGCGCGGCCGCGCCGACGGTAAGGAAATCGTGCACCTTGCGGATCGCGGCCGTTACTTCCGGCGGCGCGATCACCCAGCCGACGCGCCAGCCCGTGACGCTATAGGTCTTCGATAGCGCGTTGATCGTAAGCGTCCGCTCGTGCATGCCGTCGAGCGACGCGAGTGAGATATGCTTGGCGCCGTCGTAGAGCATGTGCTCGTAGATTTCGTCGGTGATCGCAAAGGCATTCCAGCGGACGCAGAGATCGCGGATGCATTCGAATTCGGCGCGCTCGAAAACTTTTCCGGTGGGATTATTCGGCGTATTGAGAATGATCGCCTTCGTCGCGGGACCGAACGCCGCGGCGAGTTCATCGGGATCGAACGTCCAATCGGGCGGCTGCAGCTTGACGAAGCGCGGCGTCGCGCCCGAAAGAATCGCATCCGGCCCATAATTTTCGTAGAAAGGTTCGAAGACCACCACTTCGTCGCCCGGGTTGATGATCGCCATCATCGACGACATCATCGCCTCCGTCGAGCCGCAGCAGACGGTGATCTCGCGCTCGGGATCGATGGCCACGCCCTGCGTCCGCTCGAATTTCGCGGCGATGGCGTCGCGAAATTTCTTTGCGCCCCAGGTGATGGCGTACTGATTGATGTCCGCGTCGATCGCCGCCTTGGCGGCGTTCTTGATTTCGGCGGGCGCGGGAAAATCGGGAAAGCCCTGCGACAAATTGACGGCGCCGTAGCGCAGCGCCAGCCGCGTCATTTCGCGGATTACGGATTCGGTGAAGCGTTCGGCTTTCGAGGAAAGTTTCGGGCTGGTGCTAGTCGCCACGGCCCGTTCGGGGTGTGCGGGATTCATTTGCGTTTTGCCTTCCGTAGAGGCGGCGATAGATGGCGGCGTTGCGCGTGATGATCTGCACGTACAATCGCGTCTGCGTGAACGGGATCGATTCCACGAATTCCGCCGGCTCGCGATACGTCTGGCCCGTGGTCCACGCATCGACGCGATCCGGCCCCGCATTATAGGCCGCGAGCGCCGCTTCGACGCTGCCGAATCGCTGCTCGAGCGCCGAGAAATAGGCGGTTCCGAGCCGGATATTGTAATCCGGATCGATGAGCCGCGTTTGCGAATAGCGAAGCCTGTGCTGGTGCGCGACTACCCGTGCCGTCTTGGGTAGCAGCTGCATCAGCCCGATCGCATCGGACACGGATACCGCGCCGGGCTGAAAAGCCGATTCCTGCCGCATCAGCCCTGCCACGAGCAAGGGATCGAGTCCGTTCACCCGAGACCAGCGGCGGATCGTGGATTCGTATGGCAGCGCGTAGGCGGTGAGCCAAACCTCGCGCGGAATATCGGAGAACGCCTCCGATTCGAGCTGCGGAAAAATCTGCCGCACCGTGACGATCGCCGCGCCATAATGCCCGGCGGCGGCCGCCTCCTGAGCGGCTTCGAAAAGGAGCCGCGGCTCGTTTGTGGCCGCGTAGGCCGCGCGCAATTCCAGTTCCGCCGAAGAATCGAATCCGATCGAACGCAGAGCGTCGGCGCGCGCTTTCAGCCCTGCGACGGCGGGAGGAATCTTGCCGTCGAGCGCGGGCGGATCGGGCGCCGGCGGGATCGCGCCGAGCACTTCGGAAGCCTGCGTCGGCCCCGGACCAAGTTCGCGCAGGCGCTCAGCGCCGAGAAGGCCCCAATAATTCTGCGTGTAGCGGGCGGCCAGCTTCTCGTAGTAGCTGCGCGCGAGCGGCTGGGCTCCTCTTTCCTGAGCCAGGCGGCCGAGCCAGTAGATCGCGTCCGCCACGTACGGCGAGCCAGGATAATTCCGCAAATGCTGCTCGAGCAAATCCGCCGCGTTCGGTTGGCGCGCGAGCGTGGCGGTCCACGCAACGCGCCACTGCGCGGCTGGCGTGTCGGGCCCGTTCGGGAATCCGTCGACCACGCGCTGGTAATACGCGGAGGCGTGCGCGCGGTCGAGCTGCACCCAATAGTAATTTCCCGCGAGGAAAAGCGCGGCGGCGGCCCACGGGCTGGTAGGCGCGCGCTTCGCAGCCGCTTCGACCGCGGCGATCATCTCGGGCTCCTGCAGCTGGTCGCGATAAAACGTCGCGAGCGCGTAGGAGCGCTCCGCGTCGACATCGGGATCCGTGATCTGCAGCTTCGCCACTTCCCAGGGGCCGGCGCCGAGCGCCATTCCGCATTCGAGAATCCGCAGCTGCGCGCGCTCGGCCTCCGCGCCGGAAAGCTGCGGCAGCGCCTTCGCGTATTCGTCGCGCGCGTCGCTCCAATCCTTTGCGGCGAACAGAAAATCCGCGTGCGCGACGCGATCCTTCAGCGGGATCGGCGGAATCTGCGCGCCCGGAGCGCCCGCCAGGAAGTCGAACTTCACGCCCGCCTCGCGCGCATGCTCGCTCGTGGGGAAATTCTCGTAGACGCTGCGATAGTCCGCCGCGGCTTCGAGGATCTGCCCAGCCTGCTCGTGCGCCTCGCCGCGGAGGAACAGCAGCGCCGAGCGCTGCGTCGTCTGCGGGTAGGCGTCGAGCGCGGCGACGGCGGCGGCCGGCTGCTTCGCGCCGATCGCGGCGTTGCCGAGCGCCTGGAGCGCCTGCTCCGTCATCACGGAGCCCGGATAATCCTTGCGAAATTGCTGGAGTTCGGCGACGGCGGCCGCATCATTGTTCGCCGCTAGATCGTTTTCGGCGCTCCAATAGAGCCCATAGTCGCCGATCAGCGGATCCTTCTGCGCGCGCGCGAACCATTTCGCCGCTTGCGTGTAGCGTTGCTTGTTGTAGTCGAAGAAGCCGAGCGCCAGCGCCGCGCGCGCTCCGAGCGCGCCGGAATATTTCTCCTCGGCGAGCGAGCTGAGCCGCCCATAGGCCCAAGTGGATTTCGTGTCCTTGAGCATCTTCGCAAGTTTCTCGAGCTGCTTTTCCGAGAGAGACGACCGGCTCGCTGGCGCGGTCGGCGAGGCGTGGATCCCCACTGACTTTACCTGCGATTTCGGGCTGGCGCCGCCGAAACTCACCGAGCACACGAGCAGCATTGCGCCGGTCGCGCGAAGGAGCGGACCGCAGATTCGCATCATTGTCCTAGTGCCGCAGAACAGGCGAGGGATACGGGTACTCTCCGAGGGCGTCGTTCTGGCCCTTGGCGAGAATTTCCACCATCCAATGGTGGAAGTAATCCACGGGATGATCCTGAATCGCTCGGAAGCGGCGGTCATATTCCTTACGGGCTTTGTCGAGATCACTTCGCAACCGTTGACAGATGTCGTGGTTCTCGCGGCCCAATTTCACTTCCTCGGGCCGCAGTAATTGTATGTCCTGCATGGCGACTTTCGCGTTTCGGCTCGCCCGTCGATGCAAGTCTCTCAGGTCATCGGGCAGCGCCGCAAGATCGAAAGCAGGCGCTTCGGCGGCGGCCGCTTCCTGCGCGGCGGCCTCTTCGACGGCGGCTTCCGCGAGCGCTTCCTGTTCCTGATCCCATTTGGGATCGACCGGCGGCGGTGCCTGAACCGCGGCGCGGGCGGGCGCCTTGGCAGGCTCGGGTTCTGGTGTTTCGATTTCGGGTTCGTTTGCGGTTTCTGCTTCCGCCTCGGCTGGGGCCGTGGCGACGGCTACGGAATCATCGGTGTAGCCGTGTTCGCGCGGGTTGAGAGCGACGGCAACGAAATTCGAGAGGACGGAAAGTCCCGCGGCAAGCGCAGACGCCGCCGTTTGCGCGCGCAGCATGGCAGGAAGAGCGTTGCTCGGGCGGCTGGACGAACACGCCGCCACCAGATCGGAGTAGGCCTGATGCAATTCGTCCGCAGTCCGCTGCAGCGGAGCGAGATTGTCGCGCAATGCCCGCGAAACTGCCTGCTCGAGGGCCTGCTCGAGTGATTTGGAACGTTCTGCCAAGACGCTTTCCTACCTTTTGCGATTATGGAAACGGTAGTTGGGGGTGTCAACTGACAATCCCGAAGCCCGTTCCTGGGCCGTGCAGTTGATTAGAGTGGTTTCGCCCGGTACCGCGTGCAAGCTATTGTAGGGGCGCTGCTTGCTGCGCCCTACGCACTCGCCACGCCTGAGGCGACGGAACACCGCCTGAGCGTTGACCCCTGCGAGGTTTCGCTTGCCTTCCCCGTCCCTCGTTCGTATCTTCAACGCCATGCTCACCCCCGAACAGATCCGCGACCTGCTCAAGATGAAGCCCCTGCCCGTCGAAGGCGGATATTTTGCCGAGACCTATCGCGCGGAGGATGCCGTGGCCGCGAGCGCGCTGCCCGGTTCCTATCCCGGCGAACGCGCGATTTCGACGGCTATCTATTACATGCTCACGCCAGACACTTTTTCGGCGCTGCACCGCCTGCGCGGCGACGAAGTCTACCACTTCTATCTCGGCGATCCGGTCGAGATGCTGCAGCTCAAGCCCGGCGGAGCGGGCGAGGCTGTCCTCCTCGGGCAGGACATGGCGGCAGGTATGCGGCTCCAGCATGTGGTCCCGGGAGGAACGTGGCAGGGCTCGCGCCTCGCCCCCGGCGGAAAATTCGCGCTGATGGGGACCACGATGGCCCCCGGCTTCGATCCGCAGGATTACGAAGCCGGCAATCGCGCCGAATTGGCCGCGCAGTACCCGCAATACTCGGCGCTCATCACCTGGCTCACCCGCTAGCCGCGCGGCGATTGCCTATAGGTTCTTCGGCGGAGTTCACTCGAGCTCAGCAACGCAACGATCATCCGCCCCGACCAGCCGCTATAAGGCTTCGACGCTCTTACGGCTGCGGCATTTATTTTTGTGGAGACTGCGCCGCTCCGAAAATCGGTCCGGTTCCGGTCGGAGGCAGCAGCTTTTGCAAGTCTTTCAAGTGCGCGTCCACTTTGTCCGCGTCGTCTGTTTTTCCCAGATGGCGTAACGCATGGCTCTCGAATTCCAGCAGATGAATCAAGTTCGGACTGTCCGGTCCAAATTGTTTTTCGATGATGCTCACAGCTTCTTGGTCGCAAGGCAGCCCCTTCTGCCATTTTGCGGATTCATCGTAGAACTGGCAGAGCGGTCCCAAACTCATTAAGTTGTATATGCTGCCCTTCCCGTTCATTGATTCATCGATCTGCAGCGCACGCGTCAAATAGGGTTCAGCTTCGTCGTACTTTTTCTGCTTAAAGGCGACTTGTGCAGCCGCAACGAGCGCCTGGGATACCTGCTTGCTCTCCGGTCCATAGGTCTTTTCGTTTAAGTCGATCACGCGACCGAAGTATTTGTCGGCAGAAACATAGTCACCTTGCATCAGCGCGATGAGTCCCAGATCGTGCAGCGGGATCGTCAGATTCGGCGATTCCTTGCCATACAGATTCGTCGCGACCCCCAGCTCCCGATCGAACGCCGCTTGGGCATCCGGAAAATCCTTCCGTGAAAAATAGCAGTTCCCCAGGTGCCACAAAGACATCATCACGCGCACATCCGGAGGCTGGAGTTTCAGAGCGATGTCGACCGCGTCTTTATAATCCTTTTCCGCCTCGTCGATCTGGCCTTTCTGCTCCACATCTGATGCCCTGGCCATTGCCGCGTCGAGTTGATCGGAAATATTTGTGGTGGCAATGGTCGCCTGAACACGCTTATCGAGGTCTGCCGCTTCGGCGCTTTTACCGGCCGCGCGGAGCTCAACCAAATGGGCGGCGTAGCGGCCCTTGGCTGCATCAAAGGCTTGTGCGGGGCTTACCGGCAGTTTCCAATAGGCGAACTGTTGAATCAGGCTCTTGGACTCGAACGTAACTTGTTCAGCGACGGCGCGCCGGTATTGGTCCATAGCATTGACCCAATCGCCATTCTTTTCATACTCGGCGGCCAACTCGTCCATGACTCTGGGTTGATGGTCGAGTGAATAGGATTGGGCGAATTCTGAAATCGCAGCCGGGACGTTTGCGGACGCGTCGAGGGCTTGCGCATACAGCTCATGCGCGCTCGCGTTTGCCGGGCGCACCTCGACGGCCTCTTTCGGCATGGCGCACGCGTCCTGATATTTCTTCTGAATGAGCAGCACTCGACCCGCTCCAACGCGTGCATTCAAAGCCGTGGGGTCCAGCTCGGCGCCGTGCTCGTAATCCTGCAGCGCAGCGTCGTAGTTCTTCTTCTGTTCCTCGATGCCGCCCAACCCCGCATAGGCGTCCGAATCCGATGGGTCGATGGATACAGCTTCTTTGAATTCCTTCTCCGCTGCGTCGAATTCGTAGTCGTTAAACAGGGCGTAGGCGAAACACCGGTGGCACACCTCCGAATCTGGAGCCATCGCTTCGAGCTCGCGGTATTCGTTGATGGCTTCCTTCACTGATTGAGCGCGGAGGAGTGCATTCGCCAGGTTCATTCGCGGTTCGATCCTTCGCGGGGCAAGCTCCTTTGCTTTTCGCCACTCCTGGATGGCTCCAGGAAGGTTCCCCGTCTCGTCGAGCATGTTGCCCAAGTTGAGGTGGGAGTTGACGAAGGTGGGATCAAGCGCGATCGCCTTGCGATACTCGACGATGGCCTGGGGAAACGCTCCGCGATGATCGTAAGAGTATCCGATATCGTAATGGACGACCGCATAGTCGGGCTTGATGTGCAGTGCTTCGTTATACTCGGCGAGCTCCGCCTGGGTATTCCCCATATCGTCGTACGCCACGCCCGCGAACCTGTGAGCTTCGGGGTCATCCGCATATTCGTCGAGTGCCTCTTTCGCCTGCGAGAGTGCGCCGGTGAAATCTCCCGTCTTGTCCAGCGCGTAGCTGTATTTCGCGTGGGCTTCGGGGTAGTGCGCGTCGTCATCGAGTATCTGATCATAGATTCGGCCCGCAGCCTCCCATTCTTCCTGTTGACTCAATACCCCCCCCATGACAAAGCCGACGTCGGATTTGTCGAAGCTGTCCCGCAGGGCGGCCGTCAGTACGACGGTCGCCTCTGCGTATTTCTCGTCCCTTTTCAGCGTCGCCGCACTGACCAGATCGTTCAGGAATTCAGGGCTGGCATCGTGTTCGGGGGCATTCGGTGGAATCACTTTGGCTATCTTTAGCGCATCGATCACGGAGGGAGCAGCGCCAGCAGTTTTGAGCTCCGTCAGGTAGGATTCGCCTGGGTGAAAAGTGAGGCCCCGAACGGAAACGAAATGCACGATGTCTTCCGGCAGCGCGTCTCCGGCGACGAGCGCGAGGATTTGGGCTTCGCCCATGGGCCCGGCGGGGCCTGACTGCTCCTTCGCCCTCAGCCAGACTGCTCCCGCGAGAAGAAGACACACAGCGAGTCCCGAAATGACGATTTTCATGACCCGGCCCCCATATTGAATCTGTCAATAAGACTACAGATAAAATTCGGGGCCGCACTCTCGTACTTTGGTACCAATTAAAGCTCCCAGACGCGAAAGAGCCATTCGTGGGTCATGCACAATGATCGAAAACGGGTGCCGGGTGCCCCGGCCTCGGTTTGCGAGGGCGGGGCCTTTGGCGCGAGCGATGCAAGCGGGCTCCGAAATGCAATCCCGCTTCGGCCGCCGCCAGCATCGCCTCGTTGTAACAGCATTTCAGCCCTGGGCGAAATCTGTACTCGCGTACAGGTGAAGTTCGCGTCGCAATGTGCCAGTCTGGTTCCGACGACGAAAAATCGTCCGCCCTCTCGACGAGGGCCGAACGTTCTTTGAAAATTTGAAGACGACGCAACGATGCAAGGGGATTTTGACTTTATGTAGCTCACCCCGCCGTCCCGGGGTGAGGCTTTTCGGCCCAGGTGGAAGCGTGGGGCTTCCAGCCCCGCGAAAAGACCGCGAGCGGAGCGAGCACACCGCTGCGCAGATTCACCCGCAGCATGTTTCGTGTTTCTGCCCGCGAGCCACGAGCGCAAATCGCAATTCACGAACCGCTACTGACCAATCACGACTCACGAATCGACATTTGCCGATTAGAAACGCCCGTAACTCGCTGTAAACACATGATGGGGACCCAGTCTAATCGACACGGTTGCGGGACCCCAGGCGCGTGCGAATCAGGCGTTTTGCACGAAGGAAAAAGCGGCTAGGATAGGGGCATGAAAATCGATCGCAAGGCTTTTCTCGAAAGCTTGGGCGGCGCCGACGCCGCGAGCAAAATGGATGCCGAGAGCCGCGCCGACGCTCTCGAGAGCCGGATGATGGCGGAACTGAATACGGCCATCGCGCTCAAACACGGCGGCCATCAAATGCCCGCCACGACCGCACAGGGCAAATATCCCACCGCCGCGGAAGTGGAGGCGCAGATCGAAACGAAGCCGTACCGCGCGGGCGCGGGTTTTCTGATGGTGCCGCGCACGGGCGAAAACGTGAAGCGGCTCCCGCCGATGCCCGCGAATCCCACGCTGATCGATTTCTTCAAGCTGCGATTCATGGACACCGCGCACCACGTCCTTCAAAGCGCGAATCTCGCGATGAAAAATGGCATGTCCGAGGAAATCATTCTGGCGTGCCTGCTTCACGACGTGGTCCAGGAACTGATTCGCACCGATCACGGATGGTGGGGAGCGCAGCTCTTCGAGCCGTACGTGCCGGAGAAGGTCTCGTTCGCGATTCGCTATCATCAGGCGCTGCGGTATTACGCCGATCCCGCGGTGGGATACGAGTATCCCGATCTGTATCGCCAGCTATTCGGCGTGGACTACACGCCGCCGCCCTACATCGAAGCGACCTACCAGATGGTCCGCAAGCACAAATGGTACATGGAGCCGCGCATGGTGGCCGTGAACGACCTCTACGCCTTCGATCCGAATGTGGTCGTCACGATCGATTCCTTCCTCGACATCATCGGGCGGCACTTCAAGCAGCCCAAAGAGGGATTGGGCAGCGACGGCAGCCCGGTCGCCCACATGTGGCGGACGATCATCCGCCCCGATCAGCCGCTGTAAGCCCGCTTCGCGAGAATCAGCTGAATGCTTATGAAAACATGCCTGCTGGTTGCGTTTCTGTTGCTGCTCGGCACATCGACGTTCGCGCGGCAGAGAGACGTAATCCTCACCACCGATTGCGGAGCGGACATCGACGATCAGTTCGCGATCGCGTATCTGTTGCTCGTGCCGCAGGTGCACGTGAAGGCCATCGTCACCACGCACGCGCCGACTCTTCCGAAGAATGCGGAATCTTCCGCCGCGTGTGCGCGAGATGTGATGCACCGGATGGGCTTGCCGCAGACTCCTCCCGTGTTTGCGGGCTCCGATGTGGCGCTCACAACCCGGGCGCCGACGCGCAACGCGGGCGTGGATTTCATTGTCAAGACATCGCGCCTCCACTCGCCGCGCGATCGGCTCCTGATCCTGACGATTGGCGCCACCACCGACGTGGCATCGGCGTTTCTGGCGGACCCGTCAATCGAGAATCGCGTCGAGATCCTGACCATGGGTTTCCAATCGTGGCCCAAGGGCACGGACCCCTGGAACATCAAGAACGATCCGCTCGCGTACCAGGTGATTCTCGATTCGCGGGCGCCGATCACGATCGGCGCCGCCGATGTTTGCGTGAAGCATCTGTCGCTCGACGAGGAGGAAGCCGCACGCCTGCTGCGCGGCCACGGCCAATTCGCCGAGTGGCTGGACGGATTGGTTGACAGCTGGATCACCAACAACAAGGAACTCGCAGCCGGCGTAGTCAGCCCGGGACACTGGGCGATCTGGGACACGATAACGGTCGCGCACATCCTCGGCTTCACGACCGAGGCGACGTATCCGCGCCCTGCCCTGAATCTTGCGGATTGCTCGTTTTCGTTTCCGAAAACCGGCAAGACGATCCGCTGGATCACGTCGGTCGATCAGCATCGGATGTGGCCCGATTTCGTCCGCCGCCTGGATACGCTGAAAGCGAGCAAATGACCGCCGGCCCTGGATGCCGTGAAATTTTGGAGGCGGGGGGAGTCGAACCCCCGTCCGAGAAGCTTTGCCACCCGAAGACTACATGCTTAGCCCGTTCCGTTTTGTTCGTCGATGGAACTCAGAGCGGGCAAGACGCGCCACCGACTAGTCCGATGATCTCGCCGCCGCATTACGGACCGAAACGCGACGGCCAGCCTACTGTGTGACGCCTCATCTCAACCGCGCAGGCGACGCTTGAGGAGACGCGCTACCTACTTTTGGTTAGGCAGCGAGAGCTAGCTGTGAGTTGCCAGTTAGTTTGTTTCCACCCGATTGCGGGCAGGTGGAGCCCGGCATGCCTTCGAGCCGCGACAGCTTCCGTCGAAACCGTGTCGCCCCCGTCGGTGTTGTTATTATAGCGCTGCTTGCCAAATCATGCTGATGTCTTCGCGTCTTCGGCGGCCAATTCGTCTAGTGCCCTGGCGGCTGTCGTCAAGTCGTCGACGCCGAAGACCAGCAGGCCGAGCGGTGATTTCGGATCTGAGCCGCTGTAGGAATAGTCGATGTTGACCCGTTTTTCGCCCAGCCGTGCGGCGGCGCGGCCCAGCGCCCCCGGGCGTTGGGCCAGCCTTACCACGACAACTTCCGTCTCTTCGAAGATCATTCGCAGGCTGCCGAGCACCGACTTCGCTGTAGCCATATCATCGGCAATGAACCGGGCCACGCTCTCGCCCTCCTCGACGTACGATTGAAAAGCGAGGATATTCACCCCGCGGTCCCCAAGAGCGGCGAAACACTTTCCGAGAGCGCCGGGTTTGTCCTCAATCTTTACCGTGAACTCCTTCGACCTCGGCATACGTATGGGCCCCTTTCAGGAAATGCGAGCGTTCGTGAGTGGCTGGGAATTTTATCCCAAGTGACTTTCGTTGTCTCGCTCGCGCTTTCACAAGCCGTTCGATCGGACGCCGAACGATCTTCCCGGCAATCCGGCGCAAGGCGCTAGCAGGCAAGCAAGACTGCCCGTATAATCGACGCTCCAGAAACGCAATCTCAGATTTCCGCACGCGAAAGGCGGCGAGGTGCCTCCCGAATCAGCGGGCTACGGATTACGCAAGGGCATCCTCTCGCCCATCGAGATTCTCGCGCAATCGGTTTCGACCATCTCGCCGACCGCAACTCCCGTGGCGACGATTCCGCTAGTCTGCGCGCTGGCGGGCAATGGGACGTGGCTCGCGTACGTGCTCGCAACGTGCGCGATCTTTCTCGTGGCGCTGTGCGTGAGCAAGTTCGCGCGCTACTCGGCATCGCCCGGGTCGCTGTATTCGTTTGCGGCGACGGCGCTGCCGCCGTCGCTCGGCGCGATCACCGCGTGGAGCCTGCTGCTCGCCTACATCGCGACGGGATCGAGCGTGATCGGCGGCTTCTATCACTACGGAAGCATCCTGCTGCACGATGCGACGGGCCATGGGACGTCGACCGTTTTCCTCGCGCTGCTCGTGACGGGCGTTTCGATGTGGATCGCGTGGCGTGACGTGAAAATTTCGGCGCGGCTGATGCTGTGGATCGAAATCGTCTCCGTATCGTCGATTCTGCTGGTGGTGGCGCTGGTACTGGTGCGGCATGGATGGCACATCGACCGGGAGCAACTCGGATTGCGCGGCATGACGGGCAGCGGGTTGCGGCTCGGCCTGGTGCTGGCGCTTTTCAGTTTTTGCGGCTTTGAAAGCGCCACAACGCTTGGCGCGGAGGCGCGCGATCCGCTGAAGACGATCCCGCGCGCGGTGATCCAGAGCGCGCTGCTTTGCGGCGCGATCTTCACGGTCTGCGCCTACACGGAGGATCTTGGGCTGCGATTGGCAGGGCAAGATTTGGCCACCAGCACAGCGCCGATGCGCGTCGTGGCCGAGGTGGGCGGCGTGAGGATGCTGGGCGAAGTGATCGATATCGGCGCGCTGGTGAGCCTCTTCGCGTGTACGCTGGCCTGCATCACGGCGGCGGCGCGCGTGTTGCTCTTGATGTCGCACCACGGGCTTGCGCATGGATCGATGCGCACCACGCATGCGCGCAACGAAACGCCGAGCCGCGCGGTGATTGCGACGGGAATCGCGGCGGTGTTGCCCGTGGCGATCCTCGCGGCGCGCGGCGCGGACGGGCTCGACGTGTATGGCTGGATGGGTTCGCTCGCGACGTATGGATTCATCGTGGTCTACGCGCTAGTGTGCTCGGTGCTGCCGCGGTACCTCCGGAAGCACAATGCGTTTCATCCGGGAGCGCAGGTGATTCCGTGGCTCGCGTTTGGCGCGATGCTTCTTGCGCTTGCCGGCAATCTCTACCCAGTGCAAAAAGGCCCGTACGGCAAGCTCCCGTACGTTTATCTCGCGTATTTGGCCGCGGGCCTCGTGTGGTTTTTCTGGAACGGCAAGAACAAAGAAGGTGCGGTAACTGAGGGTTCGGAATCATGATCCTGCGAATCGCATCGCACGCCTGAAAATCATATTGGTGACCTGCGCGTCGATTTCGTGCGGCGAAGGTCGACAGTAGCGAAATTTCCACAGGAGGCTGTGTTAGTTTCGGGCCTACGAGGCAAACCCATGGACATTGTGAAAGGCAATATGGGCTGGATCGAGGTCGTGGTCGGGCCGATGTTTTCGGGCAAGAGCGAGGAACTGATCCGCCGGCTGCGACGCGCGGAGATTGCGCGGCAACGCGTGCAGATTTTCAAGCCCGCCATCGACCAGCGCTACTCGGCGAATGGAATCGTGTCGCATTCGGGGCTCGAGATCGCGTCGGTGCCGGTGGAGAACGCGGAACAACTTCTGCACCAAGTGGAAGAGTCGACGCACGTGGTCGGAATCGACGAGGCGCAGTTTCTCGGCGACCGGCTGGTCGAGGTCTGCACGACGCTCGCGGATTCCGGCAAGCGCGTGATCGTTGCCGGGCTCGACACAGATTTCATGGGGCGGCCGTTCGAGCCCATGCCGCAGTTGCTGGTGGTGGCCGAGGAAATCACCAAGCTGCTCGCGATTTGCGTCCAGTGCGGGAATCCGGCGGTGCATACGCAACGGCTATTTCATTCCGATCAGTTGATTGTGGTCGGCGCGGGCGGGATGTATGAGGCGCGCTGCAGGAAATGCTTTGATCCGGCGCTGCGGGCGGAAAAGGCGAAGGCCGCGGGGCAATCCGTTTCCTAGGCGAGCTTGGTCCTCGGCTAAAGGAACCCGTTGATTGGTGTCGCTGTGGCTAAGACGGTGGTCGACCTTCTCACTAACCCCGGCATCGGTGACTTGCCTGATTAGCGCCGCTAACCGGAAACTGACCCGTTGCCGTTTGACGCTCTCCGTCACCCGGTGCTATAAAAGCAGCTATCGTTGTAAAACCTGCGGTGGGGCCGTGGCGCAGTTGGGAGCGCGCCTCGATGGCATCGAGGAGGTCGAGGGTTCGAATCCCTTCGGCTCCACTTATCTTCAAAAAAGTCCATGGAAGGAACTGCAAGCCAAGAACGGCGTGGACTCACCGTATTCCCCGTGATACCGCCGCCAAAGAATTTCGCTTCTTAGTTTTCTCGCTTGAAATAAATACCCGCTTTTACGGCAGCCAAGTCGGCGAGGGCCGGTTTTGCAGGCAGAAGGCCCGGGTTAAGCGGATTGCCGCTGGTGGCGCTCAGGTGCGGCGGAGGAATCGGGAGTTTTATGAATAGGGGCGTACGCGACGGAGGACGGGCCGCGAGTTCTTGGTCCGGCCGCCGGAGCAGAAAATACGAAACAAGACTCATAATCGAAACAACGAACAGGCCGACGAATGCAAGATGCGTTATGTATGCCGGTTCGAGCGCGCGGACTCCGAGTCCTAGAAAGCCGATCGCCAGCACGGCAATCGAACATACGAGAACGTTGCGCAAGAACTTGCCCTGCTTGCCGCTTTTCATCTCTGATCCTCTCGCTCTGAACTCAGAAGATCCTGAGCCCGAAAAAGGCAACTTTTCATCCGCGGCTTCGTGCGGCACCGCGGGGTCTCTCTGTCACACGGCGGCCCTCCTGCCCGTAACGAAATGAAGAACGAGCAGGATGATGCCCACGACGAGGACGATGTGAATCAGACCGGTCGTAACGTGAAATGCGAAAAAACCCAGCAACCAAAGTATGATCAAAACGGCGGCGATGATCCCAAGCATGTTCTTATCTCCTGTTTTCGGGCGCGATCACTCTTGTCGCGCATGACACCCAACCATAGTGAGGGACATCAGACGGCATATCTGTTCGCTTCGGCACACTTTTGCGGAATGCCATTTCGAGCACGCATGTACCGAGATAGCGCATTGAGAATCTGGCACGTCGAACCTGAAGCACTTTCGATTCAGTTGACCGTGGCCGATAAGAGGGCTGAAAAACTAAATATAGCCGACGCGGGAATCAGACCAGCCGCATACATAGCCTGTGGGACTGACTTCCGTGGCAAGGATTGCTATCGCCTGATCTCTCGCGCCAGAATATTCAAAAAAGCGCTGGACCGACCGCCAAGAATTACATTCTCTTGTAACTGAACCTACGTCGCGCTTCAAACAGACGCCAACCTGGCAAGCGCCATTGGGTCGGACTCCACGGTTGTGATAACCATCGAACTACAGACGCCCACATTCGCCGCCGATATAATGAGCCGGCCATAGTGAAAATTCCGCCCTTCCATCCAAGGCACCTTTCGTACAACGTTCGGACAGGATCAAGTGATCGTTTCAGTCGCTGGAGCAAAATCTCGGTCCGTTGAGCCCGTGCCAGCGACGTTGTCGCGGATAAGACGTTACCTATCCATCGCTCGTTCCAACGGACCAGAACTCGGCGCAGGGCAATTATCTTCCTTAAGCTCGGCCAGAGAGGATCTGATTTCGTTGCCTCAACTTTGGTCTGATCGTGCGAGGGCTTTTGATGACCAAAAACCTGGCGACCGCCGAAGGATGGTAAGAGTTCGAACTTCTTCTCCGCTTCAAACGCGCGAGGGGAAGAAAGCGGCACTGTTCTCATCTCCGATTCAGAATTGAATTGGGCGCAGAGATCAGAAAAGAACGCCATCAATTCCGAGGGCCTATTGGGTTCCATCTGCGCTGGCCTGGACGCAAACGGCTGAATGTCCGATGGTCTGGACGCTTCAGCGTTTCCCCAAGGGTCCGGAATATTCTCGCGATCGGCAGCTGGTAAAGCAGACTCTTTGACAGCGTTGAGCACGTCGTCTGCGACGGAAGATGGAGCTGAAACATGGGTTCTCAAAGTGCCGGCGTGTTCCTGCCAAGGTGGTACGGCCGCCGCATCCGGAGAAGCAGGTACGTTCATTCGCGAAGTAGATTGCATAGAAACCAGATGGGAGCCCTGGCCGTCACTGGAGTCTCTGGGCCCAGCGACGGGTTTCAAGTCGTCAAACTGAAACTCCCGCGCCACCTCAGCGACGATGTTCTCTGGTACTGGCTGAACGTTCTCCACATATGCACTGATCAGCGCGTTCTCGCAGAGCAGGTTTATGACGCGCGGGATCCCTTGGGAATAAAAATTCACGGCGTCCATGGCCTCGGACGCAAAGATTCGATTGCCGTTGGCACCGGCGATATGCAGGCGCGCCTGAATGTAATTGTGAGTCTCCTCGAGGGTAAGAGCGGCGGTTTTGCATCGAACCGCAATTCGCTGCTTGACCTGACGCAACTCAGGCCGTTTGAGTCGCTCTTCAAGCTCCGGCTGGCCGACGAGCACGATCTGTAGCAGCTTCTCGCGTGAGGTCTCCAGATTCAGAAGCAATCGAATTTCCTCGAGAATATGCGTTGCCAACCCTTGCGCCTCATCGACGATCAGCACCGGGGTCTCGCCCGCGCGATAGCGTTCCAACAGCCACTGATTCAGGCGCATTAATGGGCTACTTCTTGACCCCGGGTCGAACGGCAATCCGAAATCTGCCAGCATAAAATCAAACAGGTGGTTGACCTCAATATGTGAATTGAAAATAAACGCCGTGGGTGTCTGCTGCTGACGCAGCCAGTCCAGCAGGCGGTACACGAGGGTCGTCTTGCCGGTTCCGACATCGCCCGTAAGCAGGATGAGGCCCTTGCGGGCGTGGATCCCGTATGTCAGTTGGTCCAACGATTCCTGCGTCTGCGCAGTTAAGAACAGGTATCGAGGATCCGGGTTGATATTGAAGGGATTTTCGCGCAGTGCGAAGAAACGTTTGTACATGTTAGCGAAGTCGGTCGGGCTGCGATTTGTTCATCGTCTATTCCAGCATCGGTCCACGAGCGACGATCAATTGATGAACTGCGACGTCCCGAGCTCGCGCACCGTCCATTTCATTTCTCAAGCGTCTCGGCGATCTCTCCGGGAAGCGGCATCTTAGAACCAGCCAACACACGCGACTGTCCAATTTGGAACAGTTTTGTAAAAGTGATGAGACGAGGAATGAATTCGGGTCAAAGACCTTGCTTTGGGACTGTTCGTCTACTTCCAGAAGAATGGCGAGCGAGCGACCTTGGCGAATGCACGTCGGACGGCTGAAGAAATTATAGGCGTCAAACGAGCCCTGCTGTCTGCGATCCGCGATGCTGCGTCTAGTGCCGGGATGGGCGGCCAGGAACTCGCAACCATCAGCGGATTTGCAAGTATCGATCCCTCGATTTCAGCTCGGCACTGCCCAGGTCAACGCAAACCGCCCAGCAGGTACACAACCACCGCAATGACCACGACCGTCCCGACGATCCCCAGTCCTCCGCGGGTGCCCCACCTGGAATACCCGTAATAGCCGCCGCCCCCGCCGAACAACAACAGCAGAATGATGATTAGTAGTAGCATCGAAATTCTCCCTTCGACTTCTGACCACCGGCCCGCCTCTGGCTCGATTCTCTGCGCCATTCACACTGGCCGGCTTCCGTCGTCGGCCAGTGTCGATGGCATTGCATTTGGTCAAGCGCTAGTTACGGACACTTATCACGCTAGTCGATATCGACTTGGAAGGTTAAGGAAGGGTCGTCGTACGAAACTGCATACCATAGCCCATCCGCTCCCATAACGAAGTACACGTCCTGCTGGTAAAACCACGGCGGATAGACACCAGCATAGAACCAGTATCCACCGTAGGAGTACTCCCGACGGCCGTTGTAAGAGCGGCCACCATTCTCTTCAAAGCGGGCATGATGATCGCGGCCAAACCTGCTTTCACTGTACTCGTGGCCGCGACTGTCTCTCTGACCGTTGCGGGCCCACTGCCCTTGTGCTTGCTCGTGCTGCTGACCGCTGGCTTGTTGTTGGTACTGCCGACTCTTTTCCTGGTTCTGCTGAGTCCTGGCCTGTTGCTGCTGGCCCTTGGCCTGTCGCTGCTCATTCTGATTTGCGGTCTTCGCCTGTTGCTGCTGTTTCTGTTGCTGTTGTTGCTGGCTCTTGGCTTGCTGTTGCTGGTGCTGATTGGCCGACTTGGCCTGTTGCTGCTGTTGTTTCTGCTGCTGTTGCTGCTGACCCTTAGCTTGCTGCTGCTGATGCTGAGCCTGTTGTTGCTGTCCGTGCTGTTGCTGCTGCTTTTCAGGCTTGGCCTGCTGCTCCTGTTTCGGAGCCTTGGACTCTTGTTGGTGTTGATCCTGCTGTGCATACGTGGGGGCGACTGCTCCAAGAAGAAGGATCAGAACTCCCGTGCTGATGAGACTGGCGCGTTTCATGTTTGTTGCCTCCGTTGCAATATTCCGTGCGGCCCTTTGCTTGTTGCGCCGGGCGCTGCTGTTTTCAGATTCCTGAGTTCGTGGTCCATGGATATTTCCCCAATTCCGTTTATTCGTTGCCGGGCTATGATTTGCCCTTCGCTCCAACGACCAGCAGGACGACACCTCCAACCAATGCCAGCCCTCCCACTATGGGAGGGAGGGGAATATGCTCGTGGGTTTCCGCCGTGAGATGAATCGATCCCACGTCGACCACCTGCTTTTGGCGCGTGTAGTTGATCCCTTGGTACACGAGGGCCAGCGCGCCGAGAACGATTAGCAAAATGCCAAGCCAACTGATCGGTTTCATTCCGATGTCACCTCAACCGTCGATGAGGGAAGGAGCAGTGACACTGTAGCGGCCGCCAGAAGCTCAATCTGTTCAAAAAGGGACAGCCTCGTTCGAGGGGAAGCCAGGGCCCGCTGTTGTCACCGGTCGAGACTGTTTTCGATTAGTCAAATTCGCCCCACGAATCGTTGGAATTCTGTGCCGAATGGAACATACATTCCGAGGTCCGACGTTCAAAGTGGTTGCATCGGCATTTTGAATCCGAGCTTCGGTTCGGGGGAGCGCACAATGTTTGGATACGGACTGATCGGAACCTTGGTAGTTATTGTGTTGGTCATCTGGATCGTCAAAAGTGTGTAAGAGTGGGATCGCGTTCTACGGCAGAGTCATCGGAACCCAGCCCGATGTTGCCGTTTGAATGGTTCGCTCTGTTCCGTTGTTGGGTGTTCTATGCGAGCGGGGCCTGCGAACTTTTTTTCGTGTTGCACAACAAAATGCCGTTTCGAGGGAAGGGGTAGCAATGACACAGCACAAGCCAAAGGTCCTGTTCCTCTCGACTGGCAACGCCACGCGTGCCCTTATCGCCGAGGGGTTTCAGCGCTCGTTATCAGGTGACCGGTTTGATGTCGCGGGTGCGGGGGTCGAACCCAGCGACTTGAATCCCCTGGCAAACCAAGTCATGAAGGAAGTAGGGATCGACATCTCGGCCCAGCAGCCGAGGAGCGTCGCGCAATCGGTGAAGGAGCGCTTCGGCTACGTCATCGCCATCTGTGATACGACCAAGGAAAGGAGTCCGATATTCCCCTTCACGCTCCACCTTCAACACTGGAGCATCGTGGACCCAAATAACGCCGCTGGATTGCCCGACCACAAAACAGAAGTTTTCCGCCGCGTGCGAGACGAGATCAAGGACAAGGTCGGACAATTCATAGCCGATACCGCAACAATAAAGCCGGGTGAGCGCTCCATCGCGTAGCGCGACCTTTGGAAACTACGAAACGTCCGAGATTCATTGCCCTGTCTTAGTGTCCAAAATGATACAGACGCAGCTTCGGTTTCGGCATAACGTCAACGGGTGTCAAACTTGGGACGGAACGATTTACCTTCTAACCTGATCAGCTTCCCGACGGAGGCTGCGCCTTCTCACCGACTCCGTCACATTCGCATCCTTTTCTTTCACCACGACTCGAAGATAGTAGACGACTGTCTGCGAGATCTGGCGAAAGCGCAATTCATCGTCAGTTCCGACGTCGTTTCGACCTTGGAGGAGTGCGCCGAGCAGTTCCGTTCTCATGCTTACGACGTCGTCGTAGCCGAGTGCCCAAGCCCGAGCTGGCAAGGTCCTGAGGGTCTGCAACTCCTTCACCAGACTGTGCGAGAAATTCCGCTTCTCTTCGTGACCACTGGGCTGGCGACTGAATCCCTGGCGGAACTGGCGGGGCATGGCGTTTTCGACTGCGTTGAACGGGAGCATCTCACGCAGTTGCCTTTGGCTGTTCGCCGGGCACTGAACGAAAAGAACCTGCGCGACGAGCTGGAAGGAGTGCGCCGAGCCTTGCACCATTCACAATCGCTGTATCGAGCGTTAGTGGACAACCCGGCATACGGAATATATCGGTGCAATGCGGAAGGGAAAATTCTCGACGTCAACGAGGCCCTCATCAACATGCTCGGCTACACCACCAAAGAGGAACTCCTGGCGGCGAGTGAAGCTACAGAACTTCTTTCGAATCTCGGCCAGGCCGCGCAATCGGCGAAGCAGCCGCGCGAGAGCTCGCAAGTTGAGCCCGTGGAAACAGAATGGAAACGGAAAAACGGCACGATCTTGAAAGCCAGGATCAGCGGCCACAGCGCTTTTGACGATCATGGAAACTTTGCCGGCCATGAAATCATCGCGGTCGACGTCACCGAGCAGCGGACGCTGGAAGACCAGCTGCGCCATCAGGCGTCGAGCGATTCGCTCACCGGCTTGGCCAATCATCGCCGCCTTTTCGAGGTGCTCCATGCCGAGATTTGCCGGTCGCAGAGAAGCGGCCGCGAGTTCTCTCTGGCGCTGCTGGACCTCGATGGATTGAAACAGATCAACGACCGGTTTTCTCACCAAGTGGGCGACCGGGCGCTTTGCAGGCTCGGTCAGATCCTGAAAGACTCCTGCCGGTCCATCGATACGGCGGCCCGCCACGGCGGCGATGAGTTTGCCCTGGTTTTGCCCGAGACAAACGGCGCCGCTGCCACGCTGCTGGCACGGCGCATTTGCGAACTTCTCGAGCGAGAAACCGAAGAACCGGTCCTTTCGGTGAGCGTTGGAATTGCATGCTATCCCCGGGACGCCGATACCATCGGAACCCTCATCGCCGCAGCCGACAGAGCTCTATATGCCATGAAAAACGGGCGGCCAAAGGCCGCCCTGGCGGGACGAACCTGATTTGCGACGTTTGCCGTAGAAAGGAAGGATCAATGGACAAGCATCGCCCCCAATTCCTGCTTCGAGCCGAAGAAGAGATTCTTCGAGCCATCTCCGTCCGCGCGCCTCTTTCGGAACTCCTGAATAGAATCTGCGCGGCTCTCGATTGTCAGATCGGGAATGTAGTTTCTCTCATTTCCCTGCCGGGCGAGGACGCCACCGCTCTTGCCGCCCTCGCAGGGAACGCACAGCTTTTTGGTTTGTACACCTTTTGTTCCGCGGACGTTGTGGACGGGAGCCGCGAACCGCTTGGTTCTCTGGAGACCTACTCCTGCATCCCACGCCGCCCCTCTCTCGATGAATTCCAATTGATTGAGCGCGCAACACGCCTGGCTGCGACCGCGATCAACCTTCACAAGGAAGTAAGGCATCACGGTATTGGCCACATGCGTAACAGCCGGTCAGTGCCAGAACGTGTGCCCGGCCGGCCAGCGTACATAAACTAATTCCCGGTCTCCCATCCGTGTTTCGGACTTCCGATCAGCTCGTCGCAAATGCCAGGCGAATCAGTGCATGTGTTCACAGAAGCTCCTCAGGCCCGACTGGATCCCGACTGTTCAAAAGTGAACACTTCCGCAATCTCTGCGTGCTATGATGGCGCGTGCTAACGATGCCGTGCATCACGGCAAGCAAGATCACCAGACAGAATACGAACAGCCCCCGATCAACAGTGACCTGACAGTCCGTTCGAACAAATATTCGGACACCGCTTCCCGGGAGGTGACTCATGCTGGCAGCTCGTCATCTGGAAATCGTTCAGAATCGCCACGAGAGCTCACACCGGCCGCGTGGCAGGAACGGCAACGTCTCTCTGGATGCAGTCACCAGGCTCGCGGTATTTGGAGTTCCGGGCTGCTACTCAAAGGGCACCGTCTTGTTCGCCGAAGGTCACCCTTCGCGCGGGGCATTCATTCTGTGTTCGGGTCGCGTAAAGCTCTTCACGGCGTCATCCAACGGAAAAGTCTTCATTTTGGGCTTTGCTAGCGCTGGGGAAATACTCGGCCTGGCTGGAACGCTTGCGGGCCAGCCTTACGAGGCTTGGGCGGAAGCGACCCAGCGGACCGAGACGAGCTTCATCGAGCGCAAGGATTTGGTTCGCCTGATGCGTCGCCAAGGCGAGATTGCCATGCAGGTGGCCATGCAGCTGGGCGAATCGTATTGTGAGGCGATTGCCGGAGTGCGCGCGATGGGCCGCTCGCGGCCGGCGAACCAAAAGCTTGCGATCTTCATTCTCGATTGGTCGGAGAGCAATCGGCCGCTCGATGGTGATGTTGGCGCGCTGTTTACTTTGACCCACGAGGAAGTTTCTGACGTCATCGGAGTCTCGCGAGAGACGGTCACACGGGCTCTGGCGCGGTTCAAGAGCCGGGGGCTGATTCGGTGGGACGGCTGCAATCTAATCCTAACGGACCGAGCCGCCCTGCGAGGTTTGGCCGCGGACTAACGTGCAGCCACTGAAAAAGTTCGCCCCGCGAAACGCATTGACTCATATGTGAGCGACCTATGAAACGCAACAGCAATACGAATTCCCACCTTGGCGGTTTCGCCTCGGGAGTCAGCCTCGGAGGCAAGGTTTCGCACTATCGACGAAAGCAGAATATCTATACGCAGGGCGCCCCCGCTTACACCCTCTTCTACATTCAAGAGGGGGGCGTCCGCCTCACGATGAAAACGAAACAGCAGCCGTCGGCGGTCACAGCCATCCTGGGCGTGGGTGATTTCTTCGGCGAGCTTTGCCTCGCGGGCTATCCCCTCCGTATGTCCACCGCCGTCGCCTTGACCTCCAGCTCGATACGGACGATCCAGAAAGCGAAGATGCTGCAACTGCTTCGCAAAAAAAACAACAAGGCGTCCAATTCTCTAGTGTCCTATCTGCTGTCCAGCGTCCAGAGGTACAGGGACCATGTGGCGGAGCTACTTACTTCTTCCGCAGAACAACGGCTCGCGCGCGTGCTTTTGCGGCTGGCCCGTTTGGACGGGAATGCGAAAGCTTCGGCGACGGTTGAGATTCCTATTCTTAGTCACGGGGTATTGGCGGAAATGGTCGGCACCACCCGCCCGCGAGTCAATCTGTTCATGAACCGATTCAGGAAGCGCGGATACATCGACTATGATGGCGGGCTGGAAGTGCACCAATCCTTGCGCGAGGCTCTGCGGGCGCGCTAGGGCGGCCCGAATCCCTTGATTCTCCATGAGTTGGGGATTCAACGGCATTCCCTTCGCGGTGCGACGGTCGGCGCAAAAACTGTTCAATATTGAACAGTTTTCGATGTACGATCCGATGCTAGGCTCCCCGCATGGCGTCGCTTCTGGTCCGACGTGTATCTACACCAGCGCCACTTCCTCGCAAGAGAAGTGAATCCGGGAATGCCGCGTTCGATGTGAAGCTGTTTCTCGACTCGGCTGGCCTGGGCAAGAAAATCAGTAACTTCAGTGCGAAGGAAATTATTTTCGCCCAGGGTGCTCCCGCGAACCATGTCATCTACATTCAGGAAGGCGGCGTGAGGCTTACCGTCGTCAATGAGAGCGGCAAGGAAGCCGTTGTCGGGATCCTTGGACCAGGTGATTTTGGGGGTGAAGGCTGCCTTGCGGGTCAGCTGATTTGCATGGCGACTGCGACTGCCATCGCACCCACGACCGTGCTCGTGATTGAGAAAAGCGAGATGACTCGGGTGCTCCACCGGGAACACCGGTTCTCCGACCGGTTCATCGCTTATATGTTGGCGCGAAACATCCGGATCGAGGAGGATTTGATCGATCAGCTCTTCAACTCCAGCGAGAAACGGCTGGCGCGCACGCTCCTGCTGCTCGCCCGCTACGGCGCCCAAGGGCCGCCGCAAAAAATGCTTTTCAAGGTGTCGCAAGAGATGCTGGCGGAGATGATCGGAACAACGCGGCCTCGGATCAATTATTTCATGAACAAGTTCAGAAAACTGGGGTTCATCGAGTACGGCGGCGCGCGGCGCGGCCTTCAAATCAACAAATCCCTCCTGAGTGTTGTCCTGCACGACTAAGTTCGCGTCACCCGGCCGCTAGATCTTTCTCAAGGCCAACTTGGGCAAAGTCTCTCCTGTCGGGAACACAGAGAAGACGCGAATGTGTGCCGATGTGAACAGATATCTGTCTTCGCTCTTCGTAATATTGCGGCTTGGCCGACTGTCGGACGACAAATCGTTCGAGGGGAGACAACAAGTGAAGCCAGGCACAAAGAATGAGATCGCAGGCAAGGTCCACGAATTGAAGGGCGAAATAAAGCAAAAGGTGGGCGAAGTGGCAAACAATCCCGGACTGGAAGTCGAGGGCGTCGGCGAAAAGGTAGCCGGCAAAGTCCAAACGAAAGTCGGCCAGGTGGAAAGGGCTGTTGAAAAACCACAAGCCTAGCAAAGGCTGTCGCAACCGGCCGCGAACCGCCCTTGGGTTCGGGCGAAGCATAATCGACCGACAAATTGGAGGTAGTTATGAACTTATCAGATTTGAGCACGACGCAAATAGGCATCGCCATCGCAGTCGTGGTTGTAATCGTAGCCGCCGGCATCGGTATTTGGTTTGCGATTCGTAAACGCCGAACGGAAAAGCTGCGCACTCAATTCGGGAGCGCTGAATATACTCGCGCCGTGAAAGAGGGCGGGAGCCAGCGGAAAGCAGAAGCGGCGCTCGACAAGCGCGCGGAACGCGTCGAGGCGTTGCATATCCGGCCTCTCGCTCCGGCCGATCGTACCCGGTTTGTGGAGTCCTGGGCCAGAGTGCAGGCGCGGTTCGTTGACAGCCCCGGAGGCGCGGTGACGGACGCCGACCAACTGCTCGGCGATGTGATGTCCACACGCGGCTATCCGATGAGCGATTTTGAACAGCGTGCGGCGGACATCTCCGTCGATCACCCGCTCGTTCTCGACAATTACCGCGCAGCGCACCAAGCCGCGCTTCGTCAAACCCGCGGGCAGGCCAGCACCGAAGATTTGCGCCAGGCCATGATTCATTACCGGACGCTTTTTGAGGAGTTGATTGTCGAACCAGAGCTGGCGCGTGCGAAGGGCGCGTAAGTCTCGCCCTCTTCGCTCCAAGCTGCTTTCGAATATCACTTGTCCACATATTCGCAACTAGGAGAAAAGAGATGGAGACCACCACGAAGGCTGAGAAGTGCGCGCACCCCGTCTGTTCTTGCATCACAACGTCGGGCAAGTATTGCAGCGCGCAATGCGAAGCCATGGAGAAAATGCCGGACATCGATTGTTCGTGCACACACGCCGAATGCAACGGCCGAACTCACTAGCACAAATCGAACGGGTGCGTAAAACGTGAGTTAAGGAGCGGCGACTGCTGCGAATGTCTCGGCGAGGAGCTGCCATGTCATTCGATCTTTACTCAATTGGGTTTGCGATCGTGATCGGCGGTCTGACTTATGCCGCCTACCTGCTGCATATGCCGGCACACTGGATTGCAGCAGGCGCGATCGTCCTTGTGGGGATCGGAATCCTGAAAGGGATAAAGGCAACGCGTCAGAAGGATCCCGCGGCATAAAGATAAGGCCAGAATTTGGCGCCGTGCCGTTGGGAACTGTCACTGAAGACGTAAAGTCCTCTCAGTTATATCCGCACAACGTGCAATACCGCACAGCATTGGCATCCGCGAAGGTCGATACTTTGGGCTTCGAAGCTTCTCACAAGGAGACTCACCGTGAAGATTCCTGCAGTGTTGTTCGCCGCCCTCGTTTGCACGGGTGCGGCAACGCTCGTCCAAGCTCAAAGCGTAGTATCGTCCGAAAACATCCACACATCTACCTACAGGGTGAACATCGTTAGCCGTACGACCCCGGCAGTCAGTTACAGACACCATAGCGGGGCCACAAAGGTCAATTTCCAAGGCACCGATTTGATGCCGTCCGCGACGGGCGAGGCCAAAGTCAATAGCAAGCGCGGCGATATGCAAATCAAGGCCGAATTCTCCGGGCTGCAAAAACCGGCGAGCTTCGGGGGCGAGTATCTGACCTATGTGTTGTGGGCAATTTCGCCCGAAGGCCGGGCAGTGAACCTCGGCGAGGTGTTGGTAGGAGACGACAACCACAGCAAGCTGGAAGCGACCACGGACCTTCAGGCTTTCGCACTCGTCGTAACCGCGGAACCTTATTATGCCGTGCGCCGTCCCAGCAACGTCGTGGTCCTCGAGAACTCGATTCGCTCCGACACGGCCGGCACGACCGAGGCGGTGAACGCGAAGTATGAACTCATCGATCGCGGCGGCTACATCCCCACGGGTTATCAATTCGATCCGGTTGTCCTGGACTCGAGACTTCCGCTCGAATTCTTCGAAGCCCGCAATGCGGTTCGGATCGCTAAGTCGGCCGGAGCGGAGACTTTCGCAACCGCCAGCTATGAAAATGCATCCAGCCAGATGAAGCAGGCCGATGATCTGGCGACCGTGAGAAACGTCGACAAAAAGGCACTCATCGCGGAATCGCGCGAAGTTGTGCAGACGGCCGACGACGCCCGGGAAATCGCCGTGAAGCGCATCGACGCGGATCGAGTGAATTCCGACAGGGACGCGGCGACGGCGCAAGTCGCCGATGCCAACGCGCAATCCGCCGCGGATATGCGAGCTCGCCGGGAGGCGGAAGCCGCAAGCGCCGTGGCCGATCGCGAACGCGCAAATGCCGTTCAGGCCACCGCTACAGCGCAAGAGCAACAGCAGGATGCCCAAGCAGATTCAGATCGGAGTCGTGCCGCAGCCGCCGACGCCAATCAAGCCGCCGCAAACGCCCAGCAGGGTCAGAAAGACGCGGAGGCGGATGCGGATCGAAACCGTGTCGCCGCAGCGGCTTCAGATCAGCAGCTCCAGCAAGCCCTGCGAGATCGTGAACAACTTCGCGCCCGGTTGCTGCAACAATTCAACGCCATTCTCTCCACTCGCGACACTGCTCGCGGCCTGGTCGTGAACTTGTCGGACGTGCTCTTCGACACCGGCAAGTACACCCTTCGCCCGGAAGCCCGTGAGAAACTGGCCAAAATATCCGGCATCATTCTGGCCTACCCGGATCTGAAGCTCGCCATCGAGGGCAACACGGATAGCGTGGGCGGCGATGCGATGAATCAGGAACTTTCCGAAAAACGAGCCGGAGCGGTGCGGGATTATCTCGCACAGCAGAACATCCCTGCGACGTCGATGACGTCACAAGGTTTCGGTAAGACGCGACCCGTCGCATCCAATGATACGCCCGAGGGACGTCAACAGAATCGTCACGTGGAAATGATCGTCTCCGGCGACGTGATCGGAACCACGATCGGACCGGTGTCAGAGAGCCTGCCCATGACTGGCCGTCCCTAAACGCTGACAAAGGAAAGCATTGATAGGCCCCAGCGGCTCGTTCGCGGCTGGGGCCTATTCCATAAAGAATCCCCGAAAGCGCCGCTCGTTATGACCTGATCGGCTTTACGGTTGGGCCTCGGACACCTTTGCTGGTTCGGCCGGGCAGTCAAGAGGGTTTCCGGTAGCTGAAACGACCTGCGGGTTGTCCGCGTCGGGAATCTCGTAGTTCTGATAAACGATCGTCAGCACGGAATGTCCCAGAATGCGCACCTGGGTGTTCGTTTCGCTTCGCGCCGGCAGCCAGAACTCGCCGATCTTTTCGTACGTCATCTGAATGATATTTCGTTTTGTCCACCACGACGGGTTCTTGGCCGGCTGGCCTTCCATGCGGGCCACCGCAAAATCCTGTCCCTCGATCCAGATCCTGCCGCGGAAGAGGAATTTGTTCTTGGTCCGGGGCGTAACTTCCAGGATGTAGAACTCCTGGTCGAGAATCCGCTCGTCGCCCACGAGGCGAAATTCGTAGTTTTGCGGAGACATTGCCGTCTGCCGGCCCTGTTCTTCACGCGTGGCATCCGATTCCGCTTCGAGTAACCGTTTCAACACTCGTCCCTGCAGGAATTCGGAGCCGCTCTCTGAAAGGATGCAGAAGTTCTTTTCGTCCGGCGAGCGGTAGGTCATCGCGACGAGCAGCGTGGCACTTTTTTTCGACAATCCCTCATATTCGAGATGATAGCTGCGCGTTCCGCGGTAGCTCGCCAGGTCCCCGGCGCGCCGCGCGTTTCCTTCCACCATTCGCTGCACCACTTGATCCGCCGTCAATGGAGCCGCGGGTGTCTCCTGGGCGAACACGACATTCGTAGCGGTCCCGGCAAGGAACAGGCACGCCACGAGGCCGACCGTAAAGAGCAGCTTTGTTCTTGCTCGTTCGGATGTCATCAAGCGCTCCGCATCCGCGCGCGGCCGTGCGCCGATTTGGCAAACTGGCCTGCGCCGCGGTCAGGACAGCTACGCAAAGCGGAATCCTAGAGGTCGCGTACGGAACTGTCTGTCTCCTTCTGCACACCAGCACGACGGACTCCCAAGCGGGCGCAGATCTGTGGATCGAATCAGGGGGGTGGTCTTGCGTCAGTCGTATAGCACGACTCTCAGAAGGGATGGGCTGATCTCAGGCTGGTGCCGACGTCCCTCTACTCGATTACGTTCCAGACGTACAGGAACGCCCCATCGCTGGCGGTCGCCACATTGCGTCCAGCCTTCCGAGTGGCGCGATTCAACGCGGAGCGAACTTTCTCCTTCGATTCCGCCAAATCGGCCAATGGCACTTTAATCGCCGAACCATTCTTCAAGTTGTCGAGGTCTCTCAGGATTGCGGTGACAACCTGTTTGTGCTTTCCGTTTCGGCCCTGCGGCACATCCGCCTGCACCATTGTCTTGAAGTGTTTTATTGCGATCTTGGGCTGAGTCCCCATATGCCCCTCCAAGGCTGCGACGCGCCGAATACACCTGACGCTATCGTATCCTCGCGTAGCGAGTCGTGCAAGTATTTTTCGCAAAAGGAGGGGGGGGGGGTGCCTAACCAGTTCTTCAACGAATTTCTCGGCTCGAAGCAACACGGCCCGTTGAGTTTCGACTAACACCGTAGTGCGACTTTCAAAAGATGTGACCCGTATGACATCCAGCCTGCTAGCGTCTACTCAGTCCGAAGGAGTTGTAATGCTTAAGCCCAAGATGCGCTTCGAACAGGTGCCACTCGAGGTAGTCAGGAAGATCGTCGAAGAACAAGATCGGCGGGCCGCAGCAACTGGGTTTGCAATCCCCGTCAAGGAAGGAATATGCCAAAAGCGATCGCCCCAAAAAACGCGCTAGCCGCGCCCAAGCGGGCTGCTTTCGATTTGCCGCTGTTTCTTGATACGGCGGGCGTCGCGCGCAAAATCGACACGTTTCGGAAATCGCAAAGGATCTACTCTCAGGGCGATCCCGCGAAGGGTGTGAACTATATCCAGGAAGGCGGCGTAAGACTTTCCGTCATTAATGCGGCCGGCAAAGAGGCGGTCGTGGCAATTCTCGCCCCGGGCGATTTTTTCGGTGAGGGATGCCTCGCCGGTCAGCCTGTGCGCATGGCAACGGCCACCGCAATCATGCCGACCTCGATACTATTTATCGACAAGAGCGAGATGATGCACGTACTCCACAAGGAACATGCGCTTTCTGACCGCTTCATCTCCCACATGCTCGCCAGGAACAGGCAGATCGAGGAAGCTCTCATCGATCAGCTCTTTAACTCCAGCGAGAAACGCCTGGCTCGGATTCTCCTGTTGCTGGCTCGTTATGGCAAGGAAGACCAGCCACACGCTGTATTGCCCAAAATCTCGCAAGAGACGCTGGCGGAAATGATTGGCACGACGCGCTCACGGGTCAATTTTTTCATGACCAAATTCAGGAAGCTGGGTTTCGTCAAATACAACGGCAACCTTCAAATCAACACTTCCCTCTTGAGCGTCGTACTTCACGACTGACTCCTTCGCTCCGGGATTTTCAGTGGAACTTGCTTCCATCGGCTGGTGACGACGGTCAAGCCCTCCTGCATCTCGAACTGTCTCTTTTTGGACAGCTTCATTTTCGGTGGAACCGTTAGAGTCTCGTTGGCTGAAATTCCCCGCCCAGGAGAATTCCATGGCGCAAGACACCATCACGCTGACAGGCTCAGTTAAGAAGCTGATCGATCGTTCTCTCCTTAATGAGCCGCAGCAAGCCCAAATCTCCCTCGTCGGCGCTGATTTCCTTTACGACGAGCTTCGAGTCCCCAACATTCACAAATGGGAGATTGGCAGAAATGTTGAAGTGACGATACGGCTCCTCTAGCGAACACGTGGAGATTGTGTGGAAGACGTCCCGCCGCCGACTACTCGATAAGGCATGGCACCTTCGTGGAATCTCAACGTGCCAGCGTTGACAATATCCTCGTGCGCCGCGCCCTGTACGTGCCAGAGGCACCGCAATATTTGGGTCGGCTTTTTCGTCGCATCCGGGCCGAAGCTGTATCTTAGGCTGAGGCCGTTGTGCCCAACCGAACTCCCTATCGTTGCCTGATCATTACCTCGAGGGCGCAAGTCCTGGAAACCAACGCCGGATGCCGGCGATCCCCGCTGCCAGCTGTGAGAGTGAAATGTGCTCTCAAAGACATCCAACTTCAATCCTCTCCACAAATGGGCCACCGGAAGGCGCGCTTCCGTTAGCAGAGGCGTCCGGAGTTCGTCTATCCGCAGTCGACTTTCCAGACTGGGCTCAGGCTTATAAGCTGCGCCCAAAAGGAATGTGGAATGAGGAAACGGTTTTTCGGGCAGTTCAGTTGGCGATCGGATTAGCGATGCCCGAAACAGAATCATTGGCGCCACAGGTACGGGTAGCACAGGAGATGATTGGGCCAGAAGAGTTCGTGCTGCGGATGTCTGCGCCCCCATTGGGAAGCAGCTGCTCAGGAGCAATCCGGCCAGTAGAACGAGATGACTTCGCATGACACTTGCCTTGTATTTCAGTGCGGGCTTGAAGCCGGTATAACCGGCCTAGAGCTGGCGGACCAAGTTCTGAAACGCCTCTCTGATTACCCGACACAGCATGATCCCGGACCTGTACGGGGCCAATGTCTGTCTCATTGAGCACAGCTGAATCCGTGACCGATTCGTCCAGGAGGGCGCAAGCTTATTCGATGCCAATTGGGGGCAATTCAAGCCGAGAAAAACGCTGCTAGACGGGCTCGCTTGCGCGTTTCGGAGGTTTAGGGTGCGCCGTGGCGTGATGGTTCGCTTCTTCTTCTTCCCTGGCGGATTCGGCGAACCGTGGCTGCGCCATTTCTTTTGTGACGCTGGCGAGTGTGACTCTTGGGAATTCCTTCGTCACCTTCTTCTTAGTCATGATCCACCTTGACATAAAGCACCGAGCAATACAGTCCGGTTTGGAACACAATCCAGCCTGCAGGCAGTGCGGCCACCGGGCAGTCGCCGGTCGCCGCATTCATTCCTCGATTTCGGAGGCCGGCTGCTCCCGTATCAGCAGCTTGCGCGTTGGGGGTACAAACCAATGAGCGGAAGGACGTGGATTGAATCGGGAGTCGCGTTGTCAGTCGTGCAGGACAACGCTCAGGAGCGATGTGTTGATGTGGATCTCGCCGTTGTACTCGATGAAGCCGAGTTTTCTAAATTTGTTCATGAAGAAATTCACGCGCGAACGCGTTGTGCCAACCATCTCGGCCAGCATCTCTTGCGATATTCTCGCGAGCACCTTCTGGGGTTTATCTTCCTTGCCGTACTGGGCCAGCAGCAATAGCGTGCGCGCCAGCCGCTTCTCGCTGGAGTTGAAGAGCTGATCGACCAAATCTTCCTCGATCCGGATATTCCTCGAAAGCATGTACGTGATGAAGCGGTCGGAGAACTCGTGCTCGGAATGAAGGACGCGTATCATCTCCTCCTTTTCAATCACGAGGGTCGTGGTGGGCGCGATCGCCGTCGCCGTCCCAATCCGAAGCGACTGGCCTGCGAGGCATCCCTCGCCAAAAAAGTCGCCGGGGCCCAGCACGCCTACAACAGCCTCTTTGCCGGTTTCATTGACGACCGACAGCCGAACGCCACCCTTCTGAACGTACAGGACCTGCTTGCCTTGGTCGCCCTGCGAAAAGATCGTTTCCTTTTTCTTGAACGCCGCAACCTTGCGGGCCACACCCGCCGAATCAAGAAATTCCTGGGCGTTGAATGCCAGTTTGGCATCGGTTTTCCGGCGAGTTCGGGCTGCGGCTGCCATGCTTTTCTCGCATGTATCCTAACACACGGCTGCGACGCGAGATGCGATTGTGTGCTTAAGTGAACAGACGTCAGTCTTTGCCTCGTCTAAGATGCTGCCTGTGAGTAGAGCAATTAAGAGCGGGGCGAAACAAGTCCAAAAGCTTCGGTTGAAACAACACTGGATGTCGCAGGTTCCTTCCCACTCCAACCGGCACTAGCAGTTTCTCCGGGTCCAAACGGAAATCGCAAAACACCTTGAGAACGGTCGGAGTGTCTCCCTGCGAAGAGAAGGAAAGAACAATGCCGTTACTTCAAATATTGCTGGTTCTCGTAGTAATCGGTGTCCTGCTCTGGCTGGTCAATAGCTTCATACCAATGCAGGGCACGATCAAGTCACTCTTGAATGCCGTCGTGGTGATCTGCACCGTTTTATGGCTTCTCAATATTTTCGGGCTTTTTCATTCGCTCTCCCATCTGCACGTTGGGACGTGAGCGAGCCCGATAACACTGGCGCGAAATGGCGCACGAATTAACGCAATGGAGGCAACACACATGAAGGTACTTGGAATCATCAGCACAGCGACACTGTTCCTGCTTCTGGGAACGGTCGTTCCCGTCTTGGCGCAGGGGGACCATCAGGAAGAAGCCAAGCCTCAAAAACAGGAGCAGGCCAAACCCGAAAGACAGCAACAGCAAGCTAAGTCTCAGCAGCACCAGCAACAGGCCAAGCCGATGCGCCAGCAACAGCCGCAACAGGCAAAGCCTCAAAGACAGCAGCAAGCGAAGAGTCAGCAGCAGAACCGGCCGAATGACCAGCAGCGCTCGCAGCAAGCCAGGGCCACAACGTACCAGGATCAACAGCAAGCCCGGAGTCAGCAGCAAAGCAGGTCGAACGACCAGCAACGCTCGCAGCAGGCGGCGAACCGGCAAGAGCAGCAACCCCGGCAGCACGCTCAACGGAGCGCGTCTGACGAGCAGAGGCAACGCTCGCAGCCGGAACTGCGGCTGAGCGCCCGAGGCGAGGGTCGCATACCTGACGATCGCTTCCGTTCCAATTTTGGTCGGGGGCATGAATTCCGCATCGGCAGTCCAAGGCTGGTTGACGGATATTCGCGCTTCCAGTACGGCGGCTATTGGTTCGGCTTCGTTCAGCCGTGGCCGGTAGACTGGTATTACACCGACGACGTTTACGTCGACTACATCGACGGTCAATATTACCTGTGCAACCCGTCGTATCCCGGCGATCAGATTGCCATCAGCGTGGTGCTCTAGCCGTCTTTCCCATTCAGCCTCCGGGGCGGCTTCGATGAACGCGGTCGAGCCACCCCGGCGGCCTTGGGAAAGCGGCAAAGACATCCGCGCAATTGGCTGTGAAATATCGGAGAGAGGAAAGCGAAATGCTCGCAACGATACTGATCGTGGTTTTGGTGATGACGCTCCTGGGTGTGCTGCCAAGATGGCCGCATAGCCGAAGTTGGGGTTATGCCCCGACCGGAGGAGTCGGACTGATCCTGTTCGTAATCGTGATTCTCCTGCTCCTCGGCCGCATCTAGTCGGCGGCGCGAGGCAGGTCTAGCGGATGTCTTTCGGTTGGGAATGGCCGGAGAATGAGTTTCATTCAACGGCTTTCCCCAACTCATGGGGCGGTTTCAAGCGCCCTCACAAAGGTTCCGGAGACCACACATCCGCGGCCGCAATTCTGATCATGGAGGTCAGCGATGATACGTAAATCACTTCTTCTTCTCTGCGCAGGACTGGTTGCCACAGCGCCACTGTTTGCGGCAAACAACAAAGAACAAAAACGGCTCCACAATGCGGGAGTCGTAATGCACGAAATCATGAACGTGCCCGAGAATATCCCTCAAGAGGTACTCGAAAAGGCCGAGTGCGTCATCGTGTTTCCGTCCGTTCTCAAGGCGGCTTTCGTGGTGGGCGCAAGCTACGGCCGCGGGGCGATGGTATGCCGAACGGGTAAGGATTTCCGGGGACCGTGGGGCGCGCCGGCAATGTACGCGCTTGAGGGCGGCAGCGTCGGATTCCAAATCGGCGGACAAGCAACCGACCTCGTCCTGCTGGTCATGAACGACAGAGGCGCGAAATCGATTCTCGAGAGCAAAGTCAAGTTGGGCGGCGACGCATCCATCGCGGCAGGTCCCGTGGGCCGCGACGCTGCTGCGAACACCGATGCGTACATGCGAGCCGAGATACTCAGCTATTCCCGCACGCGCGGTCTCTTTGCCGGCATCTCGCTCGAAGGTTCCACGCTTCGGCCCGATGACGACGCCAATGCCGATGTGTATGGCCATAAGTTCACGGCAAGGCAAATCGTGATCGACGGCGAGGCACCCATTCCTCCATCCGGGCGTCTCTTGGTCTCGGTGTTGGAGAAACATTCACCTCGGAATGAGTCGAAAGAAGACTCGGGCAACTAGCACCGGGCAATTGCCGCTCTTCTTGGATCGAGGCAGAAAGTGGACTTCAGGAAGAGCGGCACTCGGGTTCAGTATTCGACCAACACGAAGGAGGGAGGGCCAGGTGCGAGACACAATGAAAGCGGGCAGCATCCTCATCAAGGAAGGCGCCTTGTTGCCGAAAGGTCCACAGATCGCAAGCGACCCGTGTATCCCAGGGTGGAGACTAGTCAGGAATTTCGACGGCCCCGCCCTGGATCGGGCGGTGCGCCAGGCTGGCTGGACGTTCTTCTGCTTGGCCGGAGAAATCGGGGCGGCCGTGTTCGGCTTCGACACGGAGAGGATGGTACGCCGCGCGGTCACGCGGATTCTGGCGAAACCAAGGTCGAAGCAATTCAATTCTCTGGCGATCACCGGCGTGACTTCAAAACGTTTCCTCGGAGTGCCTTACCTGTGTGTTGTCGCTCAGTCACGGCACATCCAGGAGAGCCTGTTTCTTTTCTCGCCCGAGCGGATCAGGGACTCTGGGCGCTCGCGACCTGCTGCCGTTCGAACCCAAGCTTGGGGACTCGCACGCGCGAAAGAATTCGCTTCCGGATCAACAAACGGAGACGCCGCCGTAGCCACGACGCCGAGTCTGTAATTGTGTTGAGGAGATGTCCAAATGAAGATAATCCACAAATCGATGATTGCCCTGATCCTGATTCTGCTGTCGACTTCCATTATTTCCGCGCAGGATCTTTCGAAATACCGGAACTTCTCGTTGGGGATGCGTCTGGCCGAACTCTCGAAAAAGGTGAATGTGTCGCCGGATGAAGTTATCGTGGTCCACCAGAGCCCGGCCCTGATTCAGGAACTGACGTCGTGGCCGCTGCCGCCGTACCAATCGACTTCCCCGGCAGAGCCCGTCCAGGAAATCCTTTTCTCATTTTATAACGGAAGCCTCTACAAGATCACGGTGAGCTACGAAGACTCAGCGACGGAAGGCCTGACTGCCGAAGACATGACGCAAGCCATGTCGGCGAAATACGGCGTGGCAACTTTGCCGATCGCCGAGGCCAATCCTATAGCCATATCGTATGGCAGTCCCGCTGAACCGGTTGCCTCCTGGCAAGACTCCCAATACTTGGTGACGCTTTCCCGTTCTCCATTGTCGAAAACATTTCAGCTCATGATGCTGTCGAAGCAAATGAACGGCCAAGCCGAGGCGGCGATTGCCGAGGCGGTCGCCCAGGATCGCGAGGACGCTCCGGAAAAGGAAGTCGCGCGCGTGAAGAAAGAAGCCGACGATGTGGAAGCACAACGGCAAAGCAACTTGAAAACGTTTCGACCCTGATCTGGATTTTCAGCTATGACTAGGCTCTGTGAATTTCAGAATGAACCAAACGGAGGTAATGAAGATGACGGCAAACGTGACGCCCCTGCACGATAGGGTGTTGGTGCGGAGACTGGAAGAGAAGGAAACCGCGAAGGGTGGAATCATCATCCCCGATACGGCCAAAGAGAAACCTCAGGAAGGGGAAGTGATCGCGGCCGGCGCCGGCAAGCTCAACGAGAAGGGCGCGCGAATTCCGCTCGACGTAAAGGCCGGGGATCGCATTCTATTCGGCAAATATACCGGTAACGACATCACGATTGATGGCCAGGAATATCTGATCCTCCGCGAGGAGGAAATCCTGGCAAAGGTCAGCGGGATCGCGAAAGCAGCATCGAGCAAGAGATAGTTTCTCCGATCCAGAGCGTGTGGACCGGACAGAAGTTCTCATGCACCCGGGAGGGTGAAGTCCTATGGCAAAACAAATTGTAACTGGTGTGAATTCACGTCAGGCGATTCTGCGCGGCGTCAACATCCTGGCCGACGCAGTCAAGATCACGCTTGGCCCGAAAGGGCGCAATGCGGTGATCGAGAAGAAGTTCGGCGCGCCAATCATCACCAAGGATGGGGTAACGGTGGCGAAGGAAATCGAGTTGCAGGACCCGCTCGAAAACATGGGCGCGCAGATGGTGAAAGAGGTCGCTTCGAAGACTTCCGACGTTGCCGGCGACGGCACCACCACGGCCACCGTACTGGCGCAGGCCATCTTTCGCGAGGGAGTGAAGACCCTGGCGGCCGGCGCAAACCCGATGGCGCTGAAGCGCGGCATCGAGAAAGCCGTTGAGGTTGCGGTCGGGGAAATCAAGAAACTCCACAAAGATGTGAAGGGCGACATGATCGTTCAGGTCGGGACAATCAGCGCCAACAACGACAACCAAATCGGCTCGATCATCGCCGAGGCGATGAAGAAGGTGGGCAAGGACGGCGTCATCACCGTGGAAGAATCGAAGACGATGGAGACGGCGCTTGAAGTGGTTGAAGGAATGCAGTTCGATCGCGGGTATCTTTCGCCCTACTTCGTCACGGCTCCCGAGCGGATGGAGTGCGTGCTTGAAGACGTCTGCATCCTAGTCCACGAAAAGAAAATCACCTCCCTGAGGGAGTTACTGCCTTTGCTCGAACAAACGACGAAGGTGAGCAAACCTCTGTTGATTATCTCGGAAGACGTCGAGGGCGAGGCTCTTGCAACACTCGTTGTGAACAAACTCCGGGGAACCCTGCAGTGCGTTGCCGTAAAGGCTCCCGGCTTTGGCGATCGCCGCAAGGAAATGCTCGAGGACATCGCCATTCTGACCGGCGGTAAGGCCATCAGCGAAGATCTCGGCGTCAAGCTCGAAAACGTGAAGATCGAAGAGCTCGGCCGCGCCAAGAAAGTGATCATCGACAAGGACAACACCACAATCATCGCGGGGGCTGGCAAGGCCACCGAGATCGAAGGCCGCATCAAGCAGCTCCGCACACAGATCGACGAAGCCAACTCGGATTACGACAAGGAAAAGCTCCAGGAACGTCTCGCGAAACTGGTTGGGGGTGTAGCAGTCATTAAGGTCGGCGCCGCAACCGAGACCGAGTTGAAGGAGAAGAAAGCTCGCGTCGAAGATGCCATGCACGCCACACGCGCTGCGGTCGAGGAAGGCATTGTTCCAGGCGGCGGGGTTGCACTGCTTCGCTGTATCCCGGCACTTGAGAAGCTCAAGCTTCAGGACGACGAGGCCATCGGCGTCAACATCGTGAAGCGAGCCCTGGAAGAGCCCACGCGTCAAATCGCCCAGAACGCTGGACACGAAGGAGCGATCGTCGTTGGCCGTGTACGCGATTCGAAGGAAGAGAACTTCGGGTTCAACGCAGAGACCGGGGAGTTCGGCGACATGATCAAGGCCGGCGTAATTGATCCGGCCAAGGTCACTCGCCTCGCCCTCCAGAACGCCGCCTCTATCGTCTCACTGATGCTGACCACCGAAGTCTTGATCGCCGACATCAAGGAAGACGAGGAAATGGCCGCGGCTGGCGCGGGACATGGCGGCGGCATGGGCGGGATGTACTAAAAAGCTTCAGATCCTTTGTGATGGCTACGAAGCCGTCGACCCTCGCGCATCGGCGGCTTCGATCACAACAAATCGCCAACAAGCCAAACATCAGCACGAGATAGCACACTGCGCACAACGTGACGGCTGTGCAGCTGCGCAGGCACGCCAGTGAACACGAGCCGGTTCCCGTCGGATGAGACGCTAGAGGGCTTATAATTCTTCATATGCTAATTCGTCTGGGATACAACATCATTTTCGAGACTCCTCTTCCAGTGCCGGTCGTTGCATTGCTGAAAGTACATCCTTCTCGCGTGAATGATTTGCGTGAACCGGATACCTTGAATCTCGATCCTGCAACGGACGTTGTATGTTACTTCGATCATCACGGAAACAATTGCTGCCGGTTTGTTGCGCCGGCGGGCGTGGTGCGCCTAAGTAATTCGACTCTAATTTACGACACGGGCGCGCCTGATCCGGTTGCGCCGTGGGCGCGCGAGATACCGGTGCAGAATTTGCCGTCCAACGCACTTCAGTACCTTCTTAACAGCCGATACTGTGAAGTGGACCGGATGTCTAACATCGCAACGGAGCTTTTTGGCGGGATTACGCCGGGATGGAATCGGGTGCAGGCGGTCTGCCAATGGGTTCACGACAAAGTGACGTTCGGTTACGAATACGCGAGCGCGGTGAAAACGGCGCTCGACGTTTTCGCCGATCGCCGCGGCGTGTGTCGGGACTTTCAGCATCTGGCGATAACGATGTGCCGGGCACTGAATATCCCGGCCCGCTACGCGACCGGATACTTAGGCGACATCGGAGTTCCAGCGTCGCCCGTGCCCATGGATTTCAGCGCGTGGTTCGAAGCGTATCTGGAGGACCGTTGGTGGACGTTCGATGCGCGCCACAATCAGCCCCGCGTTGGGCGTGTGCTGATGGCCGTTGGTCGCGATGCGTCCGACGTGGCGCTCACGACATCTTTCGGCACCGCGAACTTACGGCAATTCAGCGTGACCACCAATGAAGTGCTGGGCTACGAATCGGCACACGCATGAAGGCTGGGTGACCAAGCAACCACCACTGGTTGGCGTTTGAGAACAATACCAGACTGACGGCTTCAGGTTCGCTTTCGTGGGCCGGCTCCGTTTCCAGCAGCCGCTCAGATGCGCATTGCAGTTAATTCTGTCGCCGCGTTAATCAGGCACTGGGAGTGCTCGGACGAAAAGACTGGCTTCACGTGGGCACACAACAGGCGTCCTCGCACATGCTACGGCCCCGAGCGCCAGTACCACAGGAAAGCAAACGATGACGTAGCGAGGCTCGACGGTTTGCAACTGCGTCAGTAAAGCTGTGCGGACAACGACGAAAGCAATGAGCAAAGCCAACGCTGGATGGGTGCGGCAGCGCCACGCGCCGATAAATGTCAGTCCCAGATAAATGCAATTCAGGATTCCGAACCCGAACGTCACGCCGAAATCCATTCGATTGTCTCGCCACTTCTCCTCCGGCGGCCAGAGCTTCCCCGAGTACGGGAGCAATTCGATCCGCGGTGTAAACCAGATCATCCACGCTCGAGTTATAGGAATGAGAAGATATGTGCGCATGGGATGGCGCGCCGTTCGTTCTCGCGCGAGGAGCGCAAATTCGCGATCGAGCGCCGGCGTCATTTTCAAATCGCTGTTGTAGCGGCTCAAAAGGTATTCGACGCGAACACGTTCCGCCGCAGAATCGAAGGCTGAACTTGGCAGCGTTTCGATGGGGATCGGAACCTTGCCCAACTTCCATGGCACCAGATAAGCATCCTCAAATTGCACCATCCATGTTCGAGTCCAGGCGTAGAAGCCACGGGGAATGAAGTCTCCTTGAGTCTCCGCATAGCGTGGAGCGAGGAATTCGATTCGACCCATTGTCCGCGCGTTCCGGACGGCCCAGGGCATCAAAAGCAGAAGTAGACCGACGGCCATCCACGAGACCGCCAGAGCCAGCTTCAACCAATCACCGCGGCGGCGCCAGCGGACACAAAGAACCAGCCCCATCGCGACAAGTATGAGGGGCGCCTCCGGGCGCACCAAAGTTCCCGCTCCGACGACCACTCCGCCGAGCAGAAACCATCCGACAGCGGAAAAGAGAGCGCGCTTGGTTAATGAATCGAGTGGGCGATCCATTGAGGGATGTTCAAGGACACATACAAAAACGAAAATTGCCAGGATCGTCAGGAACGTGGCGAGAACCTCGGTGAGCACAACTGCGCTGTAGTTCGCGGTGAATGGACAAAGCGCGGCCATCCACAGAGCGGCAGTTGCCGCAAGATTTCGTTTGGCAGCAGGTGCAAGACGCGCCGCAGTCAGGGCGACCAAGATGCACGTCGTCAGATCGACGGCCACTTGAACAAACATGATTGCTTTGTTTGTTCGCCCGAACACGGCGTAAATGGCGGCAAGAAATGCGGGGTATCCCGGCATCCGCATGTCGACGGGGATCAATTGGCCCTGGACGAACAACCCATATGTACCGTGATCCAACCAGTTGCGTGCTAGTTCCTCATAAAACTTCGTGTCACCCGCATAAGGTGAGAAGTGAAAGACAAAATAGAGACGCAGCGCAAGCCCGGCCAACAAGGCGGCGGCTAGGTGTTTGTAAGTGGCCGGCGGAAACATCAGTGTGGTTTTGATGGAATCGTCTTCCGTTGAAGTTAATCCCGCGATTGCAGCCTACCGGCCAATTGCAGGAACATCATAAGATCAGTCGAGATCTGGGGCTGTTCTATTCAGTACACTCTTAAGCGAGCGACTCTGCCGCTCCATTACTTCAGTTCGCCGGTAACTCCCGATTAGCCAGCTGGTCTCGTCGAGGCAACACTACTTCGAAGTCCATTTGGCGTGATTTGAGAGGCCAAATCCGCTCGCGGGCGTACATCCTGCAAGCCTAAGGGCCCCCGAACGCTTTTACGTTGGAATGACCAGTGATTTGCGCGAGCGGCTTGAGAAGCACAACGCAGGCGAAGTACCGCAAGACGTATACCGCATTCACGAACGAAAAACAGGCCTTTGCTTTCGAGCAGCATCTGAAGTCAGCATCCGGCAGGGCATTCACAAAGAAGCGACTTTGATCGTCTGTATTGCGAAGCGAGGCTGGCGGACGAGATCGGATTCCTTTAAGCTGCTGATAACAGCGAGTTTATGACGCGACCCGCCAGCTTTGGCTCCCAGTACTTCCGGGGTATCTCCCTCGCGTCATTTTTCTGTTATTCTTGCAACATAGTGGCGCCTCCCGGTGTCTATCAGTTTGCAGGGAGATGTGCCCCGGAAAGCGCGGCGCAAGGCATGTCCGAACTCGCACACAGTCTGCCGTGGTCACGGGACGAAGCTCAGCTGGTGACGGAGCTTCAGGCGGGTTCCGACGCGGCGTTTGATTATCTCGTCACCTACTATCACGCGGGTGTATACAACTTGGTTTACGGAATCCTTGCCGATCAAGCCGACGCTGCGGACGTCACGCAGGATGTTTTCCTCCGCGTCTTTCGCGGCATTCGCGGTTTTCGCGGCGGGAGTTCGCTGAAGACCTGGCTCTACCGCGTTTCCGTGCGCCAGGCGCTCAACCATCGCCGCTGGTGCTGGCGCCACCACCGGCAGCAGATTTCAATCGATGCCGAGGAAGACGGCCGGAATTCGGCGCTGGAATTGAGAGACGAGGAAGCGACACCCTTCGAGCAGCTGGCGACGCATGAAATGCAGTCCACCGTACGCCGCGCGCTGGCGTCCGTGCCACCTCTGTTTCGCAGCGCTGTGATTTTGAGAGATCTCGAAGGACTTTCCTACGAAGAGATCGCGGAAATTCTGGAAGTTTCGGTTGGAACCGTGAAATCCCGCATCCTTCGCGGCCGGCGAACGCTCAAGGAGATACTCGATCCCATTCTGCACGCGCCTGAACGGCACAAAGCCGCAGCGTCTGGCAACCGTGCAACGATCACCGTCGCGGGCCGTGCGATCAACGCAGTATCCGCGACGCATCCTGAAACGCCAAGCGTGCCTCGCACCCCGGAAACTGCTGTCGGTGAAATGCAGGGAGCAGCAAGATGAAGTGCCAAGAAGCCCAAAGACGCCTCCCCGGGTATCTCGATGGAGCCATGCGCGCCCAGGACCATGCAGGCGTGCGCGAACATCTGGATTCCTGCGCGGAGTGCCGGGACCATCTCGAGCGCTATCGGCTGCTCAACGGGTTTCTTGCGCACATGGAGCCTGTTGCTGCGCCCGCCGATCTGGCGTTGAAGATTCGCATGCGCGTTTCGCGAGAACGGTCTCCGTGGGCCGGCGTCGTCCGGCTCTGGAACAGCACGCTGTTGGTCTTCGAGAATCTGCTGGGCCCACTCGCTGTTCCCGCGACGGGCGGCGTTCTCACGGCTCTGGGCGTGTTCATTTTCGTCGTGCACGGTCTCTTGGTCGGCGTGCCCATGAACGGCGTTGTGCCCAATGATTTGCCGCTCAACCTCGTGCAGCCCGCCGAACTCGAAAGCCTCGCGCCGTTCCCGGTTCCCGGCATGCTTGGCCCAAATGGCCAGCCGAGCCCGAGCGGCTTGCTCTTGGAAGCGACGCTGAACGCCCAGGGAGAAGTAGTCGATTACAAAATCCTTTCCGGCCCCGAGAGTGTCGACGTGCATCACCAAATCGACCAGCTGCTGATGTTCTCGCGCTTTCGGCCGCAGATGAATTTTGGCCGGCCGATGGATGGTGGGCGTGTCCTCCTGAGCTTCAGCGAGGTTCGCGTCCGCGGTTAGCCTGATCGCCAGAGCGAGCTTCCAACCATTTCCGCAATTCTTGACTCTGATCCTTTCGACCGCTAGAGTCTGAACGTATCTGAGGTTTCCTGTGAGCTGGGCGCGCATCGGGGGAAGGTGATCGCCCAGAGCCAGAAAACGGGAAACCGGCGGGACCCCAGATTGAGGAGCAGGCCCATCCAAAGGTACGTCCGAAATTTCAGACTTTCGCATCCTCTGCTCGCGCTTCTGTTCGTCTGCCTCGCGGCAACCGCGCTACCTGCGTCCTTGAAGGCGCAGCAGTCCACGGACAGCGACAACATGGGCATTACCGTGCAGGCTAGCCCGCAGGTTTTTGCCACCATGTGCGCCCTGGGCGCGGCGGGCTACCAGGTTGATGACAACCTGCTCGCTCAAATGCCCGCGCGCCGCGCTCTGCGCGACGATCTGCTCAAGATGCAGGGGCCTGCAGTCGATGCCCTTCGACAGTTTTATCAGGATCACGCCCTGGCCGATCCCGGCGAAACGCTTTCCCGCTACATCACCTTTGCCGTGGTCGCGGGTCCGCCGCCGGATTTCCAATTGCCCGTGAACCAGGAGTTGCTGCCTCCAGATGTAGTGGCGCTCGACGGATTCCAGACTGTCCTGGCCAACTTCTACCGGGAAGCGCATCTCGGATCGCGCTGGACCTGGGTCGAGCCGGAATACGAGCCTCTTTTGGCGAACTATCGCGCGTCTCTCCGTCAGATTGTCACGGTCTCCGACGCGTACTTGCGCGAAATCGTGAAGCCGACGAGCCGCACGTTTACGGTATACGTCGAGCCGCTGGTGGGCGCCCGGACGAATTTCCGGAATTATGGCGATCAGTATTCGATGGTCGTCGGCGCCGCCCCCGAGCTGCCCGTCGACGCGATCCGGCACGCGTATCTGCACTTCTTGCTCGATCCGCTGGTGCTGAAAAATCGCCCGCTGGAGTACAAGAAACGCGCCCTGCTCGCCGTGGCGGCGAGCGCACCCCGTCTGCCCGCCGAATACGACAACGATTTTATTTCCCTGATGGACGAGTGCCTGATCAAGGCCGTCGAATTGCGCCTGCGCCATCTCACGGGACCGCAGCTCGAAGCCGCGATTCACGCGGACGATCAGTCCGGCTTCATTCTCGTGCGGCCACTGGTGACCCAGCTGCAGCTGTTCGAGAAGGCCGGTCCGGCCATGTCCTACTATTTCGGCGACCTGATTTCCGGCATCGACGTCAATGCGGAGGAGGCGCGCCTGAAGGGTTTCGCCTTTCCTCCCGTCGAGAGCGGGCCGGCGCCCCAGCAGCACGAAAACTCGGAGGCGGTTCTCGCGTCGGAGCTCAATCGCTGGCTCGTCGAAGGCAATCGCGAACTCGAACAGAAGGACGTCTCCGCCGCTGCCGCGACGTTTGAAAGGGTGCTGGCCAAATATCCCAACGATGCCCGCGCGATGTATGGCCTCGCGATCGCTTCCGTGGTTTCCGGCAACGCCGATCGCGCGAGGGATCTGTTCCAGCAAATCACCACCGCGTCAAATTCGGACGCGGCGTCCGCATCGGTGGACCCGGAAATTCTGGCCTGGTCTCACGTCTATCTCGGCCGCATTCACGACCTAGAAGGCGAGCGCGATTTGGCCGTGAGTGAATATCGCGCGGCATTGGCCGTCGACAACGGACCTTTGGATGCCCGGGCCGAGGCTCAGAGCGGCGTCGATGCGGCCTACAAAGCGCCCCCGCATGCCGGCGAAAATCAGGAACCGCAACAGTGATCCGTTCGTCTCATGTTCAAGTTTCTCCGACCCGATTTGGCGAAAGGGGGACAAATCGCATGAGGCCACTATTCTCAGGCTCCGCAATTCGCACACTTTCGATCGCGTTCGTCGCTTTTTTTGCCTTTGCCGGCGTTTCCCGCGCACAAATGGCTGTGGCGGGCGGCCAGCAGGCAACGCCGGTGAACGCCGGCGTCGATTCGTTGCAGACCGAGCTTCATATGCTCACCGACGTGCAGAGACAAGGTGGCGCCCAGGACCCGCATGAGGTGAACGCCTATAAGGCTTTCTACAAGGCGAATGCGCCGTCCAAGAAAATCGAACTTGGGAATAGCTTCCTCCAAAAGTATCCGAAAAGCGCGCTGGACGAGCCGGTTGACGTCGGGTTGCTGAACATCTATTACGCACAACAAGATTGGAAGGATGTCTATGCCAGCGCCGACAGGGCGCTGGCGCTGAAACCGGATGATCTCTTCGTTCTCACGACTGTCGGCTGGGTGATCCCGCATGTCTCTCAGCCGGGCGATGCGGACGCGGACCAGTTGCTCGACAAGGCCGAAACCTATGCAAAGCACGCAATTGAGATCATGCCTACGATGAGCAAGCCTTCCTATATGAACGACGCACAATTCGCCGCGTTCAAAGCGCAAGCCGCGATTCAGGCGCACAGCGCGCTCGGCCTGGTTAATTTTCGCCGCGGCGACTACGACAATTCGGCCAAGGAGCTTCAGCAGTCATCGCCGAGCACCGCGAATCCCGACGCGACCGACCTGTATGTCCTCGGCATCGACTTCGAGAATTTGAACCGCCTTGCCGACGCAGCCGACGCCTACAGCCGTTGCGGCCAGATCGCCGGCCCTTTGCAGGACCGCTGCAAGCAAAGCGCTGACGCGGCGAGGAAACGGATTCCGCAGTCGAAGTAGGGAGCGGGAACTATCAAGGAAGTATGACGGCTTTCTCCATTCTCCTCAGGAGGAATTCGAGATGAATATCTATCGAAGCTTGGCGGTTCGCAATTTGGCTCTTCTTTGCAGTGCCGTTCTCGCTCTTGCGGTTTCGTCGCACGCGCGACAGCAGGGCCAGCTCGTGGGGCCCGGAGACGCGCGGTCGGTCGATTCCCAGGAGGCGGACATGCGCGCTCTCGTCGATGCCCAGCGCCGTACGAACGAAGATCCGAAGGAAACGGCGGCCTACAAGGAATTTTACAAAGCGACCGAGCCGGCCAAGAAAATTCAACTCGGCACGACCTTTCTCCACAGATATCCCAAGAGTTATCTCGACGAACCCGTCGAAGTTGGCCTGCTGGACGCCTATTATTCCAACAAGGACTGGAAGGATGTCTATTCGACGGCCGATAGCGCGCTGGCTTTGAAGCCCGACGATGTCTACGTTCTTACCACTGTCGGCTGGCTCATCCCCCACGTTTACGATCCGAATGACCCCGATGCGGCAAAGTTGCTGACGACGGCCGAGCAGTACTCGAAATATGCCATCGACGTCATCCCCAAAATGGAGAAGCCTTCCCACGCGAACGACGCGCAGTTCGCAGCCGCGAAGGACCAGTACACCCACAAGGCGCACAGCGCCCTGGGTTTGGTCTATTTTCGGCGTGGTTATTTCGATCTTTCGGTAAAGGAGCTTCAGCAGGCTATTTCCGGCCTCCCCAATCCGGACGAAACGGATCTCTACGTTCTCGGCGTCGACCTGGACAATCTGAAGCGTCATTCCGAGGCGGCTGATGTTTATGACCGCTGCGCCCAGGCCGGCGGCCCCTTCGCGGACCGCTGCAAGCAAAGTGCGAGTGATTCCAGAAAGCTCGCCGCGCAGTCAAAGTAGCAGGGGGATAGGAACTATCACGGAAGGACAAGGACAAGCCAGATGACATTTTCATCGGTTCAAAACACAATTCGAATTCTCGCCGTTGCACTCGCCGCGAGCGCCGCGTTTGCCACGGTTTCTCACCCGCAGGGCACGAATCCGAACTTGGTAACAGGGAAAGAGGATCAGCAGAATCAGGACCAGCAGCTGAAAGAGAAAACGCTCGATCAGGGCAACACGCCGCCGCAGCCCCCGGCCTCGAAAGTCGATCCCAAGGAAGAGGCCGCATACAAAGCCTTTTTTGACGCAAGCCCGCAGGACGCCGACACAAAGATCAAGCTCGGCGAGGACTTTATGAAGACTTATCCGAGCAGCCGCTACGCCGAATCCGTCTACGCCGGCCTCTCGCAGGCCTACTATGCGAAGCAGGATTGGAAGAATCTCTATCTCACTTCGGACAAGGCGCTCGCAAGCAATCCGGACGACGTCGACATTCTCACGATGGTCGGCTGGGTGATCCCGCACGTCATCAACCCCAACACACCCGATGCCGATAAGCAACTCGACAAGGCCGAAACCTACGAAAAGCGCGCCATCAAGGATATCCCCACGCTCACCAAGCCTCCCGGCATGACGGACGAACAGTTCGCCACCGCTAAGATCGAGAAGGCCTCCGAAGCGCACAGCGGCCTCGGCCTCGTCTATTTCCGCCGGCAGGATTTCGAGGACGCGGCCAAGGAGCTCCAGCAGGCCACGCAGGACAACCCGAATCCAGACGCCACCGATTTCTTCGCCTTGGGGGCCAGCCTCCAGAACTCGGGCCACTTCACGGAGGCCGTGGACGCTTATACTCGCTGCAGCCAAATCATGGGAAGCTTGCAGGACAGGTGCAAGGAGAATGCGGATAAGGCCAAGCAGCTCGCCGCGCAGAAGAAATAGGGAACGAGGCTGCCGTACATGACCGACGAGGAGCGCGCGTTGCTGGAAACGACGCTCGGCTATCGCTTCCAGCGTCCCGACCGGCTCGAACGCGCGCTCACGCATCGTTCTCTTCGCCAGAGCGCGGGCGGCGTCGACAACGAGCGCCTCGAGTTTCTCGGCGACCGCGTTCTCGGCCTTGTAGCCAGCGAGCGGCTTCTCGCTTCCTTTCCTCAATGGGACGCGGGCAATCTCTCGAAGGGACTTGCCCGGCTCGTGAGCGCCGCTTCGATCCACGCGGCGGCGCAACGCCTGCAGCTCGGCCCTCACCTGCGCCTCGGTCCCGGCGAGGAAAAGACGGGCGGCCGCGAAAAAAGGAGGCTGCTGGCCGACGCGTTCGAAGCGATTCTAGGCGCGATCTATCTCGATGGCGGCTTGGCTCCGGCGGCGACGTTCTTGCGCCGCTGCCTGCTGGACCCCGCGCTCGAAGAAGGAGTCGAAGGCCTCGAGCGCGCCGATCACAAATCGGCGCTGCAAGAATGGCTCCAGCAGCGCGGGCTGGGCATGGCCGAATACCGCCTCCGCCACGCGTCCGGGCCCGAGCATCAGAAAACGTTCGAGGTGGAAGTCTGGCACGGAGGCCAGAGGCTTTCGGCTTCCGAGGGTCGCAGCAAGAAGGAAGCCGAACAAGCAGCTGCTAGAATCGCACTGGGAATCTTGGAAGAAAGCTGTGGGATCGCCTGAATGGAATCGATTGAAACAGAGGCCGGCGCGAACGTAGCCGAGCCCTCCGCGCCGCCGAAGGCCGTTGCGGTGCACAAGGTCATAGCCGGCGGCCTCGCCGAGGTCCTCGAGTCGCTGCTCGTCACGATTCTCCTCGCGCTGTTTGCCACCACGTTCGTCCTGCAGGCGTTCAAAATCCCATCCGGCTCGATGGAACCTACTCTCCTCGTCGGCGATCACGTCCTCGTCAACAAGTTCCTCTTCGGCGGTCGCGGCGCGTGGTATGAAAAGCTTCTACCCTATCGGGCCGTTCGGCGCGGCGACATCATCGTCTTCCGGTTCCCCTACGACGATCACGTCCATTACGTCAAACGCGTCATCGGCCTCCCGGGCGAACACCTGCGCATCGTGAATCAAGTCGTCTACATTAACGGCAAGTCTCTCTCCGAGCCCTATGCCGTCCACAGCGAGGCCTACGATCCGTTCGGCGACAGTTTCCCGCCGCTCGATCAGACGCTCCTCGAGGAGCGCCTGCGCCCCGAATGGGCGGCGCAGATCGGCAAATACATCCAGGGCCACTCGCTCGTTGTGCCGCCGGATCACTACTTCGTGATGGGCGACAATCGCGACGACAGCTCCGACAGCCGCTACTGGGGCTTCGTCGATCGCGACGCCATCATGGGCCGCCCAATGTTCATTTACTGGTCCGTCCGCGCCACGCCCGATGACTACACCGATCGCAGCCTCGCGGGCACGCTTTTCGGCATCGAGGACACACTCGCCCATCTGCCCAGCCGCACCCGCTGGCACCGCATGCTCCGCGAAGTCCACTAGCGGCCGGGAGTTGCATTTCTCTGCGTCCTCCTTGCCCTGAGCCTGCAGTGGGGCGAAGGGAGCGGTGAGTCTTTTGTCTTCTCTGTGCTCTCGTCGCCTTTCTTAGTGTGCTCTGTGTCTAATGCAGCGTCGCATCGACACGGACGAACAATGGGCTCCCGGCAGCTGATGTATCTCGCACAGCTTCCCTCCGTGGTATCTTCTTTTGTATCCACCGTGTCCGGCACATACGCACCGACCGTCGAACCACCTGAGTCTCTCGACTCGGCTCCGCCGCCGCCGCGCCGCGCCTGGATTCGCTGGCTGAAATGGCTCGCCGCCTTGGTTGTGTTTTTTTGGCTGGCTTCTTTCGCCATTTCCTTGCTGATTCGCCACAGTCCCTTGCAGCGAAAGTTTACGGAGCATCTCGAAGCCGCCTTCGGCCGTCCCGTGGAAGTCGGCAGCTACGATTTCAGCTTTTGGGACGGCCCTTCGCTCGTGGCGAATTCGGTCAGAGTCGACGAAGACCAGCGATTCGGCCACGAGTATTTCCTGCGGGCCGATTCGATCTCCGTCCGCCTCCGCTGGGAGAGCCTTCTCCGCGGCCGCATCGAACTCGGCACGCTCTCTCTTTCGCATCCGAGCCTGAACCTCGTCCGCGATTCCGCCGGCGAGTGGAATGTCGCCGAATGGCTGCCGCGTCCCGGCGAAAATGCCGCGCCGCCCGTTGCCGTGGGCCCGTCGTTGCCGTCCTCGCTCCTGCGCTTTCGCAGGATCGAGATCGATGGCGGCAGAGTCAACTTCAAGCAGGGAGACGATAAGCTCCCATTCGCTTTCGTCGACGTAAGCGGCAGCGTCGAAACCGATAGTCCCGGCCTTTGGCGCATCGATCTGGACGCGACGCCCTGGCGCGCCGCTGTCCCCCTCCAGCAGGTGGGGACGATTCGCGTCTCAGGCCACGTTGGCGGCACTTCTTCGCGCCTGCGCCCTGCGGCGCTCGATCTTTCGTGGAGCGACGCTTCGCTTTCGGATGTGCTGCGCCTTGCCAGCGACGACGATGACGGCGTCCGTGGCACCCTCGCGCTCGACCTCAACGCCAAAACAGAGGAACCCGACGGCACATGGGCGCTTCGAGGTGCCGCGCAACTCGGCGAACTCCACCGCTGGGATTTGGCGTCCCGTTCGGATAATCCCTCGCTCAGTCTCATCGCACAGGCCCGCTGGAATTCGGCAACTTCATTCCTTGAATTCAGCGACGCGACGCTCGAAGCCCCGCACTCGAATCTGCACGCCGCCGGCCGAATTTCCTGGGGTCATGCCCGCACGCCTCCAAAGGAACTGGCTCCCCCGGTTCAAATTGCCGTCACGTCTTCGCAAATCAGCCTCGAGGATCTCCTCGACTGGCTGCGCGCGTTCCACTCCAGCGTCGCGGACGACGTCGCGGCGCAAGGAGTTGTCGCGGTTCGCGGCAATATCGACGGCTGGCCGTTGCGCGTCGCGAATGCGGTCGGCTCGAGCGAAGGCGCGGAACTCACCGGCCCGAGCCTTCAGGTTCCGGCCCACCTCGGGCGTCTACAGTTTCGCTACGATCACGGAATCATTTCCGTCCCGCCCGCTACGCTTTCTTTCGCAGGCGCCAATCGCGGCGCGAGCACGCGTTCCGCCAAGGCCGCCGCAGCTCCCTCCGATGGCTCGTTTCAGCTGGGCGTTGCGACAAAATCGGCGCACGGCGCGCTGCCCTCCTGGCACGTTGCGGGAAGCGGCCGCGACATGCGCGACCTCGTGTCCGCAGCAGGTGCTCTGGGCCTGAATATCTCCCGCGGCTGGGATCTCGCGGGGCCTGTCTCCTGCGACCTCCTCTGGAGCGGAACGGATGTGCCATGGCGTGTCCGGCCCACGGGCTGGATCGAATTCGGTGCCTCCGGTGTAGCCGATGGCGCTGCGCTTCACGCACCTTTCTTGAATCAGCCGATTGACCAGATTCACGCGCGCGCGGACCTCAAGCCGGGCCAGCAGCACATCGCGCTCACCTCTGCACGCGCATTTGGAGCGGAATGGACCGGCACATTCGATCGCACGGACATCGATCCCGAGTGGCAGTTCGTTCTTTCTGCGGATACTCTCTCGGACGCCGATCTCGACCGCTGGCTCAATCCGCTCTGGCGCGAAAGCTTCCTCGACCGGATGCTCCCGTTTCTCAATCCGCGCCTTCCCGCGGTTGCCGTGCCGGAGAATCTGCGCGCCAGCGGGCGCCTCGCTCTCGATGAATTTGATTTGCCACCGCTCGCTGTGCATCACCTGCAAGCGGACCTGAAAATCGGCGGCCGCCATATCGAGCTCGCCAACGCCACCGGCCAGCTTTACGGCGGCACGCTAGCGGGTTCGCTCGTTGCCGATCTGCAAGCCCCGCCGTCATACAAAGTGAACGCCGCCTTTTCGCGCGTCGATCTAGCGGCGCTTACCGCCGCGTCTCCCGCGCTTGCCGATCTTTTCGATGGCTCTGCCGACGGCAAAATCTCATTCAGCGCCAGCGGCGCTACTCGCGCCGATCTCGTCGCCTCTCTCGGATGCCAGGGCCAAGCCGATTTCGCCAGCCCCGCGATCCACGGCATCGACCTCGTATCCTCGTTGCGCGGTTCCGCTGTGGTCCCAGGCGTCAGCCGCTTCTCGACAGCTTCAGCATCATTCACTTGCTCGTCGCGGACGATCCAGGTCCAGAATTTGTCGCTCGCCGCACCCGGCCCCGACGTCGCTGGCTCCGGCGCGATCACCTTCAGCCGCGATCTCGACCTGCGCCTCCACTTCGTCCAGTCCGCGCCAAAATCCGCCGAGCCGACGTACCGCATCACCGGCTCGCTGGCCTCCCCCAAAATCGCGCGCGTCGCCCCGCCCACGCGCCGCTCCCGCTAGAAAGTAGTTGGTTCGGTAATTTAGTATTGGGATTAGCTTTAGCGGTAGCCGCGCTAATCAGGAACCTATGATGTAGAATCGCAGCGAGTACGATCACAAGGATTGCGCGAGGAATGCCGAGACAAGCTCATTTCGTATTGCTTTCGGCCTTAGTGCTTGCGTTGTCCGCCTCAACACATGGGCAAGAGGGTCGCCCCACTCCAGCGAACGGCCTTGCGAATGAGAAAACCCTGATTGTGGCAACAGAGACAAAGTCCGATTCGGTAGTTGCAGTGCCTCCGATAACATCATCCGTGGTCGTCAACTTAAGGACGGAAGAAAAGCAGAGCGCGGACGCTATTGATTTACCGAGCTGGATAGCCAAGGAGGCAGCGCTGAATGGGCTGCAATCGGCGGATGCGCCCCCGTGGCACGTTGTTGTGACTTACGACCAATTTGATGAAGATAGCGATAACGTGCACAGCGGCGTCTACGAAGAGTATTGGGCGGGGGAGAAAAAGTACAAGCGCATCTACAAAAGCGATAACTTCAACCAAACCGACTACGCGACTGACAAGGGTCTGTTTCGTGTGGGAGACCAACAGTGGCCCGACCGCGCACAGTCACAAGTTGGGTCGGAAGTAATTGCTCCCTTTTATTATGCGGCGACACTGCAAGGTTTCCATGGAAGAAGCGTGGAGCGCGCGTTCAGCGGTTACGAGCTTCAGTGCGTATTTATCGAAACAAATTCGGGAATTAGCGCTCCGACCCAATATTGTTTTGAACCCGACAGCTCAGTCCTTCGGTACACCCACGGATTCGGCTGGTTCCAGACGGTCTACAATCGAATTGAGTCGTTTCAGGGACGCAACATTGCGCGAGAAGTCGATGTAACAGACGCTGGGAAGCCTTATCTGAAATTGCGTGTCGAAACCATCGAATCTCTGTCGCGTGTTGATGACGCGATTTTCTTGCCACCGCGCGACGCGGTCGGCCCGCTCGGTGGCCGTGTCTCGGGTGTCCAGCTCGTGCCGATAAACATGTCGAGCATGCCTCAATGGCCAGCATCGTTGAGGCAACAGCATTTTACGGTAAAGCTGGCGATTGTTGTCGGGAAGGACGGGCATGTCATAAGCGCACACGCAACTTCAGGTCTTCCTGAGGGATACAAGGCATGCGAGAATGCCGTGGAAAAATGGGTTTTCAAACCGTATCTCGTGCTCGACAAGCCAGTCGAGGTAGAACAACAAGCGGAGTGCAGAAACAATTAGAGACTCAGTGCCTGATAAGTCGGATAACCGGAAACTAGCCGATCCTGTACCATCCCAATTTCGCGCGTCGCGCCCGCGCGTATTCGCCGTCATCGTCCTAATCGCCATGCCCGCTGTTGCGTTCGCCAACCAAAAAGAGCGCCTCGCCCCGAAATTCATTCCCGGGGAAATCTTCCATTACCAGATCGAATCGCACACCACGACCACCGTGAAGACCACCACGCCCATCGCTGATCCCGAGAGCGGTTCGCGCACGACGCAAACGCTCGACCTGCTCGTTCGCCTCGACGTCCTCAGCCCCGCGCCCGGCTCGCCGCCCGGCGCCACGCATTTCCGCGTCACCTACGAAAAATCCCATGCCGAAGCCGAGAGCGACGCCTTCGATCCCTCCGGACCAACCTTCGAGGATCAGTACAATCGCATCGAGGGCCGCTCTTTCGATTTCACGCTCGATGCCGACGGCACCATCGCAAATTTCAAGGGCCTCGACGACATTTTCCCCAACCGCTCCACGGCCGAGCCCGCCTATTCCTGGATCGACGGCCTCTTTCCCGGCAGCCGCTTCCCGAGCGACGGCGTTTCCGTCGGCCAGAAATGGAAGGCCGAGCGCCCGGTCATCGGCTTGCCGCTCGACGATCTCATCTGGTCCAGTGATTCCACCTATCTGCGCAACGAAGCTTGCAGCGCCACGGCCGCCGCTGCGGCGCCGAAGCCGGCTGGAGATCCGCCAGCCGAGCCCGTGCCCGCGTGCGCCACGATTCTCATGCACTACCATATGTCGCGCCGCGGCTCGCCGAAGTCCGACGCCACGCCGCCCGACTACCGCAAAAACGGCCTGCGCACCTCGGGCGCTTGGACCGGTTCAGGCGACAGCCTCGCTTCCATCTCGCTCGCAACCGGCCTGCTCGTCACCTCCACCGAAAACAGCACCCAGCAGGTCGACTACGAAATCACCAGCGCCACCTCGGGCTCCAGCGTCCGCCGCAAAGGCCGAGTCCAGAGCCAGCTAATCATCACGCTCATCCCCGATTCTCATTGATCTGCTCTTGGCGCTTTGGCAGTGTCGTCATCTCGGATTAAGACAATTCCTTTTTTGCAGGCTACTTTGGTGGACTTAGCACGGCCCTCGGGTGCCATGGCGTGTCCGGGGGCGTGGGCACGTGGTGGCACAGACAATCCTGTCCGTGCGATCTGCTCTTGGGGTTCGCGAACAGAGGCCGGTGTCCGAAATGCCGGGAATTCTCCGTGCACTCTGCGCTTCTCTGCGTCCTCTGCGTTGAGTGAGGCGCCTAAACTCGCTGGCACTGTGAGTAAAAGCCGAATATCGCGCTTGAAGCAGCGATTTGCCCTGTTGCGCTATAATGAAGGTTTTCGCATGCGCTCGATTTTGGGGCATGACAGGTCATGTCCGGTCCTGAGGCGCGTTCATCATGAAATTCAAGCTAGCCAGCGACTACGAGCCCCGCGGCGACCAGCCCGAAGCCATCTCGCAGCTCGTTCGCGGCCTCCGCGATGGCGACCGCGATCAAGTCCTCCTCGGCGTCACCGGCTCCGGCAAGACCTTCACCGTAGCCAAGGTGATCGAGCAGCTCGACCGCCCCGCAATCGTCCTCGCGCACAATAAGACGCTCGCGGCCCAGCTCTACCACGAGTTCAAATCCTTCTTCCCGCAAAACGCGGTCGAATATTTCGTCAGCTACTACGATTACTACCAGCCCGAGGCCTACGTCCCATCGAGCGACACGTTCATCGAAAAGGAAGCCACGATCAACGACGAGCTCGATAAGCTCCGCATGAGCGCCACCCGCTCGCTCTTCGAGCGCCGCGACGTGATCGTCGTCGCTTCCGTCTCCTGCATCTACGGCATCGGCTCGCCCGAAGCCTATTACGGCATGATGCTGATGCTCGAAAAGAGCCAGTCCATCGCGCGCGAATCGATCCTGCGCAAGCTCGTCGAAATTCAGTACGAACGCGCCGAGGATCTTCGCCGCGGCACTTTCCGCGTGCGCGGCGATACGATCGAAATCTATCCGCCCTACGACGATTACGCCGTCCGCGTCGAGCTCTGGGGCACGCAGATCGAAAACATCCGCAAGATCGATCCGCTCACGGGACAAATCCGCTCGCGCGACGGCGAAATCACGCGCATCCCGATCTACCCGAAGACGCACTACGTCCTCCCGGCCGCGCAGCGCGAGCGCGCCATCCAGACCATCTACGAGGAGCTCGAATGGTGGAAGGCCGAACTTGGCCGCCAGGGCAAAATCGTCGAGGCGCAGCGCGTGGTGCAGCGCACGCTCTTCGATATCGAGATGATGCGCACCATCGGCTATTGCCACGGCATCGAGAACTATTCGCGCCACATGTCCGGCCGCCTGCCCGGCGAAGCTCCGCCCACGTTGCTCGATTACGTCCCGTCGGATTACTTGCTCTTCGTCGACGAATCGCACCAGACAATCCCGCAGGTCCGCGGTATGTACCACGGCGACCGTTCGCGCAAGCAGACGCTCGTCGACTACGGCTTTCGCATGCCCTCGGCTCTCGATAATCGCCCGCTCACATTCGAGGAATTCGAGCATCGCGTCAATCAGGTCGTTTACGTTTCTGCCACGCCCGGCCCATACGAGCTCACGAAAACCGGCGGCGTGGTAATCGAGCAGGTGATTCGCCCCACCGGCCTCGTCGATCCCGAGGTCGAGGTGCGCCCGGTGAAGGGCCAGGTCGACGACCTCCTCGAACAGATCCGCCAGCGCGCCGCGCGCAACGAACGCGTCCTCGTCACCACACTTACCAAGCGCATGTCCGAGGATCTCGCCGAATATTTCGCCGAGGTCGGCGTCCGCTGCCGCTACCTGCACAGCGAAATCGAGACGCTCGAGCGCGTCCGCATCCTGCGCGATCTGCGCCGCGGCGAATTCGATGTCCTCATCGGCATCAACCTGCTGCGCGAAGGCCTCGATCTTCCGGAGGTTTCGCTCGTCGCGATTCTCGACGCCGATAAGGAAGGCTATCTTCGCAGCGCCACGTCGCTGATTCAGACGATGGGCCGCTGCGCCCGCCATCTTGAGGGCCGCGCCATCCTCTACGCGGATAACATGACCGACTCCATGCGCACGGCCATCGGCGAAACCAGCCGCCGCCGCGCCAAGCAGGAAGCCTACAATCGCGAGCACAACATCACGCCGCAATCGATCATCAAATCGGTCGATATGCAGCTCGCGCGGATCGTCGAAGCGGATTACATCACGGTGCCGATGGGCGACGCCGTGATCGGCGACATCACCAACGAGGAACAGCTCCTGCAGGCCGTCGCGCAGCTCGACGCGCAAATGCGCGAAGCCGCCAAGAATTTCGATTTCGAGCGCGCCGCCTCAATCCGCGACCGCATCCGCGCCCTAAAGCAGCGCGACCTCGGCGTCATCGCCACAACGGAAGTTCCGCCGGCCACCCGCGCCGCCACCTAGCGGTTCTTGTGGCGCCGGCTTCAGTCTGCGCTTCTCGTTTTTTCTCGGTTTTGTGGCGGCCGCCTCGCTTTTCAGGCGGGCGCCCTTGCTTTTCCCGCGGTTTTTGTAGCGGCAGCAAAGAAAGGCGCGAGGCAGGCCGGCGAGTAATTAGCGCCGCACCCGCGAGAGCAGCCAGCAATGGAGCGCGCCAGTGCCGAGGGAAAGAACGGGGGCCAAGACCAGGGCGAAGGCGAGGCGGGGCCAAGTGACGGGGGAGAGCAGATACGATGCTGCGGCGAAGTAGATCAACGCGCAGACGAAGAAGTCGGAGCGGAAGAAGCGGGGAGCGGGGAAAAGCCAGCCGCGAAAGCGAAGTCGAGCGATGTGCATTTGAATCCCCCGGGGTGCCATCAGGCTCGAGGATGCCCGCTCCGCGGAACCACGAACGCCGGAGCCCGCTGGCGAAGCGCAGATTAGAGGAAACGGGTAGCAAGTCAAGTCCGCAAAACTACTCAGAAGAGACTGTTTCTCCGAGCGTTCACCTCGCGAAACCGCCCACAACGTGTATGCTTACCCGACCAACGTGCCCGCGCAGCCTAGCCCCCGGCGCCATACCCTGAATCCGCGCTCACTCGCATTGCTGATTCTGCTCGCGCTCACCGCCGCCCCCGTCGCGCGTAGCCAAGACCGCGACCTCCGCAACGAATTCGGCGTCTGGAGCGCGTACTCCGCCAGCGCCCAGGATATCCAAGACAGCGAAACCAACCTGCAGTTCGGCGTTGCCGCCTTCCGCTACGGCAGAATCCTCCATTCGTCTCCTGGATACGCCATCGAATACACGGTCGACATTGATCCGGTCGAAGTCATGCGCGAGAACACCTGGGTAAGTTGTGTCGTCAATTCCAGCGGAATCGCGATTGGCACTTACTGCCCGGTAGGCCGCGAAACAGTGTACGGCGGAGGCATCAGCCCCATCGGTTGGAAGTTCAATTTCATGCGCAGCCGCCGCTGGCAGCCGCTCCTTGCGTCAACGGGCGGCCTGATCGCCTCCGAGCGTCCCATCCCCAAGGACATCCCGATGGCGACACAATTCAATTTCACCTTCGATTTTCAGGCCGGCGTCGAGTATTTCAATTCGTCACGCACCCGCGCCTGGAGCTTCGTCGCCAAGGTCCAGCACATTTCCAACGCCAGCCGCAGTTCGGTCAATCCCGGCGCCAACATCATCATGCTTTCCGTCGGCTACTCTTTCCTCAAGTAGCGCGCGTCTTGGGGTTCTTCTCTGCGCCCTCTGCGTCTCAGCGGTGAATCCTGCATTCTCCGTGCACTCCGCCTCGCTCTGTGTCCTCTGTGTTAAATCGACTTACCGAACTTGGTTCTCGAACCTGCCACCAATCACCCGCCACCTCACACCACTCCGCGCTTCAATTCATCCAGCGGATAAAACGTCCCCCGCCACACAATCCCGCCCTGCCACAGCGTGACGATCGTCGATCGCGCCAGCATCCACGCAAAAATCAGCGCGCCAATCGGATACGTCAACGCATAAATCCCCGGCGCATCGAATTGCCGCGCCGCCCCCGCCGCAATAATCAACGGCAGCCCGACCGCGATCGCATCGAATCCTCGCGCCCACCCGTGCGTGAACGCCAGCGCCGCCACCGGAAACACGCACATCAGCAGCAGCCCGAAAATGTGCATGCCCGTGAGCCAGAGCTTGTATCCCGAGGTCGCAAAAAAATTCTTCGTCGTGCCGCGAATCATGTTGCCCACCCCCGCGTGCCAGTGAACGCTCACCGCGCCTCCCGCCTTCGCCGCGCCCGAGCGGAATCCGCCGTCCTTCACCAGCTTCCCGAGCTTCATGTCGTCCACCACTTCCATCGCCAGCCGCCGGTGCGTTCCGATCGCCTCGTACGTGCTGCGCCGAATCATTTGAAACGCGCCCACGCCGCTATACCCGCGCGAACCCGGATCGCTCGCCGCCCACGGCCGCGTCCCGATCGCAAACGCCATCGCGAAAAACGTCATCGCGATTTTCTCGCCGAAAGTGAACATCTTCAGCGCCCCCAGCAGCGTCACGTGATCCCATTCGCGCGCATCGGCGAGAGCGATCGCGCGCCGCAGCAAATCCGGCGCGAAGTGGACATCCGCATCCGTGAAAATCAGCCATTCGCCGCTCGCGTGTTCGTACGCCTGCTCGAGCGCGTGCGGCTTTCCGAGCCATCCCGTCGGCAGCTTGTTGACGCGCACGTGTTTCAGTCGCGCATCGCGCCCAGCCGCAGCCTCGAGAATCGCGCCAGTGCCATCCTCCGAGCGGTCGTCGACCGCAATCACTTCGTAGTTGGGATAGTCGAGCGAGAGAAAAGTCGCCAGCGCGCCGGGCAGCTTCTCGGCCTCATCGCGCGCCGCAAATAAAATCGAAACCGGCGGGCACTGCACATCGGGCAGGGGATCGACGTCCGCAAGCGACGGCATCGACGGCACCCCGCGCGCAAGATCGACCGACGCAAGCACCCACAGAAAAGCGATCAGCCCCAGCAGCACGGTCCCAAAAATGTGCAACGGCAATTTCCTCCACGGATCGGATCGAACAAGTTATGCTATCACGCTGCATGGCACGCACCGTTTCCATCGTGGGCGCAGGGCGCGTAGGAATATCGCTCGGAAAACACCTCCGCGAGCTCGGCTGGCGCATCGGCGCCGTCGTCACCCGCTCGAAAGCCACCGCGCGCGCCGCTGTGCGAAGGATCGGGGCGGGGAAGCCATTCGACCGCCTGACCAGCGAAGTGTGCACCGCAGACGTGATTCTCTTCGCCACGCCGGATGATATGCTGCCAGCCATCGTGCGCGATCTCGCGCGAATAGCAGGAGCCGGATGCAAAGGCAAGATCGCGCTGCACACCAGCGCCACGCTCGATCGTTCCGCCCTCGCGCCGCTCGCGCGCCTCGGCGCTTCGACCGGCTCGCTCCATCCGATGCAGGCATTCGGCGGCAAAGTGGTGCCAAAATTGAAAGGCGTGATTTTCGGCATCGAAGGCGACGCCAAGGCGCGACGCATGGCGCAATCGATCGCAAAGTCGCTCGGAGGCATTCCCGTGGTGATCGAGACGGCCGACAAGCCCGCCTACCACGCCGCCGCGGTGATGGCGGGCGGCAGCATCTATCCCGTCCTCGAGGCCGGATTGGAGCTCCTGATGAGCATCGGCTTCACGCGCCAGCGGGCCTCGCAAACGCTCTTACCTTTATTGCGCCAAATCCTCGATAATATAGAGAGGATCGGGCCGCGGGCGGCTTGGACCGGCCCGCTCTCGCGAGGCGATTACGCCGTCGTCGCGAAGCACATGAACGCGCTTCGCCGCTATCCGCCCGAATTCGCGAAATCGTACGCCGCGCTCGCGCAGCTCGCGGCCAGGGTCCTGTCGAAGGATCCAACGGCCACCAGCAAGCATCTGGATCGCGCGCTCAGAAAAGGTTTTGAGATTTAAATGTAGCGCCGCGGCCTTCAGCGCGGCATCTTGATTTGAGGCAGCCGAACCAACATCTCGGAGGAAAATTCTTGAATTCTTCGCCCACCACATCCGCAAGCGCGAGTACGTCGCCGAAATCAGCATCGCATCTCCAAATCCCCGTCGAGCACACCACCCTCGCCAACGGCCTGCGCGTGGTCGTCTCGCCCGACCATTCCGCGCCCGTCGTCACCGTCGGCGTCTATTACCAGATCGGCTTTCGCCTCGAGCCACGCGGCCGCAGCGGCTTCGCGCATCTCTTCGAGCACATGATGTTCCAGGGCTCCGAAAACGCCGGCAAAATGGAACACATCCGCCTGATCAATTCCTCAGGCGGCCTGCTCAATGGCACCACGAACTACGACATCACCAACTATTTCGAATCCGTGCCTTCGAATGCACTCGAGCGCGTCCTGTGGCTCGAGGCCGACCGCATGCGCGCGCTCAAGGTCGACGACGAAAATCTCCGCAATCAGCGCGACGTGGTCAAAGAAGAAGTTCGCGTCAACGTGATGAACCAGCCCTACGGCGGTTTCCCCTGGCTCGATTTGCCGCCCGTCGCTTTCCGCAATTGGCCCAACGCGCACAATTTTTACGGCGATTTCGCCGATCTCGATGCCGCCACGCTGGCCGACGTCCGCGAATTCTTTGAAACGTACTACGCGCCGAATAACGCCGTCCTCGTGATGGTCGGCGATCTCGATCCGACTGAGGCGTTTTCTTTCGCCAAGCGCTATTTCGACGATATTCGGCCGAGCGCGCTTACACCTCGCGCGGACATCACCGAGCCGCCGCAAACCGAAGAGCGCCACGGCAAAGTCGAAGAGCGCCTCGGCCCGCTTCCCGCAATCGCCATCGGCTACACGCTGCCGCCGCGCGAAAGCGAGGACTGGTTCGCCATGGGCATCGTCGATCGCATTCTCCATGGGGGCCGCGCGGGCCGCGTGCATCGCAAGCTGGTCCTCGAAGAGCAAATCGCGGTCGAGGCCAGCGGCGGCGCGGATTTGGTCGACACCAACGGCCCGACGCAGATGGTCACGCAGATCGTCCACAAGCCCGAATTTACTTCGGAGGGCACCGTCGCGGTGTTCGACGAGATCATCGAGGAATTGCAACACAAGGGTGTGGCGCTGGAAGAACTCGATCCCGTGAAAGTGAAATTCCGCTCCGATTTCTACTCGATGCTCGAAACCGGCATGGGCTCGCACATGCCGCGCTTCGGCCTGATGCACTATCTCGCTTGCTTCACGCTTTTCGACGGCGATCCCGGCCGCATCAATACGATCCTCGACGGTTTCCTCGCCGTGACTCCCGAGCGCGTGCAGGCGGCCGCGAAGAAATATCTCGTGCCGCAAAATCGCGCCGTGCTCATACGCCGGCCGATGAATCTCCCCACGCCCGTGAATCCGCACGTGGGCAATGGAGGTGCGCGATGACGTCATCAGCCACATCCGTGTCGCACCGCAGCGCGGCTCCCGCTCTTGCTCCCGAACGACCCGTCGCCTGGCCCAAGCGCACCACCCGCGTCCTCGCCAATGGCTTGCACGTGGTCCTCGCGGAATCGCGCGCCTTTCCACGCATCTCCGCGAATCTTTACTTCCGCAGCGGCAACGCGATCGTCGCGCATCGCACGCCCGGCCTGGCCGATATGACGGCCACGGTCGTTCGCACCGGCACCACATCGCGCCCGAGCCGCCAGATCGAAGAAGATCTGCGCCGCATGGGCGCGAGTCTTGGCACGCATGCCGGAGCCGATTCGAGTTCGATCGCCGCTTCGGGCCTCGCCGAAGCGTCCACGGGCATTCTTGAATTGATCGCCGATCTCGCGCGCAACGCCTCATTCCCCGAGGAGGAATTCGAGCGCGAGCGCCGCCAGCGTTTCGAAGAGCTGCGCATCGAGCGCACCACGCCCGGCTTCCTCGCAAGCGAACGCCTCCGCCGCGTCCTCTTCGGCCGGCACCCTTACGCCGTGGTCGCGCCCACCGAGGATCAGGTTGCCGCCTACACGCGCGACGAGCTCGTCGAGTTCTACCGCCATCACTACGTTCCCGGGGACTCGCTGCTGATCGTCGTCGGCGATTTCGCGGCCGAAGCGATGCTCGACAAGATCGAGAAGATCTTCGGCGATTGGAGAGCGCCGCAGCCCGAGCCGCCCATGTCGCCCGAGCCGCCAAAGCAGTCCGGCCGCCGCGTTCACCTCGTACGGATGCCGGGCAACGTGCAGACGCAGGTGGTGGTCGGCAATCTCGCTATCACGCGCCGCGATCCCGATTGGTATCGCCTCCTGCTCGCCAATTCCATTTACGGCGGCGCGTTCCACTCGCGCCTCGTGATGAACATTCGCGAGCAGAAGGGCTACACCTACAGCCCGCGCAGCGGCGCCAACCCAATGCGCCAGCACGGCTACTTCTCGGTCAGCGCCGCGGTGCGCAATGAGGTCGTCGCCGCCACGCTCACCGAAATTTTCTACGAAATGGACCGCATGCGCTCGATCCCCGTGCCCGCCGAAGAGCTCGATAGCGCCCGCAACTATCTCACCGGCGTATTCTCGCTTGGCGTCGCCACGCAGGAAGGTTTACTCGGCCAGCTCTCGACCGTCTATCTCGATCAGCTCCCCGAGGGCTACCTCGAGTCGTATCGCGAGCGCATCCGCGCGCTCAGCGCCGAAGACGTGCTCGAAGCCGCGCGCCGCCATTTCGATTCCGCCAACGCGCAAATCATCGTCGTCGGCGACCGCGAGCAAATCATCGACCAGGCCGCGCTCTTCGGCCCCGTCACCGAATACGACGCCGGAGGCAACATCGTCACCCCGCGCCCCAGAGACGTGATGCAAGCCTAAGCAGCGATCAGAAACGTGGCTATGGTTTGGCGAAGTAATAGGGGCCAATCGTCAGGAGAAAGACAAAGGCAAACAGCACGGCCAAGATCAGCATCGTCAGCAGTGCGGTTTCATGTGACCGCAGAAAATTCTTCAGTTTGCTCACCGGATTAAGCCAGAGAAATGCAGAACGAGCACGGCGGTGCTAGCGGATGGTCGAGGAAGGATCGGGAGCGCCCGCCACGGTTTTGACTTCGGCGTCGGGATATAAGCCTGGCGACTCGCGGGTCAGCGGAGCATCCGCGAAATAATTTCGTTCGCTCAAGCCGCGATAGATGCGGCCCGCGATTTCCGAAGCATGCGGCCCGCTGATGATGCGGCTGCGTCCATGCAGCAGCACGACAAGCACGATTTTCGGATGCGCCTGATCCGCGTACGAAGCGAACCACCCGAGCCGCCCGCCGAGATCTTCGTCATTGCAGGTGCCGGTCTTGCCGAGCGCCTGCTCGCCATACGGATCGTAACTCTGCCGCGCCGTCCCGTAGAGCACAGCGGCGAGCATCCCCTGCCGCAGATCGGGAAGCAGCGGCGCGATATCGAGCTGCTGCCGCAGCTTCGGCTGAAAATCCTGAATCGCCGCATCGGTTCGCGGATACTGCAAGTAGTATTGAGCACCGCCGGTCGCGAGCGTGCTCACCAGCGACGCCAATTGAAATGGCGTCATCCGGATGCCCTCGCCGAAGCTCGACATGCGCGCCACTCCGCCACGCTCCGGCGGCGATGCCGGCAGCGAGCCGCTCTGCTCCTCGGGAATATCGTAGCCGACGTGCTGGCCGAGGCCGAGCATCTCGTCGTACTTGATCACGCGATCGAAGCCGAGCTCCGAGCCGACCTTCTCAAAAAAGTGGTTGTTCGAGTGGGCCATCGCCTCGGTGAGGTCCATGTAACGGCGGCGGCCGACTTGAATCATCGTGTCGCGCGTGATCACGCCTTCCTGCAATCCGGCGACGGCGATGAACGGCTTGATCGTCGAGCACGGCTCGAGCGCCGCGTTGAACGCCATCTTCTGGTCGACGACCGTCAGGATGCGCCCCGTGGTCGGATCGACCGCAACCACCGCGCCCTTTTCGTGCCCGAGCGCTTCCACCGCAATGCTGCGGATCACCGGATCGTCGTACGTGGTGACATCATCCTCGCCGGGATCGACATATTCGGAGTAGCGCCGGCGCCGGTATACGCGATGCGCCGAGGTTCGCGCGCTCACCGCAACGGCCGCGGCGTGAACGGTCGCGCGCCGCGCCATCGACGCGTGCCGCGCGCGCACCGGATGCGCGGCCGCGCGATGCGTGCGCGTCGAATGAGCGGTCGAATGAGTGACCGAATGAGTGACCGTGCGTTTGGTCCTGGTTGATTCCGTGCGGCGGGCGGCAATTGCCACACCCAGATTGCCCATGAGGATCAGGCAAAAAATTGCGACAGCTCTATATGAGGCTGGGGTCCGTTGCATATCAGTGTTCGATGCCGATCTTCCCTGTAGCGTAAGCCAACCATTAGTTTAAGAAGCCCCGCCGGGATGCGCAACTATAAACCAAGAGCAGTTTCGCCCCAAGCACCCAATCGCGCAACTGGCCTGTGGGACAGGCGTGCTCACGACGGAAGGTGGACGAACCGCATCTTCCCGAGCACCGGAGGTACGGCACAAGTTAGCCCAACCCGCCAGCGTTTTCCCAGCCCTTCCGGGCTGGGCTAAATTGTGTCGCGCGTCCCGCGCTGGGTGCGAATTCGTGCGCCCCTACGATACAACCGATGCCGCGCGCGGGAACTCCGCCGAGGCCATCACCTCTTCCGCCTGCGCGCGGTGCCGCTCGCCATGCGCCGCAATCAACAGCAGCCACTGGTAGCAATCGAGCGGCCCGAGGCGCGGGTGCGGGAAAACGCTCTCGCGCAGCCGCGCGTCCGTGGTGGCGGCAAATTCCGAGGTCCGCTTGCGGACCGACTCGAATTCGCGGCACAGCTCGTGGTGAGGCCAGCGCCCCGTCGGCATCAGGCGCTCCGGCCCCTTCATGCGTTCGCTGCGATCCACGGCCTTTGCCACGAGCGCATCGTCTTCGACGACGGTCTGCGGCGCATCGCCCGGCTGCTGCACCGTCTTCTCGATGGCGCCAAGGATCGAGTTCTCGACGAGGATAATGTGCTCGACGCATTCGGCCACCGACCAACGGTCGGCCGCCGGCTTATACGCAAGCTGCGACGGCGATAGCCGTTGCACCACAGCAAGCAGCCGCTCGCGTGATTCGCTGAGTGCGTTGATGGCTCGTTCGCGTTCGCCTGGCGTCATAGGACCCCTCCCAGATCCAGAGTCGTACCATCGGCGCGCGTTCCCGTCAAGTTTATGGTGGCCGATGGAAGCAGCCGCCGAGGGCGATTTTTTCCGCCCGTAAGAGTGTCACCAAGGATGCTCTCGTCGGGGGCTTAAAAGGGCCTTAAATGGCCGAAAAAGGCCGAAATTGGAGGGATTTTGCAAAATGTCGCGCCAGCCAACGCAAAGAGATAAAACCCAACGAGCTTTTCGTACCTACCTCGACCTGATTGACACGGCAAACTGGCTGAAACGCGAGATGCGCGCGCCACTCGACTTTTTCGACCTGACATTCGAGGGCTTTCGGGTGCTGGAAATGCTCTACCGGGAGGGGGCGCTAACCGTGCCGGACGTCGGGAGGAGGACGGGGCACAAGCGGCAGAATATGCAAGTCATCCTCCGGCGGCTGGAAGAGCCGGGATGGGTGGGGCGGACGGAGGTGAGGCTTCCGGCGGTGGAGTTCGAGCGGGGCCATCTGCCGAAAGCGAAGAGGGAGGACCACGAGGGGCGGATGGTTCACGCGGTGGGTTTGACGGCCCGTGGCAAGAAGTTCATCGGGAACGTCCTGCCGAGGCATGCGAAGGTGGTGAAGGCGCTGATGCGCGCGCTCGACGCGCGCGAACAGGATTCGATCAGCCGTGCCTGCCGGAAGCTGCGCGCGGGCGACGCGCTGAAGTTCCTGCAGGAGATTCGAATGGTCGAGGAAGATGAGGAGGCGGCGGAGGTGAGAGAGGAAGCGGCGGCTGAGTTGGAGCGGCTCACAGCGCGGATGAGAATGAGGGGGCGCGCGTTACGAATTCGGAGGTGAGAGTCAGAGGCGGGTGTGGGGTGGGCGGTTACCCCGCGCACCCTTCGCAAGCGACGCGAAGAGTGCGGCACCCCTCTTGTAGGGTTACCTTAGTGGCCCGTCGTGGTGTGGTATCCTCCGCTGCGCCGGGAATGTCGAGCGGAGAAATGAGAAGGATGGGCCACCCGCCTGTCAGAAAAAGACGGCGGGGGGCGACGCGGAATCTTTTGCTGAGTTTTTCGATGTGATGTTTGTTGAGTTCGCGTTTGCCGCTGAGGATCTCGGAGACGACGCTTTCGGAGCCGAGCAGCGGGGCGAGGTCTTTTTGGCGGAGATTGTGGGCGTCTGTTCGGTGCCGCACCTACGGCGCTCGCGATTCAAACGCGCGTTTTCCCAGCCCTCCCGGGCTGGGCTAAATTGTGTCGCGCGTACCGCGCTTGGTGCTGTTCGCGTGTGTCCCTACGACGAAAAGAGCGCCGTCGAGGACGTCGGGTTTTTCAAGCGCGGCAGTCATTTTTCCGCCAATCCGTATTCGACGTCGAGGGTAACCTGAAGGCCGGGCGCAGCTGAGCCTTCGGCGCTCAGGCCAGGGCAGCACCCCTACGAAAGGGAAAACCGCATGACAAAAACCGCCGGCCTGCCCTTCGTTCCTCAGGGTAAGAAGGCCGCCCTTCGACTCCGCTCAGGACAAGCCGCCACAAAGGCTATGCCGAGGCACCGGATGCGGTTTCCGATTGTCGAGGGGCCGGATTTCACCTAGGCTGGCGCTATGCGGTATTCCGATATCATTACGATCGAGCCGGGCAAGCGAGGAGGCAAGCCTTGCATTCGCGGTCTCCGCGTTACCGTATACGACGTGCTGGAATATCTGGCTAGCGGCATGAGCCACGCCGACGTTCTACGGGAATTGCCGTTCCTCACGGAAGAGGATATTCGGGCTTGCCTCGCGTACGCGGCTGATTTTGCTTCGTAGCGGCGCCTTCAGGCGGGCGGTTTTGGATTTATGGTTTTTCCTGCGCAGGAAAATGCCCCCGACCTGGAGCTACGGACGCGACGGCACCCTAAAACCACGGCAACGGCAAAACCATAAACCAAAAACCGCCGACCTGCCCTTCGTTCCTCAGGGTAAAAAGGTCGCCGCTACGACAGCTACCCTTAATTCTTGTCTGGCAGCTCGAAGACCCAAACCGTGGATTCGCGGTCGGGGGGATTCTGGATTTCGGGGACGAGGACCGGGTACGTGGCGGTCATCGGGCCGCCCTCGCCGGTGACCACGGCGACGTACTGCTTGCCATTGACGCTGTAGGTGATCGGGCAGGAGTCGGGCACGTCATTGAGGCGAATCTGCCAGAGGACTTTGCCCGTATCGGCATCGTAGGCTTTGAGGACGCGGTCGAACGCGCCGGCGAAGACGACGCCGCCCGCGGTGGCGAGCACGCCCGTCATCTGCGGCGCGCGCTGGCGATCCATCCACAGCACTTTTTTCGTTTCGAGATTCAGCGCTTCGACGCGGCCGAGGTTTCCGTCGCTATCGGGCCGCAGGCGGATGAACCAGTTGTAGCCGGAGGTGAGATTGCCGCGCTTGCCGGGGCCCGCGGGGATGAGGTCCATGCAGGATTCGTTGAGCGGGATGTAGAGGATTTTGGTCGCGGCGTTGTAGGACGTGGGAATCCAGTTGCGTCCGCCGCCGGGATGCGGGCAGATGAGGTGCGGCTTGTCGTCGCCCATGATGGCGCTGGGAGCGACCGTTTTTTCGCCTGTTTTCGGGTCGATTGAGGCGATCACATTCTGGATGCCGAGATCGTGCGAGAAAATATATTTTCCGGTGGCCGCGTCCATCGCTTCGTAAATTCCCATTTTGCCGGAGGTGACCACAAGCTTTTCGTCCGCGCCATTCACGGGCAGATGGATCAGCTGCTGCTCGAACGCCCAATCGAGATCCCACTGGTCATTGTGAACGTGCTGGAAATACCAGACGAGCTTGCCGGTATCGGGATCGAAGGCCAGCGTGGAATCGGTGAAGAGGCCGTCATTCGAAAATCCGGGGACGCGATGCAGGACGGGGCCGGTGTCGTAGGTTTGGCCGACGCCGAAATACGCGAGGCCGAGCTGCGGATCGTAGCTGCCGGGCGTCCAGACGGACGCGCCGTTGCGCTTGTCGTTGGGCAGGCCGTTCCAGCTGTCGCCGGGCTGGCCCTGCTGCGCGATGGTGTGGAAGCGCCAGGCTTCCTTGCCGGTATCCATATCGAGCCCGACGATGAAATTGCCGCCGGGAGATTGTCCGCCGACGCCCTGCATCACTTTGCCTTTGGCGACGAGCGGGCCGCCGGTGAGCTGAAATCCTTTCGTGTAATCGGCGACGGGCGAATCCCAGATGACGTCGCCGGATTTCACGTCGAGCGCGACGACGTGATCGTCCGAAGTGCCAATGAAGAGGCGGCCGCCGAAGAGCGCGATGTCGCGCTTGACCGCGAGGCGCGCATCCTTGGGAAGCTGCCGCGAATACTCCCAGAGCAGATCGCCCGTCACTGCGTTGAGCGCCTCCACGTGATCGCCATACGCATCGACAAATAAAACTCCGTCGTGTTCGAGCGGCGTCGCTTCATTTTGGCCGGGCGGAAGCGACCAGGCCCATTTCACGCGGAGATCGGCGACGTTGGATTTGTTGATTTGCGCGAGCGGGCTGAAGCCCTGATCGTTGTAGCTGCGGCGCCAGATGAGCCATTCGCTGGCGGGCGGATTTTCGAGCTCGTCGGCGGTGACGGGCGTGATTTTCGCGAGCGGGTCGGGCAGCTTGACGACGGGCATGGGCGGAGCGAGCGGCGAGAGCGGCATCATCGGCGCGGAACGTTGGGTGGCGCCGCGCGGGATGGTCATCGTGGCGAGCGTTTGCGCGTCGGTGGGAAATTCCTTTTCGCTCGGCTGCACGCCGTTGGATTGCAGCAGGAACGCGGCGATTTGCGCGTAGGTTTCCGCGCCCAGCGAGCCGGGCGAGGCGGGCGGCATCTTCGCGTTCATGTAATTGAAGAGTTCGACGGCGCTGCGGCCGCCCCAATTGTTGGTGAAGGTGACGCCTCGCAGGGCGCTGGCGAATTCGCTGCCGTTGAGCGTGGCGCCGTGGCAGGAGGCGCAACTCTTGGCGTAGGCGTCCTTGCCGGCGGCGGCTTGCGCCGCCGTGAAGGTGGCGATCGAGCGGCTGTTGAATTCGAATTGGTCCGCCGGTGCTTGCGCGGCGCCGATTGGCGCAAACGCGATGGTTCCCGCGGCGGCCGCGATCAGCGCGGCGAGCGCGATCCAGCGATTTCCGATGCGCGATTTTCGTCTGCGAAGTTTCATGCTGCCCCCCCGATGCCCGCGGCCGCGCCGCCGTGCATTCAATCACCAATGAATCGAGAAGGCCAGGGGAAAACTGAAGTGAGCCTTTGGCCTGACTGCGCGAAATGGCGGAGGTCAGGCCTGCGGCGGAAACAAAATGTTTTCGATTGCGATGCGCGCGTCGCGATCCGGGTCTTTTTCGACTTTGCTCTCCGTATTGATGATCATCACGTTTCGGTCGGAGGACGAATAGGCTGGCCACTGCGGAAAGCCCTTCGAATTCGGATTGCCGGCGGCCGCAAACGTGGTCCATGCGCCGCTCACGCGCTCGGCGAGCGGAAATATGCCGGCGGCATTTCCGACGAGCTTTTGCACGAGCGGATCGGCAACGTTGTCGAACACGAACGGTATTTCGATCGTATGCGGAGACTTGAGCCGTCCGCCGAGGATGGGCGTCTCCCATGTAAATTCGTAGACGTAGGTGGCGGCCTTTTCCAGCGCGGCCCTGCGCTCCGCGATCTTGGCCGTGAACGCAACAGTGGGATATGCGGTCGCGATCAGGAAATACAGGCCTGAAGGATTTTCGTGCGGATAATCGGCGCGAAACGCGCTCAGGACAGACTCCGCGTGCTCGCCCAGCAGCGCCTGAACGCGCTTCTGCAAACCCGTCTCATCGAGGGAGAAGAGGGAAGGGTCGCCGGCGGCGAACAGGGTCATCTCGGTGCGACAAAAGCCGATGAGCAACGGGACGTTTTCGGACACGGTGGGCGCGACCGGATCGAATGGATTCTGTGGCAGCGAGACGCCATCGACCACAGGCGAGAAGCCTTGAATCATGCCGGGAATGAATGCACCGAGCTTGCCATTCACAGCGCCTTGCGCCACCATGATGCGCTCGAGCGGAACCATTTGGACATCGGTGATTCGATCCGGCTTCATACCCAGCTCGGCGAGGAACATGTCGCCGACCTTCGCTGCGTAGTCGAGAGCGTTCATCTTGACGCCCGGTCCGCTCTCGATCACGGCGCGATGGAAGAATCCTTTTGCGGGCGGCATCGCGAGCAGAGTGGAGACTTTTTGCCCGCCGCCGGACTGGCCGAAAATCAGCACTCGGCCGGGATCGCCGCCGAATTCGGCGATGTTGTCCCGCACCCACGCGAGAGCGGCGACAATGTCGAGCATGCCGGCGTTTCCTGAGGCTGCAAATGCTTCTCCGCCCGCGTGGCCAAGATAGGTGTAGCCCAAGGCACCAAGCCGGTGATTGATCGTCACGACGACCACATCGCCGTGGCGAGCCAGATTGGCACCGTCCACAAGCGGAGCGGACCCGGAACCGGAGATGAAAGCGCCGCCGTGGCACCAGAACATGACGGGCCGTTTGCGATTGTCCCTCACGGCGGGAGTCCAAACGTTGAGAACGAGACAATCCTCCCCTTCGCCAAGGCCGGGCGGGTTGTTGCCGGACACGAGGAAATCCGCGCCCGCCAGGAGGCCGTGCGCGCCGGGAATCGTCTGCGGCGCCGAGTGTCCGTATTGGAGTGCGTCGCGCACGCCGCTCCACGGCTCCGGCTTCGCCGGCGGCATGAAGCGATTTTTCCCCGTGGTGGAAGCGCCATAGGGAACGCCCTTGAAAATGTGGACGCCGTTTACGGTCGTGCCGCGAACCTTGCCTGCGGAGGTCTCGACGACCGATTGGGACGCAACCACCGAGGCACCCGCCGCAAAGGCCGCATCCTGATATGTTCCGGCGGAAAGTTTATGCACGAGCGCGGCGCCTCCTGCAAGAATCGAGCCTTTGAGCAGCGTGCGGCGATTGAGAGCGAGAACCGGCCTGCGTGTTTGACTCATCGGGCCTCTCGGCGTGATTCCGGCCGCCAATATACACCGTTTGGCGGCGAAGGGATGGCCGGCAGAAATGCTTGCGCACACCGGGCATTCACCCCGCGGCCGTGCCGCCGTGCATTCAACCACCAATGAACCGGGAAGGCTAGGGGAAAACGCGCTCCGCCTTGCGCCAAGTCTTCTGTGCCAGATTCTCCGGCGTGTCCACCGAATCATGGGCGGTCGAAAGGTGGTACAAATTTACGATGGAGAATGGGGACAAGCCGCGGCTGCTTTTCGACTCGGTCGTGCTGGGCATCGTCGGCGGGCTGGGCGCGCAAGTCTTCCTGTGGATGCTGCGGGTCTCGCAAAGTTTTTTCCTCGTTCGGCTCGCGGGTTACCTTCCGCCGGGGCTTCCGGAAGAGGGCGGCGCGCTTCGCGAGACGATTGGCCCACATGGATTGTGGCTCATCCCGATCGCGACAACGATCGGCGGACTTATCTCCGGCGCGCTCGTCTACGGCCTGGCGCCCGAAACCGAGGGGCATGGCACCGACACCGTTGTAAAGGCGCTGCATTGGACCGGCGGGAAACTGCGTGCGCGCGTCGCACCCGTGAAGATGATCGCGTCAGCCATCACGATCGGCTCGGGAGGGTCGGCCGGGCGCGAAGGTCCGACGGCGCTGATCGCGGCGGGTTTTGGCTCGATTTACGCGTCGCTGCTGAAGCGCCCCGAACGAGAGCGGCGCTTGCTTGTTCTGATGGGAATGGCCGCGGGGCTTTCCGCGATTTTTCGTTCGCCGATTGGGACCGCCATTTTCGCCGTCGAAGTTCTCTATGGCGGCATGGACTTCGAATCCGAAGCGTTGATCTACTGCATGCTCGCGGCGATCGTGGCGTACGCGGTGAATGGTCAGTTCGTTGGATGGCAGCCGCTGTTCCGCGTGCCGACTGACCTCTCGCCTGCGCGCCTCGTGGACTACGCATGGTACGTCGCTCTCGGGGTAGCGAGCGGCATCGTCGCTTCGATCGTGCCGGAGGTGTTTTATCGCATGCGCGACGCTTTTGCTGCGCTGCGCATTCCGCACTGGATCAAGCCAGCGATCGGCGGCTTGGGTGTGGGCCTCTTGGCGCTGTGGCTGCCGCAGATTTTGGGCGGCGGCTACGGCTGGATTCAGGAAGCGATCGACGGCCAGTTGGCGCTGGGCTTGCTCCTTGTTCTGGTGGTCGCGAAAATGGTGGCGCTGTCGCTCACCGTTTCCTCCGGCGGTTCAGGCGGCGTGTTCGCGCCGAGCCTGTTCGTGGGCGCCATGCTGGGCGGAGTTTTTGCGGCAATCTTCCATCATTCGGCGGCGGGAATGGTGATTGTGGGGATGGCGGCGGTGTTTGCCGGTGCGGCGCGCGTGCCGATCGCGACGCTGCTGATGGTTGCCGAGATGACGGGCGGCTACCAGTTGCTCGTTCCCGCGGGGCTGGCCGTGATGCTGAGCTTCGTGATTCAAATGAAACTGTCGTCCTACTTCAAATACGGCAGCTTGTACGAAGCGCAGGTGGCCGGGCGGATCGATTCGCCGGCACATCGCGCGGAGAGTGTCCAGACGGCGCTGCGCCTGATCGACCAGGGCAAGGTCACGCTCCCCGCGCAAATGAATCACCTTCATCTCGCGGCGCTTTTACAATCGGGGCTCGCGCTCGACTTTCCAGACGGCTCGCAATTGACTGTTGGCGCGCTGCGGCCCGAAAGCCCGTGGGTGGGAAAACAGATTCAGTCGCGCCCGCTGAGCGGACCGATTGCCGATTCGAAGATTATGGCGGTTCTGCGCGGAAAGTCCGTGATGATGCCCCGGCCCAACACCGTGTTGCAGCCGGGCGACCGGCTTTTGCTGATCGGGCCGCCGCAGGCGCAGGCCGTGGCGGCGCAGCATCTCGCCAACGTTGCCACACGAAATCCGGAAGCCGTCGCGGGCCCAACGAGCGCGACGCCAGAATAGACGCAGAGCGCCACGCTCGAGCGTTTACTGAATGCTTTTGAGCCAGGCGAGAATCGGTCCCGAGACCGTCTTATCGGGCGTATCGATCGAGAAGATTCCGGACATGTGGCTTTCGCCTTTCTCAAACAGCATGGCCGGGCAATGGCCCTGGCCGTCCACGGCGTGTGGACCATCCACTTTGCACAATTCGTCGTGCAGGGCTTGATTGAACGCGCTCATCTTTCCATCAACGCCCGGATCCAGCTCGGCCGATGCCAGCAGGATTTTCACGTCAGCTTTTTCCAGGCCCGGCAAACTGGATTCCTCGATCATCTGCACGTTGAGAGGAACTTGCGCGCCGCCGAAGCGCAAACCGCCGGGTGGCATGACGAACGGGGCCTGCCCTCCCGGCTGATCCGGCGAGCGGCCGGGGAGCACGCCCTCGGTGCTGAATGCCCCGCCCTTCAGGCCGCATGTCCTGCCTGCCTGAGCGAACAGGTTCGTGTCGCCGCCGCTTGCCGCTGCGGGCACGGGATTGCTGCCGTCGGGACGCAGGATATCAAATTGCCCGGACATGAAGATGATGCCCTTCAAGCCGATGCCATTCGGGCCGTGGAGTTCGGGATGCCCGGCATAAATACCCAGCGGGCCGTTGCCTGCCGATTGCGCCCAGGCGATCATGTGGTCGGGATTGCCGTGGTACTTGGAGATGTTTGCCTCCAGATACTGAATCGCGGCTGCCACGTCTTTGGCGCCGGCGTAATAATCCGGCTTCGAGCCGGGCGGCAAGCCGTGGCGCTGCATCAGCACTCCGACCATGCCGTGTTGCGTGGCCCACCGGGCGATGTTGTCATTGAACGCGTTGGCCGCGCGGTTCTGCAGCTCGATCTTGTTTCCCACGCCGCCGGGCACGTAAAGCAACACGGGACGCGACGCCGGACCTTTGTCTGCCGTGAAAATATCCACAACGTCTTTCGGGTCGGGCCCAAACGACACATCGCGATAGATCGTGATTCCCGGGTAGATCGTTACTTGATTGCTTGGCTTTCCAGTGTTCTGCATCTCCGCCAGCTGGTCGACGATGTCTTTCTTCGGCATCATCGAACGGTAGAGCACCGCCGTGCATCCCGGATCGACGATGTGCCCCATCTCTTGCAACCGCGCCTCGATCTTCGGCGGCACCTGCGCTCGCGCTACGCCGCTAGCCATAAGCGCGAGCAGCGCAGCGACTACCACAATTCCGCCATTCACTTCCATATGATTCCGGTGAGGCTTCGCTCGATTAGCTTGGCGATCCATGTTTCCACCTCCTCGATCACGTCGTTCTGGATGTGCTGGGGCACTTACTTATCACATTGCCGTCGCAAGGTCGATATGCCGCTTCGTCAAGGCATCAGCTCGTCGCGTTGAGACAATTCCGATGGGACAGGCTCGAATTGCGACTGCAGAATAGCCGAGGAGCGCCGCGCGTTGCGGCGCTGGCCCCTGGTCTAGGATTTTGGCCAATGCGGGGCGCTTCGAAAGCGCGAGGGTGGTGGGGTCGCTTTGCGGATCAGATTCCGCTACTCCATTTCTGGATCAGTACAGACCACTTGTCCACTTAATCCGACTTAGCAGGATATTGCAAAGTTTTCTGGTGCGTATTTTCGCCTACGCTGAAGCGCACGCGCTTGAAGTCAATCGTGTAACTGCATCGGCATTCCGCACAGGTCGTCGCTGCACTTCAGGCCTGCGGGCATGCGGATTGGGCGTTCGTCGCGCTTCAAGCCGACCTTGGGGCGCCACTTATCCACCGAGGCGGATTTCACGAACCGGAAATCCGTAGTGAGCCACAGCGGATTCGACTCCCCGCCAACGACCACGATGTTGATTCCGCTCGGATCGTGAAAAGGCGCAATCAGCGCGTCGCTGGGCAGCATCGACCACGTTGCAAAAGGTTCGACTCCCGCACGCGCGAGCGGCCGAATGAACGCGTAAATGACGTCCGCGCCCCAGTACTGCCCGGCCGGGATTTTCGTGTTTTCCGAAAGCCAGCGCGCAACATCTTGCTTGGTTTGAAAGCCCTGTTCCTTCAGGCCCTTGGCAACCAGCGGATCCATCACCAGCAGCGCCACGGAGTGCAGCGCGGGAAAAGCTTTCAGCATGATGGCGGTTTCTTCCGTCGCCGGGCGGATCGAATTGGCCGCGCCCATGCTGTTGATCACGCTCCATCCGCGAAAAACGCTCACCACGCTTTCGTCGCGCTTGAATCCTTTCTCGACGTGAAAAGGCTCCCAAGCACTTTGCTCCTCGTTTTCGGCACAGCACATGTTGTTGTAGTTGAGGTTGTGGCCGGTGGATGCGAGCAGCGTGTCGCCCAGCCGCGCGTTGCCCAGGTTGATGGTCATCAGCGTCCAGGCGCGGCCGATCACCGAATTCGCAAAATTGAACGGGCTCAGCGCGCCAAGTCCGGCGTTCATTGCGATTTCAGTGCGAATCGGCCCATTGACAATCGCCATTCCGGCGAACGATGTGGTCGAGCTCGGGAACGCGGGCTGCTCGGTCGACGCAATTGCCAAAATCACCGGAAAATGTTCCGGCCGCGCTCCGGCCATCACCGCGTTAATCGCAACCTTTTCGACCGTGTATGAAGTGAATTCGCCACGATGCGCCACGGCCATCTGGCCGACGACTTCCTCAGGCGCGTGGCTGGTGCCTTCGAGCATCTCCGCGACGCGCTCTTCCGTTGGCGGCACGATCGGCAGGCCGTCCGTCCAGCCATTTTCGATGAAGAGCCTCCGCAGATTTTCTTCGGTATCGGCCTTGAGCAGGCGCGAGCGCTGCGGAGCCGCAGGCCGCAGGACCGGCTTTGTCTCCTCGCTCGTCAGCGGCTTCGTGAGCGCATCGATGATTTCGCGCGAAAGCCGCAAACCGGAGACGGGATCGCTCCCTTCCACATATTCGCGAAGTCGCGCGGCGGGCATTCCTACCACAGGGAAAGGGGTAAAGCTGAAGCGCAGAGGCATCCCGTGGGCCTGGAGGTCGCGGCGGATGTAATCGGAAAATCGCGCGGTGGTAATCGGCGCCGTGGGAATCGCGGAGTCATTTTCGAGCTTGCGGCAGTGCTCGGCGACCGCCGAGGAACAGCCGTCTCAACCGCCGACGCCGAAAATGACGGCGTGGCCCTCGCGCTTGATCTCCGCCCACAGATCGGGCGCGTCCAGGAACATATTTCCGGGCTTGCGCTTCAGCACCGTGCGCGTGCCGGGCATCCGGCGCGAGAACCAGTTGCGCAACTCTTCGAGGAACTCGTAGCCACCGGCGAAGCCGACGTCGACGAGATAGACGGTTTTTCCTTCGAGCGTGTCCAGGCGCGGGGCCATCGACAAGTATTTCTTCGCGTCCACCGGAGTGCCGACCGGGTCCAGCACCGTTTGCAGCGAACGCTGCAGTGCGCTCTGGCTGCTTGCAATCGTCTGCGCCATATGTCACCTCCCAAACGGGGCCGGCGGTTGGTTCGTCGCGCCAGCTCAATTGATTTTAACCGGAAAATCCGGTATCGCGACGTGAAACCGGGAACGAGTCCTTCATGGTGGCGCCTCATTCGCCTTTTCAGGTCGTTCGTCACGCCGACGCACAAATTTCGGGAACGGCTTGCCAGAAGATAAACGCAATAGGTGCCGGCCGTATGCGCGACAGTCTAAACCGGGATTTCCGATTTGAACCTTTGTCCCGCGCGTCGTACGCTTCCCGTGTCCTGGGCACAACGAATTCGCCCGTCACGATAACCAGAGGGTGCCAACTCCGACTTTCGGGAGCTAGAGAACTTCGCATGAACCGTCCCGCTTGATCGTCAAGGCACGAGCTCGTCGCGCTGAGACTATTCCGGTGGCACAGGCTCGAATTGTGGCTGCAGAATGCCCAGGACGGCGTACGCTTCTTGCTCCGTACGAACGACGTGGAGGGCCGGCCGGGAACCCTCCCCTTGTATTTCGAACATGCGCGCCATTCCGAAGACTTGAGACGACGGGGCGACGATTACCCGAGGGAGGTGCGGGTCCGGGAAGATCGATTCCGACCTTGCGAGTTCGCGAATCGTATCGTGGGAAACGTCGAATGAAGTAACAGACGACAGGTCGGTGATGGCCGCGCGCGGTTTCAGAAGCGCGACCCATCGGAATCCAGTGGCGTAAAAGTCTTTGAGTTCTTTGTCGGTGACGTGCCCTTCAGCACGGGCTCGAAGTGTCTGGTGTTTCGAGTCGAAATCCACGTGAAAGATCAAAGGAAATACCCCCAAAGGCCTGATGTCCGACGCTGATGCGTTTCACCATCTTCTCTACTCTTCCTGTGTGACGACTCGATCGAATTGGGGGCCAGATGTCCGATAATCCCCGAACCGGGCTGCTCGCACCCGCACCTTTTTTATTTCGTGAACCGCTGACGGCCTGAAGTATACACGACTCGAAGTGAAAGCAGTCCCCGACAGCGGCTCCTTTTTTGCGGAATCTGACAAGTCGATGCCTGTCCACTCCGGCCGGCCGTGGCCATCCCTTTACACACGGTTCAGAGTTGGGTGATAAACTCGCTCAAATGGCGAGCGGGCGGCGCCGGCGCGCGGCTGCCGTGTAGTACGGAGGTGCGCAAAACAAATGCACCGAAAACGCCGCCCGTGACATCGAATGGGCTATGCGGTTTTGTTTTCATCTCAGCGTTTTTGAAGACACATCCTCGTGGCACGATGGGCAAGGCAAATCAGCGGCATAAGGAGCGATTATGGCGGACAAAGCGGAGTTGAAAGAACGGCAGAGGGCGCCTCTCGCCACACCCAACAACCTCGGCGCCGAGGCGACCAAGAACATCTCCGGAGCGCTGAACGCGTTGCTGGCGGACGTTTTCGCGCTCTATATCAAGACGAAAAATTTTCACTGGCACATGAGCGGGCCGCATTTCCGCGATTACCATCTGCTGCTCGACGAGCAGGCCGATCAAGTCTTCGCCATGACGGACGACATCGCGGAGCGCGTGCGCAAGCTGGGCGGGACAACGATCCGGTCGATCGGGCAGATCGCGCGCCTGCAGCGGCTGGCGGACAACGACGCCGAGTACGTCGAAGCGCAGGACATGCTGGCCGAGCTGCGCGACGACAACCAGCGGCTCGCGAGCAGCATGCTCGAAGTCCACGGCCTCTGCGACGACGAGAACGACGTGGCGACCGCGAGCCTGCTCGAAGTCTGGATCGACGAGACGCAGCGCCGCGTCTGGTTCCTCTTCGAAGCGGGACGCACCCAGCAGCCCGCCGGCGCGCCGCCCGCGAAGGCGCAAAAGGCGCACGCGTCGTAGCGCCCACGCAACAATTCAGCTTTCCCGGCGCGCGGAGCGTTGTGCTTCTCGCGCCGGGTCCAGCCGCCTGCGCGCGCTCGCTGCGTTCGGTGCAAAAACATGCCAAAAGCGCTCTTTTTCTGCCGCCAAGGGCACCCTAAGCCCCTGACGGCAGCAATGTTGTTGCTCCCTTGGGAGCACATTTGGCGCGGTGTTCGGGGGCGCGGATTTTCGGTATAGTGGGAGCAGGTTTGGGTGCGGCGGCTAGGTGGTCAATCCAGAATTCCGCCGCTAAATTGGGTGCAATCACATGGGCGAAGGCAAACATCCGTTCGCGACGATCGAAGAAGCCATCGAGGAAATTCGAAACGGGCGCATGATCGTCCTCGTGGACGACGCGGACCGCGAAAATGAAGGCGACCTCACGATGGCGGCGGAAAAAATCACGCCGGAAGCCATCAATTTCATGACGAAATTCGGGCGCGGGCTGATCTGCCTCTCGCTGAGCGAGCAGCGCTGCGACGAGCTGGACCTGCGGCCGATTTCGCCGCGCAACACTTCGGCATTCGGCACGCCTTTCTGCGAGCCGATCGACGCGGCGCGCGGCACCACCACCGGCACGAGCGCGTCCGACCGCGCGACCACAATTCTTGCGGCCACCGATCCGAAAACGCGGCCCGAGGATCTGGCGCGGCCTGGGCATGTCTACACGCTGCGCGCGCGCAATGGCGGCGTGCTGGTGCGCGCCGGACAGACCGAGGCGTCGGTGGATTTATCGCGCATCGCGGGGCTCGATCCTTCGGGCGTGATCTGCGAAATCATGAACGACGATGGGACGATGTCGCGCGTGCCGGAGCTGACGGAATTTTGCCGCGTGCACGGGCTGAAGATGGTCACCGTCGCGGATTTGATCCGCTACCGAATGAAGCACGAGCGATACGTCCGGCGCATCGCGGAATCGAGGCTGACGACAAAGTACGGCGATTTCCGGATGATCGCGTATGCGAGCGACGTGGATCATCATCTGCACGTGGCGCTGGTGCGCGGCCAAATCGGCGAGGGCATTTCCGGAGTCGCTGGAGCGGCGGCCGGGATCGATGATCCGCTTGGGCGCGGCGCCGAGAATGGCATTCCGCCCCTGGTGCGCGTCCATTCACACTGCCTGACGGGCGACGTGCTGGGTTCGACGACGTGCGATTGCCGCGCGATGCTCGAAGGATCGCTCGAAGCGATTGCGCGCGAGGAGCGCGGCGTTTTCGTCTACCTGCATCATACCGGCCTCGGATTTCAGATCGACACGCGCACGGAAGAAGGCGCGCTGCTGCCGCACATCATTTACCATCGCCGCGAGCAGATCGATCGCGATCTGCGCGTGCAGCGGCTGATCCAGCACGAAAGCGGAATCGGCGCGCAGATCCTGACGGACCTCGGGCTGCGGCGGATTCGCGTTCTCACGAATCATCCACGCAAGGTGGTCGCGCTCGAGGGGTATGGGCTCGAGATCGCGACGCAGGTCCCCATCGCGCTGAAGAGCGCGAAGCGCGAACACCAAGTGCTGTAGGGCAGCGGCTAGTGGCGAATGGTTAGTGGCTAGAACGCGGCCCCTCTTGAACACGTCGAGTCAAATAAGCCAGATGCGTCAATGTGCAGTGGTGTGCGAGGGCGCGGAGCTTGCCGCGGGCGGAGATTTTTTCGGTGGCGGGCCAATCGTGATGTAGGGGCGCATCTTTTTCAGCTTGGATTCGGAGATGCCCCGGATCACCAGCAGGTCGGTGACGCGCTGGAAGCGGCCGGCGCGCGTGCGAAATTCGACGATCGCCTTCGCCGTGGTCGGGCCGACGCCAGGGAGCTCCTCGAGTTCTTTCACCGTCGCAGTGTTGATGTCGATCGGATGCGCGGGAGGCGCTTTCTTGGCAAACGCCGCAGCGCCGAAGATCTGCGACGCGGCGGCCAAGCTCAGCATGATTATTTGCGCCCAGCGGTGCATGCCCTTCTTTCAACGCCCGCCACTATCGAAATTTCCACAAGCTCGGTGGTTCCCTCGGACCGGAGCTCCTTAAAAAAAGACTCCCGGCGAGCCCAATGCAAACCGAAGACACCCACGCAGTATAGAACGATAGAAATCCCCATGAGGATGTTCCTAACAGCACCGATTGGCCGCGAGCCCGCCATTACGAATGCAAGCAATACACTCAGCGAGATCAGCAGCAGGGAAATTTTCCATCTTCGCCGATTATCGCGCCACAGGTCCGCGTTAACGCCATCCGGCATGCATACCTCGCGACTGCATTTCTCATGCCGCCTTCGACGCGAGGCCGAAGAGTTTTACCGCGTTGTCCTTGAGGATGAGGGGACGCACATCGTCCTTGAAGGCGACCTTGGCGAAATCGGCCATCCAGCGGTCGGGCGTGATCAGCGGGTAATCGGAGCCGAAGAGGACCTTCGTCCTCAGCAGCGTGTTCGAATACTGCACCAGGTTCGGCGGGAAATATTTTGGCGACCATCCGGAAAGATCGATGTACACCTCGGGCTTGTGCAGGCACATGGAGATGGCTTCGTCCTGCCAGGGGAACGACGGGTGCGCGAGAATGATCGGCAGATCGGGAAAATCGACGGCCACGTCGTCAATGTACATCGGGTTGCCGTACTTCAGGCGAATTCCGCCGCCGCCCGGGACGCCCGTGCCGATGCCGCTGTGGCCGGTGTGGAATAGCGCCGGCAGCTTAGCCTCGGCGATCACTTCGTAGAGCGGATATGCGAGACGGTCGTTGGCGAAGAATTCTTGGATCGGCGGATGAAATTTGAATCCGCGGACGAGCCCCGTGGCGATCAGCCGCTTCGCTTCGCGGACGCCCTCGGCGCCGCGGTGCGGATCGATGCTCGCGAACGCCATCATGATGTCCGCATTCTGCGCGGCAAATTCCACCACGGAATCGTTCGAAACTTGCGGGCGGCCCGACAGCCTTTCGTCCACCGTGAAGACCACGCAGCCGATATTTCTCGACCGGTAATATTCGGCAAGTTCTTTCCGGCCTCGCGGCGCGCCTTCGCCGAAATATTTCCTTGCCGCTTCGTCCGTCGAGGTGTCTTCTCCCTCGTGCTCGATGTGCACGTGCACGTCGATCGCGGTCAGGCGGTCCACATCGAGACGCTTTTCATTCCCCATTCGTGTGTCCCCGTTTTTAACGTGAGTGAACTACAACGGCAGCATTCCGCGAGCTTCTGCAGAGCCGGCGCGAACCAAAGCAGTGCCGAACAGCGCCCAAAACAGTGCCCAAAGCAATGGACGATAATACCACCGCAGATTCGAGTGCGAAAGAAGCCCCTAGCCAAACACGGAGAGCACAGAGAAGGCACTGAGGGCACGGAGGCCCCTCAGGGGAGGGGAGGTTTGGAAGGGTCGTCGGCGCCGGCAGCGGCCTTCTTTGCATTCTGAGGTTCGTTCGGGGCGCGCGGCGCCGCTTCCCCAACGGCTTTTGCCTCGGCCGCGGGCGCGGCGAGTGCGCGACTGTTGCCGTCGAAAAACGTCCTGCCCTGCAGCAGCGTTTCGATCGCGTCCGGCAGCAGCCAACTGGTCGATTTCGAGACCGCGCCCTGAAATCCGGAGGCGCGAATTCCCGCGAGCAGTTGCACGTCGCCGCCGTCGACCGAGAAGAGCAGCAAGGGCAGGTGCGGATTTGCCGTATGGATGATCTTCGCTGCTTGCAGGCCGTTCATTTTCGGCATGCTGAGATCGAGGATCACGATATCCGGCTTGAGGGCCGCCGCTTTCTCGACGGCTTCGAGCCCGTTTTCGGCCTCGCCGCAGATCACCCACTCCGAATGCTCGGCCAGCAGATGCCGCGTGGCCTGTCGAGCCTCCGGGTAATCGTCCGCCAATAGGATTCGGATCGCCATGGCCCACCCCGCGGCCCCGCGCCACATATCCTATAAGCGCACCCGCAGCGTAAATACGAGGAACGCTGTAAAGGCTGATTCGACGCAGTGTAGGATGCCTGTAGGGGTACTAGAAAGGCCGATTGTCTAGCTGATGATCGTCGGATAGAGGCGCGTGGCGATGCCCACCATCAGGGCGAGCGCCAGAATCATGACGCCGAAATCCAATCCCATGCCGAGCGTGGTGCCGCCGCCGACGATCATCAGGTGCCGCAGCGCGTCCACCTGATACGTTAGGGGATTCACCCTCGACACTCCCTGCAGCCACACGGGCATCAGGCTGATCGGATAAATTGCGTTGCTCGCAAAGAAGAGCGGCATGGTGAGCACCTGCCCGATGCCCATAAATCTTTCCCGCGATTTCACGATGCACGCCGCGATCAGCGAAAACGTGGAAAAGACCGCCGAGCCCAGCACCACCGCGCAGACCACGCCTGCTATCTCGAGCGGGCCCCATCGCAGCTTCACGCCGAGCAGCACCGCGAGCAGATACACGAACACCATCTGGCAAAGGCTGCGCGCCGCCGACGAAATCGTCCGGCCGAGCACGAGCGCGCTGCGGGCCGCCGGGCTGACCAGAAATTTGTGCACGATGCCGAGGTCGCGTTCCCAGATCAGCGAAATGCCGTAGAAAATCGCGCCGAAAAGGACGCTCTGCGCCAGAATGCCCGGCGTCATGAAATCGAGGTAGCGGATGCCGCCCGTCGGCACCACGCGCGCCCGCGTGAACACCTCGCCGAAAATCAGCAGCCACAGCATCGGCTGGACCATGCGCGTGCCGAGCTCGACCGGATCGTGAATCAGCTTGCGAATATCCGCTTCGGCGACCGCCATCGTCTGCCGCGCGAAATCTCTTACCGCGGTCGCGTCATCCGAGACGCTGGGAAGTGAGACGTGTGCGTGCGACATCTTTGAGATCCCCTCCTTCGCTGATTCCTGCGCCGGTGTAGTGAATGAACGCGTCGTTGAGCGTCGCGTCCTCGCCGAGCGGCGCTTTCAGTTGCGTCGGCGAACCGATTGCCGCGAGCGTTCCCTGGTGCATGAACGCGATCGTTTCGCAAAGTTCGTCGGCTTCGAGCATGTCGTGCGTGGTCATCATGATCGTGGTGCCGTACTCGCGCCGAAGGTCTTGAATGTCCTGCCACACCGCGCGCTTCGCGAATGGATCGAGGCCAACCGTCGGCTCGTCGAGGAACAGCACCGCCGGATGGTGCAGCATCGACTGCGCGATTTCGAGGCGCCGGATCATGCCGCCCGAGTAGTGCTTCACGTATTTGTCCTTCACGTGCGCCAGCTTCATGAATTCGAGCGCCCGCGCGATCCGCACTTTGCGCTCGGCGCGCGAGATGCCATAGAGCTTCGCCGAGATCAGGAGATTTTCGTAGCCGGTGAGGTCGCCATCGGCCGAAAGCATCTGCGAGACGTAGCCGATTTTGCGCCGCACCTGCCGCGGCTCGCGCACGATGTCGTATCCCGCCACGAACGCCGTGCCTTCGCTCGGCGCGAGCAGCGTCGTCAACATTTTGATCAGCGTGCTTTTCCCCGCGCCGTTTGGCCCGAGCAATCCGAAGATCGATCCATGCGGAAACGCGATATCGAGATGATCGACTGCGACGAGCGTCCCAAATCGCCGCGTCAGCCCGCGCGTCTCAACTGCATTCGCGGAGCCCGCGACGGCCCCTCCCGCTCCCGTCTGCGCTGGCTCCAAGCTCTCCGCTTTCGTCTCCGCCACGTCCCGTACCCTCCCTCGCCGCCGCACCGCACATTCAAGCAGGGGAACAGTATAGCCGTTCTCATCCGGCTCGACACTTCCACCGTGCGGCGCTACGATTTGGCGCTTGAATCTCAGCACTGCGGAGGAGAAAAGGTGGTCGCGTCCGGATCAAGGACGCCGCGGGAAGGTCTTCGCATTCCTGCTTCTTCTTTGCATACAGGCGATTGCTTGTGCGCAGGGCGCGAGCCAAGCGAGGCCCCGGCCCGCTTCGCGAAGCTCCGCGCTCGGGTTGGAAGCCCGCCCCTACGAGCAGGCCAGCAGGTCGCCGACTTTAGATTTGGCCGCGGCCGCCGTCCACGTCGATTTCCACGCCGGTGATGAATGACGCGTCGGACGACGCGAGAAATGCCACGGCTCCCGCGACTTCTTCCGATTTTCCGAGGCGCTTCATCGGGACGGTGGCGATCAGCATCTTCGCCAATTCGTCGGCCTGCTCTTTTGGCATCCCGCTGCGGCTGAGAATAGGCGTCGCGATCGGGCCGGGCGCCACGGCGTTCACGCGGATATTGCGGCCCACGAGTTCAGCAGCCATCGACCGCGTCATCGAGCGCATGGCCGCCTTCGTTGCCGCGTATGCCGAGCCATTCACGATTCCTTCGTGGCTCACGACGCTCGTATTCAGGATCACCGACGCGCCGTCGTTCAGATGCGGCAGCGCCTTCTGCACGGTGAAATATGCGCCCTTGGCGTTGATGTCGAACATCTCGTCGTAGAGCTCTTCGCTGGTCTGATCGAACGGCACGAACTTGCCGATTCCTGCATTCGCGAACAGGATGTCGATCTTTCCGAATTTTGTGGTCACCGCGTTGAAGAATTTGTCGATTTCGGACAATTTAGCGACGTCCGCCTGAACGGCCAGCACGTCCTTGCCGAGCAGCGCGGTCGCTTCGTCCAATGTTTTCTGGTTGCGGCCGGAAATCGCGACGCGCGCGCCTTCTTCCTTCAGCCGCTGCGCCGATGCGAGCCCGATGCCGCTGTTGCCGCCTGTCACCACCGCTACCTTTCCTTCCAGCCTTTTCATGTTGCCTCCGCCCAAATGGTTTCGAATTCCGGTCATCACTTAGATGACCGCCCATAATTCTCGACTCACGATTTTTTGTGCCGCTGGCGAGGCGAGTAGACCCGTTATTTTCATGCCGGTACGCGTCACTTCTCCTGCCGACCATACTTCAGTCCTATAGCTAATTTCCGAAATGTAGCGCATGCTGCTTACGGAGGCACTTCGATGCAAGACACAGCCCGCAGGATCCTGCTCGACCGAATGGACCAGGCCTTCGGTGATTATTCCCAGCAAGCCGAGCGCCTCAGTTCGCTGCTCGCCAAGCCCATGGGCGCGTCCAGTTGGACGCTCTACCACGATCTTCAAAAGCAGCGCACCGCCGAAACCGTGGCCTACGAAAGATATCGCAAGCTGCAAGACGAGCTCTTCGAGCGTATCGCTCCACCGGAAGTGCCCCGCCGCCCCGAATCCAGCGTCGCCTGACCGCGCGGCAACGCCAGCCGATTCGTCAATTGGCGCAATTCGCAGAAGTACGGACTTTGGCGCTTTGGCGCTCTCGCTCCCAGACCTTCCTTGCGTTTGATCCAAATGCAAAAAGGGCGGCTGATCCTTCGATCGAGCCGCCCCTGCCGGGCTAAAGAACCCGGCGCTACGTTCAAACCTACAACGAACCGACAGCTTTAGTACATGCCGCCCATGCCGCCGCCGGGCATGCCGCCACCGCCGCCGGCTCCCGCGCCCTTCTTGTCGTCTTCCTTGATGTCCGCCACCAGAGCTTCGGTGGTAAGCATCAGGCCGGCGATGGAAGCGGCGTTCTGCAGAGCGAGGCGCGTGACCTTAGCCGGGTCGATGACGCCCGCCTTGACCAGGTCGCCGAACTCCTCGGTGTCCGCGTTGAAGCCGAAGTTATCGTCCTTCGACTCGCGGATGCGGCCGACGATCACAGCGCCTTCCTGACCGGCGTTGAGTGCGATCTGCCGCATAGGCTCTTCGAGGGCGCGCTTCACGATGTTGACGCCGATGGCCTCGTCATCGTGAAGTTTGAGCTTGTCGAGAGCGGCGATGCAGCGGACCAGCGCCACGCCGCCGCCGGGAACGATGCCTTCCTCGACTGCCGCGCGGGTTGCGTGCATGGCGTCTTCGACGCGAGCCTTCTTTTCCTTCAGCTCGGTCTCGGTTGCCGCGCCGACTTTAATCACGGCCACGCCGCCGACCAGTTTCGCAAGGCGTTCCTGGAGTTTTTCCTTGTCGTAGTCGGAGGTGGTCTCGTCGACCTGTGTGCGGATTTGACGCACGCGGCCTTCGATCTCGCTCGGCTTTCCGGCACCTTCGACGATGGTGGTGTTGTCCTTGTCGATGGTGATCTTCTTGGCGCGCCCGAGATCTTCGAGCTTCACGTTCTCGAGCTTGATCCCGAGATCTTCCGTGATGGCCTTGCCGCCCGTGAGGGTGGCGATGTCTTCGAGCATGGCCTTGCGGCGGTCGCCGAAGCCCGGGGCCTTGACGGCCGCGCACTGCAGCGTGCCGCGCAGCTTGTTCACCACGAGAGTCGCGAGCGCTTCACCCTCGACGTCCTCGGCGATGATCAAGAGCGGCTTGCCCATCTTGGCGGTTTGCTCGAGCAGGGGAAGCAGGTCCTTCATCGAGCTGATTTTCTTTTCGTGGATCAGGATGCGGACGTCCTCGAGCGCGCATTCCATACGCTCGGGATCGGTGACGAAGTAGGGCGAGAGGTAGCCGCGGTCGAACTGCATTCCTTCGACCACTTCGAGCGTCGTCTCCATCGTCTTCGATTCCTCGACGGTGATGACGCCGTCCTTGCCCACCTTCTTCATCGCTTCGGCGATGATCGAGCCGATCTGCTTGTCGTTGTTGGCGGAGATCGTGCCGACTTGCGCGATCATGTCGCCCTTCACGTCCTTGTGGAATTTGGCGATTTCACCGATGGCCACTTCGACGGCCTTCTCGATGCCGCGCTTGAGCGCCGTGGGGCTCGCGCCGGCAGCCACCGTCTTCACGCCTTCGCGGAAGATGGCCTGCGCCAGCACGGTCGCCGTGGTGGTGCCGTCGCCCGCGACGTCCGACGTCTTGGAGGCGACTTCACGCACCATCTGCGCGCCCATATTTTCGAGCGAATCCGGCAGCTCGATTTCCTTTGCCACGGTGACGCCGTCCTTGGTGATGATCGGCGCGCCGAACTTCTTTTCGATGACCGCGTTGCGCCCCTTCGGGCCGAGCGTAATCTTCACGGCGTCCGCAAGTGCATTGACGCCGCGCAGAATCGCCTGGCGCGAATTCTCACCAGTTACGATTTGCTTTGCCATATTTCTCTCTCCTCTTTCGGATTCCTAGTAGATGGTTGGCCGTGGCGCCTCTCGGGCGCCCGGAAGTTACTTTTTGCCGCCGGCCGCCTTGGCCGCGCCGCCGATCTTCGCGAGGATTTCGTCTTCCTTCAGGATCATGTATTCCTCGTCGTCGATCTTGATGTCGTTTCCGGAATACTTTCCGAACAGGACCTTATCGCCCACCTTCACATCGAGCGCGATCCGGTCGCCCTTGTCGTTGATCTTGCCCGCGCCGACGGCGATCACTTCGCCCTCTTGCGGTTTCTCTTTGGCCGTGTCGGGGATGATAATTCCACCCTTCACGGACTCCTTTTCTTCCAGCCGCCTCACGAGCACGCGGTCGTGTAGCGGTGTAATGTTCACAGCCATTTTTGCGATTCCTCCGGTTTCCCCGAATCCCCGATGCGTCGAGGTAGGATGTTTTGCTGCAGGTGCTGCTAGGAGAAGTGAACCTTTAGCACTCCTCCATGGCGAGTGCTAATATAGCAAACCTAGCCCTCCTGTCAAGGCGAAAGGCTCCAGTTTCTGCTGGTTCTCGCAGGCTCGGCCCTGCCCGTCCATCCATTGTAAGTGCAATATTTACATTATCTTGAAGGTGTAAGATTTTTCCGACACTTGGGCATTGCACTTGCAAACCTGCTGGGGCTACTATCAGACCACTCAGAGGCGCTACATGGCCTTCCTCTTTTACGTTCGCTTGATTGCGTTGACCGCGGGAACGCTTGTCTACCTGTTCCTAATCGCGCTGATCCTCGGGCACAGGCGGCCGCGGCTTTTCGAGCGGCTGCTGTTCTTTCTCGCGCTGGCGCTGCTGGCCATCTATGGCGGCGGGCTGCTGCAGATCAATGCGACCATCCAGTACGGAACGCCCCCCGAAGCCACTGCATTGCTTTCGGACTTCCTCGCGACCTTAGGTCTGCTGGCCCTGTGTCCGCTGATTTGGCACGCACACGTCGAGTATGTCCGAACCATCCAAGAGAAGCGCATATCGGGGATACTCTGGGCCAGTGTCGTCTGCATGTACGCGCTCGTTCTAGTGGAAATCGTGGGCGTCGCCGTCGTTTCTTACCGATTGCATCGGGGAATCGTTTCGGGACTGCTGAGTTTTGCGGACACGGACGCGATAGGAAACCTCCTGCTTTGCTCGGCGTGCGCTGTGCTAATTCAGTGGCCCATCACTCGGCACGAAACAAGCAGAACGGCGAAGCGATTAGGCTACCAACTTTTGTCAGTCTCCGTTTTTCTCACGGTAGTGCTGGCGCTCCGGGAGATCTACGAGCACGGTAATCCGCTGCTCTCCGACGCCCTCGCCACTGCAGCCGTCGTCGGCGGGATTCTTCCCGGTGCGCTGCTCATCTATTTCGCGCTGAAGCATAACTTTCTCGAATACGGGGCGCAGCGGAATTTGGTGTACGCGCTTTCGGCGACGGTGCTCGCGCTTCTGTATCTTGCGTTCGTGCACCGGATCAGCGGGTGGCTCGCGCCGGTGTTTCCGCAGGAAGCGACGGCGAGCGTGCTGCTCTTCGTGCTGGTTTTTCTGTTCGAGCCGCTCGAGCGCGCGATCGGCCCGGCGCTGCATCGCACGTTTCGCGAGCGCGTCGACCGCTGGCAGCGGCTCGCCGTCGAGCTTCAAGAGGAGGCGCGGCATGGCGATGTGGCGCAGCTTGTTGCAGGCGCCGAGCGCCGCATTCGCGACGAATTCAGCCTGGCGGCCGTGCGCATTTCGGTGCCGCGCGATCCTGCTTTGCCACCGCTTGAGTCTCCCGGCGGGCTCGGGCACGTGGCGCGCATCCCGCTGAAGAAGGGGCGCGAAGAAATCGGGCTGCTTGAAGCAGCTACCACGGGCTCCTACCTCACGGGCGAGACGACGGCGGCGCTCGAATTTCTTGCCGAGCAGCTGCCGGCGATGATCGACCTCTGCCGGCTGATCGAAGAGAAAATCCGTCTCGAGCGCGAGCTGGCCGAGCGCGAGCGTCTCGCGATGCTGGGGCAGATGGCGGCGACCGTTTCGCACAATCTGCGCAATCCGCTGGGCGCGATGAAGACCGTCCTGCAAGTGCAGTTGGAGAATCCGGATTTGCCGGCCGATCTGCGGCACGATTGCACGCTCGTCCTCGGCGAGATCGAGCGCATGAACGCGAAGCTGACGCAGCTTTTGCATTTCGCAAAGCCATCGGCAAATGGGCGGCGCGTGAATGCCGCCGATGCCGCGAGGCAGGTTGCCGCGCTGTTTCGCGCGGATGCCGAGCGCCGTGGCGTGCGCCTTGAATTGGAGGCGCCCGCCGGCGATGCTGCCGTGCATGCTTCGGAGGAAGCGCTCAACGAAATTCTGTCGAATCTCGTGGTGAATGCGATCGAGGCGCAGCCGGATGGAGGGCGCGTGCGCGTCCGGCTCGCGAGCAGCGGAAACCATCTCGATATTTTCGTGGAAGATGATGGCCCGGGAATTTCTCAGGATGCGCGAGCGAAAATCTTTCAGCCGTTTTTCACCACGAAAGCTTCGGGCACCGGGCTGGGTCTCGCCATCGTGGCCCGGCGCGTGGCCGAAATGGGAGGCACCATTGCGTGCGAAAGTCCGATCGCGAGCGGCCGGGGAACGCGAGTGCATGTCTCTTTGCCCATCGCAGAGGGAACAATCGGGACATCCGAGGCTTCTGTTACGCCGGGGAGAGCAGATCCCTCGCTTCGCTCGGGATGACGGGGCTATATGGGTGGGATGACGGCACTTTTTGGAATGAGATGACAAACTTGGGACTCGAACGATGCAAACAATCCTGATTGTCGATGATGAATACACCGCGCGCTACGGCATGCGCCGCGCTCTCGAAGCGCACTACCGCATCGCGGAAGCCGAATCGGCGAAGGCCGCCCGCGAAGCGATTGCAGCGTCTCGCCCGGATCTGATTTTGCTCGACGTGGTCATGCCCGGCGAAGGCGGCATCGCGTTTCTTCGCGAGCTGCGTGCCGCCGGCGACGAAACGCCGGTGCTGGTCGTGTCCGCGCTCGATACGGCGCGCACCGCTGTCGAGGCGCTGCAGGCGGGCGCCGCCGATTACATCGTGAAAGGCTTTGACATCGAGGCACTGCGCGCGCGTGTGGCAAACATTCTGAAGCTGGCTGAACTCGGCGCCGAAAATCAACGGTTGCGCCGCGAGCTAGTTGCGGAGGGCCAGTTCGGGCGCATGCTCGGCGCGTCGGCGGCGATGCGGCGTGTTTTCGAGATGGCCGAGCGCGTCGCGCCGACCGACGCGACGGTCCTGATCCTCGGCGAAAGCGGAACGGGGAAAGACCTGCTTGCGCAGGAAATTCACGCTCGCTCGCCGCGCGCAGGGAAGGCGTTCATCGCCGTCAACTGCGCCGCGCTGCCAGAAAATCTGATCGAATCCGAGCTATTCGGGTACGAGCGCGGCGCGTTCACAGGAGCAGCCCAGCAGCGCAAAGGGAAATTCGAGTTGGCGTCGGGTGGCACGCTTTTCCTCGACGAAATAGGCGATATGAATCCGTTAACGCAGGCGAAGGTGCTGCGCGCCCTCGAAAGCCGCAAGATCGAGCGGCTCGGCGGATCGCAGTCGATTGATGTAGATGTGCGCGTGATCAGCGCGACGCATCGCGACCTGCCCGGCGAAATCGCGGCCGGGAAATTTCGCGAGGACCTCTATTACCGGCTGCGCGTGGTGACGCTCGAATTGCCCCCGCTGCGCGCGCACAAGGACGATCTGCCGCTCCTCACTGAGGCGTTTCTCGAGCAACTTGGCGCCCGCCACAGCGGGCAGGCGCGGGACGGGCGGCGGGCTCGCCTCAGCGCGGAAGCGATGGAACTCGTGCGCTGCTGCGATTGGCCCGGCAATGTCCGCGAGCTGCGCAACGCGCTCGAACGCGCGCTCGTCATGAGCAGAGGCGAGGAAATTACCGCCGCCGATTTGCCAGAGGAAGTGCGCGACAATACGAGCCGGGCCGCTGCACCGCGCCTGCCCGCTGTGCCGGGCGACGGGGCAGAGAACGCGTTCCTCGGCGAATCCGATTTTCGCGAGGCGAAGCGCAGATTCGAAATCGCGTATCTGAAGCGGAAGCTCGAAGAGCACAAGTGGAATGTCTCGCAGACCGCCGCCGAGATCGGCCTGCATCGGCAGAGTTTGCAAGAGAAGCTGCGCGAGCTGGGGATTCAAAGGCCGGGGAAAGGCTGAGACCCGTGGCAACCGTTGCAGCTGGAAGCCGAGGCAGCAGAGTGATGCGCGTAGTCACGCTGCTGTGGGTGTGCCTGTCGAATTTGGCCTTTGCATGGATCTTGCTAAGTAACCTATTCGATGAACGGACCCTCCATCGGCTCCTCGAATCCAGTATGCCGTGGAAGGAATTCTTCGGCCCGGTTTCGATCGCTGCAATCCTGCTCGCCGGCGTTGCCCTCGAAATAGCCGACTCGCCGGCAGCGTTCCTGGTGAACGCCGGTTCCCTCGTGTTGACGATGGCATACGCGGGCCTCTTCCTGCTGGAGAGCCGGCAAGATACCGGAAGTCGAACGTTCGGGCTTCTATTGGGCGTCCCCTGTTTTTCGGTCTTGATCATCGACATCCTGCTTTATACCGCGAAGAAGCCGCTGAAAGAGCCCGAGCCGCCGCTATGACTTCGAACCGGCAAGTCTCCGCGTTCGTTCTTGCCGGCGGCGAGAGTTCGCGGATGGGGCGCGATAAGGCGCAGCTCAAACTCGGCGGTATTCCGCTGATTTTGCGGACCGCGCGGCTGGTGGAATCCGTGGCGGGCGCGGCGGTGGTCATCGGCAATGCGGAGGCGTACAGCGCGTTCGATTTGCGCGCGATTGCGGACGACTGGCCTGGGGCCGGCCCGCTCGGCGGCATCGCCACAGCTCTGCGTGCGGCGACTGCGCCGTGGAGCCTCATCGTCGCGACCGACCTGCCGTATCTCACGCGCGAGTGGCTCGAATATCTGATCGCGCGTGCCGTGGCGTCGTCCGGCGATGCTGTCCTGCCGATGAATACGCGCGGGGCCGAGCCGCTCTGCGCGATGTATCATCAGCGCGCCGAGCCGGCGATTCGCAAGGCGCTTGAGCGCGGCACGCGGAAGGTGACCGATGGCCTCCTCGACGTTCGCGTTGAAACCATCGCGCCAGATGAATGGAAAGGCTTTGATTCCGAGGGCCTCCTGTTCAAGAATATGAACTCACCTGAGGATTACGAAGAGGCGAAGGCGAGGCTGGGCGGCTGATCGAGCACCCGATGTCCGTAGCGCTGGCCTCTGGCCGGCGTTTTGCATAAAGGTTACTCACAGGAAAAAGAGGCCGGGACGCCCTTCGATCTAGCTCAGGGTGAACCGGCGCTACGCAAACCCATGGCGAATCCCTACTTCGAATTTCGCAACGTCTCGAAAGCGTTTGACGACAACGCCGTGCTCAAGGACGTGAGCTTTTATGTCGAGCGGGGCGAAACGGCCGTCATCATGGGGCGCAGCGGCGTGGGCAAATCGGTTTCGCTGAAGCTGCTGCTTGGATTTCTCGAACCGGATGAGGGCCAGATCGTGATCGCCGGTAAGGACACCACCGGCTGGAACGAAGAGCAATTTGCCGAAATTCGCCGGCGCGCGACGATGGTTTTTCAGTCCGGCGCGCTTTTCGATTCGCTCACCGTCGCCGAAAACGTGGCGTTTCCGCTCACCAGCCGCGGCGAGCATGTCGATCCCGACGTAATCGACCGCAAGGTGAAAGAGCTTCTCGATATGCTCGAAGTCTCGGCGTTCGCCGATCTCCTGCCCTCGGATCTCAGCACGGGCACCAAACGCTCCGTCGCCATTGCCCGCGCGCTCGCGGACGAGCCCGACGCGATCCTCTACGACGAGCCGACCACCATGGTCGATCCGCTGATGGCCGCGCACATCAGCGATCTGATCGTGCGACTCAAGAAGACGCTGCACAAGACCGCAATCGTCGTCACGCACGACACGCATCTCGCGAAAAAGCTCGCCGATCGCGTCATTTTCCTGAATCAGGGCCGCGTGGGATTTTTCGGCACGTGGAAGGATTTCGAAAACTCGCACGATGATGTCCTCCGCAATTTCCTCCTCGAAGACCAGCTGATTCCCGCACTGGACGAGACGGCGTGAGCGAATCCGCCGCGCCTGCCTCTGCCGCATCCGACCCGAAGAAGCAGCTTCGCCGCGTGATGGGCGTTTGGGACGTCCTGCTATTCAACATCGCCGCCATCCTCGGGCCGCGCTGGATTGCGGCTGCGGCGCACAACGGTACTTCGTCGATGAGCCTGTGGGTGCTGGCCGCGACGTTCTTTTTTCTGCCGACGGCGCTGGTGGTGGTCGAACTCTCGACGCGATTTCCGCATGAGGGCGGACTCTACGTCTGGTCGAAGGAGGCGTTCGGCGAGTTTCACGGCTTCGTGGCCGGATGGACCTACTGGATATACACGTTTTTTTATTTTCCCGGATTGCTGATGGCCAGCATCGCGATGGCGGCGTACATCGGAGGCAGCAGCGGCGCGCACCTCGCGGATAATCGCGCGTTTCTGGTGACCGGCTCGGTCATCATGCTGTTCGCGGCGGTGTTTCTGAACATCATCGGCCTGAACGTCGGCAAATGGCTGCAGAACGCGGGCGGCGTCGGCACGTACATTCCGCTCGTGATGCTGATCGGCCTCGGCGCCTACGTGTGGCACGCGCACGGCTCGGTGACGCATTTCACGCGTTCGAACATGATGCCGGTGTGGAATTGGGGCACGGTGAACTTCTGGCCGCAGATCGCGTTTGCGTTCACGGCGCTCGAGCTTTGCTCCACGATGAGCGAGGAAGTGCGCGAGCCGCACAAGACGTTTCCGCGCGCCATTCTCGGCTCGGGCGTTTTGATCGCGGTGGCGTACATTCTGGGAACTTTTGCGCTGCTCGCGATTCTGCCGGCGACCGCCGTCGATCCGAAGAGCGGCGTGTTTCAGGCGCTCACAGCCGCCTCCTCGGCTTACGGCATCGCGTTTTTCGGCGTGATCGCGGCGATTCTGGTGCTGTTCGGCAATGCCGGCGGAGTGGGAACCACCGTGGCGGGCGTCGCGCGGATTCCGTTCGTCGTCGGGATCGACCATTACATGCCGGCGGCCTTCGGCAAAATCCATCCGAAATGGAAGACGCCGTGGGTCTCGATTCTGGTGCAGGCGGGAATTTCGTGCGTGATCCTGCTGGTGACGCAGGTGAACGAGACCGCCAACAGCGCGTATCAGATTCTGGTCGACGCGGGCACGATCCTATATTTCATCCCGTTCCTCTATATGTATGCGGCGGCGATCAAGCTGTCCAATCGCCCCGACCGGAAGACGAATACGAATGCGGCGCTGATTCCGGGCGGAAAATTCGGCGTGTGGCTCACGAGCCTCTTGGGATTCGCGGTGGTGGTCGGAGGCATCGTGCTTTCATTCATTCCGCCCGCCGAAGCTGCCAATAAATGGATTTTCGAGACGAAGCTGATCGCGGGCACCGCCGGCGGAGTCTTGCTGGGGCTCGTGCTCTACATCCGCGGCGCGCGCGCCAAGGCCCGCGAGGCCGCGCGAGCTGCCGCCAACTAAAATCCCTGCTCGATCAAGCCGCTGATCGTGAGGTGCGATTCCGCGCGGCCTTTGCGTGTTTCGAGCAGGCTTTCGACGTACTTCGCGAGGATGTCGACTTCGAGGTTCACCGCGTCGTTGGGCGCCATCGCGCGCACGTTCGTATGCTCATATGTAAACGGAATGACGGCGATGTCGGCGATGCCGTCGCGCCACCGCGCAACCGTGAGGCTGATGCCGTCGATCGCGAGCGAGCCTTTTTCCACCACGTAGCGGCGCAAGTCCTCCGGCACGCGCACCGAAAGCCACCAATTTTCGCCCTCGGCCACGAGCCGCGTGACGCGGCCCACGCCGTCGACATGGCCTTGCACGAAATGTCCGCCAAGGCGCGCGCCTGCCGCAAGCGGCAGCTCGAGATTCACAAGGTCGCCCGCTTTCTTTTCGCCGAATGCGGTGCGCCGCAGCGTCTCGCCCGAAAGATCGGCGAGAAAATCCCGCGCGCCGAGCTCGACTGCGGTGAGACAGCAGCCGTTCGCCATCACGCTGTCGCCCTGCTTGATCGACGCGAACGACGCGCCCGCGCCGGCAAAGCTCACGCGCAGCCGCCCCCCGTCTTCAGCGCGCTCGAGCGATTCAATTTTTCCGACGTGCTCGGTGATTCCCGTAAACATCGTGAAAGTATCCTTCGACCACGAAATCCGGTCCGCACGAAGACAGCTTCAGATTGGCCAGCGCCGGCGCCTTTGCAAAACCGCGCGACGAAACCTGCGCCATCGGCACGCCGCCCGTGCCCATGATTTTCGGCGCGTAACAAAGCATCATCTTGTCGACGATCCCCATTTCAAGTGCCGCGCCATTCAATTCAGCGCCCGCTTCAAGCAGCAGGTTCAGCATTTCGCGCTTGCCCAATTCGCGCAGGACGGCCTTCAAATCCACGCGCCCGCCCCGGGCCGGCACGGGCGCGATTTCGACGCCCGCCCGCCGCAGCGCTCGCGCTTTCGGCGAATCCTGCCGCTGCGCCGTGAAAACCAAAACATCCTCGTCCGCAGATTTCACGAGCTTCGATTTCAGCGGCAGGCGTAGCCGCGAATCGAGCACCACGCGCAGCAGCCGGCGCCGACGCGGCTCGCCCGTGCGATCGCTGAGCCGAGGATCGTCGGTGAGCACGGTGCCGATTCCGGTGAGCAGCGCGTCGGCCGCGTGGCGCGCGCGCTGTACGGCTTCGCGCGACGCTTTGCTCGTGATCGACGTCGTGCTGCCCGGGCGCGAGGAGATTTGCCCGTCGAGCGTCAGCGCCGTTTTCAGCGTGACGAACGGCAGCCCAGTGCGAATCCATTTCGCGAAATCTTCATTTGTCTCGCGCGCAAATTTCTCGTAGATTCCCGCGTGAACTTCGATCCCCGCGCGCCTGAGTTCGTCGAAGCCGCGCCCGGCGACCGCTGGATTCGGGTCTTCCATCGCGGCGTACACGCGCGTCACTCCGGCGGCGATAATCGCTTTCGTGCATGGCCCCGTGCGGCCCGTGGTGCAGCACGGCTCGAGATTCACGTAAAGCGTCGCGCCGCGCGCCTGCTCGCCCGCCTGCCGCAGCGCGACGATCTCCGCGTGATCGCGCTGGTCGTAAATATGAAATCCTTCGCCCACCTTCACGCCGTCGCGCACCACGACCGCTCCTACGCGCGGATTCGGATGCGCCAGCGCCATGCCCTTGCGGGCCAGCTCGATGGCCTCGGTGATCCAGTAGCCGTGGTCCGCCACCGCGCTAATCGAAGAGGGAGTTGACATAGGTTTGCGCGTCGAAAGGGACAAGATCGTCGATCTGCTCGCCCGTGCCGACGAACTGGATCGGCAGATTCAGCTCGCGCGCGATCGCCACCACGATGCCGCCCTTCGCGGTGCCGTCGAGCTTCGTCAGCACAATGCCGGTGACGCCCGCGTGGCTCCAGAATTCGCGCGCCTGGTTCAGGCCGTTCTGCCCGGTGGTTGCGTCGAGGACGAGCAGGACGTCGTGCGGCGCGCCGGGAATCACCTTCGCCGCCGTGCGCTTCATTTTTTCGAGCTCGGTCATCAAGTTCGATTTCGTGTGCAGGCGTCCCGCCGTGTCGACGATCGCCACGTCCGCCCCGCGCGCTTTTGCCGCCGCGAGCCCGTCGTATACCACCGCCGCCGGATCGGCGCCCGATTTCTGCTTGATCACCTCGACGCCCGTGCGCTGGCCCCAGACTTCGAGCTGCTCGATCGCAGCCGCGCGAAACGTGTCCGCCGCGCATAGCACCACGCTCGCGCCCTCTTTTTTCAGCCGATTCGCCAGCTTGCCGATCGTCGTCGTTTTGCCCGTGCCGTTCACGCCCACCACGAACATCACCCGCGGCTCGCCCGCAGCTGCTGCGCCTGCTGCCACGGTGCCTGCAGCGACGGGGGACGCTTCCGGCGCGCTGCCGTTCGAATTCGCGCCCGGCACTGCGAGGATTTTCACAATCTGCCGCTTCAGTTCCTGTTTTAGCTGGCCAGCATCGTCGATCTTGTGCTCGTTCACCTGCTGGCGCAGCGCCGCGAGCACTTCCTTCGTGGTCCGCACGCCGATATCCGCGCCCAGCAGCGCCGATTCGAGCTGCTTCAGCAGTTCCGGATCGACGGGCCGGTTGCCCGTCAGCAGCTGCTCGACGCGCGCCGATAGCTCCGTGCGCGTCTTGCTGACGGAATCCTTCAGCTTCTCGAGAAGCGTCGGCTCGGGTTTGCCAAATAGTGAAATCATGGCGAGATTCGCAACGGAACGCAGCTTCCGTTCAAGTCCGCTTCATTCTAGCAGAGGAGTGATTCAGAACCGTTGGAGGTGGCACAGGCGGAGCCCGATCCCCGATCTCTCAGCCAGAGGGACACACTTCGGGAGTCGAGGGTCCCGCAGAGCTTATGCGAGGCGTTCGCTCCTGAGCTAATGCTCGACGGCTTTGGATAACTCGGGAGCTCACTCAACGGGTCCGGGCGGCCACGGCCTCGGATTTTTGTGACGAATCGACCTCCGGGCTGGAGATCATTGGCGCGCGGACGTCGAGGAACTGAACGAGATCCTTCGAAAAGATCAGATCGAGCGTCCAGTCAAAGGCAACGCGCAGTTTTTTCTCGAATCGCGGGAGCTTGCTCAGGTAAATCGTGCGCCAGAGCCACCAGGCGATAAACCCCGAGAAGTTGACGCCCAGAATGTTGGCGACGCCGGTCCGCCGGCCGATCGCCGCGAGCTGCGCGATCGTCGAAAAATCGAACCGGTCCTTCTCTTGTCCGCGAATGCTTGCGATAACGTTGTGAGCCACGACTTTGGCTTCACGAAGCGCGTGCTGTGCGGTTGGTGGGTGAAATCCCCCCGTCCGGCGATCCGGTGCAGCCGCGCAATCCCCCAGGGCCCAGACGCCCGGCCAAGCTGCAAGCTCGAGAGATTCCGTAACGAGCAGACGGCCGCGTTCCTTTGCGCAAGGAATTGTTTCGAGCAACGGATTTGGCGAAGTTCCGGCGGTCCAAACGAGCGTATTTGTGCGAATTTCCGCTCCGTCGCTCAATCGCACGACGCGGCCGGAAAATTCTTCCACCTTTGCGTTCAAGCGAATTTCGACTTTGCGGCGCGCGAGTTTTTGCTGGGCGTAGACGCCTAATTGCTCGCCCAGTTCTGGCAGGATGACTGGGCCGGAATGAACGAGGACAACTCGAAGCATGTCCTCCGTCAAGTGAAGGTACGAGGGAAGCGCCGCTCGCACGAAGTCGTTGATTCCGGCGACCGTTTCGACCCCAGCAAAACCGCCGCCGGCGACGACAAAGGTCAAGAGCGGTTCCTTTACCTTACAGCACTCGCTATCGGCTTCTTCCAGGTGGGCAATCAAGTGGTTGCGCAATCGCATGGCATCGCCCAGGGTTTTCATCGTGAGCGCGTATTCGCGGAGCCCCGGAATGCCGTAAAGATTCGTGACACTGCCCATGCCCAAAACGAGGGAATCGAACTCGATTGTGTGGCGGTGATGATCGAACCCATGAGAAAAGACGACTCTCCGATTCTGAATATCGACTTGATCGACTTCTCCCGCAAGAAATTGGACACGCCGCAGCATCTTACGAGCCGGATTTACAATCGTCGTGAGATCGAGATCGCTCGTCGCTACTTCATGGAGCATGGGTGTGAACAAGAAAAAGTTCTCGCGATTGATGAGGGTGATCTCGACGGAAGGATCCCGCGCGAGTTTCCGCTCCAACTCCATGGCAACCGTGAGCCCGGCAAACCCGCCTCCCAGAATGAGCACCCGTTTGTGCGCTGCATCTTGCATGCGTTATCCCGAATTCGCTGGATGAGACGATACGGCCAATCAAAAAGATGCGGCGAATTTGCACTGCCGAACGTAAACCGCCCGAGGTTGCAGCCAGAGAAGCCAAAGACGTACACTCGCTTGTTGTTGATTCGCGTCGACTGCCGGGCGCACATGAGCTTTTTCAGCGAAGTTCAACTTGAGGACAAATTCGTCCCCTTTGTTGCGTTTCGGGAAGCCCTTGGATTCGTTCCCAACCTCCTGCACGCGCAGAGCTTGTTGCCACGCGTCATTGAAGCTCAGGCGAAGCTCGAAGGCGCAGTGCGTCTACAGGAAGGAGCGATTTCGCGGGTGCAGAAGGAGCGAATCCTTCTAAGCATTGCAGTTGACCGGCAAGACGCGTACTGCATAACGTTGGATAGCAAAGTCCTGTTTTCGCTTGGCGCGAGCGAGGGTCAAATCGATTCTCTTTTGAGCGACCACCGTAAGGCGGACCTCTCGGCGACCGATTTAGCCTGTTTGCAGTTCTGCCTCAAACTAGCGCGCCACGCTCCCTCGGTAAATTCGGAAGACATTGAAGTTCTGCGGGCATGCGGATTCCAGGACGAGGCGATATTCGAAGCCGTCGTCACGACCGCTTTGGCCGTTTACCGCTGCACGCTATCCGCGGGTTTGGGTCCGGAGCCAGATTTCGCATTGCGGACACTCCCTGCGACGAGAATTGTTCCGCCGCGTGAGGGAGCGCCCCGTAGCCCGCAGCCCCATGTGCATGCCGCTGCTAAGAGAAAAGGGCCGTATGTGCCCGCTCCATACCTGAGTCCGAAGGCGTTTGCAGCTTTTGGCGTCGTTCAGAAGAGTCACGGGTTCATACCGAACTTTTTCCGCGCTCAGACTTTGCGGACCGATTTGCTGGAGGCAGAGCTGGAAGCAGTGGACAGGATTCTGGTACCTGAAGATGTCCTAACGCGAGTGCAAAAGGAATGCATTCTGCTCGCCGTGTCGGCGGCAAATCTCAACTCTTATTGCGTTGCGATGCATTGCAATCTATTGCGCGGCTTGGGTATGCCTTCGGAGGAAGGGGACCAGATTGCCGTGGACTATCGTGAGTCCAACCTGTCGGAGGCTGACAAAGCATTACTCGACTTTGCCGTCAAATTGGGGACGCATGGTCCGGATTTTTCTCGCGAGGACGTTGCCAGGCTTCGAGCGTTTGGTTTCAGCGAGGAGCAGATCTTGGAATGCGAGGTAGTCACCGCCCTCAACAATTTTGCAAATACGCTTCAAATGGGACTCGGAATCGAACCCGATTTCGAGCCGCCCCCGGCCTTCGAGAAAAATAAAGTGCATCTTTCTGACTCCGCCCAGACTCCTATCGGCGGTGAGGGCGTTGTGCATCTCGTCGACGTAGATGTATTGGATCCCGACGCTGAATGGGTCGCCCAGGCGCAGAGCGGAAGCCTGGAGGCTTTTGAAGAGTTGGTCCGCCGGCATAGCCAGTTGATCTATCGCACGCTCGCAGCCATCTTGGGCAACCCGGCCGACGCACAGGACGCCATGCAGGACACTCTGCTGAGCGCGTTCAAGCACATCGGGGGATTTCAGGGCCGCTCGAAGTTTTCGACTTGGCTGGTGAGTATCGCGAGGAACTCGGCGCTTCAGCGGTTGCGACGCGGGAAAAACATGGAAAGCCTCGACGAAGGACGGTACGACGAAGAGACGGATTTCCGACCTCGTCAAGTTAGGGCCTGGCAGGACAACCCGGAGCAGTTCTATTCCAAATCGGAAATACGCCAGCTCGTTGAAAAAGGAATCCTGGCGCTTCCCGCAAATTACCGGGCGGTGGTTATGCTCCGTGATATCCAGCAGCTTTCGACGGATGAAGTTTCGCAACAGCTGGGGTTAAGCGTACCTACCGTAAAGACGCGGCTCCTGAGAGGCCGGCTTATGCTCCGAGAGTGGCTCTCGCCTCACTTTGCGGCGAATGTCAGGGGGATAGCTCAGTGATTACATGCGAAGAATTCTTCGCCGAGTTCGGAGACTACCTCGAGGATCAGGTGTCGCCGGAGGTTCGCAAAGAGCTTGAGTTGCACCTGTCCCAGTGCCGCGCTTGCCACGTGCTGTACGATTCCAGCCTCAAGACGATAAAGATCGTGACGGAAAGCAGTTCATTCGATTTGCCGGAAAACGTCTCGAACCCGATCATCGATCGCGTGATGGCGAAGTTGCGAACGGACCGCAGCTGACAAGGCCGGCATTTCAAATCTGCTATGCGCGCATCGAAATTTGGCGTCCCGGATGGATCAGATGATCTCCGCACTGCCCGCTATGACTCTCTCGTAAGTGTCCTATCTCCCGCTCTTTCGCCAGGCACTGCCGAATTGCCGCATTTGTCGCTCATGCGTGTAACTTTCGCGCGGCAAATGACTCCTATCGCCCATGAGAGTTGAGCGCTTCAAGGCGCTCATTGAAAAAAAAGGAGAAATCGTCATGGTTCGTACGATCAGGACAGTGGTGGCAATCGCTGCGCTGGCGTTCACATTCGGATTGCAGCCGGCGGCGCACGCGCAAGACAGCAACGCGAAAACTCTGGAAACCGGCACCTTCCACGGAAAAGTTCACAGCACTTCAGGCCGTGCAACGATCTACCGCGAAAAAGACGGGAATCTGGTCCTCCGCTTGACAAACTTCAAGACTTCCAACGGCCCCGACGTGCACGTGATTTTGATCGCGGCCACGGACGCGAACGACGACGCCAATTTCCTCAAGACCAACACCGAGCGCGTCGAGCTCGGCAAGCTGAAGGGGAACGAAGGCGACCAGAACTACGCCATCCCGAGCGGCACGGATCTGAGCAAGTTCCAAACCGTGTCGATCTATTGCGAACGGTTCAACGCCAATTTCGGCGCCGCGCCTCTTGAGAAATTCTAAGACTCACACATTCATTCCGATCGAGTCGGGCAGGTTTACCTGCCCGATTCGCGGATTGGAGGGACAAAATCATGGATTCGCCTATACGTTCTTGGCTCTCGCGCCGGAAGTGGCTATTGCTCGCGGTAGGTCTTCCGGTGCTCATCGGCGCCTGGTGGGCCTTCCGCCCGGAGAAACTCTGGATCAACAAACAGGTGAATGAGCCGGCTCCGTTCACTTCGAGCACCGACCCTCAGCCGCTGTATACCGGCCTCCTCGAAGGAAAAGCTCACCAGACCAGTGGGCGGGCAACGATCTACAAAACGCCCGACGGCAAGGAATATCTGCGCCTGACGGACTTCTCGACCTCCAATGGCCCGGATGTTCACGTCCTCCTGGCGCGCAGCGACGACGAAAATCTTGCCCAAGAGATCGTCAAGGGGCAGCTCGATAGCGTTGAACTCGGGTCTCTAAAAGGGAATCAGGGGGATCAGAATTACGATCTTCCTGCATCTGTCGACTTGCAGAAGTACGACGCGGCGGTCATCTATTGCGAGCGATTTCATGCGCTATTCGGCGTAGCCAAGCTGGAGCAGTTCTAGACGCGCTCATCAGTAAGCAAGGTACGTTCCTTTAGCTTTTGAGGAGGTTGTTGTGACCAGATATCTACATGCAAGCATCGAAGGCCACAAAGTCTTTTACCGCGAAGCCGGCCCCGCCACTGCGCCAGCCATTCTCTTGCTGCATGGCTTTCCCACGTCGTCACACATGTTTCGCAATTTGATCCCGGCACTCGCCGACCACTATCACGTGGTCGCGCCAGATCTGCCGGGTTTTGGCTTTTCAGACGCCCCTGATCGCCAGAGCTATCGCTACACATTTGAACAGCTCGCCAGAACGATTGACGGCTTCACGCGGGCCATTGGGCTCGAACGCTACGCGATCTACGTTTTCGATTACGGCGCTCCCATCGGATTTCGGCTCGCCCTAGCGCACCCCGAGCGAGTCACCGCGATCGTCTCGCAGAACGGCAACGCCTACGAAGAAGGCCTCAGCAAAGGTTGGAACCCGATTCAGAAATATTGGAAGGAACCGACCGAACAGAATCGCGCTGCACTGCGCGATTTTCTTACCCCAGAGGCGACGAAGTCTCAATACGTATATGGCGTCCAGGACGAAACGCTAATAGCGCCGGAGGCCTACCAGCTCGATTCCGCGCTGTTGGCTCGTCCGGGCAACGAGGATATTCAACTCGACTTGTTCCTGGACTACGCCAGCAATGTCGCCCTCTACCCCCAATTCCAGGAGTATTTCCGCACAAAACGACCGCCTCTGCTCGCCGTGTGGGGAAAGAATGATCCGTTCTTCTTGGCCGTCGGCGCGGAAGCGTACCGGCGCGACATTCCGAATGCAGAGACCCACTTTTTCGACACGGGTCACTTCGCGCTCGAAACACACGCACGCGAGATCGGTGCGGCCATTCGCACGTTCCTCGCGAAGATTGCTATGCCGCGAGAATCGATGCGGGCTGGAGCGTAGCAGCGCAAAGGCCTCCGCCTGAAAAGCAAGGTGGCCCCTGCAAAACCAGGAAGGAAAGACTACACCTCGACGAGGCTGGCGGTGAGGCGCAGGCGGCCGGCGTGGATGGCGGATTCGAGCGCCTCGACCACTTTGGGATCGAAGCGCGTGATCGCGAGCGAGCGGATGCGTTCGAGTGCGTATTCGAGGTCCATGGCCGATTGATACGGGCGGTTCGTGGTGATGGCATCGAACGTGTCGGCGACCGCGATGATTCGCGCCATGATCGGGATCTGGTCGCCGGAGAGGCCGTAGGGATAGCCCTGGCCGTCCAGGCGCTCGTGGTGCAGTTCGATGCCGGGAAGCATGTCTTTGAGCTGCGAAACGGGGCGCATGATGTTCGCGCCTTTCACGGTGTGCTGCTTCATCAGCTCGAATTCCTCGTCGGTGAGCTTGCCCGGCTTTTTCAGGACGCGGTCGTCGACGCCAATCTTGCCGACGTCGTGCAGCAGCGCCGCGATGCGCAGCCGGTCGAGATCTTCGGCGCTCAGGCCGAGGCCGTCGCCGATGATGATCGAATACTTCGCCACGCGCCCGGAATGGCCGCGCGTGTACGGGTCCTTTTCGTCGATGGCCGCGGCGAGCATGCGAATCGAGCCGAGGAAGAGCTCGCGATTCTGTTCGGCGGCGGCCTTGAGCTGATCGACGTATTGCTCGATGTGCCCGGCCATGCTATTGAACGTTTCAGCGAGCTCGCTGATTTCCGCCGCCCCGCGCACCTGCACGCGTTCGTGGAATTCCGCGCGGCTGATGGCGCGCGTCGATTCCACCAGGCCGCGAATCGGCCGCGTGATTCCCACGGCGAAAATGTACCCGACGAAAAGAGACGCGAACATCACGCCGACCACGAAGCGAAGCGCTTCCGCCGTGAGTTCCGACACCCCCGCGTCGATGCGCGCGTCATCGAGGCTGCGCTGCGCGATCACCGCCCAGCCCAATTCTGGAATCGTGCTGTACGTCCCGATCATGTCGATGGGGTGGCGCGTGTCCTTGCCCGGCAGACTGAAATTCGTGGTTTGCGTCGCCCGGAGATCCTGGGGCAAAGCCATCACCTGCTTGGCCAGCGGCGAAGTCGACGCAACGCTCCGTCCCGGAACCATATCGCGCGTGTCCGGGTACGCGACGATTTGGCCGTGCGCGTTCACGATGTAGACGGTGCGATCGCGCACGCTCGCATCGCGTAAACGGGACTGTAGCCGGTCGAGGGACACCACGGCCGCAAACATCCCGGCAAATTGGCCGTCTGAAAGCAACGGCACGGACATCACCAGCGCCGGATGATTGTCCCGCCCCAGCGCGAAGGGCTCGCTGACCGAATCGACTCCCTGAATGCTCATCGTGAACGCCCGCTTCAACGCCGCCCCGACGAACGGATCCTGGTCCGCGGCAAAACTTCCGGCGGACTGCCCCTTGGCCTGCCGGTCCACCGCCGTCACGTACAGGATGTTGGGATTGTTTTCGATGAAGCTTTGCAGCAGCCGCGACATCTGCGGTGTGTGCGACGCGTCGTCCACATCCTGAATCCACCCGGTCAATGCCAGCACCTGCCGCTGGCTCAGTAACTGCTCGCGAATGTTTTGCTCGAATTGCAGCGTCTCGCTCGCAAGCGATCGCGTGATCTGGTTTTGCTGGACGCGCTCGGTATCCTGCAGCTTGTCTTCGCTCAGACTCAGCACTTGCTGGTGGTAAAGCCACAGGGGAGCGGCGCTGAGCAGCAGAAGCGCCGCCATCACGATCCAGAGGATGCGCAGGCGCCGCGTGGTGAGCTGCTTTTGTGACTCGCTGGGCATAAGTTTCCCGAAGCAAAATCGTAGCGAACGCGGGTGGGCGGCACAACTGAACTACGGTACTAAAGTGCCCGATCAGCCATTGCGGCCTTAGCGCCTAAGCCATGCTAAAACTTTGGGTTATGGCCCGGCTGGTTTTTCGCTTGGATTTTCGCCCTGGCCATTTGCGGCGGTACGCGCGTTCTTGCTCGTAGCCTTCAAGGTGCGCACGATCAACACATGCGCAAAAGCTCCGGGTTGTGTTACAACCGACGCCATGTCCTCCGACGCCAGCGCAACAAAAGTGGCGCCCGTGACGTACGACAAGCTCACCGTGGTCGCCATCGCGGCGCTCGCGTGCATCGTTGAAGACGTGCTGCACGAGGCGCTTGGCCACGGCGGCATGGCGCTCCTGAGCGGCGCGCGTCACCTGACGGTTAGCACCGTTGCTCTTCAGAGCGACTTCGATACGAGATGGATTGCCGCGGCGGGGCCGCTCGTCAGCCTGATTTCCGGCGGGATTTTCTGGCTCGTGCTTCTCAAGCCGCAGCGTTACCGGCCAACTACGCGTTATTTCCTGATCCTCGCGATGGCGGGAGGGCTGTTCAGCGGCACCGGCTACTTCTTCTTTTCCGGCGTCTCGAACTTCGGCGACTGGGCGGCTGTGATCCAAGGTTGGCAGCCGCACTGGTTGTGGCGAGTGGGGCTGGTCGTGGTCGGCATGATCACCTATTACGCGTCGATGCTGCTGGTGGCCGCGAAGCTCGGGCCTTTCCGGCGCAACGACGACGATCCGCGCAAGATGCGCACTCTTTGCTGGCTCCCTTACTTCTCAGAAGGAATCCTGGCGGGCATCGCAGGCCTGTTCAATCCGGCTGGGATGTTCTACGTCTTCGCGTCCGCGCTCGCGTCGACTTTGGGCGGCAACGCCGGAATGCTTTCTCTTCCGAGCATGCTGCGCCGGCCGCACCCGACAGACGAAGAGCCGGCCGGATCGCTGCCTCGCAGCCCGGCATGGATCGCCGGCGGCGCGATTGCGAGCCTGATCTTCATTTTCGTGCTGGGCCGCGGGATCACTTGGAACCGATGAGACGCGAGGACGGATGCAACCTTGCGGCCCTTCCCGGAATCTTGATTGGTACGCTCACTGAGTTCGACACACTCGATGCGGAATAGAGCCTCAGCACCGTTTGCGAATCATCGGCGGCCCGGCGGTCTGCGACGCGCGCGGCTGCTCGCGCTGTTGCTGGCCGCTCCGCTGCTGCTGGTTGGCGACGCTTTGGCGCGGCAGGCACAACAGCAAACCCAGCAGCCTCCGCCGCAACCGGCACAGCAGCCGTCGCAACTCCCCCAGCTCAAGCATGCCGAGCAACCACCCGAGTCGCCGTCGAAAATTTCCAGCGAAACGAAGCTGGTCACCGTGTACGCAACCGTGCGCGACAAGAAGGGGAAAATCGTCGCGAGCCTCAACAAGGAAGATTTCGCGCTGGACGAAGACGGGCGCCCGCAAACGATCAGCAATTTCGTGCGCGACACCGACGTGCCGCTCACGCTCGGCTTGCTCGTCGACACAAGCTACAGCCAGCGGGGCGCGCTCGATGACGAGCGCAAGGCCAGCTACACCTTTCTCGATCACATGCTCGGCGACAAGGACCGCGCCTTCGTGATTCATTTCGACCATGAGGTTGAACTGCTGCAGGATTTGACCCCTTTGCGACCCAAGCTGCAGGCGGCCCTGCAACTGCTCGATGCCGCGCCGCGCGACACGGCCGACGACGACCAGGACAGCCGCCGGCGCCATGCCGGCACGCTGCTTTACGATGCGATCTACCTCGCCTCGGACGATCTGATGAAGAAGCAACAGGGCCGCAAGGCTCTTTTCGTGCTGTCCGATGGCGTTGACCGTGGCAGCAAGAAATCGCTCGAGGATGCAGTGGAGGCCGCGCAGCGCGCCGATACTTCCGTGTATTCGATTCTTTTCGCCAGCGGGGAAGAAGAACGGCCGCGCGGACAGCGTCGCACGCGCGGGGGCTGGGGCATGGGAGGCGGTTGGCCGGGCGGAGGCGGTGGTCCTGGCGGCGGAACCGGCTGGCCGGGCGGTGGGGGCGGACCAGGCGGGGGTGGAGGTGGTCAAGGCGGCGGACGTGGCGGGAATCGCTATCCCGAGGAAAGCCACGCGGACGGCAAGAAGGTCCTCGGCCAAATCGCCACGCAAACGGGCGGGCGCTTGTTTGAGGTCACGAAGAAAATGTCGGTCGACCAGATCTACGCGGCGATCGAAGAGGAACTACGCAATCAGTACGGCCTCGGCTATTCACCGAACCCCGCCAATACCGGCGCGGGCTATCACAAGATTCATCTCACCACGAACGACAAAGACCTGACCGTTCAGGCGCGCGACGGCTACTATACCGACCGCTAATCCCGCCGCCGCGACGTCAAGCGGTTTTCCTGTCCGGCAATCAGGCGCTCGATATTCGCGCGATGCTTCCATAGGACCAGCAACGAAATCGCGACCGTGCATAGCGTGACGTCCGTGGGCGGCGCGTGGCCCGGCGCGTACAATTTGTAGACGAACACCGGCAGAGCCGCCGTCGCCACAATCGACCCGAGCGACGAATACCGCCAAAATCCCACGACGATCAGCCACAGTACGACGGCGAACAGCACGGCTTCGCGGCAGATCGGCAGGAACGCGCCGAGGCCCGTCGCCACGCCTTTGCCGCCGCGAAACTGCAGCCAAACCGGGAAAGATGTGCCCGATCACGGCTGCGGCCGCCGCGATCACCATCCACCGAATCGCTCCGTGCGCCGCGCGCTCGGCGATCCAAACGGCGAGATAGCCCTTTCCCGCGTCGAGCACGAGCGTCAGCACGCCCGCCGCCGCGCCCGCGTTGCGCATCACGTTGGCGGCGCCGGTGTTGCCGCTGCCCGACTGGCGGATGTCCGGCCCGCCGCGCATTTTCACGATCAGCACGCCGAAGGGAATCGAGCCCAGCAGGTAGGCCACGCCCGCGGTCCAATAGGGAATCACGCGGCTCCCTTCATGAAGGCATAGCTCTCAATTTTTCTGTATTCGGCGCCCGATGGCTTCGTCACGCTTTCGAAGAGGTGAAATTCGGTCTCGCGCGCCGATCCGAAAACGCGCGACTTCATTTCCTCGGTGGCGCGCACGAATTTTTCGACGCCGTGCGAATCTTTGAGGCGCGCGAGCGTGAGATGCGGCGCGAATTTCCGCTCTTCGCGCGGGATGCCGAGCGGTTCGAGCGTGCGCTCGATTTCGGCGGCGAGTGGCGCGAGATTCGCCGAGGCCTCGATGCCGCACCACAGGACGCGCGGGCGGCGCTCATCCGGGAAAAATCCTACGCCGCGAATTTGCATTTCGACCGGGGCATTGGATTGGACTGTCCCGAGCGCCGCGCGGATCGCGGCCAGCCTGCTCGCGTCAACGTGGCCGATGAATTTCAGCGTCACGTGCATTCCTTCCGGGCGCGCCCAGCGGGCGCTTTTGGCCAGCAGCTTCAGCTTTGCGATCGGCTCGCGCAGCGCCTCGCGTATTTCTTCAGTCAAATCCAGCGCCACGAAGAGCCTCACTGCCGCACCCCGTACGGTAATTCCGAGCTCGGCGTATTCTTCAACTAAGCCTTCGATAAGAGCCGCCCGCCTGAAAGGCCGCCGCCACGAAGGCTAAACCAAACCCGCCCGGCGGAAGACGGCCCTTCGAAAAGCTCAGGACAAGCCGGTGCGAAGGCACGTCAAAATCGGGAGCCGGCGAGACGCCCTTCGTTCCGCTCCCTTCCTGCATCAGGGCGAGCAGGGCAAACCCGCGCTACGCGACTCCGGCGGCGGGCCGCGGGAACATGTAGTAGCGCCGAACCGCGTCGAGCGCGTTTTGCGTGGCGAAATGGCGGATTCGCTCGCGGTCGCCCGGGAAACGGTACGCCTTCTCGCATGGACCGCGCTCGTCCGCGATCCCGATGTGGACGAGGCCGACCGGCTTCTCCGGCGTGCCGCCGAGCGGCCCGGCAATGCCGGTGACGCCAAGCCCAAGCGTCGCACCGGTGCGCTTGCGAATGCCGTCCGCCAGCGCGAGCGCAACCTCCGAACTCACCGCTCCTTTCGCTGCGATCAGCTCCGCGGGGACGCCGACCATGCTCGTTTTCAGCTCGTTGCTATAGCAGACGACGCCGCCGAGAAAATATGCCGAGCTGCCCGAAAGATGTGTGAGCCGCTCGGCCAGCAATCCGCCCGTGCAGCTTTCGGCCACGGCAACGGTCGCGCGATTTTCCGTCAGGAGGCGCGCCAGGATTTCCTCGAGCGTCTCGCCTTGCATCGAAACCAGATTCTCGCCGAGCGCGAGCGCCATCCGCTTCACCATCTCGTCTAGCCGCGCATTCGCGTAGGCGGGATCGTCCGACCATATCCGCGGATGCAACTGGATGTATCCGGCGGAGGCCAGGATCGTCGTCTCGGTATCCGGGTACTCGGCGTAGAGCGGCCGCACGCGCTGCTCGACATCCGATTCAAAAAGCCCGACGATCCGCAGTTCGCGCGTGAAGAGACGCTCTTTGCTGCCGAGTCTCGCTAGCCGCGGCTTCACTTCGGTTTCCGTCAGAGCGCGCAGCTCGTTGGGGACGCCCGGCAGCAGAATCAGGATGCGGCCGTTCGCTTCGATCCACATTCCGGGGGCGGTCCCGCGCGGGTTGGGCAGGACGGTCGCGCCCTCGATAATCATCGCTTGCCGCAAGTTGATTTCGGGCATGGGGCGGCCGAAGCGCCGGAACCGCTCCTGAATTTTCTGCAGCGTGCCTTCGTCGCGAATGAGTTTCCGTCCGAGGAGGTCCGCGACGGTCTGCCGCGTGCGATCGTCGTCGGTGGGCCCGAGGCCGCCGGACGAGACGATCACGTCGGCGCGATCCATCGCGTGGCGAAAGGTCGAAAGCATCTCGTCAGGCGCGTCGCCGACCACCGCTTTGTAGACCACGCGCACGCCGATCTGCGTCAGCTCGTCGGTGAGGAACAGCGAATTTGTGTCCAAGCGGTACGGCGTCAGGAGTTCCGAACCGACCGCAATGATCTCCGCTTTCATGTAGTAAGAGTTTTACTCGATGACGCCGAGCGAGCGCAAGAGACTCCGGGCCGGCGCATGAGAGGGGCAACGCGGAAACTACGCGGTGTCGCGGAGGGCGGCCATCGCGGCATTGCGCCCGTTGATGCCGATCACGCTGCCGCCCGGATGCGTGCACGCCCCGCATAAATAGACGCCGTGCATCGGCGTGCGCGCAGAAAGGCGATTCGACCACATGTACGGAGGCAAGCACTCGCCCTGAAAGATGTGGCCGCCGGTGAGGCCGACCCTGCGCTCGATATCCGGCGGGCCAAGCACCTGCGCGTCGATCACAGCACTGTCGATATTCGAGCAGAAGCGTGCGAGGGAATTGAGCGCGAGCCGGCGGACTTCCTCGCGGCGATCGTCCCACGTGCCGCGCGCGAATTTGTAGGGCACGTATTGCGCGAAGACGCTCATGGTGTGCCGCCCGGCTGCGGCAATTGTGGAATCGTGCGCGCTTTGGAAATACAGCTCGCACCAGAGATGCTCGGGCAATTCGCCGTGGCGCGCGTCGGCGAATCCGGCCTTCCATTCCGTTTTCGTGAGCGGAGTATTGATCTGTCCATAGTGGTGCGGCTGATTGGTGCCGGGCCGCGCGGTGAAGTTGGGCAACTCGCGGAGCAGCACGTTGAGCTTTACGGTACAGCCCTCGATGGGAATTTCTTCGATGCGCTTGCGCCACATGGCATCGGCAGCATAGCCGAGCAGCCGCAGAGTCTGCCGCGGATCGGCATTCGAGATGACGACCGGGGCGGCGATCAGTTCGCCGCCCTCGAGCATCACTCCTTCGCCCGGCGCGATCCGCGCTACCGGCACGCCTGCGGCGACCACCGCCCCCGCTTCGCGCGCCGCATCGCAAAAATAAAACGACACCATGCCCATGCCGCCCTTCACGTAGCCCCACATGCCGGGCATTCCGCCGAGGCGTCCCGAGGCGTGATGGAAGCGGATGCTGGCGGTGCCTGCATCGAACGGGCTGGCGTTCGTCCCGATCACGCCTTGCCCGAGATACGCGCTCTGCAAGCGTTCGTCGCGCAGGTAGCGCTCGACGAATTCGGCCATCGACCAGTCGAAAAGCACGTGCTTGGCTTCGCCGTCATTGCCGAGCCGCGCTTCGATCTGCTCGCGCGTGGGCGGTTCGCCGATCCACAGATCGCCATCGCCCGCCGGACGCAATGCGTCACGCAACCGGCGCAGCACGGCGCTCATCGCGCGCCAGCCTTCCACGTCGCCCGGCGCGAATCTGCGAATTTCCGCCTCGCACTGGCTGTCGCCATCCCACAGCTGCACGCTCGAGCCGTCGAGGAAGGGAACGAACAGCCCGTTGACCGCGGGCGTCCACTCGAAGCCGCGTTTGGGCAATCTCAGCTCAGAGACGACGAGTGGATGCAGCAGCCCGGCCAAATACGCGCATGGCGACATCCGCACGCCGGGAAAAGGCTCCTCGATCGTGCATGCACCGCCGACGCGCGTCCGGCTTTCGAGCACAAGCACGCGTTTGCCCGCGCGCGCGAGATACGCCGCGCACGCCAAGCCATTGTGCCCCGCGCCGACAATCACCACATCCCAGCGCCGCGCCGCCAATTCGCGGATGGGAGCAGGCAGACCAATTTCCCCAAGGACTGCAGCGGTAGGCGAGTCCACGGCCGATAGTATCTACCGTGGAGCGCCAGGTTGGGAAGCGGACATCAATCTCCTGATTGGGGCTGTTCGTCCATGGCCGGCTGGGTCGCGACAGAGGGCGCCGCTACTGCGTGCAGCCCTCCTCCGAATCCCTGCCTCGCGAGTTTGAATATCGTGCGCCGATTTTGGAAAATCGTTTTCATCCATGCGAAGGCGCCCATTTGCGGAAAATAGATCCCGCGGAAACAGAGGCGCGCAATAAAGATGTTGATGCGGTAGCCCAGCGGCTTGTAACCGATCGAATCCACCGCCTGTTCGATTGCCTCCGGGCTGTAGGACTTGGCCCAGCCGATGCGCACTTCCTCATGGGCTTCGTCGATGCTCATCTTCAGCGGTGTATGCGCCATCGCAAAGGGAATGAACTCTTGCCAGTGTTTCGGGCGCGTGAGCCGCCCGGCGGCTTCCAGCCTTTTGTAGAGCGGCGTGGCGGGCAGGGGTGTCAGTAAGCCGAAAATCGGCAGTCCGGGAGGCCAACTGCGAATTTCCTTCAGGGTTCGGTCCGCTGCGCCGGGCGTGTCGTTGTCCATGCCGAAAATGAAGGACGTGATGGCGAAAACGTTGTGATGGGCGAGCCGCTCGAGCACCGCGGCGTATTCGCCCGGCTTGTTGAATCCCTTCTTTACGTCCGCAAGATTGGCGGGATCGATGGATTCCATCCCGATGAAGACCCACTTGCCGCCCGCGGCCGCGATCAGCGCGACGAGCTCCTCGTCGCGCAGCAGATTCGCGCTGATCTGCGCCACCCAATGCACTTGAGCGTTGGCGGCGATGATGTCTCGCAGCAAAGATTTTGTGCGCTTCACGTTGATGGCGAAATTGTCGTCGATGAAGAATACGGCAATCTGGCCGCCCTCCGCTTTTGCGCGCGCTTTCAGCAGCAGGAGTTCGTTCACCACGCTTTCATTCGTGCGAAAGCGGATGGAGTCGCCGAAGAATCCCGTCACCGTGCAAAACTCGCATCCGTAGGGACAGCCGCGCCCGGATTCCATCGGAATCACGCGAAAAGTTCCCCAGCCGGCGCCCACGCGCTTCAGCAGCGGATGCACCATGCCGGGGAGTAAATTGAATTGCTCGAGCTTGATTTTGTCCCAGGGAATCTCCGGATACGGGCGCAGCGACGGTTTACGCTCTTTGCCCGATTCGTCCACGGGCGCGTAGACATCCTGGAGCGCGCCGCGCGCGGCATCCTCCACGATGATGGGCCACGTCTCATCGGCTTCGCCGAGAGCGACCGCGTCGGCGTGGCGCGCACCGCCGTCTCGCCCGAGCGCCTCATCGGCCATTTCGGTGACGTGAGGACCGCCCATCACCACCTTGACTCCGGCGCCGCGCACCGCGTCCGCCATGCGATACGCCTTGGCGATCATCCGGGTCATCGCGCCGATGCCGACCAGGTCGATATGTTGTTCGCGCACGTAGCGCGCGATGCCTACTTCATCCATGGGCTGGGCGTTGCCGTCGATCAACACCACCTCGTGGCCGGGAGGCGTCAATGCCTGCAGCAGGAACATCCAAAGATGCGGCATAAAATTACGAGTCACGCCATTATCTGGGTTGTACAGTAGAATTTTCACGAATCTCTTTTCAGGTGCAATTTCCGGCCGGATGAATCCTGCGACCCGGCAGGCCGTTCCGCGCGAGGAAGGTGCTCTATGGTTGCACGATTAGTTTATTTAGCGAGACGTGACGCAGTACGGAGGAACAAGTAAAAGCTGCTTCGCACTGTGGTCAATTGAACCGTTTGCTAGCTAATCATACGGCGCGGTTCGCGACAACACAAAAATCGAGGTCGTGCGAATATGACACCGTGCTTTTGTGGCGCGGCGCTTTCTTAGCTCCTATCCTATCCGTTGAGGAGGAGGCCGGCGACGTCCCAGTCGAGGGTGAAGAGGGCGCTGGTGGTGGCTATCATCGCGCGATGGCTCGGCAGCAGCGCGAGGCCGACGATGTTGGCGCCGCCGAGCACCAGCTCGGGTTCGGCTTGCGGCGTGAGGCGCACGACGCCGCGCTTGCCGCTGAACGACGCGGCGACGTAGAGATTGCCGAGTCGGTCGAACGCGAGTCCCTGCGGGCGGCCGAGCCCGCGGAAAAATACCTCTACCTCGCCCGCGGGCGTAATCCGGTAGACGCGATCGAAGCTCGAAGTGGTCGGCCCGGTGACGAACAGCTCGCCCGCCGGGCTGAATGCGAGATGGTACGCGGCTACCGAAGGCTCGAGCGTCGCGAACACAAAAATCTCGCGGTCCGGGCTGATCTTGAAAATCGTGCCGCTGCGGTCGCCCACGTAGAGGCTGCCGTTTTTGTCGAACGCGATGCCGGTCGCGATGCCCATGCCTTCGATCCACTGGATCGCGCGGCCGTCGGGCGAGACGCGATGGATCGTGCCGTCGTTGCGGCAGGAGACGAAAAGATGTCCATCGCGGTCGATTGCGAGGCCGGTGGGATTCATCAGCTCGGTGATGAACGGCTTCACCGAATGATTCGCGGTGATCTTGTAGAGCGATACCGGCACTTTCTGCCCGCGCTGCCCGCTGAATGTGACGTAGGTGTTTCCATCCGCGTCCACGGCGGGATTGCCGACCGGATGCAGGTTGTCCGCGATTTGCACGCCGAGCGCCATCGGGAATGGCGCACTCTCGACGCTGCCCATCCGCACGCGCACCGCGCCGCCCGCCGCGTCGTCCGGCACGCGCGCGATCAGGAGATTGTCCGCGGCCATCACCAGGCTTGCCTCGGCCGCGCCGAATTGCACCTGCGGCCGCGTGTGATTGCGCACGCTGAAGCCGCTGCCTGCGATCGCGACCTCGCCCCCCGGCAGAGCCGCGGCGGGTTTCACGCTTTCGATTCTTGGCGCGCCGTTCGTTCGCAAAGCCGTGCTCACGTTGGTCCCATCTCGCCTACTTCGCGGTTCGCTGCAACTGCCATTGCAAAGCGGTCCTCAACTTGCGTCCAATCGACCACTCGGCAGCGCCTGTCATTCCGAGCGGAGTCTCGCGCTCTTGTCTTTCCCGTCGGTGTTTGACGGGCGCGAGATGCAGCGAGGAATCTGCTTTTCTCTTGCCATGCGCCGCACGCTGCCGCATCACAGACCCGCCGCGCGCGCGATCCACAATCCGATCGCCGCGTAGATTCCGGCTACCCAATCGTCCGCCATGATGCCCCAGCCGCCCGGCAACGACTCCGCTTGCCGCGCCGGAAAAGGCTTCCAAATGTCGAACACTCGAAAAAGTATAAAACCCAGCAACAAATATTTCCAGCTAAGGGCCACATTCGTCGTCATCAGCCCAAGCTGCGGCCACCACCACGTCGGCGTGGCCCTCCACCAAATCGGCGCGGCACATCCGAGCAGCAGCGTGAGGTGCTGCCCGGAAACTTCATCGATGACCACTCGCTGCGGGTCCTTCTGTCCCCAGAACGTGGCCGCGCGGCTCGCACTCCACACCCCGAGCGCGGCTACGGTTAACGCGAGTACGCACTGGACGATAAGCATCGGATCGATCTCGCTGCCCGGACGGGAAGCGTCCCAGTTAAAGTGCACATTGCTTCCCAAAAACATATCCCAAAGTTCGCGGGGAGGGGTAAGAATTGTCAGCGGTATCCAGAGCAGCAGGATCGGAACAGCGAGGCCCGCCAAAGAACCGAACGTGCCGGGCGCGACTGGGATATAGCCCAGGCCGCAGGCTGTCGCGATGAAAAGCGCGAAGCGCGGCTTACCCGCTGCGGCGGGCTTGCGCGACGTGGCGGGCTGGCGCGCGGGCGCGACCGACGCGGCTTCTTGCGGCGCGTCAGTTGGTTCGCTCATCCGGGTCTCGTTCGGGAATTCCGGAATCCGATTCGTCCATTGCGGGCTCGCTGACGACATACTTCTCGCTCGCCCAATTGCCGAGATCGAGCAGGCGGCAGCGCTGGCTGCAGAACGGAAACTCCGCGTCGGTCTCCGAATCAGTCGGTTTCTTGCAGATGGGGCAGTGGTGCTTCACTCGACGAGCATACCGCAAAGCACATCGCCGCGCAGCAAGCGGCGTGAGCGTGCGAATTTGAAGGCTGAACTAAACACAGAGGCCACCAAGAAGGCACTGAGGACACAGAGAATTCCAGCCGACTTTCTCCGTGCCCTCTGTGGATTCTCTCTGTATTCTCTGTGTTAAGCCACGGATCAATGGAGGGGAGATTCAGCCAATCTGCACCACTGTCGGTCCGCGCCCGCCCGATCGCATTCGCAGCGGCCAACAAGATTCAGAAAAGCGTAACTTCAGCCGCGCTTCACGCGTATTTATAGATAGAGCCGCTCGTGGTGTCGGTGCGGCTTGAAACGCAATTATTCCCGGTGAACTCAACGCGCTCGCAAGTTCCGCGAAAGCAGTGGTCGGGCCCTGGGTCAGTCAGGTGGGGAAATGAAGTTCAATGAAGTGATACGTATCGCTCTTCGCACGCTCGGCCGCAATAAAATGCGCACTCTCCTAACGATGTTGGGAATCATTATCGGCGTGACGGCGGTAATCTGCATCGTGGGCGTCGGCACCAGCGCGAGCGACCAGGTGCAGGATCAAATCCAAAGTCTCGGCGTGAATATGCTCTTCATTCAGGCGGGCAGCGTGAACTCGGGGGGAATCCAAATGGGCACGGGCGCCACCAACACGCTGATGGTCAGCGACGCTCGCGCCATGCTGCAGGAAATTCCTGCGATCACGATGATCTCGCCGGAAACGGACACGACCGCCCAGGTGGTCTACGAGGGCCAGAATTGGGCCACGCGCGATCAAGGCGTCGGCCCCGACTACTTCCAGATCCGCAATTGGCCCGTCGTGGTCGGCAGCGGATTCTCCCAGCGCGAAGTAGATACCGCGGCGGACGTCTGCGTGATCGGTTCGACCGTAGCGAACAAGCTCTTCGGCGGCGACAACCCGATCGGCAAGGTGATTCGCGTGAAGACGCTTCCGGTCACGGTGATCGGCGAGCTCGAAACAAAGGGCCAATCCACCTTCGGGCGCGATCAGGACGACGTCATCATGATGCCGTACACCACCGTGATGAAAAAGCTCGTGGGCGTCGACTGGCTGCAGCTGATCACCGCATCGATCGATTCGAAAAACGATGTGAATTTCGCCACGAGCCAGATCACCGCGCTGCTTCGCCAGCGCCATCACCTGCGCGCGGATGAGGATAGCGACTTTTCGATCCGCAGCCCCGCCGAAATCGCGCAAACCGTCGGCCGAGTCTCGCTGATTCTCACCGTGCTGCTTGGAAGCGTCGCCGCCATTTCGCTGCTGGTTGGCGGCATCGGGATCATGAACATCATGCTCGTTTCCGTCACGGAACGAACCCGTGAAATCGGCGTGCGCATCGCCGTCGGCGCGACGGAAAGCGACGTGCAGCGCCAGTTTCTCAGCGAAGCCATGGTCTTGAGTCTGATCGGCGGGATCATCGGCGTCGTGTTTGGAATCGCATCGTCGATTATCGTCGCCAAGGCGATGCAATGGCCCACCGCCGTTTCGCCGCTTTCGGTGATTGGCGCCGTCGCTTTCTCCGCGGCCGTCGGAATATTTTTCGGCTACTACCCCGCGCGGAAGGCTTCGCGCCTCGATCCCATCGAGGCCCTGCGGTACGAATAGCTCTGGGGCTACTTCTCGCGTCCGGTGGCGGGCGTATTCCCGACTCCGGTGCGATCCTCGGTGGCGATGCCGTGATTCAGCCCGAGGTGGACGAGCGCGAGGCGCTGCGCGGCGATGTCGTACTGCGCCGAGAGGTGCCCGCGATACATCGACGCGTCGCGATAGTAGCGCTGCATCCGCTCGCCGTCTTTCGCGCCGCTCGAGCTCGACGTGCGGAACATCATCTCGATCGCTTCCCACGCCAGCCGCCCACCGTGCTCGAGGCTCGCGAAAAGCTCGAGATCTTCTTCCATCGTAAAGGGCGCGCCGCCATCGAAGCCGCGCCGGCAATATTCCAAGTACACCTCGCCCGCGTTCAGGACGAGCCGCTTCGCCGCGTTCATCATCCCGAGCGCGAGCCCCAAATAACGCTGATAGTCGTGGTGCTGGTAGCGCGGCACGATCGGCGGATAGAGCGTGGTCTTCGAGCGGATGATTTTCTCGTACTCGTCGATCGCCGCGTAGCCGAGGCCCACCAGGATGGCCACAAGTTCCGCGTGGAAAAACGAGAGGCAGCGGCCCGCGTACATCGGATTGCCGTGCAGCCGCGAGCCGGGAGTCCCTTGCGCGACGTCGACGTTGAGCATGTCGAGCGGAATTACGTGGCTTTTCGGCACGCGCGCGCCCTCGATAGCGATCGAATTAGAGCCGCTGCCGCGCATGCCGAGGATCGCGCCCCAATCGTCGAGCATTTTCCACTGCGCGCGCGGGACGAGCGCGATTCCGGCGCGCGGCTTTGCGTCCGGATTTTCGGCGATCAGCACGCTCGGCATAAAGTGCGTCGCGTACGGCGCGCCCGAGGCGTAGCCCCATTTGCCCTTCACGAGCCAGCCGCCGTCGATGGGCGTCGCCGTGCCGGTGGGCGCCGCAACCGACGGCGCGGAAAAATTTCCGTCGGGGCCGAAGCCTTCCGCCTGCGCCTCTTCGCCGAAATACGAGCCGAGCATCAGCGCGTGGCCCGAGCCGACAATCAGGCACCACGATACGGACGGGTCGCCGCGCGCGAGCTCGATGGCGATGCGAAAGTAGGTCTTGAGATCGAATTCGTAGCCGCCGAAACGCCGCGGCTGTAGGCACCGGTAGAATCCGGCTCTGCGGAACTCCTCGTGGACCGCTTCGGAATGAACGCTGCGCCGCTCGGTTTCATCCTGCTCGGCCAGCAGCCGCGGCTGCAGCGCGATGGCGCGCTCGATCATCGCATCTGGAGTCAGCTCCGGCTCCGGCACGGGAACCGATCGCTCGCGGGCAGTGGAACTCATAGGTCTCTTTTTTCGCCTTCGCAAACAGCCTTCAGCCGCATCGCTCGACGCGGCGGCTATTCTAACGGGATGCGAGGATCGGGAAAAGATTTGATTTCGCGGGAGCGTCCGGCGCGACAGCGGCCGGCGCTGCAAACTCGACAGCGCGGCCGATAAGATCGTAATCCTTCGCGCTGGTGACTTCGATTGTGGCGAGCGTGCCGGGCGCGGGCAGATCTGCGGCGTCGTTCACGCCTTCAAATTCGGTGATGTAGACCCTGCCGTCGATGTCGGGCGCCATGCCTTCGTGCCGAGCCTCCCAAATCAGGTCCGTGTCTTTCGACGGGCCTTCGATCATCACCCGCAGCCGCTGCCCGACGCGTCCGCGCAGTTTGCGCGCGCTGATTTTCTTCTGAATCGACATAAGCTCGTTGCGGCGGCGCGCAATCGTCTTCGCGTCGATTTTCTCGTCGAGCGAAAAGCTCTTTGCCGCATCTTCATCCGAGTAGCTGAAAACGCCCATCCAGTCGAATTCCGCCGCGCGCACGAAATCGCGCAGCTCGCGGAATTCCGCGTCCGTCTCGCCGGGAAATCCGACGATGAACGACGTCCGAATCGACACACCGGGAATCGTCTTGCGAATTCGCTCGAGCATTTTCAGGAACGCGTCGGCATTCGATCCGCGCTTCATCCGCGCGAGGACGCTGCGGCTCGCGTGCTGCAGCGGAATATCGAGGTATTTTGCCAGCCGCGGATGCGCCGCGATCGTATCGAGCAATTTCTGCGTCACGCGATTCGGATAGCAGTAGAGGAACCGCACCCAGTGCAGATCCTCGATCCGCGCGAGGCGTTCGAGCAGCGTGGGCAGCCCGTCGCGCAGGCCGAGGTCTTCGCCGTAGTAGGTCGTGTCCTGCCCGATCAGCGAAATTTCGCGCACGCCCGCCGCCGCGAGATTTTCCGCCTCGCGTACCACCGACTCGAATCGCCGGCTGCGGAATTTCCCGCGCAGTTGCGGAATCACGCAAAAAGTGCAGGGATGATCGCAGCCTTCGTTGATCTTGATGTACGCCGTGTGGCGCGGCGTCGAGAGAATGCGCGGCGTGAGGTCGTGGTAGAGGTAGGTGGGCGATTCGCTCGCTGCATCGGTGCCTGCGCTCACCTCGCCTTCGCACGCGGTGAGAATCTGCTCCACTTCGCCCGTGCCGATCACGGCATCGACTTCGGGAATCTGCTCGCGGATCTGATTGCGGTAGCGCTCGACCATGCATCCCGCGACGATCAGCTTTTGGGCGCGGCCGAATTTCTTGTATTCCGCCATCTCGAGAATCGAATTCACCGATTCCTGCTGCGCGGGCTCAATGAAGCTGCACGTGTTGACGACGAGGACGTCCGCTTCGTCCGCGCGTGGCGTCAGCTCGTAGCCCGCGCGCGCGAGAATGCCCATCATCACCTCGCTATCGACGAGGTTCTTCGGGCATCCCAGGCTCACGAATCCCACTTTCGGCATCTCAGCGCGTCCTCTGCATCGTGGACAAATACTTTATTTCTAAAAGCCAATCCGGGTGATCGAACATGCACTGAATTTCAGGCATAGATGCATGTTCGAAGTGAACCACTGTGCCCCGTGCTGTGCTCATGGATGCTTCAGAAATCTCAAGTAGAACGCTCCGAACACCAAGACGATTCCTATATTTGCCATCAGGCGTTCCCAGAACCGGTTCCTGAAGAACAGAAAATCCACACAGACCACGACAGCTGCCAACAGCACGACATAAAGTACGACCGTTGCCTGTCTCGCCACTTCAGTCACCAGTCCAAATTGATTCTAGCACGCCGCGGAGCGCTGACTCTGGCGTCAGAAGCGCAAGGTCGCCTTGCAGGCGGTCGGGTTCAGCAGAAGATCGAGCGCGTTGGCAGCGCCGGCAATGAAAATATTGGCGCTCGAAAGCGCATCGATGGCGCAGCCCTCGCCGTTGTCGACGGCCACCGCAATCCCGCCGCCTTTCCTCACGGCTTGCAGCAGCAGCCTGTCGTTGTTCCCGTTCCCGAATGCCGCCACAGTTCGAAGATTGAACCGCCGCGCGAAATCGCGCTTTTCGATGTCGTGCCGCTTCCGTTGCAGCATATGCGGCACGACGATGCCTTTTAGCTGCGAGCCCGCGGTCCCGTACGAATCAGCGGTGATAATTTCGAGATCAACCAGCTTCAGCAGCCGCCGCAAACGCGATCTTACGCCGGGAGCGAGCTTGCCGCGGCGCGAGAGCGTCCCGGTGTAGTCGCTGATGACGGTGCGAATCAAACGATTCCCGAACCCCGGAATATCGATCGCGATTCCAGGCTTTCCCATGCCGCGCTTCTCCAATACGTCCCCCAGCCGAAAGCTTACACTCTCTACGTCGCCTTAGAACGCGCGATTTGGCATACTCTGCAAACGCTACGGGATAAGTCCATGAAGCCCAAGAAAAGAGCCGTCGCTCGAAAATCGCGCCCGCCCGCAAGAAAGGGCAAGAGTGTGACGGAGCCGCCGATGTTCGCGAAGGTCCGCGAAATCGCGCTTTCACTGCCTAAGACCGAAGAAGTTAGCTCGTACGGGACGCCCGGATTCAAAGTCGGTGGCGAACTGTTCACTCGGCTGCACCAGGATGCCGAATCGCTGGTCGTGAAAGTGGATTTCGAGCAGCGCGAAGCCTTGATGGCGCACGACTCCGAGACGTACTACATCACCGATCATTATTTGAATTACGAGTGGATTCTCGTGCGCCTCTCTCGCCTTCACCCGGACGCCCTGCGCGATCTCCTGCGCGGCGCCGCCCGCTTCGCCGCCGCAAGCAAACAGGGCTCATCGCGCCGGCAGGCTTGATCGCCGTAGCGCAGTCGCGCCGCTATCAGTCCGCCGGGAGCATCGTCCGCAGGGTGTTCTTCAACCGGTACACGACCGACTCCTGCGGATTGAGGCCGACAATTCTCTCGTGAATGAATCCATTCGGGTCGATGACGATGTAGGTCGGAAACGCGTTCACCGCGAATTCCTTGCGAATCTGGCCGTCGTGATCCAAATATTGCGGCCACTCCATATTTTTCTTGGAGATGAAATCGCGCCACGATTTCTCGTCCTTATCCGCGCTGAAGCTGATCAGAACCACCTGCGACGACGGATATTTTTTCGTGAGGTCCTTCAGTTCAGAAACGGAACTTCTGCAAGGCGGGCACCAGGTAGCCCAGAAATCCATCACCACAATTTTCCCGGCCAGCTGATCGAGCGCGATCTGCTGGCCGTCGAGCGTTTGCACTTTGAAGTCGGGAGCCAGTGCTAGTCCCGCGTCTTCCGGATGCGCAATCAGTTTCCTGGCGTACCCGGCCTCCGGCCCGTCGGGGGCGATTCGCAGATAGCTGTTGAGTTCGTCGATCCCCTCGCTTTTCTGCGGTTCCTTCAAGAGCGTGATCCCAAGATTGAGATGGGCCGTCGCGTCGTCTTTCTTGATTTCGAGGGCCGCGCGGTATTCGGACTCGGCCGCCTTCAGTTGTTTCGGATCGGTCCCGGTCCGTTGCAGGAGAGTGCCCTTGAGCGTATGGCTCGCCACGCGAAGATTGTCGTCTGCGGCGCATGAGATGGCCTTGTCGCAGCTCTTGATTGCCGCCTCCATGTCGCCCATCCTGCTTTCAGCGATCGCCAATCCGAAATAGCATTCGCCGCAGTCGTCGTGATGAAGTTGATTGGCCTTCTTGAAGGCAGCCGCGGCGTCCTGATAGTGCTGCGATGTCAGATCGGCGGTCCCTTGCTTGATTAAATCGGCTGCCGGATCGACGGCGGCTGTTTGGGCGACTGCCGGCCGCGGGAGGAAAGTCAAACACGCCACTACTGTCAAGATTGGCCCACGAAGCGCTTTGAATGCCTGGAGGAGCATCTGGGTTTACGCCTCCGATGCGTAATTGTGCCGCCAATAATGCCACAAAGGGTGCCGGAACGGCATCATTTGTTTGCCAGAGAACGAGCCGGAAGAGGTTGTCTTGAGGCGCTATGTCGCCAGCGATTCGAGGCGCCTTAGGTGTTCGTCCTTGCCGATGACGATGAGGCAATCGTCCGCGCGGATGATGGATTCGGGCGGCGGATTGAACGTCATCGTCCCATCGGCGGTGCGCAGCGCGAGAACAATCACCCCAGCCTGCCGCGGAATCGCCGGGTCGGCGAGATTTTTCCCGACAAGGCTCGACGCTGCGGCGATTCTCACTTCGCTGATCTCGAAATCCAGCCGCTCGCGTCCAAACGCTGCGTCGACGAAATCCAGCACGTTGGGGCGGAGCAGCAGCTGCGCGATGCGATGCCCGATGAAGTTGTAGGGCGAAAGCACCTGCGACGCGCCCGCGCGCAATAATTTCGACGTCGCCTCTTCCTCGCTGGCGCGCGCGATGATTTTCAGGTCTGGGCGGAATCCGCGCGCGGTGAGCACGATGTAGAGATTCTCGGCGTCCGAGCTGACCGCCGAGACGAACCCGCGCGCCGTATCGATGTGCGCCTTCTGCAGAATGTCTTCGCTCGACGCGTTGCCGACGATGACGGGAATCTTTTCCTCTTCCGCCCAGCGTGCGCGGTTGGGGTCCCGCTCGATCAACACGCAGGTTTCGCCGTTCGCGCGAAGCTGGCGCGCAACCGTCCGCCCCACGCGGCCCGCGCCGCAGATGATGTAGTGTCCGGAAAGTTTCGCGAGTTCGCGTTCCATGCGGCGGCGGCCAAAGGCCTTGCCGATCTCGAATTCTAGCAACGTCTGCGAGAACGTCGCAATCACGAAGCCGCCCGCCAGCACCGCCGCGACGATCATGAACGAATTGAAGATGCGGGCCGCGTGCGATAGCGGGCGGAGTTCGCCCGAGCCGATCGTGGTCATCGTGGTGAGGATCATGTAGAAGCCGTCGAACCACGACCAGCCCTCGATGTAGTGAAACCCGGCGGTCCCGGTGACGATGACTGCGGTGAGCAGAATCAACGCGAGCTGCAGGCGGTGGCGTGTGGTCATCGATGAAAGGCGGCGAAAACTCTCGGGCGCATCGTGTGCCGCGCGAAAAGAATTGTCAAGGACGAGCGCATAGGGCGCGATCGCGTGGAGGCTATCGCCCAGGCTTGCGCGAGCGCACCAGATCGCGGATCGAGCGCAGCAGCGACGACATCTGTTCGATCGGCGCGGGATGGCTGCCGAAGCGCGCCGACTGATACAGCTCGGTGAGCTGCGCGACCGGCGCGGAGACGTCCGGCGCCGGAATCGCCGCCGCAAATTCGAGCGGAGTCTGCGAAGCCGCTTTCTTCCAGCCGCGTCTTTCGAGCAGCCGCAGCATCTCCCTATACTCGAGCGCGGCGAGCGACGCGGTGAGATTGCCGGCGCGACGCGCGCGCAGGCTCCAGCGCGCGAACGCGTAGCGGATCATCCAATTGCCCCGCAGCACCAGCAGTATCGCCGCAAGCAGCATCAGCACGCCTGGCAAAAACCACGGCGAGCCTTCGATCCTGCGATCGAGCCCCATCAGCGCGTGCATCAGCGCATCGCGTTTGCGGCGGTAGAAGTCGCGCACGCGATCGGTCCAGCTCTGCGACGACCGGTGCATCGCCTGGCCCAGTATCATCTGGTGCGAGAAGTCGTAGTTGATCACCCACTCGCCCCACGTGAACTGGAACCAATCCCAATACATCGAAAGGCGGCCGAAAAATCCGGAATGCTCGCCCGAGCCCGGAGGCGTGGGATCGAATGTGATCCAGCCGTACGTCGGAAAGTAGACCTCGACCCAGGCGTGCGCGTCGCTCTCGCGAATGATGTAGTCGCCGCCCACGTCGTTGTATTCGCCCGGCATGAAGCCGGTGGCGTAGCGCGCGGGAACGCCGATCGAGCGCAGCATGATCGTCATCGCGGAGGCGAAATATTCGCAGTGGCCCGAGCGCCGCACGAAAAGGAAATTGGCCAGGGGATCCTTCGCGCGTGGCCCGGAAAGGTCGAGCGTGTAAGAGTAGTGCGTCATCAGGTAGCGTTCGATGCCCGCGGCTTTGTCGTATTCGTTCTTCGAGCCTGTGGTGATTTGGGAGGCAAGCGCGGGGATCCGCGGATCGAGCTGCGGCGTCTCAAGGTATGTCTGGAGAATGCGCGCGGGAAAGTGCGCCGGCGCTTTGCGCAGTTTGCGCGCAGGAACCGCCGGGACGCGCGAAAAGCCGTCGTAGCTCAGTTTGAAATTGTTGTGCTGCGGATTGAAGACTGAACCGGTCCGGTCGAGAAAGAGGTAACTCGGATGCGAAGGTGACATTGAAGCGACGCGTTCTCCGAATTTTCCCTGCAGGGTCAGTGGCCGCGGGGCGATGAAGATTGCGTCGGTCGCGATCGGTTCCATCAGCACCGTGTAGTGCAAATTATAGGAGTCGGCGGGCGAGAGAACCGACGCGCCGAGAAAATCATTGCCGCCGGGCGGAATCGACAGATCACCGAACGAGTACTCGCCGCCCGCGTCTTGCTCGATCAGCGTCTGGTCGCGCGAGGGAGTCGACCAGCGCTCGCCGTCGAAATTGGTGAGCACGATGCCGCGCCAGTGCATATCGGCAGCGCGGCCCGGGTCGCCATCGACGTGGATGCGCATCACCACGGCCGAGCTCTGCTGAATCTGGCCGATTGTGCCGAGCTCGACGTTGTCCGAAAAGCCCGTCATCAAGCTGGGCTGAAGGTTCATCGCGCTCAAATAGCCGGTCGTGAACCGCGGGATCACGAAAAAGAGCACGAGGCCGACGGCCAGCACGCTGAACGCCACCAGGACCGACGTGACGCCGAGCGCGCGCCCCATCTGGCGCGCCACCGGCGAGCCCGCCTCGAACGCTTGTGAAGCGGCTCCCGCGGCGCTGCGGCGGATCTCGAGCGCGACGAATGTCGAAACCGAAAGCACCAGAAACACGGCCAGCGCCACGAGAAACCCCGTCTCGACCGTCAGGATCGCCGAAGCCAGCATCGAAGTGACTGCCAGCAGCGTCAGAAACACGTAGTGCCGGGTCGTGCGCGCCGAATACAGGCGGACCAGCGTGGCGAACAGCAGCAAGTGGATCGCAGAAAGCAGCGCGGCGTAGAGCGGCGGATTCGGCGCGTCCGCCGCCAAGTTGCGGGAGAAGAGCCAGATGTCCGCCGGGAAAAACAGGAAATACCCGAGGACGAGCCACGTCGCCACGCGCGCCGAAAGCTCGGGCCCGCGCCCTTGCCATACGCGAATCCCCTTAAAGATTAGCGCGGCGATCGGCGCGAACGTCGAGATGGAATCGAGCTTGCCGGTCGAGACCACCGCGAGCACGCCCGTCGCCACGAGCAGAAACAGCGAAATTTCGAAATAGCGGTCGAGCGCCGGCAAGCCTTCGGCGAGCGGAAGGCGCCCGGTCATCGCAGGCGTTGGCACAGATGGTGGCGCGGCGGAAGCCATGGCAATTGACATTACGATGCTAGCATCCGTTGGCGCGCCGCATTCGCGCCCCCTTGAGCCAAGAGGCGAATCAACCAACGCCCGCTCACCCCGCGCCTCGGGGACCGCCCAGCGCGGCCGCGATCTTGTGCGTCGCGCTCGACACCGGCAGCTCCGCCAGCCGATCGAGCGGCAGCACGCGCGTGCGCGGCAGCTTCGGCAACCGCTCGACGCGCGCGACGAACGGCAACAGCGTCACATTGCGAAACGTGACGCCATGCCGCGCGGCCGGCAGCGCCTCGAACTCAAGCGATGCGGCATCGAGATCGAGAATCTCGGCCACGTGCGCGGCAAGTTCCCGCTGCGCGTGCCGCGCCACTTCGACCGCCGGGAATTGCCACATGCGTGAAAAGAGGACGCCGTCGTGCGCGCCGGGGTCCTGCACCAGGAGCGTGCGCCCGCGCGGATCGCGCAGAATTGCGGCCGCGATGCGGACGCGAACGGGTGCGCGCTTCTTGCGCGGCGCCGGAATTTCGCGCGTCAGCCCGCGCGCGCGTGCGAGGCACCAGCGCGCCACCGGACACGCGCCGCAGCGCGGAATCTGCGGCGTGCAAATCGTCTCGCCCAATTCCATCAGCGCCTGGTTCCAGTCGCCGGGGGTCGCATGTGCGGGCAAGCGCGGCGCGAGATGATCCTGCGCCCGCGCCGAAAGGTCGCGCCAGCGCTGCGGCGCGCGCAGATCGCCGCGAATCGCTCCAAGCCGCGCGAATACTCGCGCCACGTTGCCATCGAGCACCGCCAGCGGCGCATCGTACGCGATGCTCAGCACCGCGGCGGCCGTGTAGCGCCCGATGCCGGGCAGCGCGAGCGCTGCGTCGAGCGTGCGCGGAAATTCGCCGCCGTGCCGCGCCACAATCTCCTGCGCGGCGCGATGCAGGTTCCGCGCGCGGCTGTAGTAGCCGAGCCCGGACCACAGCTTCAGCACATCATCCTGCGCCGCGCCGGCCAGCGCCTCAACGGTAGGGAATTTTTCGAGGAATCGCTCGTAGTAGGGCATCACCGCAGCGATCCGCGTCTGCTGCAGCATAATTTCCGCCACCCAGATGCGGTAGGCATCGCGGTAAGCGCGTCCGGAAGACGCGCCGCGGCGAGCGCGCCAGGGAAGCTCCCGGCGGTGCGCGTGAAACCAATCGAGCAGCCGCCGCTGAAAAGCCTTCATCGCGCGCGGAGTGAGCGAGCCATGCATGCGGGCGGTATTGTCGCACGATTGCCGAAAAGTGGCCGACGGCACACCTGCGCAACCGTGTCGATTAGAGTGGTGACGCGCTGTTTGTTTCGAACGAGTTGCAGCAGTTTCTAATCGCCAAATGTCGATTAGAAAATCCGGAATTCGGGACGCAGAGAACGCACGGCGCGGCGTGATCTTGCGCGGGTTTGTAGGAGCGCTGCTTGCCGCGCGCCGGCGGGCCGCCCGCGCTGCGTGGCGGGAAGCAATGAGCCCTCCGCCGCTTTCGCCCCCTGCCGCCGATGCGATGTTTTCATGCATAGCTCCAACCACGCTAGCACGTGGGCGCGCGAAGCGGATCGTCCCAAGGTACAAAAAATGGACAGGTGCGAAAACCTGTCCGATTGTGTCGATTAAGCCGTGCGAGGGGCGCTGCCTTGCTTCTACAGCTGGTCGATGAAAAGGAAATACGAGGAGGACCACAGCGCGCTCGGGATCGACCGCTGCGGCCGCGCGGTGATGATGATCTTGAAAATCTCGCGTTCGTTGACGAGCTCGTCGAGAAACGCGCCGCCGGTTGCCGACGTCTGCGGCTCGAGCAGCGCGAGCGCGCGCAGCGTGTCGTAGATGATCTCGCCCGCCGGTGCGATCGGGGTGATGAAATCACGCGTGCGGAACTGGATCACCGAGCGAATCTCGTGGAAGTGCCACGCGATGCACGCGGCCATCGAGACGGCGCGCTCGAAACGCTCCGCATGCTCGGCGGCGGCCAGATCGCCGAGATCGCGGCGCGGCAGCCCGATGAAGGGATCGAGCACGAGCATCACGCGGCGCTCGTCCTCGCGCGCGAATTCGCGCACGGCCATGCGGCCAAGCTTGGCCGTCACCTTCCAATCGACGAAGCGCGCGCTATCGGTCGGCAGATACTCGCGCAGCGAATGAAGTTCGTGCCCGCGCCCCCGAAAATGGCTGGCCATTTCGCCGCTCAGCAGCGGCAGAACTTCGTAGAACTGATCGGTCGGCTCGACCCGCGGATACACGACGATCTCGATAGCGGAATCGACTTCGCGCGTTTTCTCGAAGAAGCCGAAAGGGAAGCGCGTGCGAATGCCAAACGCATCCTGCCGGTACGCTCCGCGGCGCGGAAAGCGCAGCTCGACTTTCTGCCGCGAAGCGCTCATGTGCGGAATGTAGGGAAAGAAAACCGGGCGCGTCAGGATTTCGGCCGCCGTCTTGTTGCGTTTCGCCTGTCCCACCACGAGCAGCGAAAACGACGGCCACGCCTGTTTCTCATTGCGCAGCTCGATTTCGGCGAGGATCGGCTGCTCGGCAAAGATGTGCTCGGGCATGTCGAATTTCAGTTCGATGCCGGAAAGGACGGCTCGCGACAGCACGCCCGAAATCAAAATCCCGCCGAGCAGGCATGCGAGAATCAGGAACAGCAGGTTGTTGCCCGTGTTGACGGCGGCGAGAATCAGGATAAAAATCGCGACGAGGTAGATGATGCCGTCGCGCGTGAGCCGGTAATCGACCTGCTGTGCGAGCCAGCGCAAGCTCGTCCGCCGCGCCAGCGCCGGAACAATCGCGATCGCCACCCATGCGGCCATCCCCAGCGCGAGCACAGTGGTGATCGCGGCGAGCCAGATGCGCCCCTGCTGCGCCGCGGCGGCGGAAAAAAGCGCGACCAGCAGCGCCGCCGAAAGCACCAGCATCGCGATGCCGAAGTTGCGCCACCCTGGCCGGTCGCGATTTCGCCACCAGCGCACAGGAGCCAATTCAGGCGAGTTGTGCGCGTTCGTTGCGGAGTTCATGTCAGTGCGCGCCCGCCGGCAGCATGGCTAGAGCGGGACGCGGGTCGTCTCGAGGATCTCGCGGAGGATGGCCTCGGCCTGCTCGGATTTCTTTTGCGTCGAGACGTAACGCGCGCTCACCACCACGCGGTGCGCGAACACGGGCACGATCAGCCGCTTGAAATCGTCCGGCAGGCAATAGTCGCGGCCTTCGAGAAACGCCCGCGCCTGCGCCGCGCGATGCAGCATCACGGCCCCTCGCGGGCTCACGCCGAGCGAAAGCTGCTCGGTCTGCCGCGTCCGGTCGACGATCTCGAGCGCGTAATCGAGCAGGCTCTCGTCGACCTTCACCTGCGACGCCGCGTCCTGCATGGCGACCACCTCGGAGGCATCCATGATCGGCACGAGATGGCTCGGCTGCCCCGCGGCGGAATGATTGCGGATGATTTCCTTCTCGCTGGCGCGCGCCGGATAGCCCATCCGGATGCGCATCAGGAAGCGGTCGAGCTGCGATTCGGGCAGCGGGTACGTGCCGTGATGCTCGATCGGATTCTGCGTCGCGAGCACGAGAAACGGTTTCGGCAGCGGGTGCGTGTGATTGTCGACGGTGATCTGCGCTTCGTTCATCGCCTCCAGCAGCGACGATTGCGTTTTCGGCGTCGTGCGGTTGATCTCGTCGGCCACGATGATATTCGCGAAGATCGGCCCGGGCTTGAATTCGAATTCCTGCGCCACAGGATTGAACACGCTGATGCCGATCACGTCGCTCGGCAGCATGTCGGAAGTAAACTGGATGCGCTGGAACGAGCACCGAAACGACCGCGCGATCGCCTGCGCGAGAGTGGTCTTCCCAACGCCGGGAACGTCTTCGATCAGCAGATGCCCGCGCGCCAAGAGCGTGGTCAGCGCGAGCTGGATCACGTCTTCCTTGCCCTTCACGACGCGCCCGATCGAGCGCTGCAGGTCCGCAAGGCGCGCGCTGGCGGCTGTGGTGACGTTGGCGGTCGTTTGCAATTCCCCAAGCCTTCTGCTACAAAAAGTGAAATCCGTGGGCGACTAGCTCAGTGGTTAGAGCGCTCCCCTCACACGGGAGAGGTCCAAGGTTCAAGTCCTTGGTCGCCCACCATGCCCCGCTTTGATTCTCGCATTAACCCGATGGCTGCCCGTAACGCGATTTAGGACATGTGTGCTCAAGTCTTCCACGCTGGGGGCCCAGCGAGTACGATGATGAGTTCCGCGGGAGTCGAAAATGAACCAGATATTGCGGTTTCTGAGGGTGCTCGCTCTCGGCGCTTGGATCGGCGCGATCATCTATTTCGCGGCGGTGGTCACGCAGGGCGCGTTCTCGGTCCTGCCCAGCCAGGACGAAGCCGGCCTTCTCGTCGGCTTCACGCTCGGCGGGCTCCACCTGATGGGCCTGATCGCAGCCGCCATCTTCATCGCTGCTTCCGTGGCCATGACGAAATCCCTGAAGGCCTTCGTCGGGCCGGCCGTGATCGGCGTAATTCTGATGGCGGTCCTGACGATTGCATCGCAAGGCTACGTCATCCCGCGCATGAACGTGCTGCGGACGCAGATGGTTTCGATCCAGGCGACGCCGGGAAACGATCCGCGCCGCGCCGCGTTCGACCGCCTGCATAGCGCGTCCGTGGATCTTGAGGGCGCGGTCCTGCTGATCGGCCTCGCCGCGCTGTTCCTGTCTACGCGGGGAAAAAAGATGGCAGCCACTGATTAGTAGCGTGGGGCACTGCGTCTGCGACTAGCTCGTTTTCTCCGCGCCCTCTGCGTCTCAGCGGTGAGCTCTGCTTTCCTTTTCTTCCCAGCAACTTTCCCCTTGGCTTTCGTGATTTTGCGGGCGGCGGGCCCGGCAAGCTCGACGGCGCGCCACATGTACCAGCTCGCGACCGTGCGATACGGCCGCCACCGTTCGCCGAATTTCAGAAGCTCCTTCGGCTTGGGAATGCTTCTCTTGCGGTATGTGAGCGCCCATCCTTTTTGCACGCCGTAATCGTGGATGGGCAGCACGTCCGGCCGCCCGAGCCGGAAAATCAAGAACATCTCGACAGTCCACGCGCCAATCCCGCGCACGGAAATCAGCCGGTCGACGAGCTCCGGATCGGACATTTTGGCGGCTTCCTCAAGGGTAGGAACGACGCCGTCGATTGTCTTCTGCGCGAGATCGCGCACCGCCGCGATTTTTGCGTGCGACAGCCCCGCCTTGCGCAGCTTCTGCGTCGAGACACGCAGCAGCTCCTGCGGCGTAGGGCAAAGCCCGTTCGAGCCGAGCGCCCGAATGCGCGAAAAAATCACCTGCGCGGCCTTGCCGGCAATGCTCTGGTAAACAATCGCCTCGAGCAGCGATTCGTACACGCTGTCGCACTCGTCGAGCTTGAACCGAAACTCGCCCACGCGCTCGATCAGCTGCCCGAGCCGCTTATCGAGCCGCGAAAGATGCGCGTGCGCCTCCACGTGATCGAAAGGCAGCGCGAGGATGCTCGTTTCCGCGTTCATGGCCGCCCGAAAGCATAGCGCGCACCAGCGCAACGCACAACGCCAGCGCCGGGCTTTTCGGAGGCGTGAGGATCAGGAGGACGACGAACTCGCCGTGCGGAAAGCCGATGCGACGTGCAGCTTGCGCAGCATCGAGCGTTTCTTCTCCTGGTGCGACTGCATGCGCCGCAAAATATCGTCGAGGATTCGCACGGCGGTAACAATATAGGGTCCCTTGTTGAGCATCACGCACTCGGCGCGCTCGCCCATCGCGGCGTCGGTGATTTCCGAGCGCGACGGCACGCCCGTCTTCGCGAGCGATTCGAGCACTTGCGTCGCCCAGATCACCGGCATGTGCGCGGCCTCGCAGATCCAGAGAATTTCTTCCTGCACTTCCGCGAGCCGCTGGTAACCGCACTCGATCGCGAGGTCGCCGCGCGCGATCATCACGCCGATTGCCCGGCTGCGCATCGCCGCAAGCAGCAGCGAAGGCAGTTGATCGAAGCCCTCGCGCGTTTCGATCTTGAGAACGATGCCGAGATTCTCGCCGCCCAGAGCGGCGAGCCGCGCCTGCAATTCGCGCACATCGGATTCCTTGCGGACGAACGAGTACTCGACGATATCGGCGTTCTTCACCACGAAAGGCAGCGCCGCGAGATCGTCCTTGGTGAGAGAAGAGAGGCAGAGCTGCGTCTCGGGAACGTTGATGCCTTTTTCGGCGCCGAGCTTTTCGCCCGTGGGCCGCGCGTGCGTGATTTCGACCATCACCTTATCCGGCGCGACGCTGCGGACGATCCCGCCGATTTTGCCATCGTCGAGCGCGATCGGCTCGCCCGGGCGGACGCAATCGAAAAATTCCGGCAGCGTGACGCCGATGCGCGCCGGGCTGATTAACTGCTTTTTCTTGTCGTACTTCGCGGCCTGGCCTGGATCGAGCGAGCGCGTGAGGACAAGCGTATCGCCCAGGTTGAGGCGAATCGTCTGCGGCTTCGGAGGAATCGCGCCGGCGCTCGTGAGGCGCAGCGACTTTGCGATTCGGCGCCCGGCGCGCGGGTGCAGCTCCAGCGCAAGTCCGGGCACGATATAGGACGTTCGCGTGCACTCCGCCCAGCGGCTGTTGCCGTCCACGCCGGTGATCGTGAGCGAGCGGGACGCGCCGCGCGAATCCGTGAAGCGCACGCGGTCGCCGGCCTTGCTGTGCGCGAGCCAGTCGCCTGGAACAGGGATCGCGGCGTCCGCCTTCGCGGGCGCATGCTCGGGCTGCGATGCGGGCGTGAGCCAGATGCGCGCCGGCGAAACGACGCGGCCAAAGTCGTCGCGCTGCGGACGGAATTTTAGCACAGCGGCGCCGTGCTCGATCGGGCCGGTGCGAAGCTTGGGGCCGGCCAGGTCCATCGAGATTTTGCATGCGCGGCCCGTTTCTTTCACCGCCCGGCGAAGATTGCGCACCATGCCGGACCATCCCTCGGGGCCGTCGTGCGCGCAGTTGATGCGCATGCAATCCATCCCGTGCAGGACGAGATCGCGGACGAGGTCGTAGTCGGTGGCGGCTTCCGAAGGCATGGTCACCATGATGCGCACGCTGCGGCCTGCCGGTGCGGGGCCAAGCAGGACCGCGGAATTCTTCTCGAGCAGCGCCGCGCCGTCGCCGATTTCGGGCGCACCGTTGGCAAGATCGGGACATGCTTCGGGCGAGCCGGCGAGTTGATTGAGCACTTTCATCACTGCGTGCAGGCCGGCGATCACGTGCGATTCGGTGCGCCCGAGCGACGAAAGCCCGAGCGAGGCGAGTTGCGCTTGAAGCTGGCGGATGTCGTGGCGCCGAAGCGCGAGATAGTGGATCAGATTCGCGGCGCTCGCGCGATGGTCCGGATGGACACCTGCGGCATCGAGCGTGCCGGAGGCTTCGAGCTGCAGCATCTCGGAGCAGAGAACGTTGAGTTGCTGAATAAGCTGTTGCGGCAGTAGCTGGTTTCCGTTTTGCATTTGCCCGCGCCGAGGAAAGATCAGGATTGTAACCCCGATTGGTTACAATTCTGTGAACGACGTCACACGTTGTGGAAAGTGACGTACGTCACGCGGCGGAACGGCTTGCCGCCGCTTTTTCGCGGCGAAGCTTGCTTGTCCTGAGCTTGCCGAAGGGCCTCGCCGAGTGGACTGCGAGAGACCTTAGCCGAAGCAGCTCCGCGCTGCGACCGAATGACGCGCCGACCGGCGAGGGGGCGAATGCGATGGGCCGCCGCGCTCCGTGCTAGTATCGAAAGCTTATGCAAACAGGAATTATCGGGCTGCCGCAGGTAGGAAAGACAAGTCTGTTCCGAATCCTCACGCGCGCGAAGGTGGAATCGCGAAGCGCGCCGAATCAGGCGCACGTGGGGATTGCACGCGTCCCGGACGCGCGCGTGGCGAAACTGGCCGAGGTATTCAAGCCGAAGAAAATCACCTACGCGACGATCGAATACGTCGATATCGGCGGCCTGCAGAAAGATCGCGAGAAAAACTCGGCGTCGCTGGTCCCATTGCGCGAAGCGGACGCGCTGGCTCACGTGGTGCGGCTCTTCGAGAATCCGGCCGTGCCGCACGAGGGCGGGTCGCTCGACGCGCTTCGCGACATCGGGAACGTCGATCTCGAGCTGATCTTGAACGATCTCGAGCAGGCGTCGAAGCGCATGGAGCGCCTCGAAAAAGACATCAAAAAGAAGAAAGACCCGCAGCTCGAAGCCGAGCTGCAAGTGCTCACGCGCTGCCGCCAGGCGCTCGAAGGTGAAACGCCGCTGCGCGAGCTCCAATTCACGCCCGCCGAGCAGAAGATGTTGACCGGCTTCATGTTCCTCACGCAGAAACCGATGATCTACGTCCTGAATCTTGGCGACGAAGACGCGGCGGAAATCGATCGCGCGGTCGAAAAGTACAAACTCGAAAAGCTTTCGACCAAGCCGCAAACCTCGGTAGTCCCATTTTGCGGCAAGATCGAAGCCGAGCTGGCCGAACTCGACGACGCCGAAGCCGCAGAGATGATGAAGGCGTACGGCCTTGCGGAATCGGGCCGCGACCGGCTGATCCAGGCGACGTACCGGCTGCTGGGGCTGATTTCGTTCTTGACGTGCGGCGAGCCCGAATGCCGCGCCTGGACCATCGAGCGCGGCATGACGGCGCAGGAAGCCGCGGGCGCGATCCACAGCGACATCCAGAAAAATTTCATCAAAGCGGACGTCGTGAATTGGGAGGATCTGCTGAAAGCGGGCAGCTTCGCGGCGGCCCGCGAAAAAGCGCAGGTGCGCCTCGAAGGCAAAGAGTACATCGTCCAGGACGGCGACGTAATCCTGTTCCGTCACGGCGGATGAGATAAGGGCTTTCGCCTTTGACGTTCCGGGTGCCCCTCGGTTTATGAGGGTGGGGCCTTTTTGCTCACCGCAGAGACGCAGAGAATGCAGAGATAAAGAGCCGCAACGACGGTGCGGAGAATTTGAGGGGCGCGCGCAAAAATGTCGGGCGAGACAACGCGGCTTTTGGTGGCGCTGCTGCTGGGGTTGACGGCGGCGGGCGCCAACGTGGCGGGCGGGCTGCTGATCGTGCGGCGGCAGTGGTCGCGCCACTACCTGAAATATTTCATCGCGCTGGGCGCGGGCTTCATGCTGGCGACCGCGATGCTCGAAATGATTCCCGAGTCGGTGAGACTCCGGGAAGATTCGAGCTCATTTTTCTTTGGCGACACCAGCAGCGTTTTCGTGTTCGTCCTCGGTGGATATTTTCTCGTGCACTTTTTCGAGCATACTGTCGCGCCGCACTTCCATTTCGGCGAAGAAACGCACCACGCGGAAATTTCCCACGCGCACGCGAGCTACGCCGCGCTACTCGGCCTGATGATCCACACGTTTTTCGACGGCGTGGCGATCGCGTCCGGCCTGCTGGTTTCGACGTGGCTCGGCGGCGTGATTTTCATCGCGATCTTCCTGCACAAAATTCCGGAGGGATTTACGGTATCGTCGCTGATGCTCGCGAGCGGGCAGAGCCGGCAGATGGCGCTGCTCTCGTCGGCGATACTGGGCGGGACAACGCTCGGCGGGATGGCGCTGATGTTCGCGCTGCGGGGCACGGTTGCAGATGCGCTGCCGCTCTCCGCCGGCGTCACGCTCTACGTCGCGGCGTCGGATTTAATTCCGGAAGTGAATCGCGAGCCCGCGCCCGCGATGGCGATCCTCGTGTTTGTCGGCGTAGCTGTGCTGCTCGCGCTGAAGGCGCTCTTTCACGTCCAATGAGGAGTTGCGATGCGGACACTGGAAACAAAATCCGATCGCGAATCGATTGCCGGGCGAATCTCCGCGATCACTTCATCCGACCAACGGCTCTGGGGAAAAATGTCGGCGCATCAGATGGTGTGTCATCTTTGCGATTCATACAAAATTGCGCTGGGCGAAAAATCCGTCAGCATGGCGACCGGATTCCTGCAGCGGACGCTGATCAAATTCCTCGCGCTGCAAGCGCCGATGAAATGGCCGCGCGGCGCGCCGACGCGTCCCGAGGTCGAGCAGGGAGTTGGCGGCACGGCTCCAGTGGAATTCGAGCGCGACCGCGCCGAATTGCTTTCCCTCATCGATCGATTCTGTAGCAGCGCGATCGATCCCAAAATCCAGCACCCGTTCTTCGGTCCTATGACCTGCAAGGAGTGGCTGCGCTGGGGCTACCTGCACGCCGATCATCACCTGCGCCAATTCGGAAGGTAGCGCTGACGCCGCCGCGGGTCCGAGATTTAGACGTAGCGCCGGGTACTTCAGCCCGGCAGTGTTTCTCGGGTGCCATTTTCGGGCCGGTGCCGGGCACGCGTACCAAAAACCGCCAAGATCGTCCTTTTTTGGTTTCTCAAGGCTGATATAAGCCCCCGCCAGGGGGATGCTCCATCCCCCTCTTATTGCAATCTTTTTCGGCCGATAATGTTGTCGAGTCAACGTTCTCGCTCGTGGATCAAATGGATAGTCGAGCGGAGCAGCGAAAGATACGGAAGCTCGATGGAGGGTTTGCCGCGCGGCAAAAGGAATTGCACGAGGATCACGACGGCCAACATCATCGCAGCGGCGATGCCGTGGACCGAGCCCCAGCCGAGATGCGCACCGACCGAGCCGCTGATGCTCGCCGGGTCGCTTACGCCGGCTTGAGCTGGCTGACGATTTCGGCGAGCCAATCCTCGAGGAGCAAACGTTGATCGCGCGCCATTTCGGTGAAGGCGACACCCATTCCCGAGCTGGGGTGGCAGTAGACTATCTTGCCCTTAGCCTCGAAGACGCCTTGATCCCTGAGAATCCGCACGCCGACGAGCGTCCCGTCGGGGAATGGATTTAACGCATCGACGTAGCAGCCGCCGAGGCCAACTTCCGAGGTGCGCGCCGAGAGCTTCGCGTCGGAATTCAGGTCGGTGATCTCAGCAGAGGCGACTAGCGGGCAGCGCTTGACGGCGCGGCGCGAGGCGGGTTCCGAGGATTTGCTTCTTCGGCTCATTTTCGGATCATCAGCGGCTACGCGCGGCAATTTCGCCGCAGCGTAAGGCGCCTATTCCTCAGCTTCCTTCAGCGGTACTCGGCTCGAATTCAGTTCAAAGCTATCATGACACTGGGTGCAGTTGTGCAAGCGGGTGCGGAGGGCGTTATCGTAAGCTAAACAGCAGACGCCCGAGGAACGCGCAAATCAACTGATGCTGGATATGAAGGCCGGAGCCGAGAGCGATCGCTGCTGCGATTAGACAGCGGGATCAGGGAGCGGCGAAGGACTTGGATTAACGGGGATCCGCTGCGGCTCTCGGATGCTCGGCGCAAACATGGAGTGCAAAAGCTTTATCGCGTTGCTGCTCGTAGTTCTGCAGAATTTCACCGAGCGATTTACCGGTGGGTGATCCCGAATGAACGAACACCCACGCGCACTCGGAGCAACCCCAGCCACCAAAACCCTGTTTTTCGATCCATACCAGCTTGCGGCGCATAGTACCCGTGGCCCGCCTCGCGACTTGATGCGGTCACTCTCTTGTCAAGGAAGGCGTTGGATTGATTTCTTTTCCAGCGCAACTGCGATCACAAGTCCACTTCTGGGTCACTGCAAACGAGGCGCCGCTCAAGCCGGCACTCTGAAAACGGACGTCAACCGCGAACGGAACGCAATAGAGCGGTGAAGATTACCTATGACAAGGAGAGGCTGTCTGTGGGGTATCCCACGCCGGCGAAAATTGCTATTTCAATCCGAGGTCGCCCTCGAACTGCCGAATCGCTTCGTAGCATTCACAAGAGGATTGTTCAAGTTTCCTGCGATTCACAATCTTTACCGCGCCCCGCACGTATTCTATGATTCCCTTTTTTTGCAGTACGGACGCTGCCACGCTCACGGTGGATCGGTCGGTGCCCATCATGGTCGCAATAAAATCGTGGGTGATCGGAAGCGCCGCGGAATCCACCCGATCCTGAGTCATGAGCAGCCATCTCGAGAGGCGCTGCTGTATATCGTGCAGACGATTGCACGCAGCAGTCTGCGCCACTTGCATTCCTTGAAGCCCAAGTTGCCTGTTCAAAATCACCTGTAACTGAGGGGCCGACCGCAGAATTCGCTGCATCGCACTACCCATCATTCGGAAGCCGTCGCCGGCGACTTGGATTATTTCACGCACTGAACTTCTGGTCAGGCCGGCTGCCAATCCCGCCCCAACGTAGCCCTCTTTACCCACTACGCCCACCTCCACGGTCCGGCCGTCTTTGGTCACCACAACCTGAGAAACCATCCCCCGGTTCGGAAAGTAGACGAATTCGATATTTTGGGTCGGCTCATGAAGGCTGAGATGATCGGGCAGATCGATATACGTCAAGTCAGGACGCATGAGTTCGTATTCATTGTCGGGCGTTGCCAGAAGCACTCTGTTGCTTACTTGTTTTCCGTGGACGCTGGTCCGTTGGCCCGCCGGTGCAACTCGAAAGCTTTTCGCAGTCATGTCAGTCCCGAACCGCGGTAAAGCGCCGTGCACTCACTGGGTGACTCCTCACAGATTTCAAAAATCCCACATCAATTCGATCAGAGGGGGCGCATATGAATCTGTGCCAAATCGCACACCTCACGAAACCAAAGGTGGAGCGAATCTTGCGGCTGTCGATGAGAGTAGGCCCGGGAATCCGGATATAACGCCATCAAAACTCCCCTTTCGTCTTAGTCTGGCGGCAGGGTAGGTTCCTTGGACCTAACCTATTGAAATATAGCGCGTTACGGAATGGCCGTTGGCATACCTGTACCTTGGGCCGGTTGGGCTTTGGAATACGGACGGGCGGCGCAACTTTATGGTGGAGCGGGTGTTAGATAAGCTGTGGAGGCCATGGCGAGGACTGACGTCGAGCTGATGCTGGACGTGAAGGCCGGAGACGACTCGTCCTTCGACTTTCTATTGCAGAAGTATCGCTCGCCGCTGGTGAATTTCCTCCACCGGATGGTGCGCGACACGGCGACGGCCGAGGACCTGGCGCAGGAAGTTTTTCTGCGCGTCTACCGCGCGCGGAAGCAATATACTCCGAGCGCGAAGTTCACGACGTGGCTCTTCCGGATCGCGACGAACCTGGCGCTGAATTCGGTGCGCGACAACCGCTACGCGAAGCTGGCGGTGCCGCTCGATGCGCCGGCGGACGAAGACGCCGCGCCGATGGAATTGCCGGCTCCGGTGAAGCGCATCGACGAGCACATGATCGAGCGCGACCGCACAGAGTTCATCCGCAGAGCCATCGCCTCGCTGCCGGAAAAGCAACGCGCCGCCGTGCTGCTGCATAAGTACGAAGAGATGGATTACGGAGAGATCGCCAAAATTTTGGATTGTTCGGAAAGCGCGCTGAAGTCGCTTCTGTTTCGCGCTTACGAAAGCCTGCGGGTGCAACTGGCGCCGCTTGTGGCGCAGCCAGTAGAGCAGCGCGCAGGTGAAGGAAGGCCATCATGAAGTGCGAAGACGTTTCGAAGGAACTGATCGCGTATCTGGACGGCCGGGCGAATTCGGCTGAACGGCAGAAGGTGGAAGGACACCTGGCGGGCTGCGCCGCGTGCCGGACCCGCGCGGAGGAGATGCGCAAGGTGTCGATGCTGCTGGGCGAAGTGCCGGCGGTCGAGCCGTCGTTTGGCTTTGACGCGCGCGTGCGGCAGCGCGTGGCGGCTGAGCCGCGGCAGAGCTGGTTCTGGCGGCTGGTGCCCGGTCCGCGCCCGGCGTTTGCTGTGGCGCTGTTGATTGCGCTGACCGTGCTGGTGGCGAAGCTGCCGTCAAACCGCGCGCCCGTGACGCCGGTTACACCGACTAGCGCCCAGGAGCAGGAAGAGAATTTCAACGCGATCAAGAATCTGGGCGTGCTCGAGAATTACGACGTCCTGACGAAGTTCGATTCGCTGGCGGAAACGGCGACGCCGGATTCGACGCAGCCCGATGGCAAGGCGCAGCGAGGCGACGAGAGTAATGACTAGCATGAAGATTCGCAGCAAGAGACCCGGGGCTAAAGCCCCCGTAGAGTGGCTGCTTATCGAGGGGCTCCCTTCGGCTTCGCTCAGGGCAGGGAAGCCCCACGCTTCCACCCTTCTTACGGCAGGGCTGAAGCCCTGCCGTTCTACCACCATGCCTGCGGCTGTGCTGGAGCCCCGCCGTTCGACCACGGTGACTGCGGAAAGGCTGAAGCTCTGCGCTTCCGTCACGAGCTTGCTGCAACGGTTTCCTGTGGAGATTGACGAGTGAAGCGATGGCTTTCCATTTTCGCGATCTGCGCGGGGCTTCTTATGGGGCTGGCGGCGCAGACCGCCCAGGCGCAGAACGGGCAGCGATGGCGGGCGTGGCGCGCGCGGCGGCAAGCAGCAGCGGCGGCGCAGAGACGGAGGAGTAGCGAGAATGGCACCCGGCAGCCGGGTGCAAATGGCGGAGCGCGCAAGCCGAATCCGCGGGCGATGGCGGGGCTTCCGCCGAAGTGGGTCGATAACCTGCGGGACATGCCCCCGGACCAGCAGGAGCGCTTCATGCAGAACAACGAGAAGTTTCAGGGCCTTCCTCCGGAGCGCCAGGCGCAGATCCGCAAGAATCTCCAGAAGTGGAACAGCCTCTCGCCAGAACAGCAGAACCGCATCAAAACCACCGAGCGGATGCTGGAGAACCTGACGCCGGAACAGCGCGAGCATTTCCGGAACGATATCGTCCCGACACTGGCGGCGATGCCGCCGGGGCGGCGCGCGCGCGTGATCGGGCACTGGCGCAGGCTGCAGGGAATGACGCCGGACCAGCAGCAGGCGGCGCTGAACGATCCGCGGTTCATGCAAGGACTGAGCCCCGACGAGCAGGGGATGGTCCGCGACCTGAATTCGCTGGGCGCGCCGCCGCCGGAGTAGTTCGCAGTTTTAGATTTCTTCTCCCACATCCACCCACCGCATGAATTCTGTAGTAACCGCGTGTTGACTCTTACAAAACAATCTCGCCTTTTCGCGCGTTGGAACCACTAGGCGTCGCGAAGCGGCCAAAGTGTTCCACAATGGGTTGTGTTTTTCGCCTTTGCGAGCAGAGATCGAGCGAGAAAACGAATTTTTCGCGGCGGTGCAAGAAATTTTCTCATTTTTGAAACATTCCCCTTGACAAGAAGTGGAAGGAGTCTAGAATCGGGCCACAAGTGGTATGAAGTGGTCGGTAGTGGCAGGCGGGTTTCGGGGTTCAGCAAAGGTTAAAGAGCCAGTGACAGGCGCGAATACGCGGGGCGGGGTTCTGAAGGTCTTCGATGCTGCGGGGCAACTATCCAGCTACGGTCGACGAAAAGGGAAGAATGAAAATTCCCGCGGATTTTCTCGCCGAGCTGCGCAAGAGCGGATCCAAGTTCTACGTGACGAGCGACACGGGCGAGTACGCGCGAGTGTACACGATGAAAGCCTGGCAGGATATCGAGCGCAAGCTGGCCAAGCTTTCCACTCACAACGGCGCCAAGCAGCGGTTCCTAGCACGCGCCAACTATTTCGGGCAGGTAGTCGAGGTGGATGGGCAGGGGCGCATTCTGATTCCACCGATTTTGAGGGAATCGGCGCAGATGAAGGGTGAGGTGGACGTCCAGGGGCAGCTGACGTACCTCCAAATCTGGAATCACGCGCGATTTCTCGAGCACATGGCTCACAACCCGATTACGGCACAAGACGAAGAGGTATTGGACAAGCTGGGCATCTAGGGCGTTCCGGCCCGCAGTCGCTGTGAGAACTTGGGGCAGGAGTGATTCGGGACAGGTGCAGGTAGTTGCAGTTGTTTCGGCTTGCGGGAAGCTGTTGAGGGCTTTTGAGCGTTCTGCATACGCCGGTTCTGGTTGCGGAAGTCGTCGAATGGCTCCGCATTCGGCCCGAAGGAACGTATTTGGACGCGACAGCGGGAACGGCTGGGCACGCGATTGAAATCGCGAAGCGGCTGACGACGGGGCGGCTGGTGGCGATCGACCGGGACCCGCAGGCACTTGAGATCGCGCGGGAACGGCTGAAAGAGTTCGGGGAAAAGGTGATTCTGGTGCATCGAGAGTTTTCAGAGATCGGCGAAGTGGCGGAGGAATTGAAGCTGCCTCCGCTCGACGGAGTGGTAGCCGATCTGGGGGTTTCCACCCTCGAGCTCGACAGCCCTGAGCGCGGATTTTCGTTTCGCTGGGCCGGGCCGCTCAACATGAGGATGAACCCCGATACGCCGCTGACGGCGGACGAAATTGTGAACCAGTGGCCGGAGAAAGAGCTGGCCAATCTCCTTTACGAGAAGGCGGAGGAGAGGGACTCACGCAGAATCGCCAGGAGCATCGTGCGGGCGCGGCCGATTCGCGATACCGCTCACCTGGCAACGGTTGTGGCAGGGGTTCGAAAAGCAAGGGGAAGGCAGAAACTGCATCCCGCGACAAAAACGTTTCTGGCGCTGCGGATAGCGGTGAATCGAGAAGAGGAGGAACTCGGGCAGTTTCTTTCGCGGACCCCTGCCACTTTGAATTCGGGAGGACGGTGGATCGTCCTCAGCTACCACTCGCTCGAAGATCGTCTGGTGAAGCGCGCGTTCCAGCGCCTGGCGCAGGAAAAGAGGTTTCGCGTGCTGACGAAAAAAGTGATTCAGCCGAGTGAAGAAGAAGTGCGAATGAATCCTCGCGCGCGCAGCGCGAAGATGCGCGTTGCGGAAAAGATCGATCCGGCTTGGCAAGGGCCGGACGAAGCAGCCTGACAATTTCGTTCTTAGGGCGTTGTGCTGGAGCCAAGGCTCCGGCTTCCGGGAACCCAGCGACGGGAATGCGCCGGATCGGCAGGAAATAGTTATGACGGAATATCACACAGTGAAACGGATCGACAATTCACGGCTCGAGCGTCCTATGGCGCCCGCGCGTTTGCGGGATTTCTGGCAGCGGCTGGCGGTGGGTGCCGGAATCGCGGGGCTGCTGCTGTTCTACGCGTGGCAGCATTTCGAGTACATCCAGATCCGCTACCAAATGGAGCAGCTCGATGCCGCGCGAACGCAGGCCGCGCAACTGAACCAGCAACTGCATCTGGAAGTGGCGACGCTGCGTTCGCCGATGCGCGTCGATGCGATCGCGCGGAATCAGCTTGGCCTGACGGTGCCCGTGCCGGGACAAGTGGCTCCGGCGGATGCGTCGAGCGACGCCGTGGTGGCCGAAGCGCGCGCGCTGGCCGAGACGCCCCGCCCGTAGCGCACCTGATTCGATACGCACATGATTCGAGACGCCGGCCCGCTGCGGCGAGCCTCGCCGGCGGCGCGCCACGATCGGCGCCGGACGAAATTCGAGAGATCGGGCGAGATAGGGTAGGCCGGAGTCCATGGAGCAGCGCAACCCGCGTCTCCGCTGGTTAGTTGTCTGGGTGCTCGCGGTGGTTTGGATGGCGGCGGTGCTGGGCCGCCTCGCGTACGTGCAGCTCTTCTGCTACAGCGAATACCTCGCAAAAGCTCAGCGTCAACAAGAACGCATTTTCGAAATCAGCCCGAAGCGCGGAACGATCTTTGACCGCAAGGGGCGCGAGCTGGCGGTCAGCCTGCCGATGGATTCCCTGTTTGGCGATCCCGCCGAAATCACCGACGTGGACATGGTGGGGCGGCTGCTGTCGCGCGTCCTGAACATACCGGCGGACGATGTCGAAACGAAAATCCGCGAGGCCCACTCGCCGGTGCGGCTGGCGCGAAAACTCTCTCCTGATGTAGTCCAACGAATCAGCGACATGAATTTGAACGGCGTGTTTTTTCAGAAAGAGAACCGCCGCGTGTATCCGCAGCGCGACCTTGCCGCGTCGGTGATCGGCTACGTTGACATCGACGAAAAGGGGATCGGCGGAATCGAGCAATCGCTCGACAAGGACATTCGCGGGCGTCCTGGCAAGATGATGGTGATGGCCGATGGGCTGCGGCGCTGGTACGACCGCAGGGAATCGGCCGCCAATCCGGGCGCGAGCGTCACGCTGACGATCGACGAAACGATTCAGTACATCGCGCAGAAGGAACTTGCCGCCGCGATTTCCGAGACGCACGCGAAGGCGGGGACGGTGATCGTTCAGGACCCCAACACCGGCGAGCTGCTGGCGGTGGCGAACTGGCCGACGTTCGATCCGAATGATGCGGGAGCGTATCCGGCGCAGGAGCGTACCGACCGCGCGGTGACGGACGCATACGAGCCGGGATCGACGTTCAAAGTGATCACGCTGACGGGCGCTATCGAGAACGGGGTGGCGAATCCGAATGAACTGGTGGATTGCCAGATGGGGAAGATTCTCGTGGCCGGGCGGCTGATTCACGATTGGCATCCGTTCGGGATTCTGAGCGTGACGGGAATTCTGGCGAATTCGAGCGACGTGGGTGCGATCAAGGTAGCGCTGCGGCTGGGTGCGCCGAAATTCTACGAGACGGCGCGCGCGTTTGGAATCGGGCAATACACGCAAATCGATTTGCCCGGCGAGAACAAGGGGCTGCTGCGGCCGGTCGACGAGTGGTCGGCGAGTTCGATCGGATCGCTCGCGATGGGACAGGAAGTGAGCGTGACGCCGATCCAGATCGCTTCGGCGATTTCGGCGGTCGCGAATGGCGGGACGCTCTACCACCCGCGGGTGGTGCGCGAGATCCGCGATTCGGAAACGGGAGCCGAACTGGCGCACCGTGGGGCCGATCCGCAGGAAGCGACCGACGCGCGGACCGCAGCGACGATGCGCGAGATGATGGAAGACGTGATGCTGGAAGGCACGGGCAAGCATTCGCAGCTCGATGGCTATACGTCCGGGGGAAAGTCGGGAACCGCTCAGATGATCGATCCGGTGACGAGGCGCTATTCCGCGACGGACTACAACGCGTCGTTTGTGGGCTTCGCACCGGTAAACGATCCGGCGGTCACGATTCTGGTGGTGCTGAATTCGCCGGTGGGGCCGCATCACGGGGGGCAGGTGGGCGGGCCCGTGTTCAAGCGCGTGGCGGAGCAGGTGCTGACGTACCTGGGAGTGCCGCACGATGTGCCGTCACCGTCGGATGTGGAGACGGCGAAGAATCTGCGCGCGGCGCCGCGGCTGGACCCAGCGTCGGCGGAGACGGATGCGTCGAAGGCACGTTTCGCGGAGGCGGTAGCGAGGGAGAGCGAAGGGGCGGCTCCGACGGCTGCGTTTGCGGGAGACGACGAGGTGGTGGTTCCCCCTCTCGGCGGAGAGACGGTGCGCGGCGTGATGGAGGAATGCTCGAAGGTGGGATTGGCGCCGGACCTGATCGGCAACGGGATTGCACTTGAACAGTTTCCGAGCGCGGGAACGCAAGTGCCGCGCGGCAGCCGGGTGACCGTGCGATTTGGCGAGCCGGGAGAGAACGATCCGGCGCCGGGGCGGGGGAGCGGAAATTGACGTCGAGCGTCAAGCAGAAGCCGAACGTCGGGAAGGGGCCACACGGCGGGAAGCGAAGCGGTAAACTGGAAAAGCGGCGTATGAAACTTGAAAAATTGCTGGCAGGAGCCGAGATCAAAAAGATTTCGGGCCCGTCGGATGTGGAGATTGAGTCGATCGGGTACGACAGCCGTCGCGCGGCGGCGGGTGCGCTGTTTTTCGCGATGCAGGGCGTGAAACTCGAGGGCGTGGAGTTTGTGGAGGACGCGCTGGTGCGCGGCGCGGTCGCCGTGGCGAGCGCGCGAGAACGGCCGATTCAATTTCCGGAGAATGCGACGTGGATCGAGCTGCTGCCGGGTTGCGAGCGGCGAGGGTTGGCGCGGGCGGCGGCGAATTTCTACGGGCATCCCGCTGATGCGTTGAAGCTGGTGGGCGTCACCGGAACGAATGGGAAGACGACGACCGCGTTTCTGGTGGATTCGATTCTGCGCGGGGCGGGATACACGGATGGCCTGATCGGCACGACGGGATATCGCACGCCGAAAGGCGCTCTGGCCGCACCGAATACGACGCCGGAATCGCTCGACCTGCAACAAATTTTCGCCGAGATTCGCGATGCGCGCGGCACGCATGTGGTACTCGAAGCGAGTTCGCACGCGCTGGCGATGGAGCGGCTTTCGGGCTGCCATTTCGCGGTGGCGATTTTCACGAACCTGACGCGGGATCATCTCGATTACCACAAAACGTTTGAGGAATATTTCGCGGCGAAGAAATTGCTGTTCACGGGCACGGGAGCGGGCGCGCCGGACGCCGGCGTGATCAACGTCGACGATCCCTACGGAGCCCAGCTTGCGGGGCTGGCGCGGCGCACGTTGAGCTACGGGCTGAAAAACGCGGCGGAGCTGACCGCGAAGAAATTCGCGCTGAGTTTCGATGGGCTCGAATTCACGGCGCAGACACCGATAGGAAACATCGAAGTGCGTTCGCCGCTCGTGGGGCGCATCAACGTCTACAATATTCTTGCGGCCATCGGCGCGGGAATCGCGCTCGAAATTCCGAAAGCGAAAATCGGGCAGGGCATCGCGGCTCTCGAACTCGTGCCGGGGCGATTTCAGCGAATCGACGAAGGGCAGCCGTTTCTGGTGGTGGTCGATTACGCGCATACGGACGACGCGCTGCGCAATCTGATCGCGACTGCGCGCGAGCTGAGCACGTCGGGACGAATCATCACCGTTTTCGGCGCGGGCGGCGAGCGCGATAGGACGAAGCGGCCGCTTATGGGCGAGGCGGCGGGATCGTTGAGCGATCTGGTGGTGCTGACGAGCGACAACCCGCGCAGCGAGGATCCGTTGCGCATCATCAACGATGTGGTCGTGGGATTGCAGAAAGTCGACGCGAAGTACCAGGTGGAACCGGACCGCGAGCGGGCGCTCGAGATGGCGCTCGAAGAAGCGCGGCCGGGAGATATTGTGCTGCTGGCGGGGAAGGGACACGAGACGTACCAGGTGCTGCGAAGCGGAACGGTCGAATTCGACGACCGCGAAAAAGCGCGAGCCATCCTGCGCCGCAAAGGCTTGCAAAGAAGGCAAGCACGCACGAATCGCGAAACTGAGTGACGCGGAGATCCGGCTGAGCATGAAGGCCAGCCCATTGGAGACGCAATGCGGTGGACAGCGGTTCAAGTGGCTGAAGCATTGGGCGTCCCAGTTCCCGCTGGGCTCGACCCCATGGCCCGGCTGGCCGGCGTCTCGATTGACTCGCGCACTATCGGGGCTGACGAGCTGTTCATCGCGATACGCGGACCGCGTCACGATGGACACACTTTTGTCGGCGAGGTACTGGCGCGCGGCGTTCCGGCCGGGGTGGTGGCGCGCGACCGAACCGGGGAATACGACGCGGCGATTCGCGGCAAACTCTTCGCGGTCGACGACACGCTCGATGCGCTACAGCAGTTGGGATCGAAGGCGTGCGAAATCTGGCGGCGCGCGCAGCCCGGGCGACTCGTCGGCGCGGTGGCCGGGTCGGTCGGGAAGACAACCACAAAAGAGATTCTGGCGGCGCTCGTGGGCGCGCGGTTCCGCGTGCTGAAGACGCAAGGGAACCTGAACAACGAATATGGATTGCCGCTCACGCTGCTGAAGCTCGACGACGAGCATGGTGCGGCGGTGATCGAGCTGGGAATGTCGCATACGGGAGAGCTTGCGAAGCTGACGCGGATCGCTTCACCGGATGCAGGCGTGGTGACGCGCGTGGCGATCGAGCATTTGGAATTTTTCGCGTCGATCGAAGAGATCGCGAGCGCGGAGCGAGAGCTGATCGAGAATCTGCCGCCGAATGCGGTCGCAATATTGAATACGGATGACCCGCACGTAGCGGCATTTGCAAAAGTGGCGCGCGGGCGCGTGGTGCGCTTCGGCGAAAAGCCGCCGGCAGAGTTTCGCGCGGAGCGGATCGAGGAACGCGGGACCGACGGCTCGGCATTCGATTTCGTCTCGCCAGCCGGACGCACGCGGCTTGATCTGCCGCTGATCGGGCGGCACAACGTGATGAACGCGGTCGCGGCGCTGGCGGCGGCGAGCGTCTGGGGAATCGGCGCGGAAGAGGCGAAGCGCGTATTCCCATCGCTGAAGCCGGCGGACAAGCGCGGCGAAGTGGTGCGGTTCGAAGACGGCTTTTCAGTGATCAACGATACGTACAATTCGAGTCCGACGGCGCTGAACACGCTCGTCGAACTGCTTGCGGCGACGCCGGGATATCAGCGGCGCATCCTGGCGGCGGGCGAAATGCTGGAACTCGGCTCATCTTCGCCGGAGTTGCACCGCGAATGCGGGCGATTAGCGGCGCGCGCCGGGAAGATCGCCTGGATTTTCGGCGTGCAGGGTTGCGCGGAAGACCTGGTGAAAGGCGCGATCGAGGCGGGGCAGCCGCCGGACCGGGTGCAGTTTTTCGCGAACTCGCAGGAAGCGGGGGAATTTCTCGAAGGATTCGTCGATACGGGCGACCTGCTGCTGCTGAAAGGCTCGCGCGGCGTGCGGATGGAAAAGGTGCTGGAAGCGATCGAGGCGAGGCATCGGCGGGCGCAAGTGGCCGCGCGCGAAGCGATCGAAGCAGGCTCGAAGGGGCACCGCTGAGATGCTGTTTTATCTGTTTGCTGCGCTTCGGCCGCATTTCAGCGCGCTCAACGTTTTTCGCTACATCACGGTGCGCACGGCGCTCGCGACGCTGACCTCGCTGACTCTCGCGCTGGTATTCGGGCCGTGGATGATCGCGCGGCTGCGCGAATTGCAGGTGAAGCAGTACATCCGAGACGAAGGGCCGAAGGCGCACCAGAAAAAAGCGGGCACGCCGACGATGGGCGGGTTGCTAATCGTCGCGGCAATCACGATTTCGACGCTGCTCTGGGCGGACTTGCGGAATCCGTACGTTTTGCTGGCGGTGATTGCGACGCTGTGTTTCGGCACAATCGGGTTCGTCGACGATTACAACAAGGTGGTGCGGCGGCGGAATCTCGGATTGACGGCGCGGCGCAAGTTCTTTTTTCAGGTGCTGACGTGCGTATTTGTGGGCGCGGTGCTGCTGGGCTTGCAGGTGAAGGGCGTGTACTCGACGCAACTGAGCGTGCCGTTCTTGAAGCGGCTGCATCCCGACCTGGTGATCGATTCTCTGCTGACGCACCGGTTCATCTGGCTGCTGGCTTACGTGCCGTTCATTTTGTTTCTCGTGTTGGTGATCGCAGGTTTTTCGAATGGCGTGAATCTGACGGACGGTTTGGATGGGCTCGCGATCGGGTGCGTCCTGATTTCGTCGGTTGCGCTGACGGTGATCACGTACGTTTCCAGCAACGCGCGTTTCGCCGAGTATCTCGAGATTCAAAAGATTCCCGACGCCGCCGAGCTCACGATTTTCTGCGGTTCGCTGGTCGGCGCGTCGCTGGGATTCCTCTGGTACAACGCGCATCCGGCGGAAATGTTCATGGGTGACGTGGGGTCGCTCGCGTTGGGCGGGGCGATCGGGACGGTGGCTGTGATTCTGAAGCAGGAAATTCTGCTGGTGTCGATCGGCGGCATTTTTCTGATCGAGCTGCTTTCGGTGATCTTGCAGGTGGGCTCGTTCAAGCTGACGGGCAAGCGGATTTTCCGCATGGCGCCGCTGCACCATCACTTCGAGTTGATGGGATGGAGCGAGTCGAAAATCATCGTGCGATTCTGGATTCTGGCGCTGGTGTTCGCGCTGTTTTCGCTGACGACGTTGAAATTGAGGTAAAGGGAAATTGAGGTGAGGGCCAGGTGAGACCGGGGTTCGAGTTTGCGGGAAAGCGCGTGCTCGTGGTGGGGCTCGCGCGCACGGGAATCGCGACGGCGCTTTTCGCGGCGGGATATGGCGCGATGGTGAGAGCAACGGATGAAAAGAGCGAAGGCGAGCTGGGCGAGGCCGCAGAGCGGCTGCGTACGGCTGGCGTACAGCTCGAATTCGGAGGGCACTCTGAAGCGACGTTTCTCGATCAGGACCTGATCGTGCTGAGCCCGGGCGTGCCGGTGAAGCTTGCGCCGGTGGCGCTGGCGCGAAGCCGCGGCGTGACGGTGTGGAGCGAGATCGAGCTGGCGTGGAGGTTTCTGCGCGGCAAGCTCGTGGCGATCACCGGCTCGAACGGAAAAACGACGACGACTTCGCTGGTGGCGCACATTTTGAAGACGGCGGGAATCCAGACGTTCGTCGGCGGCAACATCGGCGTGCCGCTGCTGTCGCTGGTCGAGTCGACGATGGATTCGAGCGTGACGGTGGCGGAGATCAGCAGCTTCCAGCTCGAAGCGATCGAGGCGTTCCGTCCCGAGATCGGCGTGCTGCTGAATCTGACGCCGGATCACCTCGACCGGCACGCGTCGTTTGAGGAGTACGCCGAGGCGAAGATGCGGATGTTCGCAAACCAGCTCGACCGTGACTGCGCCGTGCTGAACGCGGACGATCCGGAAGTGACGAGGCGGATGCCGTCGCGGCAGCAGGTGTTCTGGTTCAGCCGGGAGAAGCGCGTGGCGGCGGGCGCCTTCTTGCGCGACGGGCAGATCATTTTTCGGCACGAAGGCTCCGAAGTGGCGCTAGCGCAGCGGGATCAGATTTCGCTGCGGGGCGAGCATAACGTCGAGAACGTGCTGGCAGCGTGCGCTGCGGCGTATCTGGCCGGGGCGACGCCGGCGGCGATTGCGAGCGGCGTGAAGACGTTTCGCGGAGTCGAGCACCGGCTCGAATTTGTGGCTGAGGTGGGCGGCGTGAAGTTTTACAACGATTCGAAGGCCACGAACGTGGACGCGGCGCTGAAGGCCATTGAAGCATTTTCGGAGCCGCTGATAGTGATTCTCGGGGGCAAGGACAAGGGAAGCCCGTACACGCCGCTTGCGGAGCCGCTGCGCCAGCGGGCGCGGCTCGCGATTCTAATCGGCGCGGCCGCCGAGAAAATCGGAGCCGATCTGAGCGATGCGGTTGAGACGGCGCACGTGGGCACGCTCGACCGGGCCGTGCAGCTGGCGAGCGAACGCGCGCGGCCGGGCGATGTCGTGTTGCTTGCGCCGGCGTGCTCGAGTTTCGACCAGTTCGAGAACTACGAGGAGCGCGGGCGAAGGTTCAAGGAATTGGTCGCGCGGCTCGAAGGGCGCCCGGGACCGGCCGGTTCCGGCGCGCGAGACGAAAGGACGGGCGATGCCACGCAGTCTGCAGCCTGACCGAAAGCTGTTTGGCGTGACGCTGGCGCTGTGCCTGATCGGCGCGGTGATGGTGTTCAGCGCGTCGGCGGTGATGGCGCGCGATGAATACGGCAACGCCTACTATTTCCTTCTGCGGCAGGTGGTGTGGATCGCGTTTGGAATCGCAGGGATGTTCTGGCTGATGAATACGGACTATCGCAAGCTGCGGCAGCCGCGCGTGATTTTCACGGCGCTGGGCTTGACGTTTCTGTTGCTGATTGCGGTGTTCTTCCTCGACCGGTCTCACGGCGTGCATCGCTGGATCAAGCTGGGGCCGCTGAACGTGCAGCCGTCGGAATTCGCGAAGCTCGCGGTGATTTTCTACCTTGCGTGGTTCCTCGAATTAAGGCGGGCGCCGCGCGGCGAGGGCGTGAACAACCTGACGCGCACGCTATTGCCGGCGCTGGGCACGGTGCTGCTGATGGTGGCGATGGTCTGCAAGGAGCCGGACCTCGGCACGGCGTGCATGATTTTCTTTAGCGCGGCGGTGATGTTGTTTATCGCCGGGATTTCAATCCGGTACATCGTGGCGGCAGCGGCAGTGGCCATTCCGGTGGTGGCGATCGCGATCCTGAGCACGCCTTACCGGCTCGAGCGCGTGAAGGCGTTTTTCTCGCCGGGCTCGGACCCGCAGGGGCACGGATTCCAGTTGCTGCAGTCGCTGATCGCGGTGGGATCGGGCGGATTCAGCGGTGTGGGCTTGATGGAAAGCCACCAGAAGCTTTTCTTCCTGCCCGAGGCGCACACGGATTTCATTTTTTCGGTGATTTGCGAGGAGTTCGGATTCATTGGTGCGGCGATCGTGCTGGGGCTTTTCGCGTTCTACGGATGGCGCGGGTTCGTGGCGGCGATGAAGGCGCCGGATGAGTTCGGGCGGCTGCTGGGGGTGGGAATCACAGCGATGGTCGTGGGGCAGGCGCTGATCAACCTGAGCGTGGTGCTGGGGTTGATGCCGACGAAGGGGATTCCGCTGCCGTTCGTGAGTTACGGCGGATCGAGCCTGATGGGAATGCTATTGGCAACCGGAGTGCTGTTGAATATCAGCCAGCACGCGGAAGAGACGTGAGTGCCGACGCGCAGCCCGGCTCGAAAATGGATGCGAATGCGGGCGCGAAAACTTTACTGATTGCGGGCGGCGGCACCGGAGGGCATGTGTTTCCGGCGTTGGCGGTGGGCCGAGAGTGGTTGCGGCGCGGAAGCGAAGGGCCAGAAAGGCGCGTTGTGTTTGTTGGAACCGAACGCGGAATCGAGGCGCGGCTGATCCCTCAAGCTGGTTTGCCGCTCGAAATGATTCGCGTGGCCGGGCTAAAAGGCATCGGCGGCGCGAAATTCTTTCGCAATGCGGCGATGTTGCCGGCGGGACTGTGGGACTCGGAGCGGATTCTGAGGCGTTATCGCGTGAACGCGGCGCTGGGCGTGGGCGGGTACGCGTCCGGGCCGATGATGCTGCTGGCCGCGCTGCACCGGATACCGAATGTGGTGTTCGAGCCGAATGTCGAGCCGGGGTTCACGAACCGCGTGCTGGTGCGTTTGGCGACGCGCGTGGCGGTGGCGCATCAAGAGACAGCCGAGCGATTCGGGCGTAAGGCGGTGGTCACCGGCTGCCCGGTGCGCGCGGAATTCTTCGCGATCGGGAAGAAAGAGCACCGCGCGCCGTTCAACATCCTGATCACGGGCGGCAGCCGTGGGGCTTTGCCGATCAATCGAGCCGTCGTCGACTCGCTCGACCGGCTGGCAGCGCGAAAAAATCAGCTTTTCATCGTGCATCAAACCGGCGAACGCGACTATAATGCCGTTCGAGTGGCCTATGCGCGCCGCGAATTCCATGCGGAGGTTTTACCCTTCATCGAAAACATGGCGGAGAGGTTTGCCCAGGCGGACCTGATCGTCTGCCGGTCGGGCGCAATTACCGTCGCGGAGGTATCCGCCTCCGGACGCGCCGCCATCTTCATCCCCTTCGGGGCTTCCACCGACGCCCACCAAACGCGCAATGCCGCAGCCATGCAAGACGCCGGAGCGGCCCGCCTGTTGCCACAGGACGAGCTGACGCCCGAGCGCCTGACGAACGAAATCTTTTCTCTCCTGGACCAGCCCCGGAGAATCGAGGAAATGGAAGATCGAGCGCGGTCGCTCGCGAAGCCGCGAGCCATCGAGGATATCGTCGATCTTCTGGAGAGCGTGGCCCGGGCATGAACGTCACATTCCGCAATTTCCAGCGCATTCATCTGGTCGGGATCGGCGGCAGCGGCATGAGCGGCATCGCCGAGGTGCTCCTTTCGACCGGGTATGCCGTTTCGGGCTCGGACCTGAAGACGACGCCGGTGACGGAGCGGCTGCGGCGGCTTGGCGCAAAGGTCTACGAGGGTCATCGCGCGGAAAACGTTCACGGCGCGCACGTGGTGGTCGTCTCGACGGCCGTGCCCGCGGACAATCCGGAGATTGCCGAGGCGCACCGGCTGAAGATTGCCGTGATCCCGCGCGCGGAAATGCTCGCTGAGCTGATGCGGCTAAAGGTCGGGATCGCAGTGGCGGGAGCGCACGGGAAAACGACGACTACTTCGATGGTCGCGGCGATCCTCGCGGCGGCCGATCTCGATCCGACGTTCGTGGTGGGCGGGCGCGTGAATCACGCGGGTTCGAACGCGCAGGTGGGCCGCGGCGAATATATAGTGGTCGAGGCGGACGAGAGCGACCGGTCGTTTCTGCTGCTCGCCCCCGTGATTGCGGTGGTAACCACGATCGACCGCGAGCATCTCGATCAGTACGCATCTCTCGAAGAGATTCAGGAGACGTTTCTGCAGTTCGTGAACCGCGTGCCGTTTTACGGCTCGGTGGTGCTCTGCCTCGACGAGCCCAACGTGCAGGCTATCGTGCCGCGCGTGAAACGCCCGCTGATTACGTACGGCGTGTCGAGCCAGGCCGACCTGATTATCAGCGACGTAAAACTGAAAGGTCTGTCGAGCGAATTCCGGCTGCAATATCACGGCGAGGATCTGGGCGTTTTCGAGCTGGCGTTGCCTCCGGGAATGCACAACGTGCGCAATGCGGCGGCGGCCGCGGCAGTGGCGCTCGCGCTGAATGTTCCCGCGGACCTGATTCGCGAAGGGCTGACGCACTTTTCCGGCGTGGGGCGGCGATTCGAGATCAAGGGGAATTTTTCGGGCGTCACGCTGATCGACGACTACGGCCACCACCCGGCGGAAATCCGGGCCACGCTCGAGGCGGCGCGCGGGTGCGGATACAAGCGGCTGCTGGTTCTTTTTCAGCCGCATCGGTACACGCGCACGCAGCACCTGTGGGATGATTTTCTGCGCTCGTTCAACGACGCGGACATTCTGGTGATGACGGACATCTACGCGGCGGGCGAGCAGCCGATCGAGGGAATTACGGGCGAGAAGCTGGCGGAAGCCGTCAGCTCGGCGGGACACAAGAACGTCGTATATTCGAGCACGCTGCAGGGCGGGATCGAATACATGCTGCGCGAATCGCGCGCGGGCGACGCGGTGCTGACGATCGGCGCGGGAAGCGTCGGCCGCGTGACAGACGAACTCGCGCTCCTGCTCGATTCGAGAATCTCGGGGATTGCGGCTCCGCATGCGGATTAAGGACACAACGGCGGTGCGACTGAAAGAGCTGGGCGTCGAATTGCGTCCGGGCGTGTCGCTCACGGAGCAGACCTCGCTCGGGATCGGCGGCACGACGGACGAATTGCTGCTGCGCAACTACGAGACGATTCCGGAGGTAATGCGTCTGCTGGCGGACGAAAAAATTCCGCACCGTTTTTTGGGCGGCGGCACGAACGTGCTGATCGCGGACGGCGATCTGCCGTATGTGATCCTGCATTTGCCCACGGCGCATCCGGGTATGCGCGTCGAGGGCAACGCGGCATACGTGGACGCTTCGGCCGATCTCGGGGGCATGGTCACTTTTTGCGCGAAACGCGATTTGGGAGGGATGGAAGGGCTGATCGGGGTGCCGGGAAGCGTGGGCGGGGCGCTGCGGATGAACGCGGGAGCGTACGGCACGCAGATCGGGCCGCACGTGCGCGAGGTCGAACTGTATCGCGCGGCCACCGGCAAGATCGAGACGCTGTGTGGCGACGACGTCCGGTTCGATTACCGGCACACGTCGTTCGCGCCGGATGACGTGATGCTGCGTGTGAAACTCGAACTGCCGTTGAAGCCTTTCAAGGAGATTCTCGCGGGCATCAAGGTGTGCAACGAGAAGCGGCGGTCGAGCCAGCCGCTCAACCAGAAGAGCGCGGGCTGCATCTTCAAGAATCCAGCGGGCGGCTCGGCGGGGCGCATGATCGACGAGCTGGGGCTGAAGGGCCACCGCGTGGGCGACGCGAGGGTCAGCGACCGGCACGCAAACTTTTTCGTCAACGCGGGCAACGCAAGCTGCGCGGACATGCTGAAGCTGATTGAAGACGTGCGCGAACGGGTGCGGAGCGCCTACGGCGTGGAACTCGAGAACGAGGTAATCGTCTGGCAAAACTGAAAGCCATGGACGCGGAAGCGTATCCGCAGGAAGTGCTGGCGGATGAGGAGCCGAAGTATCTGCGGCGGCAGAAGCCGCTCGAGATCAAGCGGCGAAAATTCGGCCGGAAGGCCTGGCAGAGGTATCTGCGCGCGACGATGTGGGCGGCAGTTGGGTTGTCGGGCGCGTGGATTGCATACGATTTGGGGCATTTTCTGTTGGCGTCACCGGAAATGGCGCTGATCCATCCGGAGCAGGTAACGCTTAAGCGAAACCACTACGTGAGAACCGCCGACGTGCGCGAGATTTTCGCAGCCGATCGCGGCAAGAGCGTCCTGCGAATTCCTCTCGACCGGCGGCGAAGCGAGATCGAAGCGATTCCGTGGGTGGAGCACGCCACGGTGCAGCGCGTGCTCCCGAACGGCATTGAAGTGGATGTGACGGAGCGCACGCCGATCGCATTTTTGCGCAATGGAACGGGCATGGCGCTGGTGGATGTCCACGGAGTGATCCTCGAGCGGCCAGTCGAAGGGTATTTCCATTTTCCCGTCGTCACCGCAATCGGCGCGGACATGCCGCAGGACGATCGCGAGGAGCGCATGCAGCTCTTCTCGGGATTCCTGCAGCAGATCGAGGCGGCGCATCCGGGAGCGGGCGAGCAGGTAAGCGAGGTCGACCTTTCGGACGCGCACGACGTGCGGGCGACGCTAACAGGATTTCAGACGGTAAGCGCTGCAACGGGCGATGCCAGCGGGTCAGGACAAGTGGATGCGCCGATCGTGGTTCGATTCGGCGACAGCGACTTCGCGTCGAAGTATCAGACGCTGATTGAAGACATTGGGCAGTGGCGCGCGACGACCGGCCGCGTGGAGTCAATCGATTTGCGATTCGGCGGCGAGGCTGTGGTGAATCCGGATACGACCGTCGCGCCAAAGCTGGTGGCGCAGCAGCGTGTGTCAAGGCCGGTGAAAGCTCGCGCGCGCAGGCGCGCGGCGAAGCATCTGAGGTAACGGCGAGTTACGGGGCGATGCAGCGGAGGGGAGCGGGGATTTGACCAGGAAAGAACGGCACATTGTGGCGCTCGATATCGGCAGTACGAAGACGTGCGCGCTGATCGGCGAGCAGGATGATGACGGCAGCGTGAAGTTCGCGGCGCTCGGCGCGGCGGAATCGAAAGGCTGGCGCAAAGGGCAGATCGTCAATCTCGATCTCGCGGTGAGCTCGATTCGCCGCGCGGTGGAGGAGGCGGAAACGATCGTGGGCGTGCCGGTGGAATCGGCGATGATCGGCGTCGCCGGATCGCACGTGCGTGGCGTGAACAGCCAGGGCGGAATCACGCTGGGATCGCGGCCGCGGGACGTCCAGCGCGAGGACGTTCGGCGCGCGATCGAAGCAGCCAAAGGCGTGACGCTGCCCGAAGATCGCGAAGTGCTGCACGTGCTGCCGCAGGAATTTTTTCTCGACAAGCAGGACAACATTCGCGACGCGATCGGGATGGTGGGACAGCGGCTCGAGGCGAACGTTCACATCGTGACGGCATCGAGCATGGCGACGCAGAACATCGTGACGGCGGTGAACCGCGCGGGTGTGCGCGTAGACGACACGGTGCTCGAGCCTTTTGCTTCCGCGGAAGCATGCCTTACGCAGGACGAGCGCGAGCTTGGCATCTGCCTGCTCGACATTGGCGGCGGCACTACCGAGCTGATCGGCTACGCCGGAGGCGTGGTGCGGCACACGGCGGCAATCCCCGTGGGCGGCGACCATTTCACGAACGATCTTGCTGTGGGCCTGCGCACGCCGATCCCGGAAGCCGAAAAAATCAAGCGCGAGCATGCCTGCGCGTTTCGCGAGATGGTGACGGGCGATCTGGCGATCGAGATTGCGAGCGTGGGCGACCGGCCGCCGCGCACGGTTTTCGCGCGCATGCTGACGGATATCGTCGTGCCGCGCGCGCAAGAATTCTTGATGCTGATCCGCGACGAATTGCGCCGCGGCGGCCTCGAATCGCAAATTCCCGCCGGAATCGTGTTCACCGGCGGCGGCGCTCATCTCCGCGGACTGCCGGAGCTGGCCGAGCGCGTGTTCAATCTGCCGGTGCGCGTGGCCGTGCCGCGAGGACTCGCGCACATGAGCGAACAAGTTTCCCAGCCCGAGTACTCGACGGCTGTGGGATTGGTCCTTTACGGGGCGCGCACCAGGCGCCTTGCAGGGGCGCGTCCCACGGGCTTCATGGGCAAGTTGAAGAGCATGTTCGCGGGGGCGTGAGCGGGTCATAAGCGGATTCGAGGGGGCACGGCAGGAGCAGTGGAAGGAACCGGAACTGAGGGAGGGAGCATGTCGCCAAAGGAATCGAGCATTCGAGTTTCATTTGCAGAAGAACCGCACGACGGCGCGAAGATCAAGGTAATCGGCGTTGGCGGCGGCGGATCGAACGCCGTCAATCGCATGATCCGCGCCAAGGTGGAGGGCGTGGATTTCATCGCTGCCAACTCGGACTTGCAGGCGCTGAAGCTTTCGCAAGCGCCCGTAAAGCTGCAGCTCGGCGCGAAGCTGACGAAAGGGCTGGGCGCGGGCGCAAACCCGGAGGTCGGGCGGAAGGCGGCGCTCGAAGACACGGAGAAAATTCTCGAGGCGCTCGACGGCTCGGACATGGTGTTCGTCACGGCGGGGCTCGGCGGCGGCACCGGCAGCGGGGCCGCGCCCGTGGTGGCGAACCTCGCGAGCGAGCTCGGCGCGCTTACGGTGGCGGTGGTCACGAAGCCGTTCGCTTTCGAAGGCAAGCGGCGCATGCAGCAGGCCGAGCAGGCGCTGGCCGAGTTGATCGGCTGCGTCGATACCGTGATCGTGATTCCCAACGAGCGGCTGATGGAGTGCGTCGAGCAGGGGACGAGCTTCTTCGAGGCGTTCCGGATCGCGGACGATATCCTGCGACAGGCCGTGCAGGGCATCTCGGACATCATCACGATTCCCGGCATCATCAATCGCGACTTCGCGGACGTGAAGACGATCATGTCCGGGCAGGGCTACGCGGTGATGGGCACCGCGGTGGCGACCGGATCGAACCGCGCGGTGGACGCGGCGAACCGCGCGATCAATAGCCCGCTGCTCGAAGACAACTGCATCAACGGCGCGCAGGGGATTCTGATCAACGTGACCGGCTCGTCGAGCCTCTCGCTGCACGAGATTCACGAGGCTTCGTCGATCATCCAGAAGGCGGCGCACGAAAACGCGAACATTATCTTCGGCGCCGTGCAGGATGACGCGATGAAGGAGTCGGTGAAGATCACCGTGATCGCGGCGGGCTTCCGCGAAGTGGCCAACAAGAAGACGCATACGCGGCCATCGTATTTGCCGAAGACGTGGAAGACGGGACGCGAGCCGGGGGAACCGGCCAACGTGGCGCCGCAACAGACGACCGTCGTGCAGCAAGTGGCGCGAAACGTGACCGAAGTGTCGCACGAGATGCCTGCCGACGATCTCGACGTGCCGACATTCTTGAGGCGGCAGGCGCAGAAAGCCTAGCGTCGCCGCTCTTATAAAGCTACTGCTTTTGCGAGTTAACGGATGTCGACTGGCGAGCTTATCCCGTTCGTATTCGCTTTGATTGGCGGCTTGGGCGGGTTGGTCAGCACGCTCGTGTGGTCGCACATGGTTCGTGCACTGAACGCTCGACGCAATGCAGGAGACCAAATCCCGTTCTCGCTTGTGACCTGGGATGACTTTCGGAAGCACTGGCCTATTCGGCGGCTCCCCCTTCTGAAGGAATTTCGCCGGGACTTTCCCGATAGCCGCCCTTATTTCCTGTATATCGCGGGTATCGTGTGGATGTATTCGTTTGTCGGTCTCGCCGGAGTCTTATTGTTGGCATCTTCGTGGTCTCGCTCGAGCCCCCGCTGATGCCGTCGATCGCGGTGCAGAAGGAGGTTGTGAGTCAGTTGACGGCGGATGCGCGAGCCAACGCACTGAATGAGTGTTGCGGGCTGCTGGCGGGGCGCGACGGCGTGATTACGCACGTGTTTCCGGCGGCGAATGTGGCTGCCGATCCGGCGAAGGGCTACGAGATCGATCCGAGGGAGACCGTCCGGTTGATGCGCGAATTTCGGGAGCGGCAATTGGAATTTCTCGGCATCTACCACTCGCATCCGAATGGGAAGAACGAGCCTTCGGCGCGCGACATCGAGCTTGCGTATTACTCGGAGGCGATTTACTTCATCGTGTCGCCGCTGGCGGATGCGGTGAAGCCGGTGCGGGCGTTTTCGATTTGCGACGAGCGGGTGACGGAACTCGAGATCGAAGTGCGGTGATGTTGGGCAGGTGCTCGGATATCGCGCGGAAGGCTTAACACAGAGATCACCGAGAACGGCCACAGAGGACACGGAGAAGGCTCTCCTGTCGACTCTCCGTAGTTCGCTGTTCTCTGCGTCCTCTGCGTCTCTGCGGTGGATCAGTCTACTGGCGTAATGCTATGCGGGAACGCGCAGGACGAGCGCGGTGATGTCGTCGCGCTGCTCGCTGCCGTCTTCGGAGAAGGCGCGCGCCTCTTCGATGAGAAAGCCGAGCGATTGATCCACAGATATGCCGTAAGACTGCGGCCAGATTTCGGCGAGGCGTTCGCGGCCGAAGTCCTGATCGTAGCGGTTGCGAAGCTCGGACAGGCCGTCGCTCGCGAATAGCACGGAGTCGCCCGGAGAAAGCTGAGCGGAATAGTTTTCGTAAGACACGCCGGGAAAAAGGCCGGAAGGCAATCCGCCCTCGCCGAGCGCCGAGCAGCCGGACTCCGAGGCGAGCAGGGGTAAAGGCAAGCCGGCGTTTGCGAACGTGAGTTTGCGCGAGACCGGGTCGAACGTTGCGTAGAGTGTGACGGCGAAGCGGCCAACGACCGGGCGCACCAGCATCCGTTTATTTAGCAAGGTGAGTGCGGCGGCCGGTTCCGTTCCTTCCTTGTGAATTCCGCGGAGCAGGCCCATCACGAGCGCAGCGTACAGCGCCGCAGAAAGGCCTTTGCCGACAACGTCGCCCAAGTACAGGCCTACTAGCCCATTGGGCAGCACGAAGAAGTCGGCAAAATCTCCGCCGACACCACCAAACGGCGAAAAGCGATACCCGATTTCGTAGGAAGGCGCGGCCAGCCCGCCCGCGGGCAGCAGAGAGAGCTGGATCTGGCGGGCTTCCTCGCGCTCGTACTCGGTAATCGGGCCGCCCCAAACCGTGGGCATCACCATCAAGTAACCTCGTTTCTGGACGACTGGCGAAGGGGGCAAATTTTCCGATGCTGCTTCACTGCTGGTCAGCTGCGAATCAACGGGCCGCGCGAACTCCGGCGAGGGCCGCCTCCGCGGCTTCCAGCCGGCGCGTATAGAGAGGGAAATTCGAAGCGAATGCGGCAACCTCGGCGCGAACGCGCCGTTCGGTCGAGGCGTCGCCGAGATGATCGAGCACGTCGGCGATCCATCCTGCGATCTTTTCCATTTCAGGCTCGCGCATGCCGCGCGTGGTAACGGCGGGAGTTCCCATGCGAATGCCGCTCGCTTTCATCGGCGGAAGCGGATCGAAGGGAATCGAATTCTTGTTGATGGTGATGCCGGCGCGATCGAAGGCCGGCTGCGCGTCTGCGCCGGTGAGGCCGCGCGAGTGGATATCGACGAGGAATAGATGATTGTCCGTGCCGCCGCTGACGATGCGATATCCACGGCGCGCGATTCCGGCAGCAAGCGTCTTCGCGTTGGCGACAACCTGCTGTTGATACTCGCGGAATCCCGGCTCCATCGCTTCCTTCAGGCAGACGGCCTTGCCCGCGATGATGTGCATCAGCGGGCCGCCCTGAATGCCGGGAAACGTGGAGCGGTCGAGATCCTTGGCGTATTTCTCGCGGCAGAGGACGAGGCCGCCGCGCGGGCCGCGAAGAGTCTTGTGCGTGGTGGTCGAGACGAAATCCGCGTGCGGTACCGGGCTCGGATGAACGCCCGTGGCGATGAGTCCCGCGATATGCGCCATGTCGACGAAGAAAATCGCACCGACGGAGTGCGCGATCTGCGACATGCGCGGGAAATCGATGATGCGCGAATAGGCGCTCGCGCCGGCGACGATCATTTTCGGCTGGTGCTCGCGCGCGAGGCGCTCGAGCTCGTCGTAGTCGATCGTCTCAGTTTCCTTCGAGACGCCATACGGCACGAACTTGTAGCTCTTGCCGGAAAAATTCAGCGGATGGCCGTGCGTGAGATGGCCGCCGTGCGCGAGATTCATGCCGAGAACGACGTCGCCCGGCTGCAGCACGGTCATATAGACGCCGATATTCGCCTGCGTGCCGGAGTGCGCCTGGACGTTCGCATGTTCGGCGCCGAAAAGTTGCTTGGCGCGGTCGATCGCGAGCTGTTCGGCGCGGTCGGCAAATTCGCAGCCGCCGTAATAGCGCTTGCCGGGATAGCCCTCGGCGTACTTGTTCGTGAGAACTGAGCCCATCGCTTCGAGGACGGCTTCAGAGACGAAATTTTCCGAAGGGATCAGCTCGAGGCCGGTGGCCTGGCGGCGAACTTCCTCGCGCAACGCGTCCGCAATTTCGGGATCGGTTTCCGCGAGCGAGCGGCTCATGCGACGCGATTCGGGAGTGTCGTGGATCATTTCAATCACTCAGGGGCGACGAACGCATGCAAATTCTATCGGACGCAGGCGAGCTTTGCAACGCACGCGGCCGCTCATGTTTATGGATTCGGAGCTGCGCGGCCCTTTCCGGAAAGGCCCGGAATATGCATGGAGTTAAGAAACGTGTGCGGGCCGCCGTAGACGAATTCGAGCGCGACGTTTTGCCCTGCCTGGCCGAGGAGGTTGTAATTGCCCATGCGGAAACCGTCCTTCGGCCCGTAGCGACTGGGATACCAGCCGAGCGCGGCGGTCATGGCGCCTGCGTAGGGGGCGGCCAGGGCCGGGAACGAGAAATCGCGGCGGCCGTCGTCGCCGCGGCGCGCGGTGACGGTTGAAATCAGCGCGTGGCCGAGGCGCGGCAGGAAGCCTTTGCATTCGCAGCGGTAGTAGAGCGTGTCTTCGCGAAACGCTGCTGCGAGCGCATAGCGGGTAGTCGTCGTGGTTAGTGCGATTCCGAAGTTGCTCGCCATGCGCACCCCGTAAGCATCCCAGCCCTGGCCCCACTCTCGCGGTGCCCCATCGGCCTGTTGGATTCCGGCAAAGGCAGCGGCTCCGATGAACGGATACGGACCCACGGCGTCGAAAACGAAATTGTGAAGTTTTTCGCTCCGGGTCGGGCGAACGTAGCGCACGCCGGGCTGCACTCGAGTTGGGGCCGGCGCGCTCGAGTCCGTATTGGATGTCCCTGTGGCCGCGCCCTGTTCGGATTGGGCTTGAGTGCGAGGAACGCTAAAGGCCGAAAGCAGGGCGGCGCAAATGGCTACACGTAGAACGATCCGGGCAATGCTTCTCTGCATGTGCGAACTCCCTTTCGGCGGAACGGGAACGACACCCGCGAGGAACACTGGCCGGATAGGGTACACGGATTTCCTGTTTCGCACAGCAAGAAACAGAGGAAGATCGTTGAAGGTTCGGCGCCGAAGCGATCGTGGAATGTGATCCTACAAGCCGATTCGCGCGATCTGCGCCGATTGACTTGGAAGCGTGAGTCTCCTAACCTAAATCGTTCACGTGCGCCGACCGGTGCAATCCTATACAAGGTGAAGAATGTCTGACTTGAAACTGACGACGCGGGCGGAGGATTTTTCGGAATGGTACAACCAGCTCGTGCTGCGGGCGGAGTTGGCCGACTATGCGCCGGTGCGCGGCTGCATGATCGTGCGGCCGTACGGCTGGGCGCTGTGGGAAAACATCACGGCGGCGCTCGATCAACGGTTCAAGGCGACCGGGCATGTGAACGCTGCGTTTCCTCTGCTGATCCCGCGAAGCTTCATCGAGAAGGAAAAGTCGCACGTGGCGGGATTTTCACCCGAGCTCGCGGTGGTGACGCACGGCGGCGGCGAAAAACTGGAAGAGCCACTGGTGATCCGGCCGACGTCGGAAACGATCGTCGGGCACGCGTACGCGAAATGGATTCAGTCGTATCGCGACCTGCCCGTGCTGATCAATCAGTGGAACAGCGTGGTCCGCTGGGAACTGCGTACGCGGCTTTTCCTGCGCACGCTTGAATTCTTCTGGCAGGAGGGCCACACGGCGCACGCCACCGCGGAAGAGGGCGAAGCCGAAACGCGGCAGATGGTCGACGTTTACACGGATTTCGCGATGCGCGAAGCCGCGATTCCCGTAATCCCGGGCCGGAAGTCGGACGCGGAGAAGTTCGCCGGGGCCGACATTACGTATGCGCTGGAAGCCATGATGGCGGACGGAAAGGCGTTGCAATTCTGCACCTCGCACAACCTGGGGCAGAATTTCGCGAAAGCCTTCGAGATTCGCTACCTCGATAAGACCGGCGTCTTGCAGCACTGCTGGACGACTTCGTGGGGGCTTTCGACGCGCACGGTCGGCGCAATCATCATGGTGCACGGCGACGATCAGGGGCTGATCCTGCCTCCACGACTGGCACCTCATCAGTTGGTGATCGTGCCCATCTTCAAAACGGATGAAGAAAAGACAACCGTGCTCGAGACGGCGCGCCGCCTGCGCAAGGAACTCGTGTCAACAGGCATCCGCGTGAAGATGGACGAGCGCGAGGGAACCAGCCCAGGTTTCAAATTCAACGACTGGGAAATGCGCGGCGTTCCACTGCGGATGGAGTTGGGGCCCAAGGACGTCGCCAAGGGGACGGTGGTGCTCGCGCGGCGCGACCGGCCGGGGAAGGAGGGCAAGTCGTTCGTGCCGCAGGAGGGAATTGCCGCGACTGTAGCGGTGATGCTGGAGGAAATTCAGAAGGCTCTCTTCGATCGCGCGCTCGCGTTTCGCGAAGCGAATACGGCGGAGCCGACCAACTACGACGAATTCAAGGCGGCGGTCGAGAAGGGATTCGCGTTTTCGTGGTGGTGTGGACGGGCTGAGTGCGAGGCGAAGATCAAGGAAGAGACGAAAGCCACGATGCGCTGCATTCCTCTCGATCAAACCCTTGGCACCGGCCGATCGGCAGCGGGCGGAACGGGCAAGTGTGTCTATTGCGGCCAGCTGGCGAAGGACAAGGCCATTTTCGCGAAGGCCTACTAGGTTGCCGCCAAAGGCGAGGGCCTCTCCGGCATGCGATCGAACGCTTTCCGGCGGCGCAGCGGAAGGGGATCCTTCCGGGCGACTTCCGATAAGTGCAGTGGTATGTTGCGCATACAGCTTCCCGCCTCCCAGGCGGCCGGCGTTTACTGATCGCGAACAGGGACGGAAGGACACCTGCTCCCGATGCTTCCGATATGCTAGCTTTGACAATATACAAAAGCTAAGGCGAATCCTTCGGGCAGGTTGCGCAGGTTAAGATGATGTTCAGGCCGACACAAACGGGCACTTCGGAGAGAGCCGGACAACGCGGCGGCTCGAAACTAAACACCCTGATCACCATCGTGATACTGGGTGCCATGGCCTTCATTGCCGTGAAGATCGTTCCGGTTTACGTGAACAACTTCCAGTTTCAGGACTCGATCGAAAGCGAGTCGCGTTTCGCGCTCGCCGGGTATCCGAAGAAGAGCGCGGACGACATCCGCGATGACGTTTTCAAGAAAGCGCAAGAGCTTAACATACCCGCAAAAGAAGAAGACATCCAGGTGACCGTAGACCAAAGCAGCGTAGATATCGACCTCAATTACACCGTGCCCATCAATCTGGCAGTTTATCAGTTTAACCTGCAATTTCATCCTCACGCGGACAATCACAACATCTAAGATAAGATAGAAGGGAAGCGGTCTGGCCGGACATGGCCGGACCGAGCTCCGGCGGCGCTGCGCACTCCCAGATGCAGCTCCGGCGCGCCGAGGAAAACGAACGGAGAACCGATTGCGGATTCGAATTGCCCGCAGCTTTTGGACGTCGCGTTTCGGCATGGGCGTGCTGGGCGTCATGCTGGTCGTGTTGCTGGGCGCCGCAAGCGTGCTCACGTATTATTACGTTCAATTCGGGCATCTCATCGACCAGCGGCTTACCGGGCAGGTTTTCCAGAACACATCGAGCGTCTATTCCGCGCCAGGACATATTTTCACCGGCGAGTCGATGCACGCGTCCGACCTGAAGAGCTACCTGCTGCAAGCCGGGTATCAGGAAGGAAACGCCGCGGGAGCGCCCGGGCAGTTCAGTGTGAACGGCTCGACGGTCGAAATCCACCCATCCGCGAGTTCCTACTTCCACGCGACCAACGCTCTGCGCGTCGATTTTTCGGGCACCGAGATTTCCCACATCTCTCAGCTCTCGGACGGAACGGCTCGCGACTCCGCCGAGATCGAGCCGCTGCTCATTACGAATCTTTTCGATAGCAGCCGCGAGAAACGGCGCGTGCTGCAGTTCAACGATATACCGCCGCTGCTGGTCCATTCCGTGCTGGCCGCCGAGGATAAGCGCTTCTTCGAGCACGGCGCGCTCGACCTGGTCCGTGTCTTCGGCGCCGCCCTCGCCGACGTCCGCCTCGGACGCAAGGCGCAGGGCGCCAGCACGATCGACATGCAGGTGGCGCGTACCTTCTTCTTCACGACGAAGCGAGACTGGCACCGCAAGCTTAAAGAAGCTCTGATGGCGGCGGAAATCGACGAGCGTTTTTCGAAAGAACAGATTTTCGAGCTGTACGCCAATGACGTCTACCTCGGCAATCGCGGCAGTTTTTCCATCCGCGGATTCGGCGAAGCCGCCGAAGCCTATTTCGGCAAGGATATCCACGAGATCACGCCGGGCGAGGCGGCATTTCTGGGCGGAATCATTCGCGCGCCGAACTACTATTCGTCAACCGAACGCCACCTCGACCGCGCCGATGAAGCGCGCAACCGCGTTCTCGCGCAGATGGTCGACGACGGCTATTTGACCGCCGACCAGGAAGCGGCCGCGAAGAAAGCAAAGCTGAAATTCGTGAATGGCGGTGTGGAAAGCAGCGCTGCGCCGTATTTCGTCGACATGGTGAAGGACCACCTGCTCGCGAGGTTCTCCGAGACGGATCTCGAAACGCAAAGCTACAAGATCTACACGACGCTCGATCCCGATCTCCAGCGAGCCGCGTCCCAGGCCGTTCAGATCGGCACCGAGCAGATCGACAAGCTGCTGGCGCGGCGCTACGCCATCTGGCGGAAGAAGGGCCAGCCCGTAGCGACGCCTCAGGTGGCGCTCGTCGCGATGGACCCGCATACCGGACAGATCCTCGCTCTCATCGGTGGCCGCGATTATGGGCAGAGCCAGCTGAACCACGCGCTCGCGCATCGTCAGCCGGGATCGGTATTCAAGCCCTTCGTGTATGCGGCGGCGTTCGACAATGGAATCGAAGGCTACCAGCCGGTCGTGACGCCCGCGACCACCGTGGACGATACGCCGACGACGTTCGATTTTGACGGCCAGGAATACACGCCGAACAATTACGGCGAGGAGTTCTACGGCACAGTAACGGTCCGCGATGCGTTGATGCATTCGCTCAATGTGGCCACGGTAAAAGTCGCCGAGATGATCGGCTACCAGCGCGTGGTGCAACTGGCCCGGCAGATGGGCCTCGGCAACAATATTCAGGCGACTCCGGCGGTCGCGCTCGGCGCCTATGAAATGACGCCGATTGACGTGGCCGCAGGCTACACCGCGTTTGCATCGAACGGCGTTCGCGCGGAACCGCTCTTCATCAGGCGCGTCGAGGCGGCCGACGGCACCGTCGAGGAACAGCAGCAACCGACAACCCGTCAGGTCCTCGACCCGCGCGTCGCGTTTCTCACCACAAGCCTCATGGAGGATGTGATCGACCACGGCACGGGTTACACCGTGCGCGAGATGGGTTTCACTGCGCCGGCTGCGGGGAAAACCGGGACGTCGCACGATGGCTGGTTCGCCGGATATACCTCGAACCTGCTCTGCGTCGTGTGGGTCGGCTTCGACGACAACCGCGACCTCGACATGACGGGAAGCCAGTCCGCAGCGCCGATCTGGGGCGAATTCATGAAGCGCGCGGTGCAAATGCCGCTGTACAGCAACGCGCAGCCATTTCAGCCGCCGACCGGAATCGTACAGGACCTGATCGACCCGCAGTCGGGGCAACTCGCGACGGCCTCGTGCCCGCAGACCGCGGAGGAATACTTCATCGCCGGCACCGAACCAACGCAGTATTGCGGCCAGCTGGCAGGGTCGCCGGGCTCCTGGCTTGCGCATCTCTTCGGCAAGGGTGACAATCCGCCCCAACCCGCCCCACCGGGCTCGAATACAGCGGCTCCGAGCGCGAAGCCGGGGCAAGTACCAGGACAAGCCCAGACCCAGAATCCCGCCGACCAACAGCCGGAACAGGAAGACAAGAAAAAAGGCCTGCTCGACAAGATATTTGGTATCTTTGGCGGAAGCAAACAGCCTGCGGATGACTCGAATCCCCAGCATTAGCGACTGTCTGCAAGCGCTCGCGCAATAGGGAGGACGGCGATGAAACGCCTGGCCTTCTTTGCCATTTCTCTGATTTTTGCAGCCACGCCCGCCCGGGCGCAAGAAACCCCGAATCCGCGCAGCGACACACCGATCATCAATCCCGCACAGGCGGAAGCGCAGTCACCCCTTACGGATCGGGAGAGAGACGAGATGCGCGCGCGGATTCTGATGGCGCGGAAGGAATATGCTGAGGCGATAAAAGCCTACGACGAGCTTCTGAAAAAAGATCCCAAGAATGCATCCATGCTCAATCAGCTGGGCATTGCCTACGAGGAGCTTGGCGACATGCGTGGGGCGGAGCGCTCCTACAAAAAAGCAGTCCACTTCGACAAGACCTACGTAAGCGCCATCAACAACCTCGGCGCTCTGGAATATTCAAAGAAGCGCTATGGAAAAGCGATCAATTATTACCGGAAAGCGATCTCGCTGCAGGATGGCGACCGCGCCGTGATCTACAGCAATCTCGGCTACGCCTATTTCGGGAAGCGGGAATACCACGAGGCGCTGACGTCTTTCAGCCGGGCCCTGGCGCTCGACCCCGACATTTTTTCGCGCAAGAGTGGCGCGGGCGCGATCATCCAGCAGAGATCCTCGCCGGACCCGGGACTGCTCTACTTTCTTGTGGCGAAGTCGTACGCCAAGGCAGGCGACGCCGAACAGGCCGCCCACTATCTGAAAGTGGCTCGTGACGACGGCTATAAGGAATTCACATCGGCGAAAACCGATCCTGATTTCGCGCGCGTGATTAAAGACCGACGCGTCCAGGAAGTGTTCGACATTCACCCGACGTTTTCGAATGACGAAAAGAAGCTGTAGCAGGGCGAGCGTCTTAAGCTTGTTGAAATCCTCGAGTCACGATAATTCGCCGCCGAACTTGCTATAATCCCAGTCCGACATGGCTTTCCCATCGCTTTCCCGGCGGCTGCCGCACGCGCTGTTTGGTGCGTGCGTCGTGGCCGGGGTAGCGCTGATCCTCCTCGCAAACGGCCCATCGCAGGCTGCTTCGCCGTCGCAAGCACAATCCGCAACGATCGTGCAGCTTCGGATTGACGGCGAAATCGAGCCGGTTCTAGCGGGATACATCGTCGACGGAATTCACGAGGCCGCGCGCGAGCACGCCAGCCTCATACTGATCACGATCAATACGCCGGGCGGGCTCGATACGTCCATGCGGTCGATCATTCAGGCGATTCTGCAGTCGCCGGTGCCGGTGGTGAACTACGTCTATCCCACGGGCTCGCGGGCTGCCTCGGCCGGATTCTTCATTCTGCTCTCCGCCGACGTGGACGCGATGTCTCCGGGAACGGACACGGGCGCCGCCTCGCCGATCATGGAGATTGGCGGGCAGACCGTGAATATCGACGAGACTTTGCGAAAGAAGATTCTCAACGAAGCGACCGCCTATCTGCGCAGCTATGTGAGCAAGCGCGGGCGAAACGCGGATCTTGCGGCGACGGCGGTCACGGATGCGAAAGCGTTTACCGAGCAGGAAGCGATCGCCGGGAAGATGGTCGATCTCGAAGCCAACTCGATCCCCGATCTGCTCGCCAAGCTGAACGGCCGGACGATTACCCGCTTCGATGGCTCGACGGTCCAGCTCGCGCTTGCAAACCCCGTGATTCAGGCGATCGAAATGACCGGGCGCGAGCAGTTTCTGACGCGGATCGTGCAGCCGGACGTTTTCTTCATTCTGCTGATTGTGGGCGTCCTCGGCCTCTATACGGAGTTCACGCATCCCGGGCTTTTCGCGCCAGGCGTGATCGGCGGGATTGCTCTGCTGCTCGCTCTGTATGCGATGCTGTCGCTGCCCGTGAGCTTGATGGGGCTGCTCCTGATCGCCCTATCGCTGGCATTCTTCGTTCTCGAGGCCAAATACCCGACGCACGGCGTGCTCGGCGTCGGCGGCGTAATTTCCATGGTGCTTGGCGCGTTGATGCTAGTGAAGAGCCCTTGGACGGGCATGGGGGTGAGCTTGAGCGCGGCGCTCGGAGTGGCGATTCCGTTCGCGATCATCGTGATCGTGTTGGCGCGATTCGTTCTGCGATCGCGCGCGTGGAAAATGGCGACGGGCAAGGAAGAGCTGATCGGCGAGGTGGGCGAGATCACCGAGCCGGTTCCGTCGTCGCTCGACGGTGCGGCTGTCCCAGGGATGATCCGAGTGCACGGCGAATTGTGGCGCGCCGCTGCGCCTGCGGGGCTGTCGATTCCGAAGGGCGCGCGCGTGCGCGTGAAAAAAGTGACCGGCCTGACGCTGGAAGTGGAACCGGTCGAGCCGCAGCAGTCGGCATCTACCTAGCAGATTACTGAGGAGGCAATAATGGAGCTCAATTTCCTGTCGATTTTGTTCATCGCTGCTGTCGTTATTTTTCTGTTCTGGCTGTTCAATTCGATCTACGTCATCAAGGAATGGGAACGCGGAGTGATATTGCGCCTCGGAAGGATGCTGCCCGATCCCAAGGGCGCGGGATTGCAGCTGGTCCTCTATCCGATCGACAAGCTGACGCGGATCTCGCTGCGAATCGAGACGCTTGACGTGCCGCCGCAGGACGTGATCACGCGCGACAACGTATCCGTGAAGGTGAATGCGGTATGTTACTTTCGCGTCGTGGACGCGAATCTGGCCCTTTCGCAAGTCCAGAACTATCTATATGCTACGTCACAGTTGGCCCAGACGACCCTTCGCAGCCTTGTCGGCCAGTTCGAATTGGACTCGATCCTTTCCGAGCGCGAAAAGGTAAACTCGAAGTTACAAACAATCCTTGACCAGGATACCGAGCCTTGGGGTATCAAGGTAACGAAGGTAGAAGTCAAGCAGGTCGATATCCCGGAGAACATGCAGCGGGCCATCGCCAAGCAGGCGGAGGCCGAGCGCGAGCGCCGGGCGAAGATCATTCACGCCGAGGGCGAATTCGAAGCCTCGACAAAACTGGCGGATGCGGCCGAAGTGCTGGAAAAGCAGCCGGCCGCCATTCAGCTGCGATACTTGCAAACGTTGACTGAAATCGGCGTCGAAAAAAATACGACGATCGTCTTCCCCCTGCCCGTGGATATCATCTCGCAGTGGGTGAGGGCATTCGCGGAGAAGAAATAGGATCAATGACAAGCGGAGGAAGACGCGGGGGAGCGGATCGGGTTCTCGAGAGCCGGCATCTGGTCGGGCTGTTTCTCGGCGTCGTGCTTCTTTGCGGCGTTTTCTTCACGCTCGGCTATGTAATGGGAAAGACGCAATACGGCGGGCTGGTCCACGCCGCCGAAGCCCTTTCGCGCACCACTCCCGTGCGCCCAGCCATAAAGCCGGCTCCCGCGCAACCGGGCGATGCCGCTCCCGCGAATGGCGAGTGGGACTTCTACTCAAAGAAAAATAATAATGACCGCCTGCAGCCGGCGACCAAGCCAGCTGCCTCCGTAGCGCACGACGGCGGTGCGCCAGCCGCGCCCGTTAGGACGATGCCTTCGTCGCATGCCGCGAAAGCCGTTCCAGCTTCGGAGCGATTCCAGACGCCCAGAATGTCGAAGAATAGCGTGGTGCTGCAAGTTGCCGCGCTCACGCATCAGGGCGACGCGCTCGCAATGGCCGACGCGCTGCAGCAGAAACGATTCCCGGCTTTCGTAGTCGCGCCGACCTCGGACAAGTTTTACCGCGTGCAAGTAGGCCCCTACGCGGACCCCAAAGCCGCGGAATCCGCGAAAAGCGCGCTCGATCGAGCCGGTTTCAAGGCTATCATCAAGCGCTGAATGACTTTTTCCTGGTATACGCGCGTGCTGCTCGCTCTGGCGAGCGGCGTCGCACTCGCGCTCGCGTTTCCCAACTACAATCTGCCGCTGCTGGCATGGGTGTCGATCGCGCTGCTGATCCTCGCGTCCTACGGCGCGCGCCTGCGCGTCGCGCCGCTCTACGGCTTTCTCCACGGACTCGTCTTCTACCCGATCTGCCTGCCGTGGATGGACGTGGTGATGCGGCAGTATGGTGACGTCGGTCCGTGGACCTCCGCCGGAATTCTCGGGCTGGTCGGCATCGCCGGCGGAATCATCTGCGCGGTCTTTTCGTGGGGCGTGGCGCTGGCATCGCGAAAGGGCGCGAGATTTGCATGCGCCCTCGCACCGTTTCTTTGGGTCACGCTCGAATTCCTCCGCGGAAATCTGCCGATCATCGCTTTTCCGTGGAATCTGATCGGCTATGCAGCGAGCGGAAATCTCGCGCTGGTCCAGCTGACGGCGCTCACCGGAATCTACGGCCTCAGCTTCGTCGTCGCCGGATACGGCGCGCTGCTGACATATGCGATTCTTTCGGGGCGGCAGCGCGCGTGGCAGTCGGTGATCGCGACCACCGCCGCCCTGATTCTGATCGCCGTCGGCGGGCGATACTTCGTTCCGACGACTACGCCGCGCTTTGTTGCGCACCTCGTGCAGACGGATTTCGCGCAATCCTATAGCTATCCGCCCGACTGGATGCGAATCCATGCTCGCGATCTCGATCAACTCGAGCAGATCAGTATCGGCTCGGCCAGGGACATACCCGGCGTGATCGTCTGGCCCGAGGTGCCAGCCCCGCTTAGCTTGCAAGACGCTGATTTCGGCAGCCGCGCGCAGCAAATCGCGCGTGAATCAGGCGAGGATTTTCTCGTCGGCGTCGAGGATTGGAAGCACAACGCCGCCGGGAAATGGATCGCGACGAACAGCGCGGTGCTGCTTAACCCTTCGGGCCAGCGCATCTTCACCTACGACAAAATTCATCTTGTGCCGTTCGGCGAGTACGTCCCGCTGCGAAAATGGCTTACCTTCGCCGGCAAGCTGACCGCCGACATCGGAGACTTCACGCCCGGCACCGAATATCGCGTCGGTGATTTTCCCGGAGGCACCTTCGGCGTGTTCATTTGCTACGAAGGGGTGTTGCCCGGCGCGGTCCGCCACTTCACGGCCAACGGCGCCGAGCTGCTGATCAATATTTCGAACGACGGATGGTTCGGCCGCTCGGCCGCTCCCGCGCAACACGTGATGATGGCGCGCGTGCGGGCCGTCGAAAACCGCCGCTGGCTCCTGCGCGATACCAACAACGGCTTCACCGTCGACGTCGACCCCTACGGCCGCACCGTCGCGGAATTACCGACCGACATCCGCGGCCAGCTCGATGCCCCTTATGATTTCCGCGCTGACCTCACCCTGTACGCGCGCTTCGGCGATTGGCTCGCCTGGCTCTGTGTCCTCGCATCAATCGCAATCCTGGCGATGGCAGTGATGAAGCGATCCGCGTGAAGCAGAGCCCGATCGAGCCGGCGTGCTCCCGTCGAGTTTCGATTTTCCATTTTCGAATTTCGTGTGTACGATTAAAGAATGGCTGAACACATTGACGACCTGCAACAACGCTACGCCGAGCTCGCGAAACGCATGGAGCTCGTGCGGAGCTATCTTTGACGCGCCCGCCGCAGCGAAACAGATAGCCGAAATCGAAGAGAAAACCAGCGCTCCGAATTTCTGGGACGACCAGGAAAAGGCCCAGGCGGTCCTGCAGGAGCGCAAGCAGCTCGAAGACCGCGTGAACGCCGAAAAATCGCTTGCCGGGAAGGCGAGCGACATCGAGACGTATTTCCATCTCGCGCAGGAAGAGACCGATCACGCGCAGCGCGAAGCGATTCTCGACGACGTCGCCAAGGAAATCGCCGCGGCCGACGCGCTCGCCTCGGCGCTCGAGACGAAAACCCTTCTCGGCCGCGACAACGACAACCTGAACGCCATCCTAACCGTCAAGCCCGGCGCCGGCGGCATCGAATCGCAGGACTGGGCCGAGATGCTGCTCCGGATGTATCTCCGCTGGGCCGAGGACAAGGGCTTTCGCGCGAACGTCCTCGATTCGACTCCCGGTGAAGAGGCGGGCATCAAGTCCGCCACGGTACAGATCGAGGGCGAGAACGCCTACGGCATGCTCGGCGGCGAAAGCGGCGTGCACCGCCTGGTGCGGATTTCGCCATTCGACCAGCAGGCGCGGCGCCACACGTCGTTCGCGTCGGTATTCGTGATCCCCGAAATCGACGACAAGATCGAGATCGTCGTCAATCCGGACGATCTGCGCGTCGACACATTCCGCTCGGGTGGCAAGGGCGGCCAGAACGTCAACAAGGTCGAAACAGCCATCCGCATCACGCACATCCCGACCGGGATCGTCGTGCAGTGCCAGAGCGAGCGCAGCCAGCACAAAAATCGCGAGACTGCGATGAAGCTCCTCCGCTCGCATCTCTACGAGCGCGAGCTCGAAAAGCGGCGAGAGGACATGCGCAAGCTCGACGCATCGAAGCCTGAGATCAGCTTCGGCAGCCAGATCCGCTCCTACGTGATGCAGCCCTACCAGATGATCAAGGACCACCGCACCAAGGTCGAGCGCGGCGACGTCCAGAAGGTGCTCGACGGCGACATCGATTCCTTCATTCAGGCCTACCTGCTCTACCGTCGAGACGGGCGCCAGGGCCGCGATGGTGATGAGTCTTCCAAAGAGTAAAAAAAACCGCATTTGTCGGGTGGCGGACGCGGCCCTTCAGCGTCAGAATCTGCCGTTCAACCTCGATTTAAGCCCTTTCGGCACAGAAGATTGACAGCCCCATTGCCGTTTCGTTACGATTCTTAATCGGTTTGGCCGCAAACAAGCGATAATGGCGCGCTTGACCCGACCACGTTTTTATTCCGCCGGAGGATACGGTTTTGGCACACCAACCTGAGAAGTTCCTGTTTACCTCGGAGTCCGTCACCGAAGGTCACCCCGACAAGATGGCCGACGCGATTTCCGATGCCGTGCTCGACACGGTGCTCACCCACGACCCGATGGGGCGCGTGGGCTGCGAAACGCTCGTCACCACCGGCCTCGTGGTGATCGCCGGCGAAATCACGATCAAGAAGGAAGCGCGCGGCGTCCTCGAATACGAGCGCATCGCCCGCGACGTGATCAACGAGATTGGTTACAACCGCGCGAAATACGGCTTCGACGCCGAAACGTGCGGCATCCTCTCGGCGGTCAAGCCGCAATCGCCCGATATCGCCATGGGCGTCGATACGGGCGGCGCGGGCGACCAGGGCATGATGTTCGGCTATGCCTGTGACGAGACGCCCGAACTGATGCCCATGCCGATCCAGCTCGCCCACCAGCTCACCTACAAGATCGCCCAGGTTCGCAAGGCCGGGGAAGTCGACTTCTTCCGCCCGGATGCCAAGTCGCAGGTCTCGATCGAATATATCAATGGAAAGCCGGCTCGCGTCGACACCGTGGTCATCTCGACGCAGCACAGCGAAAAAGTTTCGCAGAGCGATCTCCGCGAAGCGGTCATCGAAAAAGTCATCAAGCCCGTCATTCCTGCCCACATGTTCGACAAAGCCACGAAAATCCACGTGAACCCGACCGGCCGCTTTGTCACAGGCGGTCCGATGGGCGATGCTGGGCTCACCGGCCGCAAGATCATCGTCGATACGTACGGCGGCTATGGGCGCCACGGCGGCGGCGCGTTTTCCGGCAAGGATCCTTCGAAGGTCGACCGCTCGGCATGCTACATGGCGCGTTACGTTGCGAAGAATATCGTCGCGGCTGGTCTCGCCACGAAAGTGGAAATCCAGCTCGCCTACGCGATCGGCGTGGCCGAGCCCGTGTCGGTGATGGCAGACACGTTTGGCACTGGCACGATCCCGAATTCGCAGATCACCGAAATCGTTCGCGCGCTCTTCAAGCTCACGCCCAAGGGAATCATCGAAACGCTCGATCTGCGCCGCCCGATCTACCGGGCGACGGCCGCCTACGGCCATTTCGGCCGCACCGGCCCGGGTTTCACCTGGGAGCGCACCGACAAAGCCGACGCGATCCGCAAGGAAGCGGGCACCGTGGCAATGGCGCGCGGCTAATTTTTCCTATCCAAACGTCAGAGCAAAAAATCGAAAGGGAGTGTATGCCTGAATCAGCAACCAAAGTGAATGGCGACGTAAAAGACCTAAGCCTCGCGGCCGAGGGCAAGCGCAGGATCGAATGGGCCAACCAGCACATGCCGGTGCTGCAGTTGATCCGCAAGCGTTTCATCAAGGAGCAGCCGCTCAAGGGCATCCGTATGGCGGCTTGCCTGCACGTCACCACCGAGACGGCCAACCTGGCCATCACGCTGCGCGACGGCGGCGCCGACCTCGTGGTTTGCGCGTCGAATCCGCTTTCGACGCAGGACGAAACCGCCGCATCGCTCATCAAGGATTACGGCATCCCGACATTCGCCATCAAGGGCGAGGACAACGCCACCTACTACGCGCACATCAACGCGGCGCTCGATCACAGGCCGCAGATCACGATGGACGACGGTGCGGATCTCGTCACACAGTTGCTCACCAAGCGCACCGATCAGATCCCCGACGTGATCGGCGGCACGGAAGAGACCACCACCGGCGTCATCCGCCTGCGCGCGATGGCCAAGGATGGCACGCTGAAGTTCCCGGTGATCGCCGTGAACGATGCGCTCACCAAGCACTTCTTTGACAATCGCTACGGCACCGGGCAGTCGACGCTCGACGGCGTGATCCGCGCCACCAACCTGCTAATCGCCGGGCTCAAACTCGTCGTCGCGGGCTACGGCTGGTGCGGCCGCGGCGTCGCGATGCGCGCCAAGGGCCACGGCGCGGATGTGATCGTCACCGAGATCGACCCCACGAAGGCCATCGAAGCCGTGATGGACGGTTTCCGCGTGATGCCGATGAACGAGGCCGCCAAGATCGGCGACGTCTTCATCACCGTCACCGGCAACAAGTCGGTTCTCTCGCACGAGCACTTCGAGAAGATGAAAGACGGCGCGGTGATCAGCAACTCCGGCCATTTCAACGTCGAGATCGATATCCCGGCGCTCGAAAAGCTCTCGAGCGGCCACAAGCCCGCTCGCCCCTTCGTCGAGGAATATACGCTCCGCGACGGCCGCAGGGTCTACCTGCTCGGCGAAGGCCGCTTGATAAATCTCTCCGCCGCCGAAGGACATCCGGCATCCGTGATGGACATGAGCTTCGCCAATCAGGCGCTCGCAGCCGAGTACATGGTGAAGAACGCGAAGGAACTCAAGGCCAACGTCTACCCGGTGCCCGAGCACCTCGACAAGCAGATCGCCAAGCTCAAGCTCGAGTCGATGGGCGTCACGATCGACAAGCTCACGCCCGAGCAGGAGCATTACTTGGCTTCGTGGAACGAAGGCACCTAGTTCGTTTCGCCGGCCCCAAGACGGTAGTTTCAAACGCCCTGCCTTTTGCAAAAGCGCTTGAATGGGCTTTCAAGAGGTTGTCCATTTCCCCGGAGGCCCCGGTCGAACTGCTTTTAGGTAGTCAGGTTCCCTAATTTGCGGACGCGACTGCCAGCTCAACCGATCGCTTCGCCGGAGCCAGGGCGATCAGCGGCACGCCGATCGCGACTAGAATGGCGGACATACCAAATAACAATGGGCGGTCACCGACGCCATTATAAGATTGAAGCAGCATGACGGCCGTATGGGCGAAGCTCGACCACGCCGTGAAGGAGATCAGGCTTCGATGCTCCGATGGATTCCGCGCCGCGATCAGCAGGAAAACGCCGAGCGTGACGTAGAGGCTGAGGAACATCGGCACGATGTCATCAGAATGTTGCCAGTGCAATAGAGACGTCACTAGCGGATAGATACCGGCCAAGAATAGTAATCCGGCCGCGATCATTATGAATTTCAGCGCCCGCTCTCGAGACATGGTGTGCTCCCGCGAGTTCTACGATGTACGGTACGGCAATGCGGCACCATTTGACAACTGAATTAGGGAGCCGTGGTCACAACACAACCCCCTCATGAGTGGGTCTTTCTATTAGGCGAGAAAATCCATCCGACTCAAGCCAAAATAGGCCTTTGAAGAGGCCTCGGGGGGAATGGATAACCTCTAGAAAGCCCATTCAAGCGCTTTTGCAAAAGACAGGCGCTTTTATTCCGTGGCGCCGGTTTACCCTGCTCGCCCTGACGCAGGAAGGAAGCGAGGTCGAAGGGCCGTCTCGCCGGCTCTTTTTCGGCGTGCTAGCGGAGGTCAACCGTGCTCGGAAATCATGACATCGTAGCTTTCATCGCGACCACCGAAGCGGGTCGCACGCGGGACTTTTACGAGCGCGCCCTCGGGCTCGATTTTGTCGAGGATTCGCCCTTTGCTCTCGTCTTCAACGCTAACGGCACGATGCTCAGAATTCAGAAGGTCGAAAAATTACAACCGGCGCCCTACACCGCCCTCGGATGGCGCGTGCCCGATATTCGCGCCAGTGTCGAGAGCCTCGCCAGCCGGGGCGTTCGATTTGAGCGCTACGAAGGCGTACCTCAAGATGATTTGGACGTCTGGAGTTCGCCGAGCGGAGCGCGAGTCGCCTGGTTCAAGGACCCCAGCGGCAACATTCTTTCCCTAACGCAATTCCCATCCCGCTAGCGTGGCTCGCGTCGGCACCCGGCGGCGGCCTGATGTATACTCCGTCGCATCCCGCGCCGCGTATAGCGAGACAAGGACCTCATATGGGCGAAATTGCCGCTGAAAAGGCGCCGTTCGTGAATCCCGCAAGGAACACATTCTCGAGATCGTCCGGGGATTCTGGCAGAGCCGCGCGCTGGCGATTGCGGCGGAACTCGAAATTGCGGATCAGCTGGCCGACGGGCCCGCTCGCGCTCGACGTCCTCGCGCGAACGCACCCAGACGCATCCGCCCAGCCTCTTCCGCCTCATGCGCGCGCTTGAAAGCATGGGCGTGTTTACCAAACTCGCCGCGCGTCTTTGCGAACACGCCCGCGAGCGAATCCTGCGCAGAAATGTTCCCGGGTCGCATTGGGCTTTCGTCCGCATGATTCTTTCGGCAGAGCTCGGCCAATACGACTCCTTCGGAGCGCTCATGAGCAGCGTTCGCGACCGGGAAAGCCATCGTTCGACGATCGTCCATGGCTGTGACGGGTGGGAATTCTATCGGCGGCATCCCGAAAATAGGGCGCGATCTTCAATGAAGCCATGCGCTCGGCCAGCGCCGCTGATCTCGCCCACCGTCGCCGCCGCATGCAACTGGGGCAAATTCCCCGTCATCGCCGATATCGCCGGAGGCATCGGCTCGCAGCTGGTCGCTATCCTCGACGCGCATCCTTCCAGTCCGCGGGATTCTGTTCGATCAGCCGCGGAGTCGTGGCCAACTCCATTCCGCACGCTCGCATGGAGCGCATGAGCGGCGATTTTTTCCAGAGCGTTCCCGCCGGGCGCGGACGCCTACACATGCGCTGGATCATTCACGATTGGCCCGATGCCGAATGCGATCGCCATCCTCACAAATATCCGCAAGGTGATGGAGCCGGAATCGCAGCTGATCCTGATAGAGGAAGTCATTCCCGATACTCCTGAGCTGACTTGGGCCAAATGGATTGACCTGCAGATGTCGTGACGCCCGGCGGGCAGCGAGCGCACCGATATCCGAATACGATGCGCTGTTCGCGAAATCCGGCTTCGAGCATGGGAGAAGCGGTTCCCACGCCGGCCGGATCCAGCCTGATTATCGCCCGTCCGCGATCCTGAACGGCGCCGCGAGACAATCGATCCGTCCCCGATGTAAAATCCCGGCGCTGTGACACGTCGCTCTATCGCACTTCTTGCTGCGTGCGCGCTTGTGCCCGCCACGATCGTCGCAAATTCGCGCTTCGCGCAGGCCCAGGACCAATCAGCTGCCAAGCGAGCCGAAGCCTCCGAAGTGCGATTTAGCGGCGAAGTCTTCGCCGGAAAGCAATTCGTCTACGATATTGGGCACGGGCTGGCCTTCGGCCTGCAGCCCTTGACCGGCGATGGTGGCGGCGGCTGGGTGATCGAGATCGTGCCGAAGGTGCAGCCGCAGGGCGATCCGGTGGAATTTTCCGAGATCGCGACGCCGCCCTATCCACTTTTACAACGACCGTTATCTCGCGGCCGCCTACGGCTATTCAGCGAAAGAGGCAGCTCAGATGACCACGCGCAAATTCAATTTCGTGCTGTCGGTCGCCGATGAGGACAAAGCGAATGACGTCGTAAACGCGATGCTCTATCCCAGCGCGATTTCCGAGGACGAAAAGGCGCGCATCGCCCGCGAGTCCACCAGCGTTCAGCTGGGCCACGGCGAATTCCACATCACGCATTCGCACGTCACGCTCGGCAAGGGCAATACGCCGGACTCGATTGACGTGCTGAAATTCGAAGTCGTCGTGAACTTCTCGCCCGGCCTCACGCTGGCCCACGTCCTCGCCCCGAAGCCGCCAGCCTCACGCTGACGCAGAGCGTGCACGCGGTCCTTCTAGGAAGTCGACCGGCGCGATGGCTTGCTGCGCTCCTGACCCCACGCCTCGGCCACCTTGCGATGCTCGCGGAGCAGGTGCGACGACACTCGAATCTTCCCATCGCGGACGAATCGCTCGTGATTTTCCTCGAGCTCGTCCGGCAGATACCGGTAATTCGCCGTCACGCCAAACGAAGCCTCCAGCCCGTAGGGCCGCATATTCCCGAAGGCGTTGATTTGTTCCAGGCGGGCGCCATTCGCCAGGTGAAAGAGCGCGACCGGATCGTATAGTTTGCCCTTGTCGCGAGCTTTCGCCAGGTAGGCAAGGGCGAGGCGCTCGAGGGGCGCGGCCAGCACGTCGCGATGAGCCGCGGGCTCCTCCAGAAGATGGAACAGCGCCTCGACAGAGTCGCGCCGGCGCGACGTTCCGATGAGCTGCCGCGCGAAATCCGCGAGCAATCTCGTCAGGCGATCGCGCGTGAACCCGTCTTCATTTTCGCCGTCGCGCAAGGCTCGCGAAAAGCGCGGCAGCGGCGAAAGCGTCCCGTAGTCTTTCAGGTTCGGGAATTCGGCCGAAAGTTCGGTCACAACCTGCTTGATCAGGAAATTGCCGAAGGCGACTCCTCGCAATCCCCGCAAGCAGTTGTTGATCGAATAAAAGATTGCGGTGTCCGCTTTTTCCGGCGCGAGGATGGGCGCATGGATGTCGAGTAACGGCTCCAGATTGCCGGTCAGCCCGTTCGCCAGCGCCACCTCCACAAAAATAATCGGTTCTTCCGCCAGCGCCGGGTGAAAGAACGCGAAGCACCGCCGGTCCGCCTCGAGGCGCCTGCGCAGGTCCGGCCAGCCATTGATTTCGTGCACCGATTCGTATTGAATCAGCTTCTCCAGCACGATCGCGGAAGTCTTCCAGCTGATCCGCTCCAGGCGCAGGAATCCGCGGTTGAACCACGACCGCATCAGGTGCCTGAGGTCCGCATCCAGCGCCGTGAACTCGCCGTCCTCCGCCGTCAGCGTCTGCAGGTCGCCGCGCAGCGCCACCAGCGTCTCGGTGCCCTTCGGCGCCGTATTGATCCGGCGAAAGAGCTCCTGGCGCGGGGCTTCCACTGTCGCCGAGAGCGCGCCGAGGCTTGCCGCGGTCGGCTCCTTTTCATACTCGGCCGCCGCGCGCCGAATTGCCCCCTCGTCTGGGGAAAATTCGCGCGAAAGCATCTCAAAGAATCCGCGCCGCTTGCCGGGATTCATCGCCGCGTACGTCTTGATGATCTCTTCGGCGAGAACGGTCTGCGAAGCCTCTCCGCGCTCGGACAGCAATTGATGGCACAGAAACCGCATGTCCGCGCCGCGGCCTTCGCTCAGCACCCGCAGCAGATTGGAGAGAAAACCCGGCATGGCAGCCAAATTATAGCCTGAACCCGCCCGCGGTCACTGGTACTCGCGTACCTCGAATAAGGCGAGGACAGCCCACACGATGATTGACATGACAACGTTGCCAGAAAATGTCTCGTGCGTTACGATGCGATGCACTTTTGGGAATGCCAAATTAGCGGAGGGGAAATGAACGCGAAAAATCCGGTTCGCAATACATTCGTTCGAGCATGCATTCTCGCAGTCGCGCTGGTTGGGCTTGCGGCAAGCGCTGGCGCCCAGGAGCACTGGGTCGCGACGTGGGCCGCCTCGCCCCAGAGCGCGCACATCGTCTTCCCGCGGCTGCCGCAGCCTCCCGCCCCGGCTCCGGGCGCGGCCGCGCCGCCGGCTCCGCGTATCGTCTTTCCCCCGCCGCCATCCTTCGATAATCAGACGGTCCGTATGATCGTCCGCACCAGCATCGGCGGACACAGCGTGCGCGTCCAACTCTCGAATACGTTCGGCAACGGCGCGCTTCACGTGGGCGCGGCGCACATCGCGCTACGCGACAAAGATTCCACGATCGTCGCGGGTTCCGACCGCACGCTCACCTTCAGCGGCGAGCCGTCCTCCATCATTCCCGAGGGCGCCGAAATTGTCAGCGATCCGGTCGATCTCGATGTTCCGCCGCTCGCGTACCTCGCCGTCAGCGTCTACGTTCCCGGCCACGTGGACGACCCGACGGATCATCTCACCGGCCTGCACACAACCTACATTTCCGGCCCCGGCGATTTCACCGCGGCGCCCTCGATCGAAAGCACGAAAACCACGGAATCCTGGTATTTCCTCTCGGGTGTCGACGTCCTCGCTCCCGCGAAGACCGGCGTGATCGTCGCGTTCGGCGATTCCATCACCGACGGCGCCACCTCCACGCCCAACACCGACCGCAGCTGGCCCAGCCAGCTCGCCGAGCGCCTCGTCGCGAATAAATCCACCGCCAATTGGGCGATCGTCAACGAAGGCATTTCCGGCAACCGCCTGCTCAACGGCGGCATGGGCGTCGCCGCTCTCTCGCGCTTCGATCGCGACGTCCTCGATCAGCCCGGCGTGAAATGGATCATCGTGATGCTCGGCATCAACGATATCGGCCTCGGCAACATCCCCGGCATCGACGCGGCCGACAAAGTCACCACGCAGGATCTCATCGCCGGGCAAAAGCAGTTGATCGATCGCGCCCACCTTCGCGGCATCCGCGTGATCGGCGCCACGCTCACGCCTTACGTCGGCGCGTCGTATGCCAGCGAACAAGGCGAGGTGATGCGCGAAGCCCTCAACAATTGGATTCGCACCAGCGGCGCCTACGATGCGGTCTTCGATTTCGACAAGGTCGTGGCCGATCCCGCGAATCCCAAGCAGATTCTCGCCTCCTTCAACATTCGCGATCATCTGCATCCCAACGACGCCGGCTACAAAGCGATGGCCGATTCCATCGACCTTTCGATCTTCAATTCGAAGGCCAACGCCGCCGCTGCATCGCACTGATCGCGTGCTTCCAGATGGGCCGTTCCAATGCCGGGGCCAAATGAAAAAGAGAGCTTTTCGCCAAAGTAGCGATCGTTCGCGGCTCTCGTCGCAAGCGCCCGCGGCAGTCGGCTCCGGCAGCAAGTTCATCTGGTTCCTTTGCGTCACGAGCGCGCTGCTCGCCTGTCTCGTGTTTTTCCCCGCAGCGCGTAGCGCGCAACAGCCGCAGCAGAGCTCCGCCTCCGCCGCAATGGTCGGCCCGCCGGCCCGCATCGCGGCCCAGGCCGTCTTCAACAGCCGCTGCGCCAGTTGCCATCAAAATGTGATGGCCAGCGCCAACGGAAACGCCGGTCGAGCCGCGAGCGCCCCCAGCACCGAAACGCTCGGCCAGATGACGCCCGAGGCGATCTACGCCGCGCTCACCACCGGCGCGATGGTGGGCCAGGCCCGCGACCTCACCGACGATCAAAAGCGCATCATTGCCGAATTCTTCGGCGGCCGCCCGCTCGGCAACGCAGACGCCGGCGACGCGAAAAACATGAGCGGCCATTGCGACGCCAACCCGCCTCTCACCGATCCCTCGGCGCAACCCGGATGGAATGGCTGGGGCAACGGCCTCTCGAACACGCGCTTTCAGCCCGCGCAAGACGCGCAACTCCCCGTGGCCGAGGTGCCTTCGCTGAAATTGAAATGGTCCTTCGGCCTTCCCGGTGGCGCCGAAACCTACGGCCAGCCCGCCATCGTCAGCGGCCGCGTTTTCTTTGGCGATTACAACGGTTTTGTTTATTCGCTGAATGCCGCCACCGGTTGCGTCTACTGGTCATTCCACGCCGACGCGCAGGTCCGCACGGCGCATCGTCGTCGGCCCGGTGAAGGGCAAGGGCGCCGCCCGCTACGCCGCGTACTTTGGCGACAAGAAAGCCAACGTCTACGCCGTCGACGCGCGCACGGGCACGCTGCTATGGAAAGTGAATCCCGAGCCGCGCCTGCTTGAGCACGTCACCGGGGGCGCCGCGCTCTATGAGGGCCGCGTTTTCGTGGGCCTCGCGGGCTCGGAAGAAATCACCTCGCTGGACCCGCACTACCCGTGCTGCACGTATCGCGGCAGCCTTTCCGCGATCGATGCGAACACCGGAAAAATCATCTGGAAGACCTACACGATTGCCGAGGCGCCCAAGCCGATAAAGAAAAATTCGCTCGGCACGCAGCTCTGGGGACCCGCCGGCGCGTCTATCTGGACCACGCCCACCGTCGACCCCGAGCGCCACGCGGTCTACGTCGGCACCGGAAACTCCTTCGCCGAGCCTGTCGCAAAGAACTCCGACGCGATTGTCGCGTTCGATATCAAGACTGGCAAAATCCTGTGGTCCTACCAGGCGCTCGCCAATGACGTTTCTCCCGCCGGCTGCAACGGCCCCGGCCCCAGGGGCGAACAGTGTCCGCCCGATCCCGGCCCCGACTGGGATTTCGGCAATTCGCCGATCCTGCGCACTCTTCCCGGCGGCCATCGCGTTCTCGTCGCGGCGGACAAAGGCGGCCTGGTCGTCGCAGTCGATCCCGACCGCAAAGGCGCGCTTCTTTGGAAGACCGATCTCGCCGAGCCCAACGCGGCGCGGCGATCCAAGTCATGTGGGGCGGTGCAGCAGACGCTGAAAATGTCTACTACGCGCTCCAATCGGGCGGCGTCGCGGCAGTGCGTCTCGCGGACGGAAAGCGCGTCTGGACCACGAGAATCGATCCGGCGGTCATCCCGTCGGAAGCAGGGAAGCGCCCGCGACGCGGTCTCGAGGCCGCCGTCACCGTGATTCCCGGCGTCGTCTTCGCGGGCGGATGGGACGGCGTCCTGCACGCGCTTTCAACCGAAGACGGCCATCCGCTCTGGCAATATCAAACCGTCCGCGACTACACCACCGTCAACGCCGTTTCCGCCAAGGGCGGCTCGCTCGGCGCTCCCGGTCCCGTCGTTGCCGGCGGCATGCTGTACGTCGGCTCGGGCTACGTCGGCACAGGCAACGGCATTCCCGGCAACGTCCTCCTCGCCTTCTCCTTAGATGGAAACGTGAGCCCTTAGGTCCGCGAATAGTTACTTCCGCACGAATCCGTGTCGCATGCCGTTGGGATCCGAGAAAAGCCCCGCGATGGCTTCGGTCGCATTGATGCGCCGCGGAACCGTGTCCAGGTTGATCGCGGACACGGGGAGTTGTGCGGCCCCGGGAACGTCGAAGCTTGCGAAAGTCCCGTCCGCATTGCGAAGGTATCCGTGTCTCACGAGGTTCGCATCGACGTAGGTTCCCACGATCGCGCCGCTGTCGTTGATGCCGTCGGCGAGGGAACCATTCGGGCCGGCGCTGGGTGGATCGAATGTCGTGTACGTCCCGTCCGCGGCGCGCATAACGCTGTGGCTCGCGAGATGTCCGCCCACAGGGCTGACCCCGATCACGCCTGCCATCACGCCGCCGGTGTTCATATCGAGAATCTCAGTGCCCAGGCCCGCCGTCGTGCCGGCACCCGGTGCGTCGAGCACCGTGACGGTGCCATCTGACGTTCGCACGAATCCGTGAAAGACGGCGCCGCCGTCCTCATAGGATCCGGCCACGGTTCCATCTGAGCCGATCCGGCCGGGAATCACGATGGCGACTTGGCTTGCGGAAATGCCGGGGATGTCAAAGGCTGTGAACGTGCCGTCACTGGCGCGAGTGAAACCGTGAGCGCCGTTCCCGTCGATATAACCTCCGGCGACCTTGCCGGTGTCGTCGATGGCGCCTGCGCCTGAGCCGAAGGCGCCCGGCGGATTAAACGTTGTCACAGTGCCGTCCGAAATGCGGACAAAGCTATGCTCGACCCCTCCTTGATCCACCCACGCTCCGACGATCGTGCCTGACGCGTTGATTCCAAGACCCTCCGTGCCGAGGCCTTGCTGCGTCCTCGCGCCAGGAGCGTCAATCGTCGTGATCGTTCCCGCGGAGTCGCGGAGGAAGCCGTGAATCGTGTTGCTCGCGTCGAAGAAATAGCCCGCAATCTCGCCGCTCGCGTTAATCGCAAGTGCGAACGTGCCCTCAGGTCCCGCGCCCGGCGCATCAATGGTAGTAAATGTAGGCACGGAGGGTGGAACGGTTCCCGTGGATCCCGAACCGCCGCCGCAACCGGCCACCGCGAGGCCAAAGAGCAGAACCAAAGCGAGCAGATAGCCGGCGCACGGAATTCCTTGGTTGACCCCTGGTTGGACTTGCTTGAGCGGCTTACAACGAATGCACATAGGGCCCTCCCCCTGGTCGGAAGACGCCGAAGGGCGCATATTACACGTAGAGTTACCATCTTTCCAGCGCTTCGACCCATCCAGACAACCGTCCTCGCTGCTGACTCCTGCCAACTCAAAATTCTTCACACCAACGACTGCTTGACAGGCATGCCTGCTTCCCTAAGATGGTTGTGTGAATTTGCGCGCGACGTGGACGAGTCGTAGCCGAGCCAAAGGCTTGGATTTTTCCCCTGTACGTAATCTGTACTCAGGGGCAATTTCCCGGTCGTCGCAATCGTGCTTAACTGAAGTGATGACCATAAGCCGGTCCAAAGCGGTGCACGATAACGAGCCATCTGGCCCTGTAGACTTTTTGCGGCCCGCGTTGCGTAGCGCCGGCGTCTCTCCGGCTCTTTTCTCTTCCGCCAACTCCGGCAAGCTCGAAATCAATCCGGCGAAAGAGCATGGTCCTGTCAAAAGGACTTCAGTCCAACGCGCAAAAGCAGATTTTCTAATCGACATTGCGGCGATTAGAAACGTCCGTAACTTACAGAAAACACACGGTGGCGGTCACTTCTAATCGACACGGTAATGAGGGTAGTACTCGTTGATACAAGATTTGGCGAATTCGGCGATCGAAACCGCGAAAAAGCGCGGCGCTTCCTACGCCGACGTGCGCGTGATGGACATTCGCCATCGCGACATTTCGACCAAGAACGGAGAAGTCGGCACGCTCGCCGAATCCGAATCGCTCGGCATCGGCATTCGCGTGATCGCGAGCGGCGCGTGGGGATTCGCCTCCACAGACCGGCTCACGCGCGAAGGCGTGCAGGCCTGCGCCGCGGAAGCGGTCGAGATCGCGAAAGCCTCAGCGCTCGCCAAGCGCGAAAACGTCGCGCTCGCTCCCGAAAAAACCTACGTCGATACCTGGCAGAATCCGTTTCTCAAGGATCCCTTTCGCATTCCCGTCGAGCAGCAGATCGATCTTGCTGCTCGCGGCGGACAAGGAAATGCGCCGCGTCAAGGGTCTGACCCTCGCCGAAGGCTCGATGTCGTTCCGCCGCATCGACCAGCTGTTCGTTTCGAGCGCCGGCTCGTCGATCCATCAGATCAAGATGCAATCGGGCGCCGGAATCGTCGCGACGAGTTTTGCGGGCACCGAAATCCAGAAGCGCTCGTATCCGAATAGCTTTCGGCGGGCAGCACATGCTGCAGGGCTACGAGCTGATCGAATCGCTCGATCTCGTCGGCAACGCGGGACGCATCGCCGAAGAGTGCGTCGCGCTGCATTCGGCCGCGCAATGCCCCGAAAAGCAGGGCACCATCATCCTCGGCAGCTCGCAGCTCGGCCTGCAGATCCACGAATCGATCGGGCATCCCATCGAGCTCGACCGCGTCCTCGGCATGGAAGCGAATTTCGCGGGAATGAGTTTTCTCACCACGGAAAAGCTGCGCAAGCTGAAATACGGCTCCGACATCGTGAACGTCGTCGCGGATGCGCGCCTCGAACACGGCCCCGGCCTCGGCACATTCGCCTACGACGACGAAGGCGTGGCCGCGCAGTGCACGCCGATCATCACCAACGGTCTTTTCACCGGCTACCTGAGCAGTCGCGAAACGGCTGCGTCGATCGGCGAAAAGCGCTCCGGCGGCACGGTCCGCTGCGAAAGCTGGAATCGCCTCCCGATGATTCGCATGACCAACATCAGCATCAATCCCGGCACGTGGAAATACGACGACCTGATCGCCGATACCGACGACGCGATCCTGATGGAAACGAACCGCTCCTGGTCGATCGACGACAAGCGCTACCACTTTCAGTTCTCGACCGAAATTGGCTGGGAGATCAAGGGCGGCAAAAAGGGCCGCATGATCAAGAATCCCAGCTACAGCGGCATCACCACCGAATTCTGGAATAGCTGCGACGCCATCTGCTCGCGCGAGCACTGGACGCTCTGGGGCACGCCCAACTGCGGCAAAGGACAGCCGCAGCAGACCATGGGCACGGGCCACGGCGCCTCCCCGGCGCGCTTCCGCAATATCAAAATCGGCGTCGCCTTCGCCAAATGACAATGACCATCAAGCGCCCCGTCGTCCTGAGTCCGCCGCAGCGGGCCGTTTGATCGAAGGTTTTCAGGAGGTCGGAGCTTCAGCTCTGACATTCAGAGCGGGAGAATTTGGGCTTCAGCCCCTGAGGAAACTCTTCCTCCTTCCGGGAACGAGCATCTCTCTTTCCGATGAGGCGCGATGTCCAAAAATAAGAGCCTTTCCATCGGCGATCTGGAGCGCCTGGCCGAGCGCGTGCTCAAACTCAGCGACGCGGAAGAGACCGAAGTCGATATCGGCGCAACCACCGACGCGCTGACTCGCTTCGCCAACAACACGATTCACCAGAACGTAGCCGAGGAAATCCTCGGAATCTCGATCCGTACCGTCGTCGATGGCCGCACGGCGCGCTCCACGACGAACAAGACGGACGACGATTCGTTGCGCCGCGCCATCGCCGCCGCAATCAGCCTCGCGCGCAACCAGCCCAAAAATCCCGATCTGCTGCCGATGCTGAAGAAGCAGAAATACGAGAAGGTCTCGCGCTTCTTCGCGGCGACCGCAAAGACCACGCCGCAGGATCGCGCCCGCGCCGTCACTCGCGTCTGCAAATGGCAGACAAGCGAAAGCAGACGGCGGCAGGAATTTTTGCGAGCGGCGAATCACGCTCCGTGCTCGCGAATTCGAGGGGTCTGTTCGCTCGCTACGAGCAGACGAGATCGGAATTTTCGGTGACGATTCTCGAATCGCACTCGTCAGGCTGGGCCAAAGAGAATTCGCCCGATATCCGCACAATCGATCCTGAAGCGCTGGCCGAAAGCGCCAGCGAGAAGGCCGCCAAATCGCGCGAGCCGCGTGAAATTCCGGCTGGCCGCTACACCACGATCCTGCCGCCATCAGCCGTCCTCGATTTGGTGGGATTTCTCTTCTACGATTTTGCGGGCACGGCGGTGCTCGATAAGCGCTCCTGCTTCACGGGCCGAATGGGCAAAAAGCTACTCGGCGACAACATCACGCTGTGGGATAACGCCTACCACCCGCTTCAAAGTGGCCCGGCCTACGATGGCGAAGGCATGCCGCGGCAAAAAGTGCTGCTGGTCGATAAGGGCGTGCCGAAGAATCTGGTCTACTCGCGCGCGACCGCCAAGAAGATGAAAGCGAAGCCGACCGGACACGGCTTCTCGCTGCCCAACGATTACGGCGAGGCGCCGATGAATCTGGTCTTCGCGGGCGGCGACAAATCGATCGCCGAAATGGTCCGCACCACCGAGCGCGGCATCCTCGTCACGCGGCTCTGGTACATCCGCGAAGTCGATCCCTACGAAAAGATCCTCACCGGCATGACGCGCGACGGCACGTTCTTGATCGAAAACGGGCGCGTTGCGGGCGGCATCCGGAATTTCCGCTTCAATGAAAGCATCATCGAGATGCTGTCGAACGTCGAGATGCTCGGCCCCGCGGTTCGCGCGGCCGGCGAAGAGTCGTTCGAGATGGTCGTCCCGGCAATGAAAGTCCGCGACTTCCACTTCAGCGAAGTCACAAAATTTTAGATCGGTCTGGAGATGCTACTGCTGGGTGAACTGTAGGCTCGAAATGGCGCGGTCGATCACGTTTTCCTGGATCTGGACGAGATCGCTATCGGCGCGAGTCATTCCGAAGATGGTGTAGACCTGGCCGCCGCGCGAAAGGAAGACAGCAACGCCCGACCAGTCCTGGTTATCAACGCCGCCACGGAAGTGATGTTCGATCGCAGGCATGCCGCCGATTGTGACGTGCTCTTCGCCAAGCGAGCGGAAGTTGTCCATCACGTCGCGGAGGCGCTGCTCGGACGCCTTGATGTCCGATGTCAGCGATTCTCCGGCGGGCTGCTGGCCGATCAGCAGGTACGTGGTCTCGTCGTCAGTGCCGAGCGCAGCGATCGTGCCGGGCAGCAACTTGCGGGCGCCCGCGATTACTTCCCAATCCGGCGGCTTGTACATGTGGAAGCGATACGTATCGTTCGTATAGAGGTTGCCGACAACTTCTTCGTGGATCGGGACCGGCGCAGGAGGCTTGGGTGGCGTAGGATCGGCAACCGGCGTGGCAGCAATCGGCGCCGGGGTGGCGGCGGCAACTTTGGGCGCGGAAACAGGCGACGCCGGCAGCTCGGCCTTCACCACGGGCTTCGTTGCAATCGGCGCAACACTTGCAGTTTCCGGTTTTGGCTTTTCGGGCGCGGCCGCAGGAGATGCAACCTGCTTCGCGGCGGTGATGCTGATCGAGACCACCTGATCCTTCTGCACTTCCGCGAATCCGTAGCTGGTCTTCACCTTGAAAGAATTTTCTTCAAAGCCGACGATGGTGCCGGAGATCTTCGTGCCATCCTTCAATTTCAGCTCGTCCGCGCGCGCGGTCCGTGGCGCGAGCAGACTGGCGCCTGCCGCCAAGCAGAGCACAGCGGCGATACCCACGGATGAACGGCAAAGCCTCATGTGTTCGAGTATCGCGCCGGGCGATCTGCGGGTAGCAAGCCCGCGCGCGACGTGGTGCTGCTTTAGTCAGCAGCGGCCGGCGAGCGAAACTCAACGGTCGAGGAATTCGCGCAGGCGAGCGTAGCCGGCGCGGCTGACGGGAAGTTGCGCACCCGTCGACAGGACGGCGACGTGGCTGTCCTTCGAGTAGGGCTCGATCTTGGCCACGCGCTCGAGATTCACGATGTACGAGCGATGAACGCGGAGGAAACGCGAGGGATCGAGAGCGGTTTCGAGGCTCGTGATGGTCTGCTGCTTGAGGTGTTTCTTGCCGTCGGACGCGAGCGCGACGTAGTCGTCTTGCGCCTCCACGTAATCGAGCTTGGCGACCGGGATGATGAAGACGCGCGCGCCATCGCGAACGGGAATTCTCTCGAGATACTGCGCAGGCGGACGCGCAGCTGCGGCAAGCTCTGCAGCGGACACCGCATTGGAAGGCGCTTTGCTTTCGAGGCGTTCTTTGGCGCGCTTTAGGGCAGCTTCAAAGCGGCTCGCGCCCACCGGCTTCATCAGATAGTCGACGGCGTGAACTTCGAAGGCGCGAATGGCGAAGTTGTCGTGGGCGGTGACGAAAACGACGGCGGTTTCATTGCCGATCAATTCGAGGACTTCGAAGCCGTCGAGCTTCGGCATCTGGATATCGAGAAAGACGAGATCAGGCTTCATCTCGGCAACGGCTTTCACCGCTTCGAAGCCGTTGGCGCACTCGGCGACGAGGTCGATTTCCGGATGCAATGAGAGAAACTCGCGCAGAATCTGGCGCGCCAGCTCCTCGTCGTCCACAATCACAGCCCGGATTTTGGCCTTCGTGTCGACGCTCACTGGGCGGCAACCTCTTTCTCGGAAAGTTTTCCGGCGGGCAAGGTGATGGCGACGCGGAAACGATCGCCATCGCCTTTGGCTTCGAATGTCGCGCGATTGCCGTAACGCGCCTGAAGGCGTTGGCGGACATTGACCAGGCCGACGCCGCCCCTGCGGCGCGCTGGCGCCTCGGGATCAAAAAGATTTTCGACCACAATCGAGACGGAGCCGTTCTCGCAGCCTACGTCCAGATGGATCCATCCACCATCGATGAGATTCGCGATCCCGTGAGAGATCGCATTTTCGACGAGCGGCTGAAGCAACAGCGGAGGCACGTCGACAGCGAGTGCGTCTTTGGCGATGTTTTCTTCCATGTGCAGGCGCGCGCCATAGCGGGTTTTCTCGACGGCGAGAAATGCGTGGATCAGGGACATTTCCTCTTCGAGGGGAATTGCGGACTTTTCGCCGAGGCCCAGAGTCCGCCGGAGGAAATCGCCCAGCAGGATGCACATTTCGCGAGCCTTCGCCGGATCGGAACTTGTGAGCGCGCTGATGGAATTAAGGCTGTTGAAGAGGAAATGCGGATTCACCTGCGCCTTCAGCGCCCTCAATTCGGCTTCGCGAGCAAGGATGCTCATCTGCATCATGCGTGCTTCGGCCTTTTGAGACGCCTCGACCGCGATCAGGACGTAGTAGAAGAACACCGACAGCAAATAGAGCAAAACTCCCGTAACGAACACGACGGGCAATTCGGAATAGAGCCGCTCGTTGAGCCCGCGGAAGGTGAAAACACTGGAAGCGAGAATCCACGCCAGCACCCAGGCGGCGAATACCCAGAGACCGGAAGCAACCAATGCTCCGCCCACATGAGTGGTGAGAAGTTTGTCGAGTTCGACGCGATCGATGGGGGTGGAGCGGCACGTATACCACGCCGAAAGACAAACGAACGCATAGAAGAGGCAAAGAGGGATCGCCAGCGCCGTTGCTTCCTCGATGCTCACCTGATGCGTGATGGAGAGGAGATAGACGAGCAGCGCCGCAAGGGGAATCCATGCGATCAGGTAGAGGAGAAGGCGCCGGAGTTGGCCAAGGAGCGGATGCATGAGAGATCAGTTCTTGATATTGACTCCCCCGAAGATGGCGGCGCCACGGACGATCAGTTCCTTCACCGGTGTCGACGCACTGACGGGCTGAGGATACGTCTCATCAACGAACGCGCCTGCGACCGCCGTAGCTTCGATCACAATTCTCCAGTTATCGGGGACACGGACTTCGCCACCTCCGAAAACCGTATCGATGTGGAGGATAGCGCGGCTGCCGTCGATATCCGCGCGAGTAAAATCAATGTGAAAGCCGCCGAGAATCGCGGTTGCTTTTCCGAACCGGAAACGCTGCGAGGTGACACGCCGTTTGAAACCGCTCAGAATGACGGCCTGGTCGAATGTCGCGTCGTCGCCACGCCCGCTACTTGATGACACGCCGAAAACTGATGCCGAGGGCGGCGGCTGGGGAGGCGCTCCTGGCGATCCGGGACGCGTCGAGTCATCGAATGAATTCCGCGTCGCGTCTGGTGCTGCCGGGTCCTGCGTCGAATCCCTGGGATCGCTCGTGTGAATGGGCCACGGGGGCCAACCCGGGTGTCCAAATCGTCCAGAAGAATTCAACAGCATGGATATGCCGAGCGCGATCAGCACAAGCGGCCACAGGCTCCCGATGTGGATACGGAAAAAGCCCAACACGTTTGAAAGCGACGCGAGCCCCCAGACGAGCAGAATCACTCCCCAGAAACGGTTGCCCGCATGGGTGTAGAACATGATGCCCAAACCAGCGACGATCAGAATTGCGGGCCAAACGAACTCAAAAGAGATATGAGCCGGGATGACTCCCAGTTGGTCGAGGAGAAAGATCACTCCGAGCGCAGTGATCCACAAGCCTACGAGAAGGCCGGGTCCCACCCCGCGTCTAGGGCCGTTCGTCACGCTATTCCTTTTCCATGGTTGTTCATTCCACCCATTCGGTTGTCACCCAGCATCAAGCCGTCCGCCGAGACAGCAAGATCGCACATCCCGCGAGCACCAGGGCGAGCGGCCAGAAGCGGAACGAGTCGCCTATTGCCGCCGCCTTCATCCAGCCGTCCGCCAAGCTCCAGAGGCTTTGCAGGAGCAGGGAAGCGACCCAATGGCTGTCCGTCAGATGAGCGTAGCCAAGTTCGCACAATTGAAACACAATTCCCACAAGGATCAGAACCGCGGCGCCCAGCGTGGCGGCTGCTGACGAAGTGGAAGTGGGAGAGGGAGCTCGCCGTTCGACGTTGGTCATCATGTCGTCTCCTGCCAGAATTTGGTGCCGTTCCATGGGCGGGAGAATAGGATGGCGAGCTTGCGGCGTCTTGATGTTTTCGGCGAATGGCGGCTGATTACCGGCGAATAGCGAGGAGGGAACCGTGCGTGGAGAGATCCCGAGAAGACCTTAACTACGAGAAGAGACTCATGCCAAACCAGAAAGCTACCGCGGTGGTGACGCTCGCGACGATCAAGAGCCAGCGCAGTTGTTTCTTTCGCGCGGCAACTACAATCATGCCGAGGACAACAAAGAGGAAGACCAATTCCGCCCAAAAGAAGCGCGAGCCAAGCCCGGAGGTCCACTGGCCCGCATCGTCCTGCAGCCATTCAGAGGCGAACGACGTAACGGCAGTGAGCGAGATCGCGACAACGCCGGCGAGCGCCATCCCCTTCGCCCACTCGGGGATAATCCAGTCTTTTCTGGTTTCGCGCCAATCCAGCCACGTCTGACCGACGACCAGCCCCACCAGAACTAGAACGAACAGCGCCACATGCCCTCCCCAAAAACGGGCCGCTCCAGCGCCCCCAATGCATTCGCGTTTGCTGGAACGACCCGAGGCTGCTGCCCGTCGAAACACATCCTCAGTGCGAAGAGCGCCCGCGCGACCGGCGACTCCGCTGCTTCGACAGACCCTCCGCCTCCACCATTTCGAACGGCTCTTCTATTACGAAGAACTCTGCGAAGTCAACGACTGAATTCGGCGCCGAAAGCATCGGCGACGGCAATGCGTTCGCTGCCCGGCTTTGCGATCTCCGCTGTCTTTCGGCGGGCCTAATGGGCGGGCAATCCTTCTACCAAAGCAGCGCGAATGATCGTTCCTTCGGTGTATTCGCTATGTGCAATGGCTTCAAGAAAATGCGAGCGCGCGCGGGCCGTGCCGGACGAATTTAGGCACCGCCATGCCGTTTCCAGCGGCTCGAATATGCAGAAGCTGGAAGGTTGTGGGGTGAGTATGAGAAAGTCTTTGCACCGAGCGCTACTTGCGAGAGGACGAGCGGTTATGGCTGTTCTAGTACCGGCGAGCGGGGGTTGTGATTCTCACAACGGGACTGAGGCAAGCAAAACAGCCGCGCCGCAGAATCTGCTAGCATAGGCAAAACTGATGCGAAACCCTTGGATTATCGCGCACCGAGGCGCCTCCGGACACGCACCCGAAAACACGCTCGTGGCTTTTCAGCGGGCGGTTGAGCTGGGCGCAGGCTTCATCGAAACCGACTTGCACCTGACGCGGGATGCGCGTTTCGTTGCAATACACGATCCAACGCTCGAGCGCACCACCAATGGCCAGGGGCCGGTGAAAGATCGAACGCTCGCCGAGCTGCGGCAGCTCGACGCGGGGATGTGGTTCGACCGGCAGTTCATGGGCGCGCAGATTCCCACGCTTGATGAGGTGCTCAAATTCGCGCGGCAGAACGACATGGTCTTTTACCTGGAGATCAAATACGACGGTGCGTGGGGCATGCACCACTCGCTGGTGGCGGCGCTGCAGAATTCGGAGAATGCGGCGCGCACGATCGCCCTTTCCTTCGATCCGGAAACGCTGCGGGCGCTGCGACAGATCGACCCGGGAGTAATGATGGGGTTGCTCGTCGACCGGGGAGGACCCGACCTCGTGAAAACGGCGCTCGATGCGGGCGCGCGCCAGCTGTGCTTGCGATGGGACCTGGTGAACCGCGAACTCGTCGATCGAGCGCACCGGGCGGACCTGCACGTGGTGACCTGGACCGTGAACGACGCGGGCGAGATGCGCAGTTTGATCGAAACCGGCGTGGACGGCATCATGACGGACTTGCCGGACCGATTGCGCGCGGTCGTCGAGGACATGTCATCACGCCAGCCGGCGAAGTGACCTGACGTTCTAATTCCCACTGATTGCAGCGAACAGGGCGGAGAACTGCGCGAGCGAGAGCTGCTCGGCGCGCGCGTCGGGGCGCAGCGAGGACGCGTCGAGGGCGGCGTGGATGCGGTCGTCCGACGCGATGCCGCGGAGATTGTTGCGCAGCGTTTTGCGCTTGTGGCCGAAACAGGCCTGCACGAATTCGAGAAAGCGCTGCTCGTCGCGTACACTCAGCGAAGCACGCTCGCCGGGCAGCGTCATGCGCACGAGCGCGGATGTGACGCGCGGCGGCGGACGAAACGCGCCGGGCGGAATCCGCAGGACAATTTCGGGGCGTGCGTAGAACTGGCAGGCGGCTGAGAGATAGCCGTATTCGCGGCGGCCCGGTCGAGCGGCGATCCGCGCGGCCACTTCGAATTGGATGACAATATGGATCGAAGTAATCTGGTCCGCATAGCCGAAGAGATGGTGTAGGATCGGCGAGGTGATGTAGTAAGGAAGATTGCCGTAGACGCGGAAACGGTCGCCGGCGAGGTTCCCGAGGTCGAGCTGCAGGACGTCGCCCGAGACGATTTCGACCGACGGCCAGTCGGCGGGATGCTCTTCAATTTTCCGGCGCAGATTCTCGGCAAGGCGAGCATCCGTTTCGATGGAGACGACGTGGCGGCCCCGGCCGGCGAGCAGGCGCGTCATTTCACCATGGCCGGCGCCGATTTCGAGCCAGACATCGTCAGGATCGCGCGGCAGTGTTTCGAGGATTCGCTTTTGCCAGGCTGGATTGCCGAGGAAGTGCTGCCCCAATTTCTGACGCGCCATGGCGAACGAGTGTAACAACCCAGGGGACGGTGGAACAACGACGAGGGCTGCACTGTGCGATGGCGGATGGGGTGCTGCGTCGGGAGATTGGGTTGACGAACGCTGAGGGCTCCGCTACCGTTTTTATTGTGGTTTAGGCGGCGATGAAAATTCTCTTCGTAGCTTCCGAAGGGCTTCCGTACTCGAAAACCGGCGGACTGGCGGATGTCGTCGAGGTGCTGCCGAAAGCGCTCCGGGCGATGGGCCACGACGTGGCGGTCCTGCTGCCGCGCTATCATGCCAACAAGATTCACTCGATGCTGATTTCGAGCGTGACGGTCGCACTTGGCGACCGCCTGCGGTTTCCGGCAATTGCGGAGGCGGAGGCGGTCGATGGAGTCCGGTACTTTTTTGTCGACGATCCTCCATTCTTTGATCGCCCGGAACTCTATGGCGACAGCGCCGGCGACTACCCGGACAACGCCGAGCGGTTCGCGGAATTCTCGCGAGTGACGATCGAGTTTATGAAGCGCGTGTGGCTGCCGGATGTGGTCCACTGCCACGACTGGCAGACGGCGCTGGTTCCTGTGCTGCTGCGCACGCAACATGCGGAGGATCGCGCCGTCCGCTCGTTGCCGGTCGTATTCACGATTCACAATCTCGCCTACCAGGGTGTGTTCGATGCGGACGTGCTGCGGAGGATCGGCCTGCCCGATGCCCTCTTCAGCGTGGACGCTCTCGAGTTTTTCGGTAAGGTGAATTTCCTCAAGGGAGGATTGATCTACGCCGACTATCTGACGACCGTGAGCCGCCGCTACGCCAAGGAAATTCAGACGGCGGAATTCGGCAACGGGCTTGAAGGCGTCATCCGCAGCCGAGCAGACCGGCTGACCGGCATTTTGAACGGTGTCGATTATACAGCTTGGAATCCGGAGGCGGACAAGCTGATCGCGCAGAACTACTCGTCCGAGAATCTCGCCGGAAAGAAGGCGTGCAAAAAGGACTTGCTCGCTTCATTCCAATTGCCGGAAGACGACTTGTCGCGCCCGCTGATCGGAATCGTCTCGCGGTTCGCGGACCAGAAGGGATTCGATCTGATCGCGGAAATCGCGGACGAGATGATGAAAGAGAACCTTGCGCTGGCCGTACTCGGAACCGGTCAGGCGGAGTATGAGAAGCTCTTCAGGCAGCTTGCCGATAAATATCCGGAGCGCGTGGGCGTCAAAATCGGTTACGATAACACTCTCGCACATAAGATCGAGGCGGGCGCGGATATGTTCCTGATGCCGTCGCGATACGAGCCGTGCGGTTTGAATCAGATTTACAGCCTGCGCTATGGGACGGTGCCGATCGTTCGGGCGACCGGGGGACTGGACGATACGATACAGAACTTCGTTCCCAAAACGCAGCAGGGCACGGGATTCAAGTTCGAGGAATACAGCGGCAGGGCGTTGTTGCTTTGCCTGCGCAAGGCGCTCGAGACGCACGGCGACGCCAAGGCTTGGCAGGCTGTGCAGGCAAACGGCATGGCCAAGGATTTTTCATGGAAGGCTTCGGCGGCATCTTACATGACTCTGTACGAGGCGGCAAAGAGGTCGCGAATCCCAAGAGTCGCTGGAGCATCTAAATACGCGGGCGTCGACCGGAGGTAGGGTGCCGGAAGGCGCTCATAAGGGGAAACTTAAATGGCAGACAACATTCCGGCTGTAACCGACGCGAGCTTCCAGTCCGAAGTGATCGACGCGAGCAATAGCCAGCCCGTGATGGTCGATTTCTGGGCTGACTGGTGCCGGCCGTGCAAGATGCTCTCGCCCACAGTGGACGAGATCGCGCGCGAGCACGCCGGCAAGCTCAAGGTCGTCAAGCTCAACGTCGACGACAACATGAACGTGCCGGGGAAATTCAACATCCGCGGGATTCCGACGCTGCTCGTCTTCAAGGGCGGGCAGGTGGCCGAACAGATCGTCGGTGCCGTCTCGAAAGAGCAGATTACGAAGGCGATCGAACGCCATCTGGCGTAAAGCGTGTTTCGATCTCGATGAAGTTGTCTCGCGGGGCGCGCGCCCCGCGAGACGGATTTGGCGTTTTCCAATTCCTTCCTTGCGGCGATCCATACGATGACGAAGCAATCGAAGCCGGCGGTCCGCCGATGCCATTGGGCGCAGAGCCAGCTCATGATTGAATACCACGATACGGAGTGGGGCGTGCCCCTGCACGACGACCGCGGGCTTTTCGAATTTCTGATTCTTGAAGGCGCGCAGGCGGGCCTCAGCTGGGAGACCATTCTCCGGAAGCGCGAAAATTATCGCAGCGCGTTCGACGGATTCGACGCCCCAAAGATCGCGTGCTACGACAAGCGCAAGGTGCGCGCGCTGATGGCCGACGCCGGGATCGTCCGCAACCGGCTAAAGATCGCAGCGGCCATCACGAATGCGCAGGTATTTCTCGCGGTACAAAGCGAGCACGGCTCCTTCGACCGCTACATCTGGCAGTTTGTCGGCGGCAAACCGAAGCGAAATTCCTGGCGTCACTCGAAGAAAGCGCCTGCGCGGACAGCGAAATCCGATGCGATGAGCAAAGCCCTCAAGAAGCGGGGATTCCGGTTCGTCGGCTCGACGATCTGCTACGCATTCATGCAGGCGACCGGCATGGTCAACGATCACGCCGTCGATTGTTTCCGGCGCGACGAAATTTTCTAGATCTCGCCCCCGATCCGTCGATAACATATCGCCAAAGTCCGGTTCGGTTGAGGCAGCCTCGGGGCACATCGCAAAAATGGGCCTGAGCAGCGGTCGCAATGAAATCAACACCCGCCAAATTCCTCACCCGCTGGGTGAGAGATCCCCTTATGATTCCAACCCATGACCAAGCCCAAAGAGCGAAGGCCTTCGCCCACCGCCTCGCCCTTGCTGTTCGAACTTGATCCCGAGCCGCTCGAAGAAACCCTGACCGCGCTGGGAGGAATCCCGCTGGTGGTGCAGGCCTTCCGCTCTCTGGGGCTGCCGCAGAGTATCCAGGAGCACGTGCGGGTGAAAGAGCGGGAGCGCGGCTACGACGAAGCGACGTTCGGTGGAGAGCTTCGTGATTCTCAACGCGGCCGGGGGCGAATGTGTGGAAGATTTTGAGCGCCTGCGGCAAGACCCCGGGTCTGGCGGAGATGATCGGGCACGAGTTGCCTTCGCCGCGCGCGGCGCTGGAGTTTTTGTATGCGTTTCACCAGGAGGAGAAGATCGAGGAAGCCCAGCAACAACGCTTGCCGGAGCGAGATCGCCTATATCCCGGAAGAGACGGCGCCGCTGGAGGGGTTGGGCAGAGTGAACCGCGATCTGGTGCAGCGTGTGGGGGAGCGCACGCCCGACCAGCGCATCGCCACGGTGGATCAGGACGCCACGATCATCGAAAGCCACAAGCAGCAGGCCTTGCCCACTTATGAAGGGGTGCGCGGCTATCAGCCCATGTTGGCGGTGTGGGCGGAGACCGGACTGGTGCTGGCCGATCAATTTCGCGATGGCAACGTGCCCGCGCAGATGGAGCCGCTGGAAGTGGCGCAACGGGCCTTTGCCGCCCTGCCGGGCACGGTGCAGGAGTATTACTACCGCGGCGATTCGGCGTGTCACGAAAGCGGGCTGGTGAATTGGTTGCGCGATGAGCAGCGGGCCGGCGGGCCGCGCGGGCGCATCGGCTTTGCCATCAGTGCGCGGATGAGCGAAGCCTTGCACGCGGCCATTCGGGTGGTTCCCGAAGCGGCCTGGGAACCTTACGGCGCGTCGCACCCGGCCGAAATCCGCGAGTGCGCCGACGTGCCGTTTGTACCCGGTGAGAAAACCGAGAAGAAGGATTTGCAAGCCCCTGCGCTACGTGGCCATCCGCATTCGCAAGAAGCAAGGGGAACTGTTCGAGGATGGGAGCGCGGTGCGCCATTTCGCGGTGTTGTCGAACCGGTGGGAATTAAAGCCGGCGCGCTTGATCGAGTGGCACCGCGAAAAGGCCGGTACCATCGAGTTGGTGCATGACGTGATCAAAAACGACTTGGGCGGCGGGGTGCTGCCCTCGAAATACTTCGGCGCCAACGCCGCGTGGCTGCGCCTGGCGGTGATCGCGCACAACGTGCTCCAGGCGCTGAAGCGGCTGGCCCTGCCGGCCGAACTGCTGACGGCCCGCCCCAAGCGCTTGCGCTTCCTGCTCTTCAATATGCCGGGGCGGCTGGTTCACCATGCCCGAAGACTGATTCTGCGGTGGCCGCGGTGGAGTGGATTGGGGGGGGGGGGGGGGGGGGGTGGGTGGGTGGGGTGGTGGTTGTGGTGGTGTGGTGTGGTGGTGAGTGTGTGGTGAGGTTGGTTTGGGGTGTGGTGGGGGTTGTGTGGATAAGATGTGGTGATAGTGTGGTTTGGTTGAGGTGGTGTTGGGGTGTGTCGTGAAAATGGGTTTGAGTAGTGGTGGTGATGAAATGAATACGTGCGAAATTCCTCACGCGCTGGGTGAGAGATCCCCTTATGATTCGAACGCATGACCAAGCGCAAAGAGCGAAGGCCTTCGCCGACCGAATCGCCGTTGCTGTTCGAAGTTGATCCGCATCCGATGGAAGAAACACTGACGGCTTTGGGAGGAATCCCGCTGGTGGTGCAAACCTTTCGCTCGCTGGGACTGCCGCAGAGCGTCCGCGAGCAGGTGCGAAGTGAGAGAACGAGAGCGCGGCTACGACGAAGCGACCTAGGTGGAGAGCTTCGTGATTCTGAACGCTGCCGGGGGCGAGTGCGTGGAAGACTTTGAACGGCTGCGCCAGGACCCGGGTCTAGCCGAACTGGTAGGGCACGATTTGCCTTCGCCGCGAGCGGCGCGGCAGTTTTTGTACGCCTTTCACGAAGAGAAGAAGATTGAGCAGGCCAAACAACAACGTTTGCCGGACGAGATTGCCTATATCCCGGAAGAAACGGCACCGCTGGAAGGATTGGGCAGGGTGAACCGCGATCTGGTGCAGCGTGTGGGGCAGCGCTCGGCAGACCAACGCATCGCCACGGTGGATCAGGACGCCACGATCATCGAAAGCCGGAAGAAGGAGGCGCTGGCTACCTACGAAGGGCCGCGCGGGTATCAGCCGATGTTGGCGGTGTGGGCGGAGATGGGATTGGTGTTGGCGGATCAATTTCGGGATGGGAATGTGCCGGCGCAAATGGAGCCGCTGGAAGTGGCCCGGCGATCCTTTGCGGCCCTGCCGAGCACGGTGCAGGAATATTACTATCGGGGAGATTCGGCCTGTCACGAAAGCGAACTGGTGAACTGGTTGCGGAATGAGAAGCGGGAAGGAGGGCCGGAGGGCCGCATTGGCTTTGCCATCAGCGCACGGATGAGCGAGGCCTTGCACGCGGCCATCCAGGCGGTTGCCGAAGAGAAGTGGAAGGCGTATGGCGAGGAGCATCCGACCGAGATCCGAGAGTGCGCCGAGGTGCCCTTCGTGCCCGGGGAGAAGGTGGAGAAGAAGGATATAAAGCCACTGCGCTACGTGGCGATCCGCATTCGCAAGAAGCAAGGGGGTCTGTTTGAAGACGGGAGTGCGGTGCGGCATTTTGCGGTGCTGTCGAACCGCTGGGAGTTGGAAGCGGGACGGTTGATCGAGTGGCACCGGGAGAAGGCGGGCACGATCGAGTTGGTGCACGACATCCTCAAGAATGATTTGGCGGGCGGGGTGTTGCCGTCGAAATATTTTGGGGCGAATGCGGCCTGGCTGCGATTGGCGGTGATCTCGCACAACGTGCTGACGGCGATGAAACGGCTGGCGCTGCCGGCGGAATTGTTGACGGCGCGGCCGAAGCGGTTGCGGTTTCTGCTCTTCAACATGCCGGGACGTTTAGCGCACCACGCGCGAAGAATGCTGTTGCGGTTGGCCGCGGTGGCGGAGTGGATCGAGATGTACCGGGAGGGATTGCGGCAGCTGGCGCTGGTGACGTGAGTGCGGTTGCACCAAAGTAGTGCAGTTATCGACGGATTATAGAACCCTACCGTGGACCCGTCTTCGTAACTTCTTATTTTTCAAGCGCGGGAATTTTTGCCTGCCGCTCTCTTCGAAAAAGGTTGGAAGTGCAGAAAAAGTGGGCGCCGCGAAGATGCCGCGGCACAGATTGGAGCGTACTAAGATGGATTGGGTCTCGCGTTACCCTCTTGACAAGCGAACAGGGAGCCTCCATCTTAGATGGCTTTACTCCGGGCCTGCGCGTGGTCTGTAGATGGTGTGATGGGAGATTGATTTGAAAGTACGGGTCTGCTTCCACGATAAGTGCTTCGACGGGGCTTCTTCGGCCGCGATCTTTTCGCGGTTCTACCGCGAGCGCATCAATCCCGGCGTTGAGTTTCTGTACACCGGGATGACGCACAAGGCCTCGCAGCCTTTTGAGGACGGCGTATTCGACGGCGATGAAAATGCGATCGTGGATTTCAAATATTCGAGCTCGCCGCTGCTCACCTGGTGGTTCGACCATCATCAGAGCGCGTTCCTGAAGCCGGAGGACGCCGAGCATTTCCGGCAGGATCATTCGGGCAAGAAGTTTTACGATCCGTCGTACAAGTCGTGCACGAAATTCCTGGCTACGATCGCCAGCGAGAAATTCGGATTTGACGCGAAGCCACTCGCGGAACTGATCGAGTGGGGCGACATCATCGACGGAGCGCAGTTCAAGTCGCCCGAAGCGGCGGTGGCGTTGGCCGAGCCGGCGATGAAACTGGCGCTGGTGATCGAAGCGGCGCCGGAACCGAATCTCGTGCCGCAGCTGATTCCCGATCTTGCCCGGCTTTCGCTGGCGGAGATCATCGAGCTGCCGCTAGTGAAGAAACACCTTGGCCCGTTGCTCGAGCGGCATCGCCGGTCGATCGAAATTTTGCGCGAGCGGACGGATTCGCGCGGCGGCGTGATTTATTTCGATGTCAGCGACCTCGATCTCGAGGGCTACAACAAGTTCATCCCGTACTATCTGTATCCGGACGCGCTCTATTCGGTGGGCGTGAGCGCGTCGCCGACGCGCGCGAAGGTGTCCGTCGGAACGAGCCCGTGGAAAGAAGCCGCCGCCGACGTGAATCTGGCGTCGCTATGCGAGAAGTACGGCGGCGGCGGACACGCCCGCGTAGCGGCAATTTCGTTCGGGCCGGGCGATCTCGTCCGCGCGCGCCAGGTCGCGAAGGAAATAGCGGCGACGCTGCGCACATGATCGCTCGCGCGGCGCCTCGGCGCACCTCAAGGACGCGTTGGGCGCTCCGTTGTCTCGTGCTAGAATCAAAGTTTCCCCGGGCCGCTAGCTCAATGGTAGAGCAGCTGACTCTTAATCAGCGGGTTGGAGGTTCGAGTCCTCCGCGGCTCACCACTCTCTTCTAAAGACTTACCTCATTCTGTCGGTCCGTCCACTTTTCCCGATTGTGGGGACTTTTGTGGGGACTCCGCTCGGTTTTCGCGAAAACATTTCGCATCAGGAAGCTTCAAGGCGAACGCAGCGGGAAGCGCGAAGCCCGCGACACCAAGGCCCCGTGACGCATTCCTTCACGCGAAGCCCTGGCAGTTCCCCGGCGACGGACGAAAACACAAAATCATCCGCGAACGGGAGCGAAGACTCACCCGTGTTCTCGCTCGTTTCGATCGCTCGGGAAACTGCGCGTCAATCTTCCCGTCAGTCGAAACCGTCCTCGAACGGCTCCGCTCTGCCGAGCTGAATTACCCCGAACAAGGGGTGCCGTGCGTTCACGGATGGCCTGGTCGCCGCGCACAGTCAAGCGGTACCTGGCGAAGTTGCGCGCTTCCGGCATCGAAACACCGACCGGCTTGTCCGCCTATCACGGCACGCGGCGCCGCACCCTCAACCCGACCCGGCTTCTTTCTGTGCCGTGCGAATCTGGCACTCCTACTCGCCGCGAATCTGGCACACGAATTAAAGACTTAGATTCTAAGAAACTGCAAAGGGGCAGGAAAAAGCAAAATCATCCAGCGGATGACGCCGCTCGCCCAAGTTCTCCGGAACTGAAACCGAAAGGCAACCGCGCCGGAGAAACCCTCCTTCGAGGAACGGCCAAACCGAAACCCACAGAGGCTCACGCGGTGCGTCTCGCCCGATTCAAGACGGCGGCCCGGAGAAACATTCTCGCTCGCTACCCTGTCGAGAGCCTGGGAACCGTTGACGCTCTACTCGACAAGATTGCCGATCGCGCAGCCGACGCCCGAACCGTGATTGACAGCGCCGCCTACCTTGAGCAGAGTTTCGATTCACAACTCGCCGATGATGCCGCGCAACTCGGGGCGGAACTGGCAGCGACAGCGCCGGAACTGCGCCGCAAAATTGCTTTCGTCCATGCGTGTGTGGAGCAGGCTGCGCGAGAGGGCCGGAACACGCGGGACGTACTCGCCGAACGGATACCGCCGTGAGCGGGGCGAAATCCACGCTGCGGGCGAAGCTGAAACGTTCGCTCAATTACGGGTTATGTCGAGAAAAGGCCGATCGCGAGCATGGCGAAAACGTTTGTATTCGCTCCGCTCTGGTGTTGTGAAATGTAATCAGTTACGCCCCAAAATTTTCTCTGTATCATCACCGCGAAGGCGCATCACGAAAGCGAGGCAAAATGAGCATCGATCCCAGAATTGGCAGAGCGAACCGTGAAACCTTCCACATCGCGAAGGCTTTCATGGACCGGCAGGATTACAACCAGTTCTCAGCCGATCCGCTGCTGACGTCGACCGGAATCTCGCAAGTACAAACACGCTACGAAATCGGAGATCGGGTACGGTGGTGAACCTCAGTGGGCGCATCAATCTTCAGGGATGTCGGGAAAGATTACAGCGTCGTTCGCCGGGCACGATTGGGAAGTGCAGTTGGATTTCCGGCGATCTGATCCATGTTATGGAGAGCGAAATTACGCTCGAAGGATTCGCCGCGCTCGTCGTTGCTCGTGATGCCGATGCACTGGAAGATGCGACGAAGAGTTTCCGGAAAAGCCGCTGACGTTGACGACGGCGCGGCCTGAAAATATGGGATGCTTGCAAATGACGTTTTTGCGGCTTCGGCGCGGAGGTGAAACGTGGCAACCGCCGTACGAATCTCGAAACCGGAACTGGCGTCGGGGACCGCGTCCGGACCGCAGCAATGACGAACGAAATCGCCGACTTGCGCGGGAAACTCGATGCGGCGCAAAAACAGTTGGGCCTCTTCGAGGTGCAACGCACGAAATTGGCCGAACGTGCAGCGGAAGGCGAGACACCGAAGGGATCGGCGGAGCTCCACGACAAAATCGACGCGGCGCGTTTTCCCGTCGAAGTGCTGCAAGGAAAACTCGCGACGCGTCAGCGCGAGCTGGAAACCGCACAAGGCTAGTTGCGGGACATCGAGCACGAAATTTCCATCGAGGCAGCCAGGCACGGCGCGAAGCTCGATTCTCGGAACTGGAAAGCGCGGGGCGCGAAGCAGCGGGCCGGATCGCGGAACACATCCGGGCGTTGCTCAAGGATGACTTGCTAGCTTTCGATGCGGTCGGGCGGGCGCTCACTGTCGAGTTCGTGGGCTTGCTGAGTGCCTCGCATACCCCGAAGCCACTCGGGCGCGTCATCTGATCGCTTCGCTGATAGAAACATGGCAAGACGGATCGTTCTTGCGTGCAGAACACAAACTGCGGCGCGAGGGCTGGGTCGATGGCGACTTGGAGTTAAATATCCGATCGCTCCGGCCGCTGCGCTCGAAGCTGTGAAAAACCAGTACCCCAACAAACCGGCCGCGTGGCGGCGATTCGCGGCAGAAATGGTGTGCATCCGGGAACTGACACGCGTCGACGTTGGGAAACAAAAACCCGGGGAAAGCGCCTGCACTCGAAAGGTTCTCCGTTTATGTCAGCATCCACGAACGCTCTCGGAGATCGCACAGAATTGAATCTCGGCGGGATGTTGGCGAGAAACTTCTCGATCTGCTCGCGGCGGCGGGAATGGTCGCAAGAACAAGATATTTCCGGGTGGTAAACCCCGCGACGTTCAGGAAACATTCAGACCCCGGCCGCAACGCTTCGGCTTCGGCGGCGTTCAACACAAAAACGATGAGGATGCGGAGCGGTCAAGGCGAATCTCGCGGCCGAAGTGAAGCGCGACGCCGATTCTTTGCGGAGATGATCTTGCGCGGCGAGATGACGTTGCAGGAAGCGCGGGCCGATCTTCTCATCACCGACGGCAGAAAAAGAATGTTCGCGATCTTGCGCACTGGCTGGACCATCAGGAGAAACAACGCGCTGAGACGTGGCGCGAGTTGCTCAAGATTCTCGTCGGCCACACCAACAAGATTGCTGCGAGTCACCAGATCGTGAGCACGCCGCCATGATCGGGCAAGGCTCACAGCAAGGCGGGCGGTTGGGATGGCTCCTACACCGCCGAGTTTTCTAATTCGGTAGCAGAACCGAATCGAAACACCGAAAGGGCCGCAACATGAAAAAACGCAAAGTAAACCCGCGCAGTCTTGTGAATCTTCGGGCACCTGGAAAAAGGGCGAGACTCCGAATCCCTCGGGCCGCAACAGGAAGCAGCTCTAAGCGACCGTTTTCGCGAGCTGGCGAGGAGCCGATGCCGATCGAGCTCATCGACCGATTCAACCGGAAATGGAAACGCAAGCTCCTGTTTGTCGGCGACACGTTCGCCGGGCTTGCGCGATGGCGCTTGCACTGGAAGCGATTTTTGGAACCGATGGCGCGGGCGCGAAGGAAATGCGCGAAGCAATCGAAGGCAAGGCCCGCAGCGCGTGCAGCTCACCGCATCCAGGGCCAAGTAACTTGCGGGTTGTGTACGATCGCACGGATCGGCGCCGGCGCAGCGTTCACCGGCGAGGGCGAGGCGATCATCGAAAAAATCAGATAGCCTTTCACGCCTTTGCGGGCTATGGCGGGGGGAGCAGTGCGGCGGTGAGTGGACAAAAACCCGCTTCTTGGGGAACGCAACGCGCACAAAACACGGTCGCGGATCGGCGAATCGAGCGGGAGAACCATGTGTTTCGCGTTACGATGTGAAATAGGTGTTAACTCGATGGTCAGAATAAACTTTTTAATTCTGTTGTGTTAACCAGAGTGTTAACAATTCGTACTGCGAAGTACACACGCTTGCGAAAAAGCACAGCGCATTTTACGGGCTTGTTGCATCAAAGATCAAGTAAACTGAGCTCGGTTGTTGTTGGTCTTCGATATTTCATTGCTCACTACGATGCCGAAGCGAACGGCGGTCGACTGCACTTGTTGAGTTTTCGCTTACGGGATTTCACCAGATGAGCGCTTGAGCGAACGATGGTGGGCGGATTAACAGGCAGCAGCAGAACAGAGGACTCGAAGCGGAAGGGGGAGTTTAAGAAACGGGGTATGGGGACATTTTGTGGTTGTCAAGGGGGGCGTGGATGTTTGTATTTTTTTTTTTTTTTTTTTTTTTTTTTTTTTTTTTTTTTTTTTTTTTTTTTTTTTTTTTTTTTTTTTTTTTTTTTTTTTTTTTTTTTTTTTTTTTTTTTTTTTTTTTTTTTTTTTTTTTTTTTTTTTTTTTTTTTTTTTTTTTTTTTTTTTTTTTTTTTTTTTTTTTTTTTTTTTTTTTTTTTTTTTTTTTTTTTTTTTTTTTTTTTTTTTTTTTTTTTTTTTTTTTTTTTTTTTTTTTTTTTTTTTTTTTTTTTTTTTTTTTTTTTTTTTTTTTTTTTTTTTTTTTTTTTTTTTTTTTTTTTTTTTTTTTTTTTTTTTTTTTTTTTTTTTTTTTTTTTTTTTTTTTTTTTTTTTTTTTTTTTTTTTTTTTTTTTTTTTTTTTTTTTTTTTTTTTTTTTTTTTTTTTTTTTTTTTTTTTTTTTTTTTTTTTTTTTTTTTTTTTTTTTTTTTTTTTTTTTTTTTTTTTTTTTTTTTTTTTTTTTTTTTTTTTTTTTTTTTTTTTTTTTTTTTTTTTTTTTTTTTTTTTTTTTTTTTTTTTTTTTTTTTTTTTTTTTTTTTTTTTTTTTTTTTTTTTTTTTTTTTTTTTTTTTTTTTTTTTTTTTTTTTTTTTTTTTTTTTTTTTTTTTTTTTTTTTTTTTTTTTTTTTTTTTTTTTTTTTTTTTTTTTTTTTTTTTTTTTTTTTTTTTTTTTTTTTTTTTTTTTTTTTTTTTTTTTTTTTTTTTTTTTTTTTTTTTTTTTTTTTTTTTTTTTTTTTTTTTTTTTTTTTTTTTTTTTTTTTTTTTTTTTTTTTTTTTTTTTTTTTTTTTTTTTTTTTTTTTTTTTTTTTTTTTTTTTTTTTTTTTTTTTTTTTTTTTTTTTTTTTTTTTTTTTTTTTTTTTTTTTTTTTTTTTTTTTTTTTTTTTTTTTTTTTTTTTTTTTTTTTTTTTTTTTTTTTTTTTTTTTTTTTTTTTTTTTTTTTTTTTTTTTTTTTTTTTTTTTTTTTTTTTTTTTTTTTTTTTTTTTTTTTTTTTTTTTTTGACGGTATGATTTTGTTTTTTTTTTTTTTTTTTTTTTTTTTTTTTTTTTTTTTTTTTTTTTTTTTTTTTTTTTTTTTTTTTTTTTTTTTTTTTTTTTTTTTTTTTTTTTTTTTTTTTTTTTTTTTTTTTTTTTTTTTTTTTTTTTTTTTTTTTTTTTTTTTTTTTTTTTTTTTTTTTTTTTTTTTTTTTTTTTTTTTTTTTTTTTTTTTTTTTTTTTTTTTTTTTTTTTTTTTTTTTTTTTTTTTTTTTTTTTTTTTTTTTTTTTTTTTTTTTTTTTTTTTTTTTTTTTTTTTTTTTTTTTTTTTTTTTTTTTTTTTTTTTTTTTTTTTTTTTTTTTTTTTTTTTTTTTTTTTTTTTTTTTTTTTTTTTTTTTTTTTTTTTTTTTTTTTTTTTTTTTTTTTTTTTTTTTTTTTTTTTTTTTTTTTTTTTTTTTTTTTTTTTTTTTTTTTTTTTTTTTTTTTTTTTTTTTTTTTTTTTTTTTTTTTTTTTTTTTTTTTTTTTTTTTTTTTTTTTTTTTTTTTTTTTTTTTTTTTTTTTTTTTTTTTTTTTTTTTTTTTTTTTTTTTTTTTTTTTTTTTTTTTTTTTTTTTTTTTTTTTTTTTTTTTTTTTTTTTTTTTTTTTTTTTTTTTTTTTTTTTTTTTTTTTTTTTTTTTTTTTTTTTTTTTTTTTTTTTTTTTTTTTTTTTTTTTTTTTTTTTTTTTTTTTTTTTTTTTTTTTTTTTTTTTTTTTTTTTTTTTTTTTTTTTTTTTTTTTTTTTTTTTTTTTTTTTTTTTTTTTTTTTTTTTTTTTTTTTTTTTTTTTTTTTTTTTTTTTTTTTTTTTTTTTTTTTTTTTTTTTTTTTTTTTTTTTTTTTTTTTTTTTTTTTTTTTTTTTTTTTTTTTTTTTTTTTTTTTTTTTTTTTTTTTTTTTTTTTTTTTTTTTTTTTTTTTTTTTTTTTTTTTTTTTTTTTTTTTTTTTTTTTTTTTTTTTTTTTTTTTTTTTTTTTTTTTTTTTTTTTTTTTTTTTTTTTTTTTTTTTTTTTTTTTTTTTTTTTTTTTTTTTTTTTTTTTTTTTTTTTTTTTTTTTTTTTTTTTTTTTTTTTTTTTTTTTTTTTTTTTTTTTTTTTTTTTTTTTTTTTTTTTTTTTTTTTTTTTTTTTTTTTTTTTTTTTTTTTTTTTTTTTTTTTTTTTTTTTTTTTTTTTTTTTTTTTTTTTTTTTTTTTTTTTTTTTTTTTTTTTTTTTTTTTTTTTTTTTTTTTTTTTTTTTTTTTTTTTTTTTTTTTTTTTTTTTTTTTTTTTTTTTTTTTTTTTTTTTTTTTTTTTTTTTTTTTTTTTTTTTTTTTTTTTTTTTTTTTTTTTTTTTTTTTTTTTTTTTTTTTTTTTTTTTTTTTTTTTTTTTTTTTTTTTTTTTTTTTTTTTTTTTTTTTTTTTTTTTTTTTTTTTTTTTTTTTTTTTTTTTTTTTTTTTTTTTTTTTTTTTTTTTTTTTTTTTTTTTTTTTTTTTTTTTTTTTTTTTTTTTTTTTTTTTTTTTTTTTTTTTTTTTTTTTTTTTTTTTTTTTTTTTTTTTTTTTTTTTTTTTTTTTTTTTTTTTTTTTTTTTTTTTTTTTTTTTTTTTTTTTTTTTTTTTTTTTTTTTTTTTTTTTTTTTTTTTTTTTTTTTTTTTTTTTTTTTTTTTTTTTTTTTTTTTTTTTTTTTTTTTTTTTTTTTTTTTTTTTTTTTTTTTTTTTTTTTTTTTTTTTTTTTTTTTTTTTTTTTTTTTTTTTTTTTTTTTTTTTTTTTTTTTTTTTTTTTTTTTTTTTTTTTTTTTTTTTTTTTTTTTTTTTTTTTTTTTTTTTTTTTTTTTTTTTTTTTTTTTTTTTTTTTTTTTTTTTTTTTTTTTTTTTTTTTTTTTTTTTTTTTTTTTTTTTTTTTTTTTTTTTTTTTTTTTTTTTTTTTTTTTTTTTTTTTTTTTTTTTTTTTTTTTTTTTTTTTTTTTTTTTTTTTTTTTTTTTTTTTTTTTTTTTTTTTTTTTTTTTTTTTTTTTTTTTTTTTTTTTTTTTTTTTTTTTTTTTTTTTTTTTTTTTTTTTTTTTTTTTTTTTTTTTTTTTTTTTTTTTTTTTTTTTTTTTTTTTTTTTTTTTTTTTTTTTTTTTTTTTTTTTTTTTTTTTTTTTTTTTTTTTTTTTTTTTTTTTTTTTTTTTTTTTTTTTTTTTTTTTTTTTTTTTTTTTTTTTTTTTTTTTTTTTTTTTTTTTTTTTTTTTTTTTTTTTTTTTTTTTTTTTTTTTTTTTTTTTTTTTTTTTTTTTTTTTTTTTTTTTTTTTTTTTTTTTTTTTTTTTTTTTTTTTTTTTTTTTTTTTTTTTTTTTTTTTTTTTTTTTTTTTTTTTTTTTTTTTTTTTTTTTTTTTTTTTTTTTTTTTTTTTTTTTTTTTTTTTTTTTTTTTTTTTTTTTTTTTTTTTTTTTTTTTTTTTTTTTTTTTTTTTTTTTTTTTTTTTTTTTTTTTTTTTTTTTTTTTTTTTTTTTTTTTTTTTTTTTTTTTTTTTTTTTTTTTTTTTTTTTTTTTTTTTTTTTTTTTTTTTTTTTTTTTTTTTTTTTTTTTTTTTTTTTTTTTTTTTTTTTTTTTTTTTTTTTTTTTTTTTTTTTTTTTTTTTTTTTTTTTTTTTTTTTTTTTTTTTTTTTTTTTTTTTTTTTTTTTTTTTTTTTTTTTTTTTTTTTTTTTTTTTTTTTTTTTTTTTTTTTTTTTTTTTTTTTTTTTTTTTTTTTTTTTTTTTTTTTTTTTTTTTTTTTTTTTTTTTTTTTTTTTTTTTTTTTTTTTTTTTTTTTTTTTTTTTTTTTTTTTTTTTTTTTTTTTTTTTTTTTTTTTTTTTTTTTTTTTTTTTTTTTTTTTTTTTTTTTTTTTTTTTTTTTTTTTTTTTTTTTTTTTTTTTTTTTTTTTTTTTTTTTTTTTTTTTTTTTTTTTTTTTTTTTTTTTTTTTTTTTTTTTTTTTTTTTTTTTTTTTTTTTTTTTTTTTTTTTTTTTTTTTTTTTTTTTTTTTTTTTTTTTTTTTTTTTTTTTTTTTTTTTTTTTTTTTTTTTTTTTTTTTTTTTTTTTTTTTTTTTTTTTTTTTTTTTTTTTTTTTTTTTTTTTTTTTTTTTTTTTTTTTTTTTTTTTTTTTTTTTTTTTTTTTTTTTTTTTTTTTTTTTTTTTTTTTTTTTTTTTTTTTTTTTTTTTTTTTTTTTTTTTTTTTTTTTTTTTTTTTTTTTTTTTTTTTTTTTTTTTTTTTTTTTTTTTTTTTTTTTTTTTTTTTTTTTTTTTTTTTTTTTTTTTTTTTTTTTTTTTTTTTTTTTTTTTTTTTTTTTTTTTTTTTTTTTTTTTTTTTTTTTTTTTTTTTTTTTTTTTTTTTTTTTTTTTTTTTTTTTTTTTTTTTTTTTTTTTTTTTTTTTTTTTTTTTTTTTTTTTTTTTTTTTTTTTTTTTTTTTTTTTTTTTTTTTTTTTTTTTTTTTTTTTTTTTTTTTTTTTTTTTTTTTTTTTTTTTTTTTTTTTTTTTTTTTTTTTTTTTTTTTTTTTTTTTTTTTTTTTTTTTTTTTTTTTTTTTTTTTTTTTTTTTTTTTTTTTTTTTTTTTTTTTTTTTTTTTTTTTTTTTTTTTTTTTTTTTTTTTTTTTTTTTTTTTTTTTTTTTTTTTTTTTTTTTTTTTTTTTTTTTTTTTTTTTTTTTTTTTTTTTTTTTTTTTTTTTTTTTTTTTTTTTTTTTTTTTTTTTTTTTTTTTTTTTTTTTTTTTTTTTTTTTTTTTTTTTTTTTTTTTTTTTTTTTTTTTTTTTTTTTTTTTTTTTTTTTTTTTTTTTTTTTTTTTTTTTTTTTTTTTTTTAAGTGGCCCATCTTCTCCAGTCAGTTTCCCGGCGCGTCGTCGCCGTGTATCAGCATGGCTCGCGGCAGACAATGTGCGATCGCGTGGATTGTTGCGTCGCAGCGGTCGCGAAGAAGGCCCCCGTTGCATGGTGTTCGTACGAATCGCCCAACGTTTCGTGGTTCTTTTCGCCCCACGAGGTGTGATCTTGACGAATCGCCAAAACGCTCACGCGATTTGTGGGCGAACGACTGGTCCGATCGAGTAACGGGCAATGGAATCTCGGAGAGAGATCCGATGATGAATGAACGTCCTAATCTTCTCGCGATGCCAGCACCGAAGAAGATTGCGCGATCGGCGGCGGACTGGAGGCCATCCGGGCAAAGGTCGACGAGGAAAAGCGACGGGGCAACACGCTGGCACTGGAGATCGCGAAAGTCATCAGAGAAACGAAGTTCGCTGAGCTTACGACGCAGCTGCGGGCGAAGCCGTACTACGACGAACTTCAACGGCAGAAAAAAGAATCCGATCAGCAACTCGCCGACCTGAACGCGCAGTTGGAACAAGCATCACAACAACCGACGCCACGCGGAAAGCAATCGAAACCGCGTGATGAAACCCTGGCGCGCTATCAGGTGGTCGAACGGTGTGGACTGGATGCCAGCGACGAAGAAATCATCAAGAGATTTGACGAGAACGAAGTGCCGCTGCCGAGGGGACACAAGACTTGGGCGGCCGCGTGGAATCGGACGGGCTACAAGGGAAACGTCAAAACGGCGATCTCGAAAGCGCGACGCTGGGTTCGCGAACACGACCGCGCCCGCGAGTAGGAACACTCCCGAAACCGCGCTTTTCGGAGTTACCGAGTTACCACGAAAATTTACCGAGTTGCCTTTTGCCTGAACGGATGTCATTGCCCTGAAATGACTTGGGCAAAAGTTTCTTCTACTTTGAAAATCGTAGTTACCGAATCCAAAAAACGCTGGGCGTCTCGTGGTACTTGGTGGGCCTAGGAAAAAAGGCAAAGGCCGCGAAGGGCTTCGGACGAATCGCGGCCTTACATTCCCCGATCTCGCGGATCAAGGAGACGAAATGAACGCCCGAACGATAGCAAGTTTCCCCGCACGGCACAAGGCCGGTTGCCGCCCCCCGATCCGTCGATAACATATCGCCAAAGTCCGGTTCGGTTGAGGCAGCCTCGGGGCACATCGCAAAAATGGGCCTGAGCAGCGGTCGCAATGAAATCAACACCCGCCAAATTCCTCACCCGCTGGGTGAGAGATCCCTTATGATTCCAACCCATGACCAAGCCCAAAGAGCGAAGGCCTTCACCGACCGAATCGCCGCTGCTGTTCGAAGTCGATCCGCATCCGATCGAAGAAACACTGACCGCTTTCGGAGGAATCCCGCTGGTGGTGCAAACCTTTCGCTCGCTGGGACTGCCGCAGAGCGTCCGCGAGCAGGTGGAAGTGAGAGAACGAGAGCGCGGCTACGACGAAGCGACCCAGGTGGAGAGCTTCGTGATTCTGAACGCTGCCGGGGGCGAGTGCGTGGACGACTTTGAACGGCTGCGCCAGGACCCGGGTCTAGCCGAACTCGTAGGGCACGATTTGCCTTCGCCGCCAGCGGCGCGGCAGTTTTTGTACGCCTTTCACGAAGAGAAGAAGATTGAGCAGGCCAAACAACAACGTTTGCCGGACGAGATTGCCTATATTCCGGAAGAAACGGCACCGCTGGAAGGATTGGGCAGGGTGAACCGCGATCTGGTGCAGCGTGTGGGGCAGCGCTCGGCAGACCAACGCATCGCCACGGTGGATCAGGACGCCACGATCATCGAAAGCCGGAATAAGGAGGCGCTGGCTACCTACGAAGGGCCGCGCGGGTATCAGCCGATGTTGGCGGTGTGGGCCGAGATGGGATTGGTGTTGGCGGATCAATTTCGGGATGGGAATGTGCCGGCGCAAATGGAGCCGCTGGAAGTGGCCCGGCGATCCTTTGCGGCCCTGCCGAGCACGGTGCAGGAATATTACTATCGGGGAGATTCGGCCTGTCACGAAAGCGAACTGGTGAACTGGTTGCGGAATGAGAAGCGGGAAGGAGGGCCGGAGGGCCGCATTGGCTTTGCCATCAGCGCACGGATGAGCGAGGCCTTGCACGCGGCCATCCAGGCGGTTGCCGAAGAGAAGTGGAAGGCGTATGGCGAGGAGCATCCGACCGAGATCCGAGAGTGCGCCGAGGTGCCCTTCGTGCCCGGGGAGAAGGTGGAGAAGAAGGATATAAAGCCACTGCGCTACGTGGCGATCCGCATTCGCAAGAAGCAAGGGGGTCTGTTTGAAGACGGGAGTGCGGTGCGGCATTTTGCGGTGCTGTCGAACCGCTGGGAGTTGGAAGCGGGACGGTTGATCGAGTGGCACCGGGAGAAGGCGGGCACGATCGAGTTGGTGCACGACATCCTCAAGAATGATTTGGCGGGCGGGGTGTTGCCGTCGAAATATTTTGGGGCGAATGCGGCCTGGCTGCGATTGGCGGTGATCTCGCACAACGTGCTGACGGCGATGAAACGGCTGGCGCTGCCGGCGGAATTGTTGACGGCGCGGCCGAAGCGGTTGCGGTTTCTGCTCTTCAACATGCCGGGACGTTTAGCGCACCACGCGCGAAGAATGCTGTTGCGGTTGGCCGCGGTGGCGGAGTGGATCGAGATGTACCGGGAGGGATTGCGGCAGCTGGCGCTGGTGACGTGAGTGCGGTTGCACCAAAGTAGTGCAGTTATCGACGGATTATAGAACCCTACCGTGGACCCGTCTTCGTAACTTCTTATTTTTCAAGCGCGGGAATTTTTGCCTGCCGCTCTCTTCCGAAAAAGGTTGGAAGTGCAGAAAAAGTGGGCGCCGCGAAGATGCCGCGGCACAGATTTTGCCGCCAGCGTACCCTAACGATGGATTGGGGCCGCCACGCACGACGAATCCAGAAAATCAGTTTCGGCGATTTGGCGAACTCGATTGCGTGGCTCCTTCGCCAACGACCTGCCCAGTTAGACCAGTTCCGTCGCGACCTGCTCATCCGGCTGCGCACAGCTCAGGTGAACGGATGAAAACTGAGCGACAGACGCAACGCGATCGCATCGTCCGCCTGCTTGTCGAGGCCCGCGGCGAATGGGTTGCGTTGTCGCAAATTTTGGAACTCGGCATCGCTCAATACGGCGCGAGGATATTCGAGCTGAGGCGAGCCGGATTCCGAATCGAAAACCGAACCGAACGTGATCCGTCGACCGGCGCCGTGCATTCCTGGTTTCGCTTGCCCGGTCCGCCCGAGCCCACATCGGCGAAAGTCGTCCCGGAAAAACCCGGAGCGTCACCCTCACGATTTGAACGAGCCCACCACAAAGACCTGGAAAAAGCGGCACCGCTATTCGCTGAGGCGCTCCGATGAAACCGGAGAAAAAACCTGAGTCCAGAATTGCGCCCGGCGCTCTGCGGCCACCTCGGAATCGGCGCTGCGCTTCCCCTGCGCAAAAAAGTAGTGATTTCTCCGCGGTTGCGATCACATGCCCACTTCGCTGAAAATCGCTCAGCTAGAACGGCAACTCGGATCGGGGAGTGCATCTCGATTGCTGACGCCAACCGAAACCGCAGAGATTCTCGGCGTGCCTGAGGGAACGCTCGCGCAGTGGCGATCACAAGGGCGCGGTCCCGCTTACGTCAAGCTGGAAAATCGCCTCATTCGGTATCGCCAGCGCGATCTCGAAAAGTACGTCTCGGGATGCATCATCGAACCGGTTGCGAGGGAGACGAACGATTGAGCGTCTTTAAGCGGGATGGATCACCGTACTATGCTTACGATTTTGTTTTCAAAGGCCGACGCTGCCGCGGTTCTACCAAGCTCACAAACAAAATCGCGGCCGGGCGATACGAGAACAACTTGCGCGAGAAGCTGGCAAAGCAGCGAGCTGGGATCCTCGACCCGGAGCCGCCGCCGCTGTTCAAAGGCTACGCGAATGAATTTTTGGAGCGGACGAAAAATCAGATGCGGCCCAACACATCGCGCTGCTACGGTGTTTCAGTGAAGAACCTCGATCCGCGCTTCGGCGCCCTGCGCCTAGATGAAATCACCGCGGATGGCCTCGAAAGATTCAAGCAGGCACGGCTAGAGCAGAGACTTTCGCCGTCAACCGTCAATCGCGATCTCGCGTGCATGCGCCGGATACTTTTGTTCGCGGTACGGCAGGATGTGATCGCCTCGACTCCATTCGTCGCGCACAAAATAGGTTTTCTTGAGGAGCGTCGCCGCGAGCGCATTTTGACGTTCGATGAAGAGCGCAAGTACCTGGCCGCGGCCGGCCAGCCGTTGCGCGACGTTGCGACGATCATGCTCGAAATCGCGCTGCGCCCTGGCGAAGTGTTCGCGATCCGCGCCGAGGATGTTCACCTCGGCGCCGTCCCTCCATTCCTTCACGTCCCTGTCGGCAAGACTGAAAATGCGCGCCGCGACGTCCCAATCACGAAGCGTGCGAGCGACGTCCTGAAGGCTCGACTCAGCAAGGCGAAGGGAAGCTGCCTTTTCCCACGCCGCGTGGGAACCGGACACGATTGGTCCGCTCCGATGACGGAGCTGGAACCAGCTCATCGGAAAGCTTTGCGCGAAAGCAAAGTCGCACGATTCAGGATTTACGATCTTCGCCACACTGCGGCGACTCGCGCAGCCGAAGCTGGCACAGACGTGCTCTCGCTTGGTAAACTTCTCGGCCATTCGGATCTGAAAACGACGGAGCGTTACGTGCATCTGAGCAAGAGACACTTGGGTGAGGTTCAGTCACGCATCGAGAGGCATCGGGCCGAACGAGAGATTGCCGAAATAGAGGCGCAGCCTAGTGGCACCCTAGCTGACACCGAATTTGTTCAGTGAGCACGAGAGTTTGTATCAGCGGAGATAACTAGGCGCGAGGAACAATGTTGCGGTTTCGACGCATCTACTTTGACAGCAACGTGGCAATAAAGGAAGGCTGGCCGCGATTTTCTGCCGCATTCAAACAGGTGCTCCAGTTTGCACAGATGTTCAAAGTGCCTGTCGTCATGTTGGATGTCGTGGAGCGTGAACTGGAGGCGCATTGGGTCCGCGATTATGTCGAAACCTGCAAAGCCATTGGCGGCGTCAAAGCAATCCACGACCGGGTGGGAGTCAAAACAGACCTGCAACTACCCGTTCTCTCTGAAATTCGTGCTGCATACCGAGGAGTCGTGGATAAGACTGTCCAAGAGCACGGAATTGAGAGGGTAGCCGCAGCCCTTCGGCCGACATCGGAGTTCTTCGAACTGGCTATCCAGGAAACGAAACCTTTTCAAAGAAAGGGTAAGAACTTCCAGGACGCAGTGATCGTGCTCGCTGCAATTGACGACTTAGCTTCAAAGCCCGGCGAGGTGAGGAACCCGCTCGGCATCAATCGCGTAGGTGCGGGAGCGTTCCTCTCTAGGGACGGCGTCTTTGACCAACAAACCCTCGATGCTTTGTCTCGATCCGCAAAAGTGCAGCTCACACTGTTTCCGGACCTGGATCAAATGCTTGACGTATTCGGAGACGAGTTGAGCCAAGCCCTGAAGGCGACATGGGACAACGATCAACGACAAGCAGCCGATGCCCTGAATGAGAACGCGGATTTGCTGAAAAAGTACATCGCGGAGCATGTCGAAATCCCGACAGATCAGGCATTCTTTGGCGACGAAATCCTCTCAGTGGAAAGCATCGAGAACATCAAAGTGTTGCATGCCCGCACGTCAGCGCCTTGGGAAAGGGAAGAAGGGCAACCGGCCATATTTACGGCCGAAGTGGACGTAGACTTTCGCGCTGTTGTAAGGCCGAGGCTCTACTTGTCTCTGTTTCAGCCCGTCGCCAAGGTTGTGAAAGTGGGAGGTGAGACCCAAATCACTTCGAACGCCCTCGTGTCGGGTAGCCAGTCGAACGAACCGCGAGAGCAACTAATCAGCCGAACTGTCGAACTCGAAATCAAGGGCACGCTTGCCGACAAGCGATACACCAACCTCGAGGTCTTGTCAGCCAAACTCAAGTGAGACTCAATGTGGGGACTTTTGTGGGGACTCGAAAAACATCTTGCGTCAACTCGGTGCAATCGGATGGAGCGAGCGATAAGCGGCTAACCGTTGCGAATTTCGACGATTCCGGAATAAGTCACTCAAGATGAGAAACGTCCGAGACGGCATCCAGGAACCACTCTTAATCAGCGGGTTGGAGGTTCGAGTCCTCCGCGGCTCACCACTCATTCTCCGTAACTGGCAGCAACTGCTTTAGCTGATGCTTCCGGGCTCATTCGAGTTCGGGGTCAATTTGAGAACATTTGAGAAAACGACATCTTCCTTGATTGCACCTCGCCGCAAGTCAGACCGCGAATGTATTTCTGCGGGGGCGTCCGAAGCTGCAGGGCTTCCATTAGCGTCTGTCAAGTGTTAGCTACTATCACGATATCTGTGCGTCTGTGTTAGAGTAGCTCTCTCAATATCTGCATAGACGACCCAGGAGAAGACGATTGATGGCTGGCACGAAGATCGCTCGAATCGGTTCATCCCACGTCGCCAAACGCAGCGCGGGAAGACCTAAAACGTCCACGAAACGGTCCCATCTTAGCCCATCCAGGAAAGCGCAAGGGAACACGGCGATACCTGGCCTTCGCGAGCGCAAGAAAGTGCGCCTGCGGGGCCAAATCATCGACACTTCGATTCGCTTGTTTCGCAAGCGCGGCTACGAAAACACGAGGGTGGATGACATCGTCCAAATTCTGGAAATCAGCCAGCCGACTTTTTTCCGGTATTTCCCGAGCAAGGACGCGGTTCTGCGCGAGGTAGGCAGGCGCGGTTTTGCCTGCATCAAGGAGCGTCTTGAGACGGAGCTTTCGAGCCGCACGTCGACCGGGGAGCGTCTTCGCCGAATGTATCAGGGAATGGCCCAGGAAGTGGAGTCGGACCGGCCGTTGTGGCGAGCGGTGGTGCTTTCAGGCGCCATGGATCCCGTCCGTTCGCCGGAGATGCGCCAAGCTGAAGAAATCGCGGTGAGCTTGCTGCGGGAGATTCTCGCGGAAGGGCAGAAGCGAGGAGAAATCACGCGCACCTTCCCGGTCGCTCACCTCGCCGAATTCATGGAAGGACTTTACACGACCATCGTTCGCCGTTGGGCGGTTGATCTCGAGGGGCCGCACGATTTGAGCGAGCGCGTGCTCAGCGCCGTCGACTTTTTCCTGCGCGGCGTGCAGGCATGAGCCGTTAATTCCACCAGCGAGCGAGCTGGTGGTGCCGAGATTTTCCGAGCCGCGTGCGAATGAAAGCAGCCGTCCTGCGTGATTTCAAGAAGCCGCTTGCGATCGAGGATGTCGATCGGCCCAAGCTGGAATCCCACGAGCTCCTGATCAAAGTTGAGGCCTGCGGCGTATGCCATTCCGATTTGCATGTGGCCGATGGCGATTGGCCGCAATTGGCGAAAATCGTCAAGAAGCCGCTGATTCTCGGTCACGAAATCGTTGGGCGCGTGGCCGAAAAGGGCGCGGGGGTTCGTGACGTCCACATAGATGACCGGGTCGGCGTGCCATGGCTTCACTGGAGTTGTGGCGAGTGCGAGTTCTGCCGCGAGGGAAATGAAAACCTTTGTGCCCGGCAGAAGATCACAGGCGTGACAGTGGATGGCGGGTACGCGGAATTCATGAAGGCCCCTGCGAGCCACGCGCTGAAAATTCCCAGCGGTCTTTCCTCAATGGAAGCTGCCCCCCTTTTCTGTGCGGGCGTCACGGTGTACCGTGCGCTCAAGCAGGCCAAGATTTCGCACGGCCAGCGGCTGGCGATCTTTGGCATCGGCGGGCTGGGACACCTCGCCGTACAGATCGGGCGCGCGATGGGTGCGGAGATCATCGCAGTCGATATTTCCGAAGAAAAACTTGCTCTTGCCAGGTCACTTGGCGCCGCGCAAACGTTCCGTGCAGATTCGACCGACGTGACAAAAGGATTTCGGGAGATGGGCGGCGTCCACGCGGCGCTTGTTACATCCGCGGCAAAAGCAGCCTACGACGCGGCGTTTTACGGCGTGCGGCCGAGCGGAACTCTTCTGGTGGTAGGTCTGCCGGCCGAGAACATCTGCTTTCCACCGATTCTGATGGCCGCCCGGGAAATTCGCATGCAGGCTTCGGCAGTCGGCACCCGCGAGGACATATCCGAGATCCTCGCCATGGCGGCAAACGGGAACGTTCGATGCCAAGTCGCAGCACGGCCGCTCGCCGAAGCCAACGAAGTTCTTGAGGAATTACGGCGCGGGAGTATTTCCGGCCGCGTCGTGCTGGCTCCTCACCAATAAACCGGCGCAAATAGCCCCGCAGATACGTTCGCAGAAGCGATCTGGTTTCATCTTGACGTTAGTCGATTAAATGTGATATTGGCTATCACAATTTCAGGGGTACCCGGTGTTTCTAAAGGCAGCCGGGTTGGGGGAATGAAAGCGGCTGGCTAGACCGAACTGAAGGGTGGGAGCGAAAAAACTCCTGGGCATACTCTCAAACAAAATCGGCCACGTACTGAATTACGAGGAGGACCTATGAAGCACGTCCTAGTGGCGAGTGCCTTTTGTTCGCTGGTGTTGTTGCTGCTCGGAAGCCCGGTTGCGAGAGCGCAGGGCGTGGGCGCCTCTGGCGACATCAACGGGACCGTAACCGATCCGTCGGGTGCGGTAATCCCGAACGCCGCGGTGGTCGCGACCGAGACGGCAAGGGGGACAAGCTACACGGCCACTACCGGAGACTCCGGCCAGTACCGGTTGATCGGATTGCTGCCCGCAACCTACAACGTGACGGTCAGGGTCGCAGGCTTCGCAACGATGACTCAAAACGGCGTGGTCGTCAGCGTAGGCGAGACAACAATCGCCGATTTCAGCCTGAAGGTCGCGGCGACTGGACAAGTCGTGGAAGTTACCGCCGCACCGCCCGTGATCGACACGCAGAGGGGCAGCCAGGCAAACACTCTGACGGAGACATACATAACAAACCTTCCGATCGATCGCCGGGATTACCTCACTTTCACGCTCTTGATGCCTGGCGTGTCGAATTCCACCAGGATCGCGGACGATCAGGATTTTCGAGTCAAGCAAACACCTCAAAGCGGGCTTTCGTTTTACGGCAGCAATGGCCGGGGAAATAGCGTGACGGTGGACGGCGGCGAAGCCCTGGACGATTCCGGCGGCGTTCGCCTGACAGTCAGCCAGGACGCCGTTCAAGAATTCCAGGTGAATCGCAGCAACTACGCCGCCGATCTGGGCGGGGCCAGCGGCGCGACGATCAACATCGTGTCGAAATCAGGGACGAACGATCTGCATGGGAGTCTGTACAGCTATTTCCGCAACGATGCCCTGGATGCGCGCGACCCATTCGCCTTCAAATCTGCGCTGGCGCCGGATCCCACATTCAGCAACTTCGATTTTACTTCCGTCGGCGCGCCCGTGAAGAACAACCTCAGCCGGTATCAATATGGAGGGACGGTGGGGTTCCCGATCAGGAAAGAGAAGACATTTCTGTTCGTAGCATTCGAAGGTCTGCTGCAGAACTCGCAGAATTCGGTGCCGCTGCTGACGAACAGCTCGATCTTCGCCGGACCCAACGCGGCAGTACCGGTACCCCTTTGTAGCGGCGCGGCACAAACGGGCTGCTTCGGAGCGTCAGACCCACGAGCCGCGCAGCAGGCGATTATCAGCGGGCTTGCGGCGAGTAGCGCTCCTTCCGTCCCTTGCATAAACAATCCTGATGGGAGCACGACGGTTTTGAGCGCGCAGCAATGCGCGTTTGCTTTAACGTCTGTTCTGGCGGTGAGCCCGACCTCTATATTTGGTTTGACACCACCCGGGCAAGTAGCAATTAACCAATTCCTGATTACGCAGTTCGAGAACAATGGCGGGCTCTTCAATTACAACACGCGCGAATATCTGGCGTCGGGGCGCCTGGACCATCGCATCAGCGATGCGGACCAGCTTACCCTCACGTTCCGGTACGGGCACGATCTCGAAGAAAATCCCGACGTGCAATCGCTCACGGGGTTCTCGGCGGGCAGTTCGATCCATAACTACGACGACAACCTTCTGGGCGCGTGGTATCACACATTTAGCCCGACGGCTCAAAACGAGCTTCGAGTGCAATGGGATTACAACGGCTTCAACGTGATTCCGAACGAGCCTGGAGAGGTGGGACTCCAAATCCCGGGATTCGCGAACAATTTGGGAACGAACATCTTCCTCCCTGACTACACAATCCTCCGCCGCTATGAATTCGCGGACAACTTCACTCTGGTTCGCGGCCGCCACACGATCAAGTTCGGCGGTTCCGAACTTCTGCGCGGCGATCATGCGGAATCACATACATTTTTCCCGGGCCGTTTTGTCTTCGGCACGCTGCCGGGCGGCGTGCTGAGCGACTGTCTGGCGGCGCCGGCGGCGGCTTGCGGCCTTTCAGCGTCACTCAGTTCTGCTGTGATCAACTCGCTTCAAACAGCTTCGCTGGGGGCCCCTCAGGTCTATCAGCAGGGCTTTGGGAATCCGGACTACCCGGCGTACACGCGGCCGTTGACCGGCCTCTACGTCCAGGACTCCTGGAGGATCACGCCCGGCTTCACGCTGAACTACGGCCTGCGATACGAAATCGATTCACAATTCCTTCCGCTGAATACTTATTACAAGGATTTCGGCCCTCGAATATCGTTCGCATGGGATCCATTCAACGACCACAAGACGGTGATTCGCGGCGGATACGGAATTTTCTACGGACCGATTGACGCTCAGATTCCTCAGGTGGATTTGAGCCTGGGAGTACTGAATAAGAACAACAGCACGGTCGAAAACCAGAACAATGCCGCGCAGGTTCCCGACCAAGTGAACAACGTGGTGAACACCTGCGGGATCGGGTTTCCCGGCTTCCCCATTTTCCCCGGGAGCGGCACCAGCGCTTGCAAGCGGTTCATTTCCATCTACATCGATCCCCTCACTCCAACCGGGCTGCCAATTCAAAACTCGGCGGTCGTGTTCCAGACACTTTTTGGTGCCGGTCTGATTCAGTGTACGAAGCCAACGCCAGGCAACGCCGCATGCATCACGCCTCAGTCGCTGCTCCCAATGGCGGCAGGGGGACTCTTTCCCAACCCCTTGGGTTCAGGCATCTTCGCCGCCAATAGCGGCCAGCTTGGGCCGCTGCAGGTACTTTTCAGCAATCCTCCCAATTACAAGCCTCCATATTCGCAGCAGGCGTCGCTTGCAATCGAGCGGGAGATTTCGCCCGGATTTTCTATTTCGCTCAGCGGGATTTACTCCCACACGACGCGGCTCCCGGTGGCGATCGATACGAATTTGCTGAAGGCGCCGTTGAGCACGGTAACGCTGGCCAACGGGCAGACCGTTTCCTACAGGAACTGGAATACGAGCGCGGCAGCTGATCCGCTCGGCGGCACGGAGGTTCCCGGCGGTGTGTTTCCGTGCGCCATCACATTGAACGGCTTCGGCCAGCCAGTCTCGCCCTGCTTCGTGAATCCGCTGATCGTGCAGAATAACCAGTACACGGCCGCAGCCTCCGCTCTCTACGAGGGAGGAATCGTCGAAATCAAAAAGCAGTTCAGCGATCACTTCACGGTGTTTGGAAATTACACCTACAGCAAAGCGTTTGATACGTCGACGGACTTCAACTCGGACTACGGGCCGCAGGACCCGACGAACCTGGGCCTGGATCGAGCCCTTTCCGCGTTCGATCAGCGGCACAAAGTGGTGATCGCCGGGGTGGTCGACAGCCCGTGGAAGGAAGCAATTCTGTCGGGCTTTCAGGTCGCTCCGATTTTCACGTACACGAGCGGACATCCCTTCAATCTGTTGGCCGGGGGAGAGGTGAACGGCAACGGTCACACGACGAACGAACGCCCGATCGGCGCTCCCCGAGACTCGGGGCTCGGCCCCAATCTCATCGACTTCGACATGCGCCTGACTTGGCAGCACAAGCTGAACGAGAAAGTGAGTCTGCAATTCACTGCCGAGGGATTCAACCTCGCGAACCGGACCAACTTCGCCAGCGTCAACAATGAAGTGAGCCCGCTCTTCGGTTTTCAGCCCGGGTTCACGACGTTTAACGTGCATGGAATTCGTCCCGGCACTGCCCTCGCCGGCGGAGGGATTGCCACGTCCAGCACGCCGCTGACGTTCACGTCGGCATTGCCCAAGCGGGAATTCCAATTTGGCGCGCGCCTGAACTTTTGATTTTGCTCCACCCCCTGAGGGATCGCGGGTCCGGCCCACCCCGGCTCGCGGTCCCCTTGAACGACTGCGCACGCGCGGTGAGCCGCTGTTGCAGGAGAGCGTCCAGGCAATGAACGTCAAGCAGCTGTTCGACCTCACGGGGCGCGTGGCCATCGTCACCGGGGGCTCGGTTGGCCTGGGGCGCCAGATGGCCGAGGGGCTCGCGGAAATGGGCGCCAGCCTTGTGCTGTGCGCGCGCAAGAAGGAGCGCTGCAAGCAGGCGGCCGAGGAACTGAAAGCGCTCGGCGTGAAAACGCTTGCGCTCGGCTGCGACGTGAAGAATCCGGCGAGCGTTCAGGAGCTTGTGGACGTCACCGTGTCGCAATTTGGGCGAATCGATATTTTGATCAACAACGCCGGCACGTCATGGGGAGCGCCCATCGAAGAGATGAGCCTCGAGCAATGGAACAAGGTGATCGAGACGAACCTGACCGGGACGTTCCTCTGCTGCCAGGCGGCCGGCAAGGTCATGATCGCGCAGAAGCGCGGGAAGATCATCAATATCGCGTCGACCGCCGGGCTACGAGGTTCGCCGCCGGAGTTTCAAGCGATCGGATATCACGCCAGCAAGGGAGGAGTCATCACCTTCACAAGGGATTTGGCTCGCAAATGGGCGATTCACAATGTCCACGTGAACGCCATCGCGCCGGGATGGTTTCCGACACGCCTGTCTCAAGTCGTAATCGAACGAAACCGGGAAAACATGCTGCGGGGAATTCCGTTGGGCCGATTCGGCGGCGAAGATGATTTGAAAGGCGCTGCCGTCTTTCTGGCGTCGGACGCTTCTGATTTTGTCACTGGAGATGTGCTGGTGGTGGACGGAGGACAAGCAGCGTAGGCCAGAGGTGCCATGAACGTTCCGCTCACACCCTTACGATTCTTGCGTTACGCCGAGCAGCAATATCCGGACAAGACGGCTGTGGTGTGCGGAAATGAGCGGTTTACGTACCGTCAACTGGCGGAGCGTGTGGACCGCCTCGCAGGCGCGCTGCGCAAAGCAGGAGTCGAGCGAGGGGACCGAGTCGCATTTCTGAGCTTGAATTGCCACCGATTGCTCGAGGCATATTTCGGCATTCTGGAGGCGAATGCCGTGCTGCTTCCGTTGAACATTCGGCTGGCGCCGGACGAACTCACCTACATCCTGAACCATGCGGGGGCGAAGATCCTGTTTTTGGAAAGAGAGTTTTTGGGCCTGGTGGATTCGTTTCGCCAAAAGCTTTCCGCGGTGGAGTCATTTTTTCTGCTTAGCGGAACGCCGCAGGCAGCCTGGCTCGCTCGCGAGAATTATGAGGGGATTCTGGCCGCCGCTGCGCCGTATCGTCCCGACGTCATGGAATTCAACGAGAACGAGGTCGCCGAACTCTTCTACACCAGCGGAACCAGCGCGAATCCCAAGGGCGTGATGCTGACCCATCGCAACGTCTACCTGCATGCGCTGAGCAGCCTGCTGTCCCACGAGACCTCAACCGATGGTGTGCATCTCCACACCATTCCTCTTTTTCACGCGAACGGATGGGGCGCCGCGCATACGGTCACGTTCAGGGGCGCCAAGCACGTGATGATGCCGCGTTTTGATCCGGCAGAGGTCTTCCGGCTGATCGAACAGGAGCGAGTGCAAAGCTTCGGCGCCGTGCCGGCCATGGCCATTGCGCTGGTGAACTGCCCGGAACGCAAGAAGCACGATTTGAGCAGCCTCAAGTGGATCAATGTCGGCGGCGCGGCGGCCTCCCCGACGCTCGTTAGGGAAGTAGAGGAGAAATTTGGGTGTACGTGTTTCGCTGGATACGGACTCACGGAAACGGCGCCGGTGCTCTCCGTTTCTTCCATGAAGCCAGGCCTCGAGTGGGAAGGAGAGAGGCGTTTTGTGGGCCAGGCGATGACGGGTTACGCCATCCCTGGCGTCGAGCTTCGAGTCGTGGATCCGAACGACAACGATGTGCCTCGCGACGGCCAGGCCGTTGGCGAGATCATCGCCCGCGGCGATGGCGTGATGGAAGGCTATTGGAAACAGCCGGAGGCTACTGCCCAAGCAATGCGCGGCGGATGGTTTCATAGCGGAGACCTGGCGACCTGGAACGAGGAGGGGTACATCCTCATTGTCGACCGCCAGAAAGACATCATCGTCAGCGGCGGGGAAAACATTTCGTCGCTGGAAGTCGAGAAAGCGCTACTTGCGCATCCCGACGTACTAGAAACCGCCGTCATTCCCGTGCCTGACCAGAAGTGGGGCGAGGTCCCCAAAGCTTTGGTGGTCCTGAAACCTGGAGCAGGAGCCGGTGAAACGGAGTTGATCGAGTTCTGCCGGTCGCGCTTGGCCCATTATAAATGCCCGCGCTCGATTGAATTCCTCGAGAGCTTGCCTAAAACCGGGACGGGCAAAATCCTCAAGAGAGAGCTGCGCAAGAAATATTGGCAGGGACGGGAAACAATTCGCCCGGAAAGCGCAGAACCGGCTCGAAAGGGATCGTCTGCTTAGTCGAAGGAGCCTCTGAAGTGGATCTGAATCTGAATGCCGAGGAAAAGCAGTTCCGCGACGAACTGCGCGCGTGGCTGGACGCCAATATTCCCAAGGATTGGGCCGAGTGGCGCGAGAAGCCGCTCGAGGAGTCGTTCCCTTACTTGCGGGCTTGGCAACGGAAGCTCCATGAAGGCCGCTGGGCCGCGGTTTCGTGGCCGAAGGAATACGGCGGCCGCAGCGCGACGCTGATGCAGCAAGCCATTTTCTGGGAAGAGATGGCGCGCGCCCAGGCCCCGTCCATGGCGAATTCCCTCGGCCTGGGACTGATTGGCCCCACGATCATCGCGTATGGCACCGAAGCGCAGAAGCAGCGATTCATTCCCAAGATTCTCAGCGCGGAAGAAATCTGGTGCCAGGGCTTTTCCGAACCGAACGCGGGCTCCGATCTCGCAGGCCTGCAGACGGAGGCACGGCTGGAGGGTGACCACTATGTCGTCAACGGTCAGAAGGTGTGGACCAGCTTCGGTTGGGTGGGCGACTGGTGCGAGCTGGTTGTTCGCACCGATCCAAACGTGCCCAAGCACAAAGGATTAACGGTATTGCTTGTGGATATGAAATCGCCCGGCGTCGAGGTTCGCCCTCTGCGGCAGATGACGGGCGAGAGCGAGTTCAACGAGCTTTTCTTCCGCGATGTGCGCGTCCCTGCGGAAAACGTGCTCGGCAAGGTGAACGACGGTTGGAACGTGGCCGTCAGCACGTTGATGTACGAGCGCGGATCGTATGGCGCGCGCCTGCATCTCATTTTCAAACGGAATATCGAGCGGCTGATCGAACTTGCCCGCACCGTGCAAAGAAACGGGCGGCCGGCTGCCGCGGATACCTTGATGCGGCAGAAGCTCGCGCAGTGTTATGCCGAGATCGAAATCATGCGCTTGAATCAGCTGCGCGCCTTCAGCCGGATTACGGCAACCGGCGTGCCCGGACCGGAAGGGTCGATCCAGAAGATCTTTTGGAGCGAACTCAATCAACGGCTGCAGCAAATCGCGCAAGAATTGCTCGGCCCCTACGGCCAACTGGCGGGCGGAGATCGCCGCGCGGTGGACAACGGCATATGGTCGTACGGTTATCTGCGAACGCGCGGGAACACGATCGAAGCGGGGACCTCGGAAGTTCAGCGCAATATCATCGGACATTTTGTTCTCGGACTGCCCAGGAGCTATTAAAGCGATGGAATTCGGACTGAGCGAGAGCCAGCAGATGCTCAAAGACAACGCGCGAAAGTTCTTCGCGGGCGAGTGCCCAATGGAAGAAGTTCGGCGCCTGATGCAAACCGATACCGCCTACGACGAAGCGTTGTGGGCAAAGATGGCTGAGCAAGGCTATACGGGAATCATTTTCCCCGAGGAGTATGGCGGCGTCGGCCTCGGCAAAGTGGAATTGATTCTCCTGATGGAGGAGGCGGGTCGCGCGCTTTTGCCGGGGCCATTTTTCTCGACCGTTCCGCTGGCCGGCGCCACACTCGATGCAATGGCAACACCGGAGCAGAAAAAGAGGTACCTTGCGCCGATCTGCACCGGCGAAGCGAGATCGACCGTCGCCGTACTCGAAGACGCCGCGAGCTGGAATGTGGCGGATGTCCGGATGGCAAGCGTGAACGGAGAGCTGACAGGAGAAAAGCTCTTCGTGCCCGACGCCAAGGTGGCCAGTTTCATGCTAGTTGTCGCTCGGGATGGCGTCTTCGTGGTGGACGCAAAGGCGCGGGGGATCGATGTCGAGCCGATGGAGGGCATGGATCCAACGCGCAAGATGTATTCCGTGCAGTTCAACCACACGCCCGCGGAAAAGCTGGGCAATGCCGGAGGCCTGGCGCGGGCTCTCGACATTGCCGCCGCGGCTTTGGTTGCGGAAATGGTGGGCGGCATGCAGCGAACGCTCGACATCACCGTTGAATACGCGAAGATGCGCAAGCAGTTTGGCAAGCCCATCGGCATGTTTCAGGCGGTGCAACACCAGTGCGCGGACATGTACGTCGAAACGGAGTCCGCACGCTCGGCGGTCTATTACGCCGCATGGGCGCTCGAAGAGAACGTGCCGGACGCCGCACTGGCCGTCTCGATCGCGAAGATGTACGCGAGCGATGCGGGGCGCACAGTGGGTAACCGGGGCATTCAGGTGCATGGCGGAATGGGTTTCACCTGGGAAAACGATCTTCATCTCTATTACAGACGCGCCAAGGCTTCGGAGACCACCCTCGGCGATTCGACCTGTCATCGCGAGCGCATCGCGCGACTGGTCATCGACGCAGGCGCGGCTTCGACGCAAAGCGCGTAGCAGCTCGACGAAAGATGGCAAATTCCATGAGCGATCTTGTGCAAGTCACCAAGGCTGGCGGTGTAGCCGTTATCACGATCAACAATCCGCCGGTGAACGCTTTGAGCCCGGGCGTGCCGGAAGGCATTTCCGAAGCGGTCGCGCAAATCGAAAAAGATGGCGACGTTCAGGCCGCGGTCCTCATCGGCGGTGGGCGCACCTTCGTCGCCGGTGCGGATATCAAGGAGTTCGGCAAGCTCACTTCCGGCAAGAAGCAGCGAGGCGCTGGCCTTTTGCCGCTGCTCCTTCAAATCGAGGATTGCCGCAAGCCGATCGTGATGGCGATTCACGGCACGGCGTTCGGAGGCGGCCTCGAGCTCGCGATGGCCGGCCACTACCGCGTCGCCGCGCCAGGCGCGCAAGTTGGCCAGCCCGAAGTAAAGCTCGGCATCATCCCGGGGGCGGCTGGCACGCAGCGCCTTCCCCGGCTGGTAGGAGTGGCCAAGGCCGTCGAAATGTGCGCCAACGGCGATCCAGTCAAAACGGAAGAGGCCTTCAAGTTTGGCCTTATCGACCGAATCATCGAAGGAGATTTGCTCGAAGGCGCCGCTCGCTTCGCGCTGGAAATTGCCGGCCGCCCGGCTCGGAAAACGCGCGACATCGAAGGAAAGCTTGGAACACCGGAGCAAAACGCCCCGGTCTTTGCTGCCGCGCGGGAAACCGCCCGCAAAAGGCAACGCGGGATGATGGCGCCGCTCGCGGCGATTGATGCAGTCGAAGCCGCCACGAAGCTCTCCTTCGAAGAGGGTTGCCAGGAAGAACAGCGGTTGTTCATCGAACGCTTGAATTCAGATCAGTCCAAGGCGCTGATACACGTTTTCTTCGGCGAGCGCGAGGTGGCCAAAATTCCGGACGTGCCAAAAGAGACGCCGGTGATTCCGGTGAATAGCGTCGCCGTGGTAGGCGCCGGCACGATGGGCGGTGGCATCGCGATGGTGTTCGCCAATGCAGGCATTCCCGTGCTGCTGAAGGAGGAAGGACAGGAAGCGCTCGACCAGGGCCTGGCCAAGATACGCGCAAATTATGCCGGCTCGGTGAATCGCGGCCGCTTCACGCAGCAGTTTGTGGACGAACGGTTGAAGCTGATCCAGCCAACGCTCACCTATGAAGGATTTGAGAAAGTTGACATGGTGGTCGAAGCGGTGTTCGAGGGCATGGCGCTGAAGAAGCAGATCTTTGCAGAGCTCGATCGATTGTGCAAGCCCGGAGCGATTCTCGCCAGCAACACATCAACCCTGAACGTTGACGAAATCGCCTCCAGCACATCGCGGCCGGAATTCGTGATCGGCACTCATTTTTTCAGCCCCGCGAACGTGATGCGTTTGCTCGAAATCGTCCGAGGGAAGAAATCCAGCAAGCCGGTGATCGCGACCTGCATGCAGCTTTCGAGAAAGCTGGGGAAGATTGGAGTGCTTGTCGGCAACTGCCGTAGTTTTGTCGGCAACCGCATGTTCCATCCATACGTGCGCGAGTCGGTCTTTTTGGTCGAAGAGGGCGCAAGCGTCGAAGCGGTCGACAGAGCGCTCGTCGAATTCGGCATGGCCATGGGGCCGTTGGCGGTCGGCGACCTGGCGGGGCTCGACGTGGGCTGGCGCATTCGCAAAGAATATCGCCACCTGGAAAAGCCGGGAATTCGGCAAGCGTTTGCCGGAGATCGCTTGTGCGAGATGGGGCGGTACGGCCAGAAAACCCGCGCAGGCTGGTACAAATATGACGAAAATCGGCGCGCGATTCCCGATCCCGAAGTCTCGACTCTCGTGCGCAAGTGGGCTGCAGAGGCAGGCATTCCGCAGCGGCAGATTTCTGCGAATGAAATTGTCGATCGCTGCGTCTATGCGCTCGTCAACGAAGGCGCGCGCATTCTCGAAGAAGGCTACGCGCTCCGCTCGGTCGATATCGACATCATCTATCTCAACGGCTACGGTTTCCCGGCGTATCGCGGCGGGCCGATGTGGTTCGCCGATACCGTCGGGCTTGGGAAAGTGTACGATCGCATTTCCGAATTCCATCGCCAACACGGCGCGCTCTGGGAACCTGCCCCGCTGCTCAAGCAGTTGGCCGCACAGGGCAAGACGTTTGCCGGTTTCAACGCTGCAGGCGGCGCGGCCGCTTAACGCATCGGGATTCGATTCGCTCGGAGACAGCATGAGAGAAGCGGTGGTGGTGGCCAGTTCGCGGACGGCGCTCGCGAAGTCGTATCGCGGATCGTTCAACATCACGCGCCCCGACGAACTTGCCGCGCACTGCATTAGAGACGTGCTGCGCAAGACGCCGAAGCTCGATCCCAACGAAATCGAAGATGTGGTTCTGGGGTGCGCGCAACCGCACGGTCCGCAGGGGCAAAACGTGGCTCGTGTTTCAGCCATGCTGGCTGGGCTGCCGACGTCGGTCGCCGGCACGACGATCAATCGTTTCTGTTCATCCGGCTTGCAGGCGATCGCCGTGGCGGCACATCAGATCGTGAGCGAGGGCGTGGACGCGGCCATCGGCGGAGGCGTCGAGAGCATCAGCCTCACGCCGCGCGACTACTACCCGCATCCAGCGCTGCTGGAGCGGCTGCCGGGCTTATATATGGTAATGGGAGTCACCGCCGAGGTCGTTGCCAAGCGATACAAAATCGGCCGCCAGGCACAGGACGAGTGCGCTCTCCTGAGCCAGCAGCGCACGGCGCGCGCGCAGAACGGGGGTTTTCTCGACGACGAGATCGCGCCGATCCGCGTGACGCGTGCCATCCTCGACAAGAAAACCGGCGAGACGATCGGCAAAGAAGAAGTCTGTGTGGACCGCGACGAGTGCAATCGCCCGGACACGACGCTCGAAGGTTTGCTCGCTTTGAAGCCCTATTTCGATCCGGAGAGCGGCCAGGGCACGGTAACCGCGGGCAATACTTCACAGCTTTCGGATGGCGCATCAGCTACGCTCTTGATGTCGCGCGAGCGTGCCGACCAGCTGCGCATTCCGTATAAGCTGATCTTCCGCGGCTTTCAGATCGCTGGATGTGATCCGGATGAGATGGGCGTCGGTCCCGTGTTCGCTGTTCCAAAGCTGCTGAAGCGCGCCGGCGTGCGAGCCGATGATATCGATCTTTGGGAACTGAACGAAGCATTCGCCGTCCAGGTAATCTTTTGTCGCGACCGCCTCGGAATTGACCCCGAAAAACTCAACGTGAACGGTGGGTCGATTTCGATCGGCCACCCCTACGGGATGACCGGCTCGAGAATGGTGGGGACGCTTGCCAATGAAATGGCGCGGCGCAAAGCGCGCTACGGCGTGGTGACGATGTGCGTCGGCGGCGGGCAGGGCGCCGCGGCTTTATTTGAGAGAGCGGGCTGAGTTTCAAGGAATCGCGCGTGTCTATGGCCGACCTTCGAGACCATCCCACCGCAGTGAGAACGGGCGAGGAACTCGACCTAGCGAGGCTCGAACCATTCTTGCTGGGCCATTTTCCTGGCAGCACGGGCCCTCTTCGCGTTGAGCAGTATCCCAGCGGACATTCCAACTTGACGTACCTGGTGAAGCTCGGCGACCGCGAGGTCGTGTTGCGGCGGCCTCCTTTCGGCAGCAAGGTGAAAACCGCGCACGATATGGGCCGCGAGTATCGCGTCCTGTCGAAGCTGCACTCCGCATATCCGGCAGCGCCGAAGGCGCTCTTTTTTTGCGACGATCTCTCCATACTGGGCGCGCCTTTTTACCTCATGGAGCCGATTCGCGGGATCATCATCCGCAGGGATCCGCCGGCAGGCTTGCCATTTACGCCCGAGATTGCGCGCAGCCTCAGTGAAGCGTTCCTCGACAATCTCGTTCGGTTGCACGCCTTGGACTATGCGGCGTGCGGCCTGGGCGATCTCGGCAAGCCGCAAGGCTACATGGAACGGCAAGTCCACGGCTGGATTGCGCGCTACTATGGCTCGCAGAGTCACGACATCCCCGAAGTCGCGCGCATCTCTGCCTGGCTCACGGATCACATGCCTCCCATGAGCGAGCCCACGCTGATCCACAATGACTATAAGTACGACAACATCGTGCTCGATCCCAACGACATCACCAGAATTGCGGGAGTGCTGGACTGGGAGATGTCGACCGTCGGCGATCCGCTGAGCGATCTGGGCACTTCTTTAGGTTATTGGGTCGATCCGCAGGATCCGGAGGAGTTGCAGAAGATTCGCTGGTGTCCTTCGAGCTATGCCGGCAGTATGACGCGCGCCGAGATCGTCGAGCGCTACGCGCGAAGGACGGGCCGCGATATCTCGCATATGCCCTTTTATCTCGCGTTCGCGCGGCTCAAGCTTGCGGTGATCGTGCAGCAGATTTACTACCGCTACCATCAAGGCCTGACGAAAGACTCGCGCTTCGCCTCGATGCCGGAGGTGGTTCGGACACTCCTTCGCGCTTCCCTGTACACCACACAGAATCCCGCGATTTGATGTTGCTTGACCGGCCAATTCAACGAGGCGCGGATCCCGTCGGAGGCTTGGTCCATTTGCGAAGTTCCTGTTTCGCGATCGCCTCGATGTGAACCTCGTCCGGGCCGTCCGCCAATCGCAGCGTTCGAGCGCCCGCCCACGCGGCCGCGAGGAAAGTATCTTGCGACACTCCCGCACCGCCGTGCGCCTGAATGGCCCGGTCCAGCACCTGCAGCGCCACTCTTGGGCCGATCACCTTGATCATCGCGATTTCTCCGCGGGCCGCTTTATTGCCGACCGTATCCATCATATAAGCAGCTTTCAGCGTAAGTAAGCGAGCTTGCTCGATCTCCATGCGCGAGGCGGCGATGTCGGCGCGGATGGTTCCTTGCTCGGCGAGCGGCTTGCCGAATGCAACGCGCGCTTGCACGCGCTTGCACATCGTCTCTAGAGCGCGCTCGGCTACGCCGATACACCGCATGCAGTGATGGATGCGCCCCGGGCCCAGGCGGCCCTGCGCAATCTCGAATCCCCGGCCTTCGCCAAGCAACATGTTCGACGCCGGCACGCGGACATTTTGAAATGTGACCTCGCCATGCCCGTGCGGCGCATGATCGTAGCCGAACACGCCAAGCACGCGCTCGACATTCACTCCGGGTGCGTCCATTGGGACCAGGATCATGGACTGCTGCTTGTGAGCTGGGGCCGATGGATCCGTCTTGCCCATGAAGATAGCGATCTTGCAGCGCGGATCGCACGCGCCGGATATCCACCACTTCCGGCCGTCGACGACGTACTCATTGCCGTCCCGGACGATTCGCGCTTCGATGTTCGTCGCATCCGATGACGCGACGCCAGGTTCCGTCATCGCGAAACACGACCGGATTTCTCCAGCGAGCACCGGTTTGAGCCAGCGTCCTTTTTGCTCGGGCGTGCCGTAGCGTGCGAGCACTTCCATATTGCCCGTGTCCGGCGCCGAGCAGTTGAACACTTCCGGCGCCATCTGACTCCGGCCCATGATCTCGCATAGCGGCGCGTACTCAAGGTTCGTCAACCCCGCGCCGTCTTCATCGCCCGGCAGAAACAGGTTCCAGAGTCCCTCGGCACGAGCTTTCGCCTTCAGCTCCTCGACGATCTTCGTAGGTTTCCACCGGTTCTGCTCGATCTCCTCCTGGAAGCGTCGCTCGTTCGGATAGACGTGCTCGTCCATGAACGCCTGAAGGCGGCGCTCGAAATCCTTTGCTTTGGCGCTGAATTCGAAGATCACTGGATCGTCTTATCTGCCGGTGAAAGAGGGCGCGCGCTTCTCGATGTAGTGTGCGACACCCTCCTTGAAATCTTCACTCTTCAGGCTCGCCAGCATCTCGCGCTCGGCGAGTTCAAACGCCTCCGAAAGGCTTTGGAACATTGCTTCATACACTTGCCGCTTCATCACGCGCAAGGAACGTGGGCTCACGGTCGACGCCATTTCTCGCGCGTTCTCCCGCACCTTGTCCGAAAAGACATCCTGGGGGAACACCTGGTTCACCAATCCAATTCGCAGCGCTTCGGCTGCATCGATGGTGCGCGCGGAAAAGAGAAGATCGAGCGCGTTCGGGACGCCCACAAGACGCGGCAACATCCACGCCATTCCGTACTCCGCCACCAGGCCGCGGCGCGCGAAGGCCGTGCTGAGGCGAGCGCTGTCCGAGGCCCAGCGGAGATCGCAATACAGCGCGATCACCAGCCCCAGTCCGACGGCGAGTCCGTTGAGAGCCGCGATCACCGGCTTTCCAATCTCGAGGAAATACGAGTACTTCTTCTGGAAATCGGGTCGAATACCTTCACGAAGCACGTTCGCGCTCATTGCCCGCTTTTTGCCGCTTTCATCGAGCCCCTGATTCGCGACGTTGCTGAGAAGCGACATATCCGCGCCGGCGCAGAACCCCCGCCCCGCTCCAGTCAGCACGATCACCCGCGCGTTGTCGTCGCGTTCGGCTTCTTCGACCGCCGAACGCACCTCCTGCTCCATGATCGCGGTCCAGGCGTTCAGTTTGTCCGGGCGATTCAGTGTGATGGTCGCGACGCGATCAGCGACCTGGTAAAGCGTTTCCTGGCCAGCCATGGTGGGGCGATTATATACACTGGGAATCGGTTAGTCGCTATCTTCTATAACTGACTATCAGAACTTTGACCCGTTCAACGACGCAACGGATAGGTTGCACTCAAGTCGATAGCAGAGAGCGTGTACATCCTGATGCACAGACACCCGAACAACAGATTCAAACAGGTGGAGGACTTTGGATATGGAATTGTGGCGGCAATACGGCTTGGAAAATTTCGCAATCTGGTGATAATTGCAATTGCAATGGGGTGGAAGAAATCGTCGTGAGCGATATCTTGGTGAATTCGTCGGCGGCCATGGCGCTCCTCGCAATTCCCAGCCAGGTGATTTGGTCGTATTTCGTCGGTGGAGTGGTTCTTGCCATCGGGCTGGTCGTGATCTTCCTTCGCGGCGATTGGCAAAAGGCGCGGGGATTCGACAAGCTGATTCTGTTCGGGCCGCTTTTCTACGCGGCGCCCGTCGCGGCCTTCGGCACCGAACATTTCACGTTGACGCAGGACATCGCATCGATCGTACCCGCATGGATTCCGTGGCATCTGTTTTGGGCGTACTTCGTAGGCGCCTGCTTTATTGCGGCCGCGCTGAGCGTGACGACGAGAATTCAGGCGCGCCTCTCGGCGGCTTTGCTCGGATTGACGTTTTTCCTTTTCGTGGTGCTGATGGACGCCCCGGCTTGGGCACAAAGTCCGCACGATCGGATTGCGCTGACGCTCGCGCTGCGGGAGCTATCCTTCAGCGGCGGCGCTCTGGCGCTGGCAGCCAGCCTCAGCGAGCAGTGGCACGAGCGCGCCGCGCACATCCTCGCGACGATCGCGCGATACTTCGTTGCAATTCCCGTGCTGTTTTTCAGTTTCGAGCAATTCATGCATGGCAATTACGTTCCCGGCGTTCCGCTGGATCGAGTGACTCCCGAGTGGATCTACGGACATGCCATTTGGACGTATCTGGCTGCCGTAGTTTACGCTGTCGCGGGCATTCTTTTGCTTGTTGGCAAGAAGACCCGTGCAGCAGCCACGTGGCTGGGCTTGACGGTCCTCCTCGTGGAGTTGGCCGTCTACGTGCCAATCGGAATCGTGGACCGCGCCAGCCTCGACAATGGCCTTAATTACGTGGGGGATACGCTGCTGTTTTGCGGCGCCGTCCTTCTGCTCGCGGGCGCCATGCCGCACGAAGGGTCGCGGCGGGAATCATCGACTGACCGGTAATCCCGCGATAAGGCGGGTGCCGCACATGTCTGGCACCCACTGCCTCAGCCGCTTCTCCTGGCTGGTCGAGACTAGAATCCCGGCGGCCGCTCGTCTGCCACGTTAAGACTGCGCTCCAGCGCCAACCCGGCATGTCCGATTGTGCCCTCATCGAAGAGTCGTCCGATCAGGGTAACGCCGTAGGGCACGCGGCGCGGCGGGGAGAATTTCGGCAGGGGGTTCTTTGGATCCGGAGCCCAATCGCTGCGCGCCTCCGACACCTCGACGAAGCCGGCGCGCAGTGTCAGCGAAGGATGCCCGGTAAAGTTGGCGATGGTCAGCATTTCGTCGCGCAATGCAGGTACGAGCAGCAGGTCCACTTCGGAGAATACGCGTTCCATCTCTTCGGCTACTTTGCGGCGAAACCGGTCCGTCTGGACGAAGTCCACGGCGGAAAGAAATCTCGACTGGCGGAATGAATTGGGCCACCCGTCGGGCACCTGCATCTTCAGCTGATCGACGGTGTGATTGAGCGTAATCTCCTCGTGCGCGGCTGCCGATTCGGCGAAGAGAATCAGATTGAGGGAGTCGTACGGCCAGTCCGGAATCGCCACTTCCACCGGGATCATTCCCACTTTCTTCGCCGTCTCGAGAGCAGCGCGATCAACTGCGGTTGCCTGCGCATCGTTCATCCATGCGGGAAAATAGCCGATGCGCAGCCCTCGTACGCTCGCGCCCGCGTCGAAGTCAAGCTTGCTCGGGACGCTTGCCACATCGCCGGCATCGGGCCCGGAGATTGCCTGCAAAACCAGCATGGTGTCCTCGACGCTGCGCGTCATGGGGCCAAGCTTGTCGAGCGACCAGCAAAGCGTCATCGCGCCGGTGCGCGCCACACGGCCGTACGTGGGCCGCAGTCCCGTGATCCCGCAGCGCATGCTCGGGCTCACGATGCTGCCTTCCGTCTCGCTCCCGATCGAGAAAGCTACCAATCCCGCGGCGGTCGCTGCGCCGGGTCCCGCGCTCGATCCTGACGATCCTTCCTCAAGCAGCCACGGATTCATCGTCTGCCCGCCGAACCAAATATCATTCAACGCCAGCGCGCCCATGCTCAGCTTCGCGACGAGAACCGCGCCCGCATCCTCCAGACGCTGCACTACAACGGCATTTTTCGCGGGAATCCGATTCCGGAAAGGCTCGGCGCCATACGTCGTCCGAATTCCGGCGGTATCGAGAAGGTCCTTGGCGCCCCAGGGAATGCCATGCAGCGGCCCGCGGTATTTGCCCGCGGCGATTTCTTCGTCGGCCTTCTTGGCTTGCGCCGACGCCGGCTCGCGCGTGAGCGTAATAACGCAGCGCAGCTTTGGATCAAACCGCTCCAACCGGTCGAGATAAATATTCGTGAGCCGCTCCGAGCTGAGATTACGGCTCTCGATCCACCGCGAGAGCTGGGTCACCGGGGCGAACGCAATCTCATCGTCTTTCGACGGCAGCTTTCCGGGATCGTTCTTGCTGCGGAGAAATCGATCGCGATCCGGACCTGCCTTCATGCCGGGAAGAACCGGGTTCCACTGCGTCGCAGGTGAGAGTTGTGCCTCCAGGGAAAGCTTCCGGGGCCCGGTGCGTCGTTCGTAAAGCGCCGCCATCGACTCGCGCCAATTGCTGGCCGCCTCCGCGCGGTCGCTGGTGGTCATCTCCACTCGTACGAGCTTCTCCGCTTCCGTGAAGGTCTCGGGCGATACCGCCGGGCCCACGGGCGGCGCTGTGCCAAACGCGGGTGGAGCACCGGCGGGCGGCTCGGCAGCTTTCTGCTTCCGCTCCGGCACCTGAAATGCGGCGGTCCCGGCGAGAATGGGTATGGATATATCAGTCAGGAACTCTCTGCGCGATTTCGACATGTGTCCTCTTCGCGGTTTTTGGGCGTTCTATTTCAGCAGAGCGAAATCGACATAGCGGATGTCCCGAGCGAAAAAGCTAAGCGGAAGCTTGTGCTGCTCGCCTCTCAAAATCCCCCCAGCTGAGGCCGCTCCGAAGGTGGCGTGAACCTGAGGTGAAAATCGAGCCCACGTTTCTCGTTTTGCTTGATGGTCTGCTCCAGGTCGAGTTGCGAGATGTCCGTCGAGCCGGTCGTACCCGAGGTGGTGATGTATTCCAGGCGGCCGCGGGCGACCCACCAGTCCGATGCCGCGATACTGCTGCCATCCGTGAAGTAAAGCACCATCGCAGGCGCCGGCGCGGGCGGGCTCGGATTCTGCCGCGCTGCGGCGCCAGACCCCGGCTCTTCGCCAAGAAACAGAGGCAGATAGGTGGAACTCGGATTCGCGCTCGCCGTGGCTACGCTCGACCCTGCAGAATAATCGCCGAGGCCGAAGCACGGACCCACGGTCCAGAACACGCCCGGTGTGTTTGCAGAATCGCACGCTGGCCAAAGTCCGAAGCCCAGAGGAACTTCACCGGACTCAGAAAAGTAGCCCGCATCGTCAAAACCGCCTCGAAAGAACACACCGACAGAAAACGGTCTGAAGAAAATCGGCGTCGGCATTGTTGGCCGAACGGGGTTTGGCTCGCGAAAGAGTTCTACCGGCTGGACGCCCCTCTCGATGCGCGGCGCACCCGCGAAGCGTCTGGCGTTCGCGGGCCACCTCGGCATCGGCACTACGGGCGCCGCGCGCGGCGTTCTCGCTGGAACAATTGGCCGCACACGAGGGGTCGCACCCGCCGGCCTTGGATGCATTACACCGGGCTCGCTAACCCCATGCGGGGAGCGGCCTACATTTTGTTGCGCTCGCGCCATAGCCGGCATCAATCCGAGCGCGGCTGCAGAAAGCCAAAACAGGGATCTTCGAATCCAATTCCAACGCCGCGGCGTCGAGCGGGTCATCTGCGCCTCCCGCCGTTCAAAACTTGTCCGGAGCCCCTAGCATCCTCCTCCGCCGTCGGCGTGCGCAAGCGAAGAATTTCGCGGTGGGACCAGGCATACCAGAAACGGAAGGTCCGCTTCTGGAACGAGGGGGGAAAAGAAGGGCATCTACGTCAAGCCGTGCTGGGCCGTGACGCGGACGAGTTGGTCCAGTCGGGCACTGGGAGAGGCGAAGAAAATTCGCCTGACACGAAGGATTTCGTTACGGAAGTCCTGCGTGACTGCAAGCTGGACGGATTCGACTGAACATCCTGAAACTGGGCTTATGTCGTCCTGGAGTCAGTGAAGTGACACGCGAAATAGGAAACAGCGGCCAACGTGAACAGCGGACGGATCAAAATCTCGCGACGGGACGGAAGACGAACGCACCAGCCCGCAAGGATGAGGATGGCGGCAACGAGAAAGAGTCCGAATCTCATATGCCCCCGGGCTTCTCGCGCGAGTTGATTAAGCCGTCCTTCTGCCGGCCAGTATCAGCACTACGCCGCCCAGCAGAGCCACGCCACCGAGAATCGGCGGCAGCGGAATCGTCTTGTGCTCTTCCGTCGTTGCTTGCAGCGGGCCGATGTCCAGCACCTTCTTGTGTGTCGTGTACGTGATGCCCTGGTAGGCCAGCGACACGACTCCCAGCACGATCAAGATGATTCCGATCAGCGGAGCGGCCTTCATCGGTCCTCCTCGGCGCGAGCTGGACGATCGCCTGAGTCTGCGCTGGCGCGCCTCACGTGCGGCGAACCAATCCGCCCACGAGCGAAACAAGGAAGAGTACCAGGAAAATGAAGAACAGCAGTTTGGCGATGCTTGCCGCTGCCATCGCAAGTCCGAAAAAGCCGAAAACCCCCGCAACCAGCGCTACGATGAAAAACGCCAAGGCCCAGCGCAACATAGGTCCTCCTTGTGCGCCCAGCGGGCTTCGCATTCCGAACCACCGAATCGCGTCTGTGCCCGTGGCGACGTACACTTCTAACCTGTTTCGCCCCTCCGGCCAATACGCACAACGCGGTAGAACCGAGGTCGCGTTGCTGTAGTACGGGCCGTCGAGTACCTAGATGCGTGCCGATGGAGCAGATAGAGAGGGCAATCGGTTCCAGGTCAGATCGGTTGCGCGATTGCGCGAAGAATTAGACCGCGCTTGGGTGTTCCCCCGCTCTCACCTTCCGGTTCTGGAGGAGCAATCGAGAAAGTGCCGCCTGCCAGGATGCGTTCGATTGCTTGCACGAGATCGCGAGCAGCTTGCGATTTGAGCACGTAACCGCGCGCGCCTGCATCGCGAACTTCTGTCGCCAGCTGCTCCGATTCGTGCATCGTGAATATGAGTATCTTGGACCGAAGGCCGAGCCTGTTGATGCGCAAAGCGGCTTCAAGTCCGCTCATGCCCGGCATCGTGATATCGAGAATCACGATATCGGGCTCCAGACTTTTGGCCTTTACCATCGCTTCCATTCCGTTGGAAGCCTCGCCGCAGATGTTCCAATCGGGCCGCGCCCTGCCGAGAAGCGTACGGATCCCTTCGCGAACGATTTCGTGGTCGTCGACAATTAGAATCTTAGGATTCATCCGAGAAGTCCACCCCGAATGGCTGGCCCCACACGTTCGTCGATTGAGCTGGCGGTTAAATCACACACTCATCGCGTCAGCTTCACCCGCTCCTGCCTCTGGGATCGGGGCTGTGGCTGTCACGGTCGTCCCTTGCTCCGTTGACAACACATCGAGTTTTCCGCCGAGCTCGCGCATTCGCTCGGTCATTCCGCGCAATCCCAAGCCGACAGTCGCCGGCCTGCTTTGGCCGGGTTCGCCGGCGTCTTGTAGTTTCATTCCTCTGCCGGCGTCGCTAATCTCGAGAACCACTGTGCACTCGTCAACCGAGAGTCGAACCTCAGCGGTCGTGCTGCCCGAATGGCGGTGCACGTTCGTCAGGCTCTCTTGCAAAACACGGAAAAGGGCGATCTCGGTGTCGCTCGGAAGGCGTTTCAGTTTAGGTGATACTTCCAGCGCAGTCTGAACGCCGCTCCGCTTCATGAACCCGTCCAGGTACCATGGAATTGCCGACCTTAAGCCCATCTCTTCCAGCATTGGCGGATACAGCAGATACGAGATCGTCCGGACTTCCTTCAGGCCGTCTTCCGCTAGCTCGACGCATTGTTTCAAGTCCGCATCATCCGCCGCATTTCCCTTGTTCCCGGCTGCCAGAGATTCCAATTTCATTTTCAGAACGGAGAGATACTGACCCAGACTGTCGTGAAGATCCCGCCCTATGTGTCGCCGCTGCTCCTCTTGGCTGCGCAATAGATGGCGCGAGAGTTCGCGCAATGAGTTCTCCGAATCTTGCAGTCGTCGCTGAGACTCCTCAAGCGCGCGCTGTGCAAACATTCGCTCGGTAAAATCCCGGGTCACCTTGCCGAAACCGATGATATTGCCCTTGGCGTCCTTCAGGGCGGTCACCACTGCGTTCGCCCAAAACCTTGAACCATCCTTGCGTACACGCCACCCCTCGTCCTCCAGCCGCCCATCCCGCCTGGCAATCTCGAGCGTGCGCTGCGGCTTGCCGGCCGTGATGTCTTCCTCCGAATAAAAGACCGAGAAATGCCGGCCTAGGATTTCCGAAGCCTCGTATCCCTTCAGGCGTTGCGCGCCGCGGTTCCACGTCCGTATTCGGCCTTCGGCGTCCAGCATGTAGATGGCATAATCTTGCACCGCGTCCACAAGCAGCCGCAACTGCTGTTCAATTTCATACGTGCTTTTCTGTTCTTCTAGCATTGCGAGTTTCGGCCGCATCGCAACGACGTTCCGCCGCTGGTCCTCATCGCCCAGCAAGCTAGCATAACTCTCTTTCGGAAGCACTTGATTCTGCGTTGCCCGCGCCACCGCGGCACCGCCATTCGTGAGCGCGTTTCCGATGGACGTGCTCGACTCGTCCACGAGACAACTATCTCCTTGAGAGAAACGAACGGCGTGGGCCCCGTCGGGAGCGATCACCTTGCCCTCGTTCATATAGGGACTCCAGTGCTGCTCTGCGACTCAAGCCGGATTGGTTTTAGTCGCAGAGCAGCTTCAAAAATGGCACGATTCTGCCAGTCAAGCTCAAGTTCACGAATAGGGTAAATGCTGTATCTGAGCCGGAGAATTCGGCGATTTGTCGAACCCATAGCCACCTGTGCTGTCGGCCCTTCAATCGAGTCCCCGCCGCCGGTCCCCCGAGGATGCCGTACCGCCGGTGAAGAGCGGCCTCCGACGGCGCTGCCAACGGCGCGGGAACCGAAAGCCACTCGCATCCCAAATAGGAAACTTCGTCGTTGATTCGGTGGCCATCCTGTGCCATTTTCTCTCAGGCTTTTCGGCCCGTTCCGGGCTTGGGGGCATGAGGCGAGCCCCTTGTGTTTTTTCGATCGCGTTTGGGCCGCGGCGTGAAGAAGTGGGAATCAGAGGGGGACACATTGAAAGCCTTAACGAGAACAATCGCGATCCTGTCGTTCGCGGCCGCCTTCGTGGCAGCCGCGCCGCCGTCGCGTGCGGCGCAGTGCGACCGCGCCTGCCTGAAGAGCACCGTCGATAACTACCTGGCGGCTCTCGTCGCGCACGATCCTTCGCGCGTCAAGTTTGCGCCCAACGTGGAATTCATCGAAAACCTCACGCCGATGAAGCCCGGCGAAGGACTCTGGAAAACCGCCTCCGCTTTGCCCACAACCTTCAAAATCTACGTTCCGGACCCGGTTTCGGAGGAAGTCGGGTTCATGTGCATCATGCAGGAAGACGGCAAGCCCATCGATTTCGCTCTGCGCCTGAAAATCCGCAATGGAGAGATCACCGAAGCGGAGCATCTGATCGCCCGGAATCTTCGCGAGAACTCGCTGAAGAATCTGCAGACGCCGCGTCCCGGCCTGCTGGCGACAGTCCCGCCGGCCGATCGCGTTCCGCGAGCCGAGATGCTGAAAATCGGCGCTTCGTATTACCAGGCGTTGGTCTCCGCCGACGCCAACAATGCGCCGTTTGCCGACGATTGCGTCCGCCGCGAAAACGGCATGCAAACTACCAGCAACCCCCCGCCTGACAAGCCCGGCTTTGGATCCCTGGGAGCTCTTGGATGCGCGGCACAGCTTAAGACCGGTACGTTTAACTACATTAAGCGCATCGAGCCACGCCGCGTGGAAATTGCCGATCCCGAAACCGGCTTGGTGTTCGGGCTCTCGCAGTTTCGCCACCCGATGACGCAGACCACGTTCAAGATCGTGGGCGTGCCGGGTGTCGATCACAACGATATGAGTAAGACTAAGCCGTTCGATATGCCGGCGGCCCACATCTTCAAGGTGAGCGGCGGCAAGATCCACGAGATTGAAGCGATGGGCTTCGTGGCGCCCTACGATTCAAAGACCGGTTGGCCGAAGTACGACGACAAGTCGTCGCATTAGTAGTCGGCTAAGTCTGTTGGGCTCCACGGAGGGCGGCCGACAAAGAATCGAAGTCTTACGCCCGCCTCGCGGATTGGGCGGCAGTTCGCGCGGAATCCACCTGAGCCAGCAGCGAAACCGCGCGATGGGCCGAGAGCGCGGCGCCCTCCTGCCAGCCGACGATGTGGCTGATGTGTTCTCCGCAGAGGTAAATCGGCCCGTCGGGCTGGATCGCGCGCTCATACCCCGGATACATCACGGGATCCTCGATGTGGACCCACGAGCCGAGATTGTAAGGAATGCGGCCCCAGCAAACGCCGATGGGCTTTGTCAGCTCGTGCGAGCGGCCCGGATGCAGCGCCTCGACCGATTGGCGCGACGCTTCGAATTTCGCGGCGAGGTCCATCGTCGCCATCACGGTGCCGTTCTCCAGGCCATACCCGGGGATGATCACGCCCTTCTCCGAGAAAAGCCGCGCGCTCGGATACCACACAAGATTCACGGGCCGATTCAGAAACGAGATCCCGCCGTAAATCGAGTCGTCGCGTTCCCAGAATCGCGTTGATTCCCAGGCGACTTTGTACGCCTGGTCGTAGGTAGTCCTGTCGATGATCTGCTTGAGGTCGGGCGAAAAATCGGCGTCGATGCTTTTCAGCACCGAGAACGGTATCGAGCAGATGCAGTAGTGCGCTTCGATGGTGTCGGTCGTTTTCGCTTTGCGATCGCGATAGACAATGCGAACGCCCTTGGGCGTCTTGCGAATCTGCTCGACCGGGCAATCGAAGCGAATCAGGTGCGCGAGGCGCTTCTCGAATGCGGCGGGGATACGGTCCATTCCGCCAATGGGCTGGAACATCGTCGCCTGCCAGAAAATTTGCTCTGCGTACAACATGCCGTCCCACAGGTTTGCATCCAGCAAGGCGCGCATGTCGAGAGGATCGTTGATGATGCCTTCCTGATCGCCGGCGCCCGGCAGCGCTTGGTATCCCGAGCGATTCGAGCCCTTGTAGAAATAGTCGGGTGAAAGATCGCCGTACGCCCGCAGGAATTCGAGCATGCGCTCTTTATCAGCAGGAGAGATTTCCTGATCGAGCGAGCCTCGGCCAATGGCCTTGGCGAGCAGCTCCGAGACGTGGCCGCGTGTGTCGTTCACCGCCCGCCGCTGCTGGACGGGCTTGCCGCCATTCAGCGCGTCGCTCTGCAGCAAAGAGCTGCGTGAGGTGTTCACTTCCACTTCGAGCGGCACGCCGAATTCCTTGCAATAGCCGAGCATCGTGACGTGCTGCGACGGCAAGCGCGCCGGTCCCGGGTTGAGGTAGGAGGACTCGTCCCACGTGCAGGTCTGCGAGGTACCGTCCGTCATCTCCACGCGCGTGCCGTTGCGAATCGTCCAGCTGCGTCCCCCGGCGCGTTCGCGCGCTTCGAGAATCGTGCAGTGGTATCCCGCCTTCGAAAGTTCCCACGCGGCGACCATTCCGGCGATGCCCGCGCCGAGGATCACCACTGTCTTGCCTTTGCCTGAATTTTCCGCAAGGCGAAGCGTGCTGGCTTGCGTGGGTGGAATCGGCAGCAATCCGAGCGACTGCATGATGAGATAGGTCGCGCCGTAACCGCCGGCGTAGCCCACTTGCGTAAGAAAATTACGTCGTGTCGTCATGGGACCTCGATGATACTCGTTGCAGTCGTGATCCAATTCGTTGCGCGTAAGGTACCGACACCCTCGGCGAGAGTCAAATTGGATTCCTGCATCGAGCGGATCAGTTTCCGTTACGCGGCGTAGCGATGTGCGTGGGCCGAATCACGAATAGCGGAAGAGCGCCTTGAAGCCGTAATCCATGTGCTGCTGGATGTGGCAATGGAAGAGCGTCAAGCCCGGGTGGTCGGCGACCAAATCGACGGAGACGCGCCCGTAAAGCGGAATGATGACCGTATCCTTCATCACGCCGGCGGTCTTCTTCCCGTTCACATCAACCAGCTCAAACGAATGCCGGTGCAGGTGCAGCGGGTGTCCGTCGTCCGTCCGATTGTGGAAAACGATCCGGTAGCGCGCGCCCTCCCTCAGCACAAATTCGCGGTCGTGCGGGTACTGCTTGCCGTTGACGAGCCACGCATTGAACTTTCCCGCGCCGCTCGGAATTTTCTCGAAGACCATGTCGATCGTCTGGTCGGGTGCAGGCTGCGTGCCCGCGTGTCCGAAGATCGTGTAGTCCCACGGATTGTTCGGCGGAGGCGCCCACTCCGGCTGTCTGTGCTGATTCTCGTACTCGACCACCACGCCGAGCCCCGCGCCGCGAATCATGTCCTGCGTCGAGCCGAGAATCCACACGCCCGGCTGATTCATGTCGACGAACGCGTCGATGCGCTCTCCGGGACCGAGCGTGAGAATGTCGGCCGGTCGAGGCGAAGGCACGGGATTGCCATCGAGCGCAAACACCTGAAATCGATGCCCGGGCAGCGCGATGGTGCGATTCTCAATGGCGCTCGCATTCAGCAAATGGAAGAGAACGCGATCCCCCAGCCGCACGCGGATCGGCTCGCCCGATCCGAGCGCCTTGTCGTTGATCGAGAACATCTGCGAAGTCACTTCGAGCCCATTCGGTCGAGTGTCGAGCACCGCCGGCTTCTCGGGCTGCGGCCCGCCTAGCCCCTGTTCGTCTGTGTCCATGTCCGCATTGCTAAAAAACGGCTCCCAATCGCGGATCGCGAGAAAAATCTCCTGATCGTAGTGCCCCGGATCTTTTCCCGAGTCAATCAGAAGGAATCCGAACTGGCCCGTGTAGGTGCCGCGATGGAGATCGTCATCCGCCATTGCGTGGCTGTGATACCAGCGCGTCCCGGCGGGCCGGGGAGTGAATTGATAGCGGCGCCGTCCGAGCGGCGGCACCGGCGGAGTGCCTTCTTCTTCCGCGCCATCGACCTCGGAAGGTAGAAATAGCCCGTGAAAGTGCACGTATTCGGGCACATCCGTGTCGTTGATAGCATCCACGGTCACCGGCACGCCCTCGCGCATGCGCAGCAGCGGCCCGGGTGAGGTGCCGTTGTACCCGATCGTGCTGATGATGTAATTGGGCGTGAGTTCGACGGTCACCGGCGCGATGCGAATCGTGAAGTCGGCTGGGGCGGTTTCCGGCGGCGGAGAGCTCGCCTGCATTGCCGGCATTTGGCCCTGCTGCGCGGGCAGCGCCTTTGCCGCGCCAAGCTCGGCGGCAGCCGCGCCCGCCAGCTTTAGTAAATCCCTTCGCTTCACGAATCCCCCAAGAACAGGCCCAAAATCTGATGCGCGCAAACGCGATCCGGCAGCCTTCCGGCCTTGGGATGGCGCGTTTGGAAAGCATACATCAATCTGTTACGCTCTCCGGGCGCATCAGAGTATCTCATGAAGCTTCTGCCAAGGATTTCGGCGGTAGTTTCCCTCATAGTGTTGGGCGGTGGTCTGCTAGCTCTCCGGTCGGGTGCGCAGTGGTACGGCTCAAGCCCCTTCGCGCCAGTCTCGCCCGAGCAAAGCCATGAAAAGGCTGAGTATTCGTGGTCGCGGCTCAAGTACACCGCGGTCGCCCGCAGCTTTGGCGGCGGCTACGGCTATGGATACGGCTACGGTTTCGGCAGGGGCAGCTGGTCGCAGGACTATCCCAAGGCCGACCGGCAGTTCCTGCTCGCTTTGCGGCGGCTCACGCGCGTGAACGCCCGGTCCACCGAACAGGTGGTCGATCTCGACAGCGACGACATTTTCAACTACCCGTGGGTTTATGCCGTGCAGGTTGAGAATTGGACGTTCACTGCGCCGGAAGCCAAGCGCCTCCATGACTACCTCCTTAAGGGCGGCTTTCTGATGGTCGACGATTTCCACGGCACCGCCGACTGGGAAAGCTTCATGAACGGAATGCGTATGGTCTTCCCTGACCGGCCCATCGAAGACTTGAACAACAACGACGAAATCTTCCATGTGCTGTATGACTTGGGCCAGCGCTTTCAGGTGCCGGGCGAGCAGTATGTCAACACCGGCCGCACGTACGAGAAGGATGGCTACGTGCCCAAATGGCGCGCCATTCGCGACGACAAAGGCCGCATCATGGTCGCCATCTGCCACAACATGCATCTGGGCGACGCTTGGGAATGGGCAGACAGTCCTGAATATCCGGAGCGCTTCGCGTCGCTGGCGTTCCGCTTGGGAATCAATTACGTGATCTATGGAATGACGCACTGACGAGAAGTCTTGGGGCGGTCGGACGATACAGGGCTCAGGGTTCTCCAGAAAATGTTTCAGTTTCTTTTCAAATATCCGGCCGCGATTTTTTCAAAGGGCCATTTCATACTGCTGGGCACTTGGCCCAGGTGGTCGCTGTGGCTGTTCGTTTTTGCGGCGATCGCCGGGCTGGGATGGCTCGTGCGTTCACGAATGGGAAAGGCGGCGCCGGGCGTGCGCAATTGGCGCGCGGGAATTATCTGGTTGCTGCAATCCGCCGTCGCCGCACTGATGCTCCTTCTGCTCTGGCAGCCGGCCATCACGGTCGCGGAACTGAAGCCGCAGCAGAATATCATCGCCGTTCTGGTCGACGATTCACGCAGCATGGCTATCGCCGACAATGGGACCACGCGGCAGGCGCAGGCTGTGAAGGCGCTCGATGGCGGTGTCCTCGCCGATTTGCAGAAAAGATTTCAGACGCGCCTCTATAGCCTCGATAGTCGCGCCACCCGCATCGCCAGTCTCCACGCGCTCCAGCCCTCCGCTCCCGCCACGCGCATCGGCGACAGCCTCAAACAATTGGTGGCGGAAACAAATGATCTGCCGGTCGGCGCGATCGTACTGCTCAGCGACGGCGCCGATAATTCCGGCGGCATCGATCTCGACACGATCTCGGCGCTGCGCAATCGGCGCATTCCCGTTCACACCGTCGGCTTCGGCGCGGAAGAAGTCCCGCACGACGTAGAAATCGACGACGCCATCCTTGCGCCGAAAGCGCTCGCGAATTCGCGGCTCTCCGCAACGGTCACTTTCCACCAGCGCGGTTACGCCGGCCAGAAGGCCACGCTCAACGTCCGCGATGGCGACAAAATGCTGGCCTCGCAACCGATCGAATTTGCCGGCGACGGCAAAATCCAGACCCAAAACGTTCTCTTCAGCGCAGGCGACGCCGGAGCGAAGACACTGCAATTCTCGATCGACCCGCTGCCGGGCGAAACGAACCGCGCCAACAACGCCGTGACGCGCCTCGTGAACGTGGTCAACGACAAGCGCCGCATCCTCTACGTCGAAGGCGAGCCGCGCTGGGAATACAAATTCATCCGCCGCGCTTTGGACGACGACAAGGTCGTCGAGATCGCCTCAATGTTGCGCACCACCGAAAACAAAATCTATCGCCAGGGCATCGAGAATCCGAACGAACTCGCCGAGGGCTTTCCCTCGAAGCCAGAAGATCTTTTCGGCTATCAAGGGCTGATTATCGGCTCGGTCGAGGCGGGCTATTTCACTTCAGCGCAGCAGGATTTGATCCGCCAGTTTGTCGACCGGCGCGGCGGCGGTCTGCTGTTTCTCGGCGGGCGATTCGCGCTGGCCGATGGAGGCTGGGGCGGATCGAGCCTCGCGGATTTGCTGCCCACCATTCTGCCGGATCACAAAAACACATTTCATCGCGTCCCCGCCACCGTCCAACTGACGCCCGCCGGCGAAGACAGCCTGATTTGCCGCCTCATCGACGATCCGGCACGCAACGCGGAACGCTGGAAAACGCTTCCATATCTCATGGACTATCAGGAGCCCGGCACGCCCAAGCCCGGCGCCACCGTTCTCGCCGAGATGCGAGCGGGTGGCGGCCACGTGATGCCCCTGCTCGTCACTCAGAATTTCGGGCGTGGCCGCACTGCGCTAATGGCCACTTCCGGCACGTGGCGCTGGCAGATGAGCCTCCCGCTCGGCGATACGAGCCACACGATGTTCTGGCAGCAACTCTTGCGCTGGCTCGTTGCGGATACGCCGAGCCAGGTCGTGGTCTCGGTCCCCAGCCAGATGCTTTTTGACGATGGGCATGTAAAGTTGTCTGCGGATGTGCGCGACAAGGATTACCTGCCCGCCCCCGACGCTACCGTCGAAGCGCACATCCTCGGGCCCGGCGGCGTCGCCGCGACCGTCGAGATGACGCCGGTTCCCGAAGCGCCCGGCACGTTCCAGGCCGATTGGAACGCCGAAAAGCCCGGCTCGTATCTCACCGAAGTGGTCGCCCAGCGCGGCGGCCAGGAGCTTGGTCGCGACGTGCTGACTTTTCAACGAATGGACGGCGTCGCCGAAAACTTCCACACCGAGCAGAATCGCGACATTCTCGAAAAGCTTGCCTCAGAAACCGGCGGCCACTACTGGACTCCGCAGGACGTTTCCAAGCTCCCGGGAGAAATCGCATATTCCGAGGCGGGAATCACGGTGCGCGAAACGAAGCCACTGTGGGACATGCCCGCGATTTTTCTCTTGATTCTGGCTCTGCTTTTCGCCGAATGGCTGCTCCGGCGGAGATGGGGGATTGTGTGAAAGCCACTCTTCTCGCGATCTGTCTCGCGGCCGCGCTCCTGTTCGCAGTCCCGGCGCGTGCGGCAGTTTATTACGTCACGGTCGCAGGCCTCGGCGGCGAGCCGGACTACGAGCAGGAGTTCACATCGCTCGCCATGGACCTCGACAAACTGCTCAAAGCTTCAGGCAGCGATGTCCACGTCTACACGCTGACCGGCAAAGATGCTACTCGCGCTAATCTGACTGATACGCTCGCCCAGGTGGCGAGCCAGGCCAAGCCGGACGACGATTTCGTGCTCACCCTGATCGGCCACGGCTCGTTCGACGGCTTCGAATACAAATTCAATCTTCCCGGCCCCGATATTTCCGCCACGGACCTCGCCGTCCTTTGCGATCACGTACCCGCCAAGCGCCAATTGATCGTCAATACCACAAGCGCCAGCGGCGGCTCGGTGGCCGCGTTCGAAAAGCACGGCCGCGCCGTGATTGCCGCCACAAAAAGCGGCACCGAGAAGAATGCCACTGTTTTCGCGCGTTACTGGGTGCAGGCGCTGCACGATCCGGAAGCCGATGTGGACAAGAACGACGCGATCACCGCGCTCGAAGCCTTTCGCTATGCGATGAGCCGCACGGCTGAGTTTTACGATGCGCAAAAGCGCCTGGCCACCGAACACGCCGTTTTCGAAGATGCGGGGCTGCACGATGCGGTGCGCGAAGCGTCCACCGATACCGGCGAGGGCCTGCTGCTTTCGAGCTTCACGATAATTCGCCTCGGCGCCGCGCAAAAGGCCTACGCCGATCCGGCGAAAAAGGCATTGCTCGCACACAAGGAAGAACTTGAGCGGCAGATCGACACGCTGAAGTATCAGAAGGCCGCGATGTCGCAAGATGATTACAAAAGCCAGCTCACCGCCGCTCTGATCGAGCTGGCGAAGGTGCAGGAGGAACTCGACAAGTGAAGCGCGCGCGCCAATTCGCGATCCTGTGCGCGCTGGTGCTGGCCGCGGCAGGCGTAGCCCGCTCGGCTACTCCCGACGATTGCCACGTGCTGCGCAAGCACGGCCATCGCGCCGAGGCGCAGGCTTGCTACGAATCGCTCACGCGCACGCGCGATCCCTACCTCCGCGCCGAAGGCGATTGGGGCCTCGCGATGTACACGGAGGCGAACAACGAATTCCGCGCAGCCGTGGCCCAATCGGATAGCAACGCGGTCTATCGCGTCCACTGGGGACTCCTCCTCCATGAGCGCTTCAACAACACCGACGCCGAGGGCCTTTTCAAAGAAGCGCTGCAACGGGACCCAAAGAATGCCCAAGCCTATCTCGGCCTCGCGCTCGTCAGCGAAGATGGATACGACAACAACGCGATCGTATGGGCCGCGAAGGCGCTCGAGCTCGATCCCAAGCTCGTAGCCGCGCATGAACTCCTCGCCGAAATCACGCTCGAAGATTCCGATACAGCCCAGGCCATCGCGCAGGCGGATGAAGCGATCAAGCTCGCTCCCGACGCGCTCGATGCCATGGCGGTCCACGCCGCCGTCGAGGTCCTCGCCGATCGCTCGCCCGACGCATGGTTCGCGAGGATCGCGCAGGTCAATCCCACGTACGGCGAGGCCTACGCGATCGTCGCTCACAATCTCGTCCTGCACAATCGCTACGAAGATGCGGTCGCCGATTACCGCAAGGCCGTCGAGCTCGATCCGCAGCTCTGGTCCGCGCGCTCCGAGCTCGGCATCAACCTCATGCGCCTCGGCCAGGAAGATGAGCCGCGCCGCCAGCTCGAAATGTGCTACGACAACGGCTATCGCAACGAAGCGACCGTCAACACGCTCCGCCTCCTCGACAGCTACAAGAATTTCGTCGTCTTCAAGGACGCCACGACGATCATAAAGCTCAACAAAAAAGAAGCCGACCTGTTGCATCCATACGTCGAAGAAATCCTGAAGCGCGCGATGGCCACCTACGAGAAGAAATACAAGATGACGCTGCCTGGCCCCGTGCAGGTCGAGGTCTATCCCGATCATGAAGATTTTGCGGTCCGCACCACGGGCATGCCGGGCCTGGGCGCGCTCGGCGTCACATTCGGCGAGGTTGTCGCGATGGACAGTCCCTCAGCCCGCGCGCCGGGCGATTTCAATTGGGCGAGCACACTGTGGCACGAGATGAGCCACGTCTATATCCTCACGGCGACAAATCACCGCGTCGCGCGATGGTTCACCGAAGGCCTCGCCGTCCACGAAGAGACGCAGGCATCGCCCGAGTGGGGTGATCCCATCACGCCGGATATCGTCGTAGCGCTGCGCGACAAAAAGCTGCTGCCGGTCGCGGACCTTGATCGCGGCTTCATTCGTCCCGAATATCCCTCGCAGGTCATCGTCTCCTACTACCAGGCGGGCCGCATCTGCGATTACATCCAGGATCGCTGGGGCGCAGACAAGCTGCTCGATATGGTCCATTCCTACGCCGCGCTCAAAACTACGCCCGAGGTGATTCAGGAAAATCTCGGCATGACGCCCGAGGAATTCGACAAGGAATTTCAGGCGTGGCTTTACAAGGGCGTTCAGCAGACCGTCGACAATTTCGACAAGTGGCGCGAAGCACTAAAAGCCCTGGCGCAGGCGGCCAAGGACAATAACTCCGACGAGGTGCTGAAAGACGGCAACGCAGTCGTCCAAATGTACCCGCAATATGTCTATGCCGCGAACGCCTACGAATTCATTGCCCAAGCCGATCTGGCAAAGGGCAACAAGCCGGCCGCGGCCGACATCCTTACCGAATACGAAAAGCAAGGTGGCCGCGATCCGGAAGCGCTGAAGCAATTGGCAACGCTCGAAGAGGGCCTCAGCGAGCCGAAAGAAGCAGCTGCCACGCTCGACCGCATCAATTGGATCTATCCGATGGATGAAGATCTGCACCGCCAGCTCGGCCAGCTCTGGCTCGCGCAAAATAATTACCCCGGCGCGATCCGCGAATATTCGGCGGTGCTCGCGATGCACCCGCTCGATCGCGCCTCGGCGCAATTCGAACTCGCGCAGGCCTACTTCGATGCCGGCCAAAAGGACAAGGCCGAAGACAACGTTCTCCAGGCGCTCGAAGCCGCTCCCGATTATCGTCCGGCCCAGAAACTACTCTTGCAGCTCCAAGGTTCCGAGAAAGGAAAATAGCCCAATGGCCGCTCCCGCTGAAGTCAATCTCAACTCCGCCGAGCTCAAGAAGCGCATCGATCGCTTCCATGCGGTGCGCGACGGCATCCTCGCGCAGGTCCGCCAGGTGATCGTCGGGCAGGACGAAGTGCTCGACCAAGTGCTCACCGCGCTGTTCGTCGGCGGCCACTGCCTGATCACCGGCCTTCCCGGCACCGCGAAGACGCTGATGGTCCGCACGATCGCGCAGACGCTCGGCCTCGTCTTCAAGCGCATCCAGTTCACGCCGGACCTCATGCCGTCGGACATCACCGGCACGGACATCATTGAGGAGGATCCCACCACGGGGCATCGCCGCTGGACATTCGTGCAAGGCCCGATCTTCGGCAATATCCTGCTGGCCGACGAAATCAATCGCACGCCGCCCAAGACGCAGTCGGCCCTGCTCGAAGCCATGCAAGAGCTTTCCTGCACGGTGCGCGGCAATCACTACACTTTGCCATCGCCCTTTTTCGTCCTTGCCACGCAGAATCCGATCGAGCTCGAAGGCACGTACCCGCTGCCGGAAGCCCAGCTCGACCGCTTTCTCTTCAACATCCTGCTCGATTACCTCAGCGCCGAGGACGAAATAAAGGTCGTCGATCTCACCACCACCACGCGCGTCGCGCAGGTCGAAGCAGTGACAAACTCGCAGGAGATTCTCGATTTTCAGCAGCTCGTGCGCATGGTGCCCATCGCGGAATCGCTCGCGGCCTATGTCGTCAGCCTGGTTCGCGCCACGCGCCACAATAGCGGCCTAGCGCCCGACTTCATCAAGAAGTATGTGAACTACGGCGCGAGCGTGCGCGCGGCGCAATTCATCGTTCTCGCAGCGAAGGCGCGAGCACTCGCTCGCGGCCGTTACCACGTCGCATACGAGGACATCACCGCGCTCGCGATTCCCGTCCTGCGCCATCGCGTGCTGCTCAATTTCCACGCCGAGTCCGACCGCATCGATTCCGACGAAATCCTGGGGCGCTTGCTTCAGGCGATGCCGCCGCCGGCGGGAGCGTGACCGTGCAGCGTTTTCTCGATCCAGCGGTGCTTGCGCGCATCTCGGGCCTCGACCTCGTCGCCAAGACGGTCGTCGACGGTTTCGTCGCGGGCCTCCACCGCTCGCCGGATTTCGGTTTCAGCCAGGAGTTCGCCGAATATCGCGCCTATACGCCGGGTGATGACCTGCGCCACGTCGACTGGAACGTTTTCGCGCGCACCGAGCGCTGCTACCTCAAGCGCTATCGCGGCGAAACGAACAGCCTGCTCACGGTTCTGCTCGACGCCAGCAACTCCATGAATTTTTCCTCGCACAGCGTCAGTAAAATGGACTACGCGCGATTCATCGCCGCGTCGCTCTTCCATCTCGCGATCCATAACCAGCGCGACGCAGCCGGCCTGATCGTCTTCGACGATGAGGTCCGCAATTACATTCGCCCGTCCACGCGCCAGGGCCAGCTCCATCGCCTGCTCAGCGGCCTCGAACTCGCCGAGCCTCGCGCACGCACCGACTACAGCAAGCCGCTGCATCACTTCCAGGAATTTCTCAGGCGCCGCGGCCTCGTGCTGATCATCTCGGATTTCTTCGAAGCGCCCGAGATGATCGTCCGCACCATCGAGCCGCTGCATTTCCACGGCAACGAAGTCGTGCTGTTCCACGTGCTCGACCCGAAAGAAATTCAGCCTCAGCTCGACGCGCCCGTGATTCTCGTCGATCTCGAAACCAGGGAGCGCCTCGAAGTGACACCCGAATACGCGCGCGATGAATATCGTCCCAAAATGGACGCGCACATCGCGGAACTGCGCAGCCGCGCGCAGGGCGCTGGGATGGATTATTTTGTCCTCTCGACCGATCGCCCGCTCGACGAAGCGCTCGCCGAATATCTCAGCATCCGGCAGCGGAGGAATTAGCGTTGCCTCAGAGAAACGAATGCGCTGATTCGGCCCTCGTGATCCGTCGTGGGCGCGCTGCCCAGGCCAATTCAGCCCCGGGGACCTGTCGTAGGGGCGCCGCCTTGGCCCGAGCGAGCGCGAGGGCTTGCTGCGCCCCTTTCAGGCGAAACGTCTCCGGAGAAGGAAACTGAATGGGCCTCCTCGTACCATGGTTCCTGGCGAGAGCAGCGGCGCTGGCCGTGCCGCTCTACCTACACTCGTTGCGGCGGCACACGTCGGATCCGCAGCCCTTCAGCTCGCCGCAGATCCTCTGTAGGGGCGCTGCTTGCTGCGTCCCTTTCAGGCGAAACGTTTGGGGAGAAGGCAACTGAATGGGCCTCCTCGCTCCATGGTTTCTCGCGGGAGCAGCGGCGCTGGCCGTGCCGCTCTACCTACACTTGCTGCGCCGGCACACATCGGATCCGCAGCCGTTCAGCTCGCTGATGTTTTTCGAGCAGCGGACGCAAAGCTCGATCAAGCATCGCCGTCTCCGCTATCTTTTGTTGCTGGCGCTGCGGCTCAGCCTGCTCGCGCTCCTCGTGCTCGCCTTTGCCGGCCCGTTCATCAATCGTCCCGCGGTCAGCGCGGCCAGCGACAAGATCCTGATGCTCGTCGTCGACAATTCCTTCAGCATGCGTGCAGGTTCGCGCCTCGCCGACGCGAAGCGCGCCGCCCAATCCGTGCTCGCTTCGCGGAATCCTGCCGAGCGCGCGCAAGTGATGGCCCTCGGCTCGCAGTTGCAAGTCCTCACGCAGCCGACGCAGGATGCCGCCACGCTCACCGCCGCCGTGAATGGCATCGAGCCCGGCGATTCGCGCGGAAGTTTCGCCGAACTCTCTCGCACGCTTCGTTCCGCGGCGCAGAGCCTGTCGGCCCCGATCGAGCTGCATTTCTTCAGCGACATGCAGAAGTCCGACATGCCCGCGAATTTCGCCGATGCGGTCCTGCCCGCCAACGTTTCGCTGGTCCTGCATCCCGTGGTGAAAAGCAACGTGCCCAACTGGGCGGTCGAGAGCGTGAACGCTCCCGGCCAGGTGTGGGACGTGAAGAAGGCCCGTATCCAAGCCATAATCGCGGGCTACGGTACTCCCGCCGCCACGCGCACCGTATCGCTCATCATCAACGGCAAGACGGCAGCAACGCGCACCGTCGCCGTGCCCGCCGCGGGCCGCGCCACTGTCGAATTCGATTCGCTCGACGTGCCGCACGGCTTCAGCCGCTGCGAGGTCCGCATCGATTCCGCCGACGCCTTGCCGGCCGACGACATCAGCCGCTTTGCTGTCGAGCGCTCCGATCCGCAGAAGGTCCTGTTCCTTCACGAATCGGGCGACACGCGCTCACCGCTCTATTTCGGCGCTGCCCTCGCTGCAGCCGCCGAATCGGCGTTCACAATGGACAGCATTCCCGTCGCCCAGGCCGCCAACGTGCGCCCGTCGGATTATGCCTTCGTCGTTCTTTCCGACGTGGTTTCGTTGCCGTCGTCGCTCGAAAATGACCTCACGCGATACGTCCGCGCCGGAGGCAGCGTCCTCATAGCCGCTGGCACAGCCGAGGGCGCGCGCCAGCGCATCCCAGTCTTCGGTGCGAATGTGCTGAAGGCCAACTACTACACGAGCGCCGGGGGCATCGCGCAGACGGTCGGCGATACCGACCCGTCCTACCCCTCCATCGGGAAAGCCGATCGATGGTCGGGCGTGAAATTCTATTACGCGGTGAAAGTCGACGATGCTGGCTCGCGCGTCGTAGCGCGCCTCACCGACCAGACCCCGCTGCTCCTCGAGAAGCAGATCGGTGAAGGCCGCGTCCTGCTGTTCGTTTCCGGCCTCGACAATCTCACCAACGATTTCCCGCTGCATCCCGATTTCGTCCCCTTCGTCGACCAGACGGCGTTTTATCTCTCCGGCACGGCGCGCCGCGCCGGCTCGCGCCTCGTCGATTCGTTCATCGATCTGCGCACCAGCAAGGAAGAAGCCGTGGGCGTGGAAGTGATCGACCCAGAGGGCCGCCGCCCGCTCTCGCTCAAGGAAGCCACCAGCGCGCAAACCTACCAGGTGACGCAAGCGGGCTTCTACGAGCTGCGCCTCGCAAATGGCCGCCAGGATGTGATCGGCGTCAATCCCGACCGCCGCGAATCCGATCTCGACATCCTGCCGCCCGACGTCCTCTCCCTCTGGACTGGCAAGAACTCAGCCGGGCCCGGCGGCCCTGCCGAAGCCGCCACGACGCCCGGCCCCTCAGAAGATAAAAGCAAACCCTACGGCCTATGGTGGTACGTTATGCTAGTGGCATTGGCGGCGGCGCTGGCCGAGTCCTGGATAGCCAGCAAGTACCTGGGGATTCGACGGGAGGATTCATGAGCGCGCGGGAACAGCTCAACTCCTACATCAGTCAGGTCGAGAAACGTCTGCGCCTGGGCACCGCCGCGCGCGGTGCGGCCATCCTCACGCTCGCTGCGCTTGTCACCACGGTCGTCCTCGTTCTGATTGCCAACGCTTTCGGCTTTTCGCAAGCAAGCATCGCGAGCGCGCGCGCCATCCTCGTCCTCGCGCTGCTTTCCGCCCTCGTCTACGCTCTTGCGCTCCCGCTCCTTTATCTCGACCGCCAGAGCGCGGTCGGCAAAGCGGAAAGCGCCTTCCCAAAATTCAAGCAGCGCCTGATGACATTCGCTGAGCGCGATCCCAGCGCCCCGGATGCCGATACCCGCGAGCCTTTCATCGAGCTGCTTGCGGCCGACACCCTCGAAATCGCGCGCGGCTCCGAACCGAAAGCGCTCGTGCCTCAGCGCACGCTGCTCGTCTCCAGCGGCGTCCTCGTAGCTTCGCTCGGCGTACTGATTTGGCTGGTTGCCGCCGGCCCGGGTTATCTCGGCTACGGCGCCTCGCTCCTTTGGACCGGCGCCCGCGCGAATGCCACGCCTTTCTACGATATTCGCGTCAGCCCGGGCGATGCCTCGGTTCGTCGCAATGCGGACGAACTTGTCACTGCTCAGCCCATCGGCCTGCAGACTGACAAGATGCGCCTCTACGCGCGCTACCAGAGCGCCTCGAAATGGGAGCAGGTCGCGATGCAGCCGCAGCCCGGCGGCTCAGGCTTCCAGTTTCTTTTCGCCGGACTTCCCGAGGCGGTCGAATACTACGTTGAGGCCGGGCCGATCCACTCGCGCCATTACAAGATTCGCGTCGTCGACCTTCCCGGAGTGAAGCAGATTCGCGTCACCTATCGCTACCCGTCGTGGACCGGCCTACGCAGCACGGTCGACGAGCATGGCGGTGATTTGCACGCAGTCGAAGGCACCGTCGCCAATCTCGACGTCCTCACCGACCGCCCGCTTCGCAATGGACTGCTCGTTCTCGACGATGGCCAACAGATCCAGCTCACGCCCGGAGCGAATGGCGCGAACCACTACACCGGCTCGGTCGGCATGGCCAAGGACGGCAGCTACCATGTCGCCGCCCTCGATCAGGGCCAGCCCGTTCGCCTCTCCGAGGATTTCTTCATCGAGGCGGACAAAGCCAATCCGCCACAAGTCGCGGTCGTGCGGCCCGGGCATGATTATCGCGCCAGCCCCATCGAAGAAGTCACGATCGCGGCGAATGCCAACGACCCCTTTGGCGTCGACGCGATGACGCTGCACTATTCCGTCAATGGCGGCGCCGAGCAAACGGTGAATTTGCTGAAGCGGAAAGACGCGAAGGACGCCGACGGCTCGACGGTGCTCTCGCTGGAAGACTTCAAGCTCGTCCCGGGCGATCTGGTGAGCTTCTACGTCACCGCCAAGGACGCGCGCGCCGAGGCTCACACGGACATCTACTTCATCCAGACCGATCCTTTCGAGCGCGATTTCTCGCAGTCGCAAGCCGGCGGAGGTGGCGGAGGCGGCGGGCAGGGCAATCAGAACGACATTTCCGAGCGCGAAAAAGAGATCATCGCGCAGACCTGGAAGCACCGCAGCGATAAGAGCGCCGCCGCGCAGCAGGCTGCCGAAGCGGGCAAGTTCCTATCCGAGGTGCAGTCGAAGTTGCGCGATCAAGCCATCGCGCTGGCTGGCCGCCTGCAATTGCGCGACCTCAACACGGAGAACGATTCGTTCAACTCCTTTCAGCAGGATATGAATGCGGCCGCGCAAGCGATGAATCCGGCGGCCGATCAGCTTCGCAAGCAGAAATGGAGCGAAGCCCTTCCGAGCGAGCAGAAAGCGCTGCAGCATCTGCTCCAGGCGGAAGCGACGTTCCGCCAGATTCAAGTCGCCTTCGGCAATAGCGGCGGAGGCGCCGGTGGCGGAGGAGCGGGCCGCGATCTCGCGAGCCTCTTCGATCTCGAACTCGATACGCAGAAAAATCAGTACGAAACCGCGCAGACAGCCTCGTCCGCCGATCAGCGCCAAAAGGAAATCGACGACGCGCTGAAGAAACTCGACGAGCTTGCCCGCCGCCAGCAGGATCTTGCGAACCAATCACAAAACAGCAACCAAAGCTTCCAGCAGCGCTGGCAGCAGGAAATGCTCCGTCGCGACGCGGAAAAACTGCAGCAGCAGATGGAGCAGCTCGCCCAGCAGCAGTCGCAGCAGAACGGCCAGCAGTCGGGCCAGTCATCTTCGGGACAATCATCGTCCGGGCAATCTTCCTCGGGACAGTCGCAAGGGCAGGGCGCATCCGGTGCCGATTCGCGCGACCAGCGCGTGCAGCAAGCCCTCGAACAGCTCCGCCAGGCGAATCAGGACATGCAGCGCGCGCAGCAAAATCAGGACAGCGCCGAGGCGCGGCGCGCGGCGCAGCGGCTCCAGGACGCCACGAATCTTCTTGGCAGCATGCAGCAGCAGCAAGCTTCGGGACGTCTTGATTCGGTGGCCAGCGAAGCCGATCGCCTCGCCGCCGAACAACGTGATCAGGCCGACCGCATGCGCAAGTTGCTCGGCGATGCGGCTTCGGCCAACGAGTCGGGCCAGGCCCCGCAGGATTTGTGGAATCAGGCCAGCAAGCTCGCCCGGGACCGCCAGCAGCTCGCGGACGATTTGGCGAGTCTCGAAAAGCAGGCCCGCGGCGCCGCGCGCGATCTCGCCTCGACACAGCACGGCGCCGCTTCGAAACTTCGCGACGCCCTCGGCAATCTCGATCAGGAGGATTTGCAGACGCGTCTTCAGCGAAGCGCGGATTGGCTCCGCCGCGGCATCGCTCCCAATTCGCTCGCAGCAGAATCGGGCATGGCATCCGATCTGCAGCGCTTCGGCGATCAGGTGAGGCAAGCCCAGCAGGCGCTTGGCGCCGGGCAACAACAGGATCAGGGTCAGGACGCACAGGCCGCAATCGACCGCCTCGAACGTCTGCGCAATCAAATGGCGGGCATCACGCGCGATAGGGGCGCGGCGGGTCGACCCGGTCAGCAGGGAAACGGCCAAAATCGCAATGGTCAAAATGGTGAAGCCAGCCAGTTCGCGCAGAATGGCCAACCCGGCCAGCGGGGCGGAGACTCAGCCCAAAATGATGGAAGGCTCAGTCGCAACGCTACGCCGGACGGTGGCGCAGGCGGCGGTCCCGCGAGCGGCCGAGTCGGCGATGATTACACTCGAGGCTACGGCCAACGCTATGGCGGCGCGCGAGGCGGCAACAACAACTGGTGGATCGACACGGGCAACAATTCCAATTTGCCGCAGCCGGTCGCTCCCGATAATTCGCCGCTGCCGCCCGATCCCGAGCGTTCTTACCAGCAAAGTCTCGATAGCCTGAATCAGCTTCGCCAGACGGTCGAGAACGATCCAGAGACCGCGCGCGAATTGCAGGAATTGATTCGCGAGATGCAGCAGCTCGACCCAAAACGTTTCCCCGGCAACCCGGCGCTCTTCGAGCAGCTCCACACGCAGGTACTCAACGACGTCGACAAACTCGAACTGCAATTGCAGCGCAAGCTCGACGACAAGCAGTCCGGCCAAATTCGCAGCGCCAATCCGATGCCGATGCCCGCCGGCTACCAGGATGCCGTCGCGGATTATTTCCGCCGCCTCAGCAAGAATCCGTAGTCTCGCTCGGCCGAAAATTCAGCTGAATTTTCTGTTCCCGCGGGGGCAACAACGTTGCCGCCGTCGGGGGCTTGACGGGCCGCTAAACGGCCAAGAAAAGCCGAATTTGGCGGCTTTTTGCGCTGTAAACTTTGTCTCGTCTCGCTCAGAGGCCTTATCCGCTTTCGAATCATGGAGGTGCAATGCGGTTCACGTCGAAGTGTATCTTGCTGGCCCTCGCCGTAGTGCTTCTGTCCACCTACGTGCTGCGCGCTCAGTCCGCAGCGCCTCCGACTCCGATCCGCGTGAAGGTCGTCGTCGTAAATATGTTTGAAGCGGGCAACGACACCGGCGACCGCCCCGGCGAATACCAACTCTGGGTCGAGCGAGAGCACCTCGATCAGATTTTGCCGCTGCCCGCGGGTTATCACCACGTGCGGATGAATAAAGATGGCGTGCTCGGAATGCTGACGGGCGTCGGAACCGCGCGCGCCGCCGCATCCGTGATGGCTCTTGGCCTCGACCCTCGCTTCGATTTCTCGAAAGCCTACTGGATCGTCGCCGGAATCGGCGGCGGCGATCCGGCGGACGTCTCGCTCGGATCGGCGGTCTGGTCGGATCATGTGGTGGATGGCGACCTCGCGTATGAAATCGATGCGCGCGAAATTCCCAAGGATTGGCCGACAGGCTACGTTCCGTTGCAGCACGCCACGCCCTACGAGCAGCCCGTCAGGAAAGGCGCGACCGGCGAAATCTATACGCTCAACACAGGGCTCGTCGGCTGGGCCTTCGGGCTCACGCGCAACATCCCGCTCGCGGATACCGACGGCCTGCGGGCGTATCGAGCGCGCTTCGCCGGATTTCCCAATGCGATGAAGCCGCCGTTCGTGGCGCGCGGTGACAATATGTGCGGCAGCACGTTCTGGCACGGGACGCTGATGGATGAGTGGGCAAACGCATGGGTGCGCTACTTCACCGAAGGCAAGGGCAACTTCATGATTTCGGCGATGGAAGATACGGGGACGCTGCAGGCGCTGACGTTCCTCAGCCAGGCTGGGCGCGTGGATTTCAATCGCGTGCTCGTCCTCCGCACGGTAAGCAACTACGATCGCGAACCGCCCGGCTCGACGCCCGCCGAAAGCCTCGCGCAGATGGCTCAGGGCAACTACCCGGCGTACCTGGAGTCACTCGATGCGGCGGAAACGGTGGGCGACAAGGTCGTCCGCGATATCGTCGCCCACTGGAGCGACCGCGAGAAGAATATCCCTTCGGCTCCATAGTCGCAGCGGCGCAAAAGCCCCCACCCTCACAAATTCGAGGATCGGCATCCGGAACGTCAAAGGCGAAGAACCTAAATTCCCGCGTACTGCTGGCGACGGATGAATTCGCCGGTGCCGGCTTTGCCGACGAAGAGGCCGTTTTCGATCACCGGGCGGCCGTGCGACAGGACGGTTTTCGGCACGCCCTTCACGCGGATTCCTTCGAACATCGAATAATCGACGCGCATGTGGTGCGTTGCCGCGCTGATCGTCTGTTCTTTGTTCGGATCGAAGATTACAAGGTCGGCGTCGGATCCGATTGCGATGGTGCCTTTGCGCGGAAACAGGCCGAATAATTTGGCGGGGGCCGTCGCTACGAGCTGGACGAACCGGTTCGGCGAAAATCGACCGCCGTGCACGCCGCCGGTGTAGATGAGGCTCAGCCGGTGCTCGATGCCGGGGCCGCCATTTGGAATTTTCGTGAAATCATCGCGCCCGAGTTCCTTTTGCTCCTTGAAACAGAACGGGCAGTGATCGGTTGAGACGACTTGCAGCGTATCGTGCGCGAGCCCCTGCCACAGCTTTTCCTGGTGCCACTTCTCGCGCAGCGGCGGCGTGAAGACGTATTTCGCGCCCTCGAATCCCGGCGCGTCCATATTTTCGAGCGAGAGATAGAGATACTGAGGGCATGTCTCGGCATACGCGGGCAGGCCGCGATCGCGCGCCTCGCGCACTTTTTCGAGCGCGTCGTTGCACGAGAGATGCACGATATAGACCGGCGCACCCGCCATCTCCGCGAGCGCGATGGCGCGGCTGGTCGCTTCGCCTTCGGCCGTCGTCGGGCGTGTGAGCGCGTGATATTTAGGCGACTTTTTGCCTTCTGCGAGCGCCTTCTGGACGATTACGTCGATCACGCCGCCATTTTCCGCGTGCATGCAGATCAGCCCGCCGAATTTCGCGGCTTGCGACATCGCGCGAAAAATCGTGGCGTCGTCGACCATGAGCACGCCGGGATACGCCATGAAAAGTTTGAAGCTCGAAACGCCTTCGCCGATCAGCGCGCCCATCTCTTCGAGTTGCGCCGCGCCAAGGTCGGTGATGATGCAGTGAAAGGCGTAGTCGATCGCGGCCTTGCGGTCGGCCTTCTTCATCCAGGTGTCAAATGCCTGCCGCAGGCTGTGGCCTTTCGTCTGGATCGCGAAGTCGATGAGGGTCGTGGTGCCGTCGAAGGCCGCCGCAATCGTGCCGGATTCGAAATCATCGGCGCTCGTTGTGCCGCCGAAAGGCATATCGAGGTGCGTGTGGACGTCGATGCCCCCCGGCATCACCAGCAGGCCGGTCGCGTCGATCACCTTGCCCGCGTTTTCGACCGGCAGCGCCTGCGCGATCGCGGTGATGCGGCCGCCGGAGATGCCGATCTCGCTCGCATAGGTGTCCGTTGCGGTGACGACGGTGCCGTTTCTGATCACGGTGTCAAAGCGCATCGAATCTCCTTGTAAAATGCAGGTTAGGCATCTTAGGGCAATAACGAAAGCTGGCGCAACCCGTTCATCGTGTTAGAATCGTGCGCTTACAGGCAATCCTGCGCGCTGGAAGCGTTTGTCCCTCCCGGCCGTGCGATTCGGAGATTCATCTTTTCCATGCCGCTTCGCGAAACGGCGCCGAAGCTTCTCCCGGAACAATATGAAAAGAACTTCGCCGAAATCGCGCCCGCGCTGAATTCCCGGCAAGCCGCCATCGAGGCCGCGCGCTGCCTCTACTGCTTCGATGCGCCGTGCACGATTGCGTGCCCCACGCATATCGACGTTCCCGCGTTCATCAAGAAAATTTCGACGGGCAACCTGCAGGGTTCCGCGCGCACGATTCTTTCGGCCAATATTTTGGGCCACAGCTGCGGGCGCGTGTGCCCGACGGAGGTGCTCTGCGAAGGCGCCTGCGTAATGCACGAAAAGGGCGAGCCGCCGATTGAGATCGGGCGGCTGCAGCGCTACGCCGTCGATCACGTGCTCGACAACAACATTCAGTTGTTTCACGCCGGCGCGCCGAATGGAAAGAAGGTCGCGTGCATCGGCTCGGGCCCCGCATCGCTCGCCTGCGCGGCGGAACTCGCGAAGTGGGGATACGACGTTGCCATCTTTGACCGCAACGAGCTGCCCGGCGGCCTCAACACCTACGGCATTGCGGCGTATAAAGCGCGCGCGAAAGACGCGATTCGCGAGGCCGATCTGGTGAAGCAGCTTGGCGTGAAGTTTCGCCAGAAGATCGGAATCGGCCGCGACATCAGCTTCGCCGACCTTGAGAAGCAGTTCGATGCGATCTTCATTGGCATCGGGCTCGGCGAGACGTGGAGCCTCAGCCTGCCCGGCGAGGATTTGCATGGCGTCCACGGAGCGATCGAGTTCCTCGCGAAAACGAAGGTAAATCCTCTGCACGAAGTCGAGGTGGGCGTGCGCGTCGCTTGCATCGGTGCAGGGAACACCGCGATCGACGTCGTCACCGCGGCGCGGCGCCTCGGGGCCAAAACGGTTTACCTCATCTATCGCCGCGGCGAGGCCGACATGCCCGCCTTCGCCTACGAATATCAGCTCGCCAAGCAGGACGCGGTCGTTTTTCTGTGGCAGACGCTGCCGGTTTGCATCGTGGGCAGCGAAGGCGCCGTCACCGGCCTCGAATGCGTGCGCACCGAGCTTGGCCCGCCCGACGAAAAGGGCCGTCGTACGCCGGTGCCGCTGGCTGGCACCGAATTCGTCCTCGATGTGGAAATGGTCGTGCGCGCGGTGGGGCAGCAGCCCGTGACCCAGATTTTGCGCGGGATCAAAGGCGTCGAACTTCACAGCAAAGGTACGGTGAAGGTCAACGAGCGGCATCAGACGGGCAATCCGAAATATTTTGCGGCAGGCGATTGCACGAATGGCGGCAAGGAAGTTGTGGACGCGGTTGCGGAAGGCATGGCTGCTGCAAGCGGGCTCGACGCTTGGCTTGGCGCGCCGCGCGGGAAGAAATGACTGCGTAGACTGTGGGCGCGCTTTGCCAAGCAGGTCGTGGTAAAGCAGATCCCGGGGCGGGGATTCGGGATGACAGCTTGCGGGGTGGTGTTGGAGCGAAAGTGTTTGGGTGGCTCTGTGCGGTGCGGAGGTGTAAACGATGGCTGACCTGAGCGTGAAATTTTGCGGAGTGACTAGCCCGAATCCGTTCTGGCTGGCCTCGGGACCTCCGACAAATACGGGCGGGCAGGTGATGCGCGCGTTTGACGCGGGTTGGGGCGGCGCGGTGTGGAAGACGATCGGGGAGCCGATCGTGAATACGAGCTCGCGCTACGGCGCGATCGATCTTGCGGGCGTGAAGATGATGGGCTTCAACAACATTGAGCTCATCAGCGACCGGCCGACCGAAGTGAATTTCCGCGAAATCTACGAAGTGAAGAAGCGCTACCCGAAACATCTGGTGATCGCGTCGCTGATGGTGGAATCGCGGCGCGAATCGTGGCACGCGATCGTGCGGCGTGCCGAAGATGCCGGTTCGGACCTGCTCGAGCTGAATTTCGGCTGCCCGCACGGCATGAGCGAACGCGGGATGGGCGCGGCGGTCGGGCAGGTGCCCGAATACACGGAGATGATCACGGCGTGGGTGAAGGAAGCGGCGACAATTCCGGTGATCGTGAAGCTCACGCCGAACGTTTCGAGCGTCACGCACATCGCCGCTGCTGCCGAGCGGGGCGGCGCGGATGCGGTGAGTCTGATCAATACGATCAATTCACTGATGGGCGTGAATCTCGATACGTTTGTGCCGCGCCCGGCGGTGGGCGGGAAATCGTCGCATGGCGGTTATTGCGGGCCGGCAGTGAAGCCGATCGCGCTGCATCTGCTCTCGACTGTTGCGAAAAGTGTGCGCGTGCCGATCAGCGGCATCGGCGGAATCGGCTATTGGAACGATGCGGCGGAGCACATCGCGCTTGGCGCTTCAACCGTGCAGGTGTGCACCGCGGCGATGCACTACGGATTCCGGATCGTCGAGGACATGATCGACGGGCTCTCGCAGTATATGGATCAGCGCGGCTTCCGCACGATCGAGGATTTTCGCGGGCGGGCGCTGCCGAATGTCCAGGATTGGGGCGACCTCGATCTGAATTACAAAGTGATCGCGAAAATCGATTCGAAGCTGTGCATCGGCTGCCAGCTGTGCTACGTCGCGTGTGAGGATGGAGCGCACCAGTGCATCGAGCCGTATCGCGAGGCGGCGAAGAAAAATACGGGCGGTTTTGGCGTTCACGTGCCGCGAATTGTCGAGGAAGAGTGCGTGGGGTGCAATTTGTGCGCGCTCGTTTGCCCGGTCGATGGCTGCATCACGATGAAGGAAGTCGATAGCGACCGCGCGCCGGTGAGCTGGAATGAGCGCGTGCGGCAGTCGGCTGCGTCGTGCACGCCGCCTATGCCGAGCGGTGATTGATCCCGAGCGCGCTGCTTTCCGCCTATCCCTGGGGCGTTCGGTCAGGGCATCGCCCCTGTGCCAAAACTGTACGGCGGGACAGCTGACATCTGCCCAGCAATTTGCCAACCTGATTATGGCGACGAAAGCCGCCCGCCCTCTCGAAGAGGGTTGAACGCTCTTTGAAAACTCGACGCTTTGAAAAACCTGGCGAGCTATCGCAAACGCTCGTTGGGACCAGATCCCTGACCAGTCAGTCGCCAATCACCGCCATTTTCTAATCGACATTTGGCGATTAGAAACGTCCGCAACTCATTGCAAACAAAGGAAGGGTGCCACTCCTAATCGACACGGTTACAGCGGGACTTTACGCGCGTTTCGGGCTGCCCGCCGTTAGCGCGAGATACGCGACGAAGCTGACGGCGAAGCCTACGAACCAGGCGTAATCGTAGAGGGCGCGGACGGGCGGGTAGATGAGGCCGACGAAGGCTACCGCGCAGCCGATTGCGAGCGCAGCGATCGCTTTCCAATTTACGCCGCTTCGGAATTCGTAGACGCCGCCTCGGCGGTAGAGATCTTCGGAGTTGAGGATGGTTTTGCGGCGGACGAAATAGTCGCAGATCAGGATTCCGGCGATGGGGCCGAGGAAGCCGGAGTAGCCCACCAGCCAGCCCGAGACGTAATTCCCGTAGGTGGCGAGCAGTTTCCACGGCTGCATTACGATGCCGATCACGCAGGTGATCAGCCCGCCGGTGCGGAAGCTGATTTTCTGCGGCCAGAGATTCGAGAAATCGTTGGCGGGCGAGACCACGTTTGCGGCGACGTTGACGTTGAGCGTAGCCATGAGCAGCGCCAACATCGCGATAATTACAGCGATCGAATTGCCAAGATGTGCGAGAACGGCGACCGGGTCCCAAATTGCCTGGCCGAATAAAATCACCGTAGCGGACGTGACGGCGATGCCGATGAAGGAGTAGAACGTCATCGTGGCTGGCAGGCCGAGCGCCTGGCCGACCATTTGTTCGCGCTGGCTGTGCGCGTAGCGCGTGAAATCGGGAATATTCAGCGCGACCGTCGCCCAGAACGCGACCACGCCCGTGAGCGACGGCACGAAAAACTTGAAGAATTCGCCGAAGGTGTGAAATTTCGACGGCGACGCGAGCATCGGCCCGAAGCCGCCCGCTTTGCTGCGCGCCCAAAGCAGCAGGGCGAGACCGATCAACAGCAGGAACGGCGCGGTGATGCCTTGGAGGAAACGGATCGTCTGGATGCCGCGCACGATCACGATCACGTTGAGCAGCCAGAAAAACAGGAAGCACACCGGAAGGCACCACGAAACGCTTTTCCAGCCGGGCTCGAGCGCCAGCATCATCGTGTAGATCGCTTCGCCTCCGATCCACGCTTGGATGCCGAACCAGCCGCAGGCAACCAGCGCGCGGAGAATCGCGGGGACGTTGGCGCCGAGCACGCCGAACGCGGAACGCGCGAAAACCGGGAAGGGAATTCCATATTGCGCGCCGGCGTGCGCGTTGAGCAGCATCGGGATCAGGACGAGCACGTTGCCGAGGAACACCGTGAAGATGGCCTGCTTCCAGTTCATGCCGCCAGCGATCATGGCGCTCGCGAGCAGGTAGGTGGGAATGTTGACGCTCATCGCGATCCACAGCGCGGCGTAATTGTAGGTGCCCCAGGTGCGGCGCGCGGCGGGGACGGGCGCGAGGTCTTCGTTGTAGAGCGAACTGTGGCGGACTAAGGCGGGATCGAAAGGCTCGGCGCGCGCGCCGCTCTCGGGATCGATCGTCGCGTCGGTCATCGTCAGGACTTGGCGGAGGACTTCGGCGAGGGCTTGCCGGGCGTGTAGTCGATGTAGACGGCTTTCAGCTCGGTGTAGAAATCGATGGCGACGCGGCTCACTTCGCGCAGGCCGACGCCGGTGGCTTTGACGCCGCCGAAAGGCATCTGCGCTTCGCTGACGACGGTGGGCGCGTTCACGTGCGTCATGCCGGTTTCGATGCGGTCGATGAACTCGAAAATTCTGGCTGCGTCGTTCGTGTAGATTGAGCTCGACAAGCCGTACTTCACGGAATTTGCGACGCGCAAGGCTTCCTCGAAATCGGGGACGCGGATCACCGAAAGCACGGGGCCGAAAATTTCTTCCTGCGCGATTTTGCTATCCCAGCGGACGTGGTCGAAGACAGTGGGCGCGACGAAGTAGCCGTCTTCTGCGGTGGGCACGCCCGCCCCGGCGGGCATGCCGCCGAGCAGGAGCGTGGCTTCCTTTTTGCCGATTTCGAGGTAGCGCAGCACGGTGTTGAATTGCTGCTCGTCGACGAGAGGGCCTACGTCGACGCCGGCGTCCAGGCCGTTGCCGACTTTGAGTTTCTTCGCGCGCTCGACGATCATTTCGACGAACTGGTTCGCGATCGATTCTTCGACGACGACGCGGCTGGTCGCCGTGCAGCGCTGGCCGGTGGAACCGAAAGCGCCGGCGACAACGTGGTCCGCGGCAAGAGCGAGATCGGCGTCGCTTAGCACGACGACGGGATTCTTGCCGCCCATTTCGCACTGGCACTTCTTCATTTGCTTCGCGGCGGTGGCGTAGATGAGGCTGCCGACGTCGTTCGAACCGGTGAACGAGATCGCCCGGACATCGGGCGAGCGGAGAAGCTCGTCGCCGACTTCCTCACCCGCGCCAAGGACCATATTCAGCACGCCGGCGGGCAGGCCCGCCTGTTCGAAAATTTCGCAGATCTGGACGCAGGTTTGCGGCGTGAGCTCGGCGGGTTTGATGACCATCGTATTGCCTGCGACGAGCGCCGGAGCCGCCTTCCACGCGGGAATCGCGAGGGGGAAATTCCAGGGCGTGATTGCGCCTACGACGCCGAGAGGCTGCTTGACCGTGTAAGTGAAATTGCGCGGCGATGCGCTCGGCACCGTTTCGCCGCCGATGCGGCGGCCTTCGCCGGCCGTGAATTCGAGGATGTCGATCGTGCGTTGTACCTCGACAAGCGAATCTTTCAGAGTCTTGCCTTCTTCGCGGGTGAGCGTGCGGGCGAGCTCATCCTTGCGCTGCTCCATGAGCGCCGCGGCGCGGGCGAGAATCTTACCGCGCGCGGGCGCAGGAGTGTCGCGCCACGCGGGAAACGCAGCTTTTGCGGCGGCGACTGCTTCGCCGACTTCGGCGCGCGTCGAAAGAGGCGAGACGCTCAGCACCTCTTTGAGATCGGCGGGATTGCGGCGCTCGAGAGTCTGCCGCGAGCGCGATTCGACCCAGCGGCCGTTGATGTAATTGCGGCAGAGGGGAGCCGTGAGTGTGGCGCTAGTCAATTGGCCGCCTGCGCCGAGCCGCTGATATGCGTGCGCGTAATTTCGTGGTAGCTTTCGGGGCGGCGATCGCGATAGAACTGCCAGGTTGCGCGCACTTCCTTGATTTCGTCGAGATTCAAGTCGGCGACGACGAGCTCGTCCTTGTCGCGGCTGGCCTGCGCGACAATTTGTCCGCGCGGATTGCAGAAATAGCTCTTGCCGTAAAACTCGCCGATGCTCCACGGTTTTTCGGTGCCCACGCGATTGATCGCCGCGACGAAATATTGATTGGCGACGGCGTGCGCGGGCTGCTCGAGTTCCCAGAGATATTCCGAGAGGCCGGCGACCGTGGCCGAAGGATTGAAGACGATTTCGGCTCCGTTGAGGCCGAGAATGCGCGCGCCCTCGGGGAAATGGCGGTCGTAGCAGATGTAGACGCCGATGCGGCCGTGGCGCGTCTCGAAGACCGGATAGCCCGCGTTGCCCGGCGTGAAATAGAATTTTTCCCAGAAGCCCGGATGGCAATGGGGGATGTGGTGCTTGCGATATTTGCCGAGGTACGTGCCGTCGGCATCGAAGACGGCGGCGGTGTTGTAGAAAACCCCGGCCATTTCGACTTCGTAGATCGGCACGACGAGGACCATCTTGTGCTTGCGCGCGAGCTTCTGCATGCGCGCGAGCGTGGGGCCGTTGGGGACGCTTTCGGTGAGCTCGTACCATTTGGCATTCTGCTCGGCGCAGAAATAGGGGCCGTAGAAAAGTTCCTGGAGGCCGAGTACTTGGACGTTTTTCTTCGCCGCGTCGGCGATCATCTTCTCGTGCTTCGCGATCATTTTTTCTTTGATTTGCGCGAGCGAGTATTTTTCGGGCGACCACTCGCATTTCGCCTGGATGACACCACAACGCACGATTCGCGGCATCGAATGCCTCCTGAGCCTGATTCGTGCAAGTCTACTATTCGAGGACGGGAGCTACAACAGCGGACCATTAGCATCGAAATCGCGAGGGCGTGGCGATTGGACGGAAAGGCCCCACCCTCACAAACCGAGGATGCGGCACCCGGAACTTCAAACGCCGAGGCTCGGATGCGGTCGGGTAGCGAGCGTTCGTCTGAGTGATACTATGACTGCCGACAGGAGAGTTGATGGGGACGAAGGCACATTTCGAGCGCGTGATCTGGATCGTGCTCGATAGCGTTGGGATAGGCGAGCTGCCGGACGCGGCGGACTACGGCGACGTGGGGCGCGACACGCTGGGGCATATCGCGCGGTCGCGGCCGTTGCGATTGCCGAATCTGGTACGACTCGGGCTTGCGAATATCAAGGCGCTGGCGCACCTTACGGCGCCTGCGCGGCCCGCTGGTTATTTCGGCAAAGGCGCCACCGTTTCCCCTGGGAAGGATACGACTACGGGGCACTGGGAAATGGCGGGCATCTGGCTCGACCAGGCGTTTCCGGTGTACCCGCACGGATTCCCGAAGGAGATGATCGCGGAATTCGAGCGGCGGATCGGGCGGCGCACGCTTGGCAACAAGCCGGCGTCCGGTACCGAGATCATCAAAGAACTCGGCGAGGAACATGTGCGCACCGGCTGGCCGATCGTGTACACGTCGGGCGACAGCGTATTTCAGATTGCGGCGCACGAAGACGTGATCCCGATCGCGGAGCTGTATCGCGAGTGCGAGATTGCGCGAGCGCTGCTCGACGGGCCCAACCGCGTGGGGCGGGTGATCGCGCGGCCGTTCACGGGCACGGCGGGAAATTTCCGGCGCACGGAGCGGCGGCATGATTATGCGGTTGAGCCGCCGAAGCCGATGCTGCTCGACGTGCTCGCGGATCGCGGCGTGCCGGTTTTCGGCGTGGGGAAAATCCATGACATTTATCACGGGCGGGGCGTGAAGGAATACGTCACGACGAAAAATAACGCGGACGGCATGGCCAAAATGTCGGAGGCGCTCGCGGACCGGGCCAGCGGGTTGATTTTCGCGAATCTCGTTGATTTCGACATGTTGTATGGGCACCGCAAGGACGTGGAGGGATTCGCGCGGTCGCTCGAGGAATTCGACGAGATGCTGGGGCCGTTTCTCGATGACATACGCGCGTCCGATCTGCTGCTGATCACCGCCGACCACGGCTGCGATCCCGATCCGGTGAATCCGACGACGGATCATTCGCGCGAATATGTGCCGATTCTCGCTTTCAGCCCCGGAGCGGCGGGCGGCGGGAATCTGGGGATTCGATCGACGCTGGCCGACATGGGCCAGACGGTGGCGGAAAACTTCGGCGGCGCGATTCCGCACGGGACGAGTTTTCTAAGTGAAATTACCGCCGGGCTGGCTGAGACGGCTCGGGGATGATCCGGTGGATGAGTTTGCGCGGAGCCGGCGGCTCGTCTGCAATCTGGAAGCTCTGCTCGAGGAGCTTTCGGGCGTGCGCGGCGCGGGATTCCGAATTGTAGATGATCGTGCAAAGCGTCTCGCGGGCTGAAACGTGGTCGCAGACTTTTTTGTGAAGGATGATGCCGACGGCGGGATCGACGGCGTCCTCCTTTTTCTCGCGGCCGCCACCCAAAACGACGCACGCCGTGCCGACCAGCTCGCTTTGAATCGCACCCACGAAGCCAGTTGTGGGGCTCACGATATCGGCAGTGTGCTTCGCATGCGGCAGTCGCTTGGGATCGTCGATCGCCCGAGCATCGCCGCCCTGCAGTGAGACCATCTGGCGGAATTTGTCGAGCGCCTTACCGGAACGGATGAGATGATCCGCGAGGGTTTTTCCGTCCGCGATCGTGCTCGCGCGGCCGCCCAAGTGAAACATCCATGCCGCCAGCTCGATGCAAAGTTGGCGCAGATCCTCGGGGCCCTGGCCGAGCAGCACATCGAGGATTTCCTCGACCTCGAGCGAATTGCCGATGCGCAGGCCGAGCGGCTGGTCCATGTCGGTAATCAGCGCGACCATTTTCTTGCCCATGCGTTGCCCGGTTTCGACCATCAGCTCGGCGAGGAACGCGGCATCTTCGTCCGTCTTCATGAATGCGCCCGAGCCGGTTTTCACATCGAGAACGAGGCCGTCGACGCCCTCCGCAAGCTTTTTGCTCATGATCGACGCGCAGATCAGGTAAGGGCTTTCAACGGTGCCCGTGACATCGCGCAGAGAATAGATTTTGCGGTCGGCGGGCGCGATTTCAGCGGTCTGGCCGATCATGGCGCAGCCGCAGGCGTGCAGCACTTCGCGAAAGCGGGCGAGCGACAGCTGCACGTTGAATCCGGGAATGGATTCGAGCTTGTCGAGCGTGCCGCCGGTGTGGCCGAGGCCGCGGCCGCTGATCATCGGAACGATCAGGCCGCCTGCCGCGGCGAGCGGTGCGAGAACCAGGGAGGTTTTGTCGCCGACGCCGCCGGTCGAGTGCTTATCGATTTTGGGCGACGAGAAGCCGGAGAGGTCCAGAACCTCGCCCGAGTGGAGCATGGAGTCCGTGAGAGCCGCGGTTTCCGCGCGGCTCAAGCCTTTCAGCAATGCGGCCATCAGCCACGCGGACATCTGGTAATCGGGGATGTCGCCGCGGGTGTAGCCGCCGACAAGCGATTCGATTTCGGCGCGCGAGAGTTCGAGGCCATCGCGCTTCTTGCGGATCACGTCGATCGCGCGGATCGGGCTGGCGGCGGAGGAATCCGGTGCGTCGCTCACTTCAGGCGGAATCCTTCCGGAAGCAGATCGGTGATCTTGAGCTTCTTCTGGCCCTTCGCTCCCCGGAAATAGACGAGCGCCTTCGGGCCGAATTCGTAGATCACCTGGCGGCAGGCGCCGCACGGCGCGCACGGGGCGTTGTGGCTGTTGACGATGGCGATCGCCTCGATTTCCATTTTCGGGCCGACGCTCGCGACGGCGGAAAAGATTGCGGTGCGCTCGGCGCAATTCGTCATGCCATAGGAGGCGTTTTCGACGTTGCAGCCGGCGAAGATCTGGCCTTTCGTGGTGAGCAGGGCCGCGCCGACCTTGAATTTGGAATATGGGGCGTGGGCGTTGCGCATGGTCGCGCGAGCCGCGCTCATCAACTTTTCGCGCGTGGCGTTACTGCGGGAATTCCGCTTTGGCATTTGACCTACCAAGGCCTGGATTGAAAGGTTGCAGCAAAATGCTGCACCGCGATTGCGAGAAATCGTTGTTAGCGTAGTAATATTCGTAGGCGATGTCGAGCCCAAACTCAGTTTCCGGCAAGGCGGCGTCATTCGATAGCTGGCAGAGCGTTGCCAAAATCATCGATCACACGCAGCTGAAGCCGGAGGCAACGTCCGCGCAGATCATCAAACTATGCGACGAGGCCAAGGAGTTCCGTTTTGGCGCGGTAATGCTGAACCCCTGCTACGTGGAACTCGCGCATTTGCGCCTGCAGGGAAGCGGGGTGAAAGTCGGGACTGTGATCGGCTTCCCATTCGGGGCGACGCTTGCGAGCGTGAAGCGGTTCGAGGCGGCCGAGGCTCTGAAGCTGGGCGCGGCCGAGATCGATATGGTGCAGAACATCGGCGCGCTCAAATCGGGTAACCGGGAGCACGTTTCTTCGGAGATTCGCGCGCTGGCTGAGCTCGCACACGAGCGCGGGGCACTGCTCAAGGTGATCCTCGAGATGGGGCTGCTCTCCGAGGAAGAAAAAGTGATCGCGTGCGAGTTGAGCGAGAAGGCCGGCGCCGACTTCGTGAAAACGTCCACCGGATTTCTCGGTGGCGTGGCAACCGTGGCAGATGTGGCGCTGATGCGGCGCACGGTCAAGATCGGAGTGAAGGCGTCCGGCGGGATTCGCACCGCAGCCGATGCCAAGGCCATGATCGAGGCTGGGGCCAGCCGCCTTGGAACTAGCGCCGGCGTGAATATCATCCGCGAGTTGCGGAACGAATCGACAAGCGGAGCGGCGGCCGCGTATTAGCGTGCAGCAATCGTGTGTTTCCTCGCGCACCCTTCACGAACCGCGTGAAAAGATGGGGCACCCTCATAATTTCTCCTCGGCTTCGGATGAACTCGGGTGCGGAATACTCGCCTCCGGCGAACAGAAAGACCTACCACAGAGAACACTGAGAAGGCACGGAGACCACGGAGAAACCGATGCAGCTACTGTTTCGTGAAGCCGATCCAGCGGCCGAAGGCGACGACGAGGATCCACAGCACCAGCGAGATGCCGCCTGCAATCTTAGCCGCGCGCGGGGTGCGCGTGGCGTGGTCCCACGCGGCGATGCCGCGGCGTGTCCAGAATTCGAAGTAGGCCGTGTTAATGCCCGCCAGCAACAACGTCAGCATTTTCAGCCGGAAAGGAACGTTGGCGTAATACTTTGTGGCGCTCGAGGTGAAAAGCAGCCCGCCGGCAATCGCGGCGATTACGAAGGCGGCGCGGGTCCAGGGCATGACGTCGTCGTAGACTTCCGTGACGCTGCGATCGCGCGAAGCTAGATTGAGCAGCCGAAGATCGAACATCGCGATCGAGCCGACCACCAGGACGATGGACAGCACGTGGATCGTTTCGATCGTTGGAAAAAGCCAGGTGGATACGCGAATGTTTTCGGCGACGCGGGTGCTTTCGAGCCATGCACAGAGCCTGAGGATCCCCATTACGATTCGTTTTCCCTTGACCCGATTGATGATGTGCTATCAGACGTACGCGATCCAACGCCCTGCGGTGACAATTGCAACCCACAACAGCAACGAGACGACGCCGACCGCAGCCGCAGTGATACGACGATTCTCCCAGAAAGTGGCGTCGCGCTTATTCATCAACTGGACGGCCAGCGTGATCAAGCTCACGGTGGCGACCATCGCCATCTTTGTGCGGAACGCCCAATTCAGCAGCTCGCGGCCGGGCTCGCCGATAATCAGGATCGCGCCAGTGGCGGCGAGGATCAGGAGCACGCGCCAGACCCAGGGGACAAAGCGATCGACCATGCGCGAGACCGACTGGCGCTTGCCGGCGATGCCCATCAGGCGCAGGTCGAGCATGGCCATCGACGCCATCACGATCGACACGCTGAGGATGTGAACCGTCTGGACCGCCGGAATGATCCAGACGATGGTCTGTATTTTCAAGCTGACGGGCGTATTCGAAAGCCAGTCGCAGAATGCCTGAACCATTGGTGGTCCCCCGACCCCAAATTCGGTCGGAATAGTACCTTGTCGACGCGCGTCTGTCGATTGCGAATTGAGCGAATTGTACGAAGCGGCGTTGACGCCGAGGCAAAAGATTTGTACAGTGCCGGGCACATTCGATCATTGGGGGGAATGATGCGAACAAAACTCAGTTTTGCGGCGAGCTTGGCATTCGTGATGGGTCTGGCGGTGGCTGTGCCTTGCGCGCAGGCGCAGCAGAAGGCGACGCCGGACGCGTTTCCAGAGGGGGCGCTTGCGCCGGACAATCTGGCAAAGCCACGCCCGAAGCCACCGTTCGATCTGACGGGCACCTGGACGGTCGATCTGAGCGCCGGGTTCAGTTCGTTCATGTTCGGCCCGCCTTACCCGAAATTTCTGCCGGATGCACAGGCTGCGTACGACGAGTCAAAGAAGTACGCCGCCGAGCACAAGGCGTATCGCGACGACATCGGCCACTGCTATCCGGCGGGCATGCCGATGATTATGACGCGCGTCTGGCCGATCGCCATGATCCAGCTGCCGACCGCGATCTACATGGTCAGCGGCTTTGAAAACGCGCTGCGGATTATTTATATCGATGGGCGGGCGCACACACCTCCCGACATCGTGGTGCGAACATTCAACGGCGATTCCGTCGGGCATTGGGACGGCGACGCGCTGGTTGTCGATACGAACAGCATGGTCACCGACCATCACTGGATCGATCAGGGGCTGCCGGTGAGCGACGAATTTCACATGGTCGAGACCATGCGCCTGCAGGACGGCGGGAAGCGGCTCGAAATCAAATATCAGATGTGGGATCCCAAGAATTGGGTGGGCGAGTGGGACAGCACGAAGCACTGGATTCGCGTGGACGACACCGACATCACGGAAGTGGAATGCACGCCGGACCTCAATCAACATCTGTTGAGCACGCATTAGGACAGTGAGTAGTAATTGGTGAGTAGTGAGTGGTGGGGCAACCCAAGAACACACGGCGGAGTGATTGGTACGGGTCCTCGCGGGCGAGTTACAAACCCGCCCCTACAGAGCCACGGCGAATTGTGAGTCTGCAATTGTAGGGGCGCTGCTTGCTGCGCCCCGGACCTTGGCGTTTGGCCGCCTTACGCGCTGTATTGCCGTCGCGCTAGTAGGGCGAGCCGGAGGCGCCGGGCTGCTTGGGCTGGGCGCGATAGGTGGGATCGGTGAGGACCGTGCCATCCGCGAGCTTTACGTACATGAAGCTGCCGCCCTTGTCGCCATTGCGCAGCGGGTGGATGACGATCGTCACCTTATCGCCGGGCTTGAGCGACGTCGAGCGCCAGCCCTGCTTGGCGAGATTGTTGGGGCTGTTGCACTCGACGCTCCAGCGGTCGGTGCCGCCGCTGGCGTTAGGCACGTCGATCGAGATCCAGCTGTGAGGATTGGTCCAATCGAATTGGACGACCGTGCCGGTCAGCGGGACCTGCTTGTCGTGGTCGAACATCGCGGCGGAGTGATGCGCCATGGCGGTCCCCGCGAACGTCATCACCAATAGCAAAGCGGCGCTCAGACATACGATCGATCGAGTTTTCATCGTTTTGCTCCCATCTTCGAAATCGATTCACGCGCAACGTGCGTCATAAAATTGCGAGAATTCCGCCAATCGCCTTAAGGCTGCTTTTCCGCCGAACGGAACGCTGCCTCATCGAGCATTTGGCCGTTCGCGAAAGTGAGTGCTATGAAAAGGCCGCCTTTGTCCCCGTTCCGTAGCGGCCAAAACATCACCGTGACCTTGTCGCCCGGCTTGAGGCTGTCGGAATGCCAGCCTTGCCGCGAAAGATTGTTCGGGCTATTGCACTCGAGACTCCAGTGAGTGGTGCCGCCCTTGCTGTCGGGAATATCGATCTCGATCCAGCTGTGCGGGTTGGTCCACTGAAATTGAGTGACGGTGGCGACCGTCGTGATTTTCTTCGAGCGGTCAAACATGGCGAACGAATGATGCGCAGACGCAGTACCGGCGGCCACAAGTATTAGAGCACCCAGGCATGCGACCAACGACTTCCGTATCATCATGGCCCCCCCGACCAGGAAAACTTCCTCCGGCCCCGAACCGCCGGGCCGGCCCTCACGGAAAGTGTAAATACTATAATATGCGCCGAGACAGATAGCCATATTTTGATGCAAAATGGCTCGCTTCGTTTTGGGGGAAGGGCGTTCCGCCGGGCAAGCCGGCGTGGAGCGCCCTTGAAATGGAGGCGAAGATGAAATTTTCCGTCACGATCCTGTGCGCGTGTGCAGTGTTTGCAGGGATCGGCGCGGCATGCCGGGCGCAGAGCGCTCCCACGCCACCGCCGAATACGACGATCATTCCGGAGAAAACGAGAACTGCAGACTATGCGACTCTGGGTTCGCTGCCCGATTGGAGCGGCATCTGGGTCCTCAATTTTCCAAAACGCGGCGATGCCCCTCCCGAGGAGCCGTCGTTCACTCCCGCGGCCGCGGCCGAGCTGAAGGTGCTGCAGGCCGAAGAGGCGAAGAACGAGGAGCCCGCGACCGAGAGCGCGAACTGCGTGCCTCCGGGAATGCCGCAGATCATGTTCCAGCCGTACGATGTCGAATTTCTATTCACGCCCGGCCGCGTGACGATTATCCAGGAAGCCTACATGCAGGTGCGCCGCGTCTTCACCGACGGGCGCGGCCATCCCGCCAGTCTCGATCCCACGTTCAACGGCGATTCGATCGGGCACTGGGAGGGCGACACGCTGGTGATCGACACGATCGGCCTGGGCCATAGATTGCCCCTCGGCTACAACCGGATGAATCACGGGCCGAAGATGCACGTGGTGGAGAGAATTCGCCTCGCCAGTCCCGATACGCTCGAAGATCGCATGACCCTGACCGACCCCGACGTGCTCGCGCAGCCGTGGCATACCGTGCATACGTTCACGCGCCACCGCGAGTGGAAGCAGCTGGAATTTATCTGCGAGGAAAATAATCGGAATCCGATCAACAACAAGACCGGGCAGGTTTCGACGATCCTCGGCAAAGATAAGTGAGCGCTTGCCGCGAAATGAAAGGGCTGCCGCTCGATCGCGGCAGCCCCGTAAATCCTATGCGCTAGCGTTGAGTCGGCAGGGACCTACTTCTTTTTCTCGGCCTTTGCGGCCTTCTTCGGCTTCTTCGCCATTCGAGTTCCTCCACGATCGACTTGTGCCCCCGCGGGCAGTGCGACACTTATATGCAATTTCTGGGCTGACGTCCAGCATGTCGATCGCGGCGCGGCTACGCTGGGCGATGCGCTTTACAGAGTGTCATCGCATCGCCTTGGCGAAGATGCCGCGCTGAAGGCCGCGGCGCTACATTTAACTCTTGAGCCCGCGTGACCGGGCGCCTTTTGCCGGTGGCGAAGGCGGGTTGTGAGTTCGCAACTATTGCGATGGGGCCACGTCTAGGCGGACGACGACACTTTCAAGGGCGGGGCGTGCCGCAGGATAGCGTTTCATTACCAGCGGGTCGTGGCCAGGTACGATGTGTGCCGGCGAATCGGCGAGGCGATAAAGAGTGTTGTACCCTTCGAGCGTTTCCGCGACGCTGTAGACAACAGGAAACGGGCGGCGCTGCTCGAAATTCGCGTATAGGTGGGACGCATCGGACGCGATGACGACCCAGCCGCGCTGCGTCCACACGCGCGCGACCTGCAGCCCGGCGGAATGGCCGCCGACACGGTGCAGCGTGAGTCCGGGCGCGAGTTCGGCATGATCGTCGTGGAAAACAGCTCTTTCCGCATAGACGTGGCGCACCATCGAGAGCGTGTTTTCGAGATCGAACGGCGCCCGCAGGCTTTCGTGGCACATGCAGCGGCCGGTGGCAAAAGCCATTTCGCTATCCTGCAGGTGGAATCGCGCGCGCGGCAAAATATCGAGATTTCCCGCGTGATCGTAGTGAAGATGCGTGAGGATTACGCTGGTGACGTCCGCGGGCTCGATGCCGAGCAACCGCAGCGATTCGATCGGGCAGCGCAGCCATTCACGCTTGCGCCGATCAGCGGCCTCTTTGCCGAAGCCTGTGTCGATCAGGAAAAGGCGGTCGCTGCGGCGCACGACCCAGACGAAATAATCCAGGTCGGAGGCGAATTCGTGCGGATCGGCCAGGATGAAATTCTCCGCCGGGTGGCGGTTGCCGAGATGCGCGTAACGAATCGCGAAAATCTCATATGGCTCTGTCTGCACGGTGCTCCTCACGCTCGCTCAAGAGCGGCATAGCATGAACCATCGCGGAGCGGAACGTCAATTGTTACGAGCGCTGCGGTAGGGCATAATGCGCGTCGCAATCGACGGAGGGAAGAATGGCGCAGCTGCAGAGTACCGGATTTGTGGGAGTGGGGAGAATGGGCGCGCGCATGGCGCGCCGGCTGATGGCGGCCGGCTACCCGCTCACCGTTTACGATACGAGCAAAGCGGCCGTGCAGCCATTAGTCGAAGGCGGCGCAAAGCGCGCGGAATCTCCGGCTGCCGTGGCTTCGGCGGCCGACATCGTGTTTGCCAGCGTGCCGACGCCGCCGATTGTTGAGGCCGTGGCGCTGGGACCGAAGGGCGTGATCGAAGGCACGCGCGCCAAAATCTTCATCGACGCATCGACGACGGGCGCGACCACGGCCAAGCGCGTGGCCGAGGGGCTCGCCGCAAAAGGAATCACGGCGGTCGACGCGCCGGTGAGCGGCGGAATCAACGGCGCGGAGAAGGGAACTCTGGCCGTGATGGTCTCTTGCCCCGAGGCGACTTTCGAAATCGTGAAGCCCGTGCTTGAAAACCTCGGCAAACTTTTCTTTGTGGGCACGCAGCCGGGGCAGGGGCAGACGATGAAGCTGCTGAATAATCTGCTTTCGGCGACGGCCATGGCGATCACTTCGGAAGCGCTGGTGATGGGAGTGAAAGCAGGGCTCGATCCGTCGCTCGTGATCGACGTATTCAACGCCGGCACGGCGCGCAACAGCGCCTCGCAGGACAAGATGAAGCAGCACGTGATCTCGCGCAAATTCAGCTACGGTTTCGGGCTCGCGCTTTTGAACAAAGATATCCGGCTGTGCATGTCCGAGGCGGACGCGCTGGGCGTTCCGATGATCGTGGGAAGCGCGGTGCGGCAACTGCTGTCGATTTCGACGACCACCGAAGGCCTCGACGCCGATATGACGGCGGTGGCCAAGACGGTGGAAGCATGGGCTGGCGTACGCGTGGGAGAGAAGTGAAGGTTTTCATTCTGAGGAGAGGCTCACAAAATGGACAAGAAAACGTTCGATAAGGGGCGCGAAATTCGGAGCGCGGTGCTCGGCAAGGAGTTCGTCGACAACAATTTCAATACGGCGGATGAATTCAATCTCCCGCTGCAAGAGCTGGTGACGGAGTATTGCTGGGGCGCGATCTGGGGCCGCGAGGAATTGCCTCGCAAGACGCGCAGCATGCTGAATCTGGCGATGATCAGCGCCCTCAACCGTCCCCACGAGCTGAAAGCGCACATCAAAGGAGCGTTGGTCAACGGCGTGACGCCGGTCGAGATCCGCGAAGTCCTGCTGCAGGTGGCGATTTACTGCGGCGTGCCGGCGGCGGTCGACTCCTTCCGCATCGCGCGCGAAACATTCGCGGAGCTGAAGGAGAAAGAGAAAGCTTCGAAATCCTAGCATGCTGCTGAAAAACTCTTTGGACCTGTCATCCCGAGCGAAGCGAGGGATCTGCTCTCTGCGCAATTCGAAGAAAGGAGCAGATTCCTCGGGCAAACCCCGCCCTCGGAATGACAGGTTCAACATTTTTCAACGGCCTGCGACTAAGGGTCGTGCACAATGGCGACGACGATGAGCGAATTGAAGAAACATCGCATGCTGGCGGCCGGCGAGTGGGTAGAGCCCGCGTCCGGCGTGTGGTTCGAGTCCGTGAATCCATTCACGGGGCAGCCGTGGGCGCTCGTCCCGCGCGGAACCAAAGCAGACGTGGACCGCGCCGTGGCCGCGGCGAAATCCGCGTTCTACGATGGCGAATGGCGCAAGCTGACGGCCACTGCGCGCGGCGAACTTTTGCGCCGCCTCGCCGAACTCATCGCGGCTGAGGCGGACAGACTTGCCGAGATCGAGACCACCGACAACGGCAAGCTCATCGCCGAAATGCGCGGCCAACTGAAATACATTCCGCAATGGTTCCACTATTTTGGCGGACTCGCGGATAAAATCGAGGGCCGAGTCATCCCGATCGACAGGCCGGGCGTATTCAATTTCACGCGCGAAGAGCCGCTCGGAGTGGTCGCCGCGATCACGCCGTGGAATTCGCCGCTCCTGCTGGCGACGTGGAAGCTTGCGCCGGCGCTGGCCGCGGGGAATGCCATCGTGTGGAAGCCTTCGGAATTTTCCTCGGTTTCGGCGCTCGCGTTCGGGGAGCTCTTCGCGCGCGCGGGATTTCCGCCGGGAGTGGTCAACATCGTCACGGGTTTTGGCAATGAGGTCGGCGAGCCGCTGATCACGCATCGAGACGTCGCAAAGATCGCTTTCACAGGCGGCGATCGAACGGGCGAGCACGTCTACGGCCTCGCGGCGAAAGGCATCAAGCACATCACTCTCGAGCTCGGCGGAAAATCGGCGAACATCGTTTTCGACGATGCCGATCTCGATCAGGCAGTGAAGGGCGTCGTCTCCGGCATTTTCGCCGCGACGGGGCAAACGTGCATCGCAGGCTCGCGCGCGCTGATCCATCGCCCGGTGCTCGACGGATTCGTCGAGAAGCTGCTCGCGCTGGCCAAAACCGCGAAGATGGGCAATCCGCTCGATATGGGCACGCAGGTCGGCCCGATCACCACGCGCCCGCAATACGACAAAGTGCTCGACTACATTCGAATTGCGAAGGGAGAGGGCGCAGTGTGTCGGCTGGGGGGCGCACCTGCACAGCGGCCCGAGTGCGGCACTGGATGGTTCGTCGAGCCGACAATTTTCACTGGTGTGAAGCCCGACATGCGGATCGCGCAGGAGGAAGTATTCGGCCCGATTCTCTCGGTCATCCCATTCGACACCGAGGACGAAGCCGTTCACATCGCGAATGGCACGATATACGGTCTCGCGGCGGGCGTCTGGACGCAGAGCATTCGGCGCGCGCTCACGATGTCCGAACGCCTCGAAGCAGGCACGATCTGGGTGAATACCTATCGCGCGGTGAGCTACATGTCGCCCTTCGGCGGCTACAAGCGCTCAGGAATCGGTCGCGAGAGCGGCGCCGAAGCCATTCGTGAATATCTGCAGACGAAGAGCGTGTGGATCGATATCGCCGGAAACGCGCCGAACCCGTTTGTGATGCGCTAGCGCGCGCCGTCACGCCGCATTCAGAGATGGCGCAGTCGTCGCGCCGCGGCCAATCCACCACCACAGCGCGGTTCCCAGCGTGGGAATCAAACTCAGCGAGATGAAGGTCGCTGCGTACTGCTGATGGTCGAAGAAGCGTCCGTAGATCGGCAATAGTATCGCCACCACCGCCGACCACGCGCCGGAGCCGATCCCAGCGACCATGCCCGTTTCTTCGCGCGGGTAAGCACGCGCGCTCAGGTGCAATGAAATGACGATGAACGCCACGGCGATGAACATCCCCCAGGAAAAGAATGCGAGCGCCGCGATCCAAGATGTAGTCCAAGTCGTCATCGCCGTTGCCAGAGCAAGAATGGAGAGCACGACGTACAATTTCACGGGGCGAGCTTCGTCGCGCACGAAGCGATCGGCGACCCATCCCCAGAAATAATAGCCAAGCTCCCAGCACACGGCCGGGATCCAGAGCACTTCTCCTAACTGTTTCTGCGTGAGCCCCGACACGCGATTCAGATAGAGCGGGCACAAATATAAAATCGGGCCGAGCGCCGCGCCGCCGAGGCCCATCCCCACGACGAGCAGCCAGAAACGCCGCTCCCACACTTTGGGCCACGCGATGCGGTTTTTCACCCGCGGCACGGGGCGCAAGAGCGGCGGCCGCGCCACCAGCCACCAAACCGCGAGCCACACGACTCCGAGTCCGCCGGTAACCAGGAACGCCGCTCGCCATCCATAGCGCAGCGCAATCGGCGTGATGATGAGCGGCGCGAAAATCGATCCGAGCGATGCGCCGCTATACGAAATTCCCATTCCGCGCGACTGCCGGTTGAGCGGCAGTGACTCGGCGGCGGTTCGCAGGCCGCCGGGGAACGTCGCGCCTTCGCCCAGGCCCAGCAGCGTGCGCGCCGCGGCGAAGCCCAGAAATCCAACGACCCACGCGTGCGACGCACTCGCGAGCGTCCAGATTCCGACGGCCGCCAGCATTCCGGCGCGCAGCCCGACGTAGTCAATCAGCGATCCCCACAGCGGATTGGCGATCATGTAAGCGACGGAAAATGCCGCGACGGCGTCCGCGTAGGCCGACGTGCTCAGCCCGGTGTCCTTGAGGATCATCGGCGAGATGACGGCGAGCGCCTGCCGATCGATGTAGGAGAGCCACGAGCACGTCATCATCACCATGACGGGCACCCACATGCGCCAGCCCGGCGCGTAGGAATTCGCGCGGCCGGTCGTGTGCTCGATCGCTTCGGGAGCGGTGCTCGGCATGGGCGTTACATTTCGCGGCTGAGCTGGGCGAGTGCTAGTCGTAGTATTTCGGGGCCTTCTTGAGCTTCGCGTTGGCGTCGAAATCGTGCTCGATCCACAGCTGCGTATTCGTTTTCTTGAGGTAGGCTTCGATCATCGCGCGGCTCGCGAGCGTTTCTTGCGCGTTGTATTCGAAAGAAGGCACGCGATTCAGCTTGCGCTCCTCGGGATAGTGATAGAGATCGCCGGAGAGCATCACGTTGCCCGTGTGCGCGAGCTTCACGATCAGCACCTGGTGGCCCGGCGTGTGGCCCGGCGCGGATTTGATGATCACCTTGCCGTCGCCGAAGACATCGTATTCATCGGTCGTGATCAGGATGGTCTTGCTGTCCTTCAGCTCGTTGTACGTCTTGGGCGTGGCAATCGCAGGAGGCTTTGCCGCGAACATTGCATCACGCTCTACCTGCCGCACCAGCCACGTCGAGGCCGCGAATTCGTTGGCGTTGGCCACGTGATCGCCGTGATAGTGCGAGAGTGCGAGATAGGTGATATCAGCCGGCGCGTAGCCGACTTCGGCCAGCTGCGATCGCAGCGTCCGCGTCGCCGTAAAATAGCCCTCGGTAATCGGAGTCGTGTCGCCCTTGAAGTCCACGTCCGGTATGGAGCCGGTGTCCCATATGAGGGTTCCCTTGGGATCGACGATCAGAAACGCGGGAACGGACATTTCCGTGTTGGCGAGCTCACCCGGTTTGAAATTGAATAGCTTCGGATCCATCGCCTTGATCACGCCGCAATCGAAGACGTAGAGCCGCACGGTCTTCGGAGGCTTGGGCGGATGCGATTGCGCGATCACCGATCCTAAGGTGGCTGCGGCGATCAAGACAGTCGCCACGAGCGATACGCGGGCCTTGAAAGCCTCTGCAGCAGTTCTCATTCGAGGATCTCCTGATAGCGCCGGGCTAAACCGGCAGGTTGTTGTGAATGAAAGAGTCATACGGTAAAGGCGTAACGAACCATACCGGCCTTGAGTCATGTGCGATTGGCCGTGAGGCCAACCTTGAAGCGTTGACAAAGGTATGTACAGGCCAGCCATCGAGCCGCGAAAGCTTACTCCGGGGTGCCGACACTGTAGGAGAAAGTGGAAGGCCATATCGGAGGTCCCGAAAGCGTGAGGGACTTCCGAACCCTGCGCGGTCAAAGAACCTGAGCATGTACAGAAACAACTTGCGCGAGAACCGGGAGAGCCTGTGTTTATCCGCCAGAGGTCGGGCGGATCGCGTCAGCAAGTCCAAGGACGTAATCTGACGATGCACGAACACAGGCAGTCGTACAGAGTCGTAGTACCTGCGAAGTCTCTGAACAAGACGGGACAGCCAACCGTCGCGGAGGGGATGGAGGGAAGGGCTCTGGTCAAAGGGAACGAGTTCCAGCAAAACACGAACCGGGCTCAGTACCGGTGTATCGTGCCCAGTGCGTTGGAACGCGTGTGGGCGATGGTTATAGAGGGTGTTCATGAGATCCTCTGTCTGTCCCCATCTTCCCTGCGATAAGAACCGGATGCGTTAATCGCGCCCGTCCGGGTCCGTGCGGGGGGCGGGGAGCAATCCCCGTCCCTACCGCGACTCCGCCAATCGGGCGTTGCGCGGCCCCCATAATACTCAAAAGCATCCGGACGCCAAGCCCGAAATTGGCAGTAGCATCCGCGCCGTGACCGGCGTGGACTTCGCCTCGCGCGCGGGTATAATACGCGCCGGTTGACGGGGAAGCAGGGACGCGAGGAGGGTGCGATGTCCGAGGCGGAAAACCGAAACGAGCAACTGGTGAAAACATTTTTCGAGACGCTGAGTACGGGCGATCTCGAGCGCGTGCGGCTACTCCTGCACGAACAAGCCTCGTGGACCCCAATGGGCACGGGCATCCCCGGCGCAGGAGGAGCCAAGGGCCGCGACGCGATCATCGACGAGTTTCTCGCGCCCGTGCGCGGGATGTTCGTAGACGGCGACCCGAAGGTCAAGATGAGCACCATCTTTTCGAAAGGGCCGATGGTGGCGTGCGAGACGCTGGGCATCGGCCTGCTGAAGAACGGCAAGAAGTACAACAACCACTACGCGTGGATCATCGAGATCAAGGACGACAAAATTTTCGCCGTGCGCGAATACATGGACACGTATCACATCACTACGCTGATCTAGGAGTCCTCTCGAAATGTCGCGTTGTGATTTCCCGTAGGGGCGCTGCTTGTTGCGCCCGGCCCGGCTACACGCCGCCCATGTGCTACTCGATCAGCGGCGGAACAAGAACGTCGCCAGGAATACGACGAGCCGGAAATTCAGGAGCTTGAGGGCGTTGCGCGCCTCTTGCGGCGTCAGCTTGGCCGTCATCGGCATCGACCCAAACACTTTTCCCTTCATCACGAGCTTGCCGTCTTCGCGCTCGAGCGATGTGACCTGCATCAATTCCATGTTGTCCTGCCCGTATATCTTCATCATCGCCGCTGGCCGATCTTGTCGAAATTGATTTTCAGGTCTTCGCACATTTTCATCGCGGTCGCGCGGCCCGCGCCGAAAACGCCGCCGCCCGGATGCTGGAACGGCCCGACGAGATAGAGCCGCTCGACGCCGGGCACCGTATTCTGCCCGAGATCGGGAGTCGGCCGGTGCGAGCCTGATTGATAGATGTAAGGCGCGGCGCCGTGAACGTCGCCCTTCTGAAAGCTCGCGGAGGCGCGCTCGATATCGAGCGGGCTATCGGCGACGTACTCGATGATGTTCTCGGGCGTGATGTTGTCGATGTAGGGCTTCATGCGCGCGAGCATGCTCTTCGCAAATCCGTCCTTCGCCTGATCCCAGAATTGCGGGCCGCCGCTCGGATGCGAATACGGCACGTAGTCCCACACGTGCAGCGTCGCTTTGCCGGCAGGGCACCGCGAAGCATCGAAGGTCGAAGGCGACACCAGGCCGAGCAGCGACGTATCGGGAATGCGGCCGTAGCGCAGCGCATCGAAAAATTGGCGGAGTACGTCCATGTCCGGCGGCATCAATTCCGTGAAATACGCCTGATTCGCATGCGGGCCGGCCTTGAATCGCAGGGGCTCGTTGAGCGCGGCGTGGACCGTGAAGCAGGAATTCGCGGAAAGCTCGACGCGTTCGGCGGCGCGAAGGACGTTGCCATTCAGCCCCGGGATGAAGCGGCCGAGCAAGTGCGGATGAATCGCGCCGATTACGGCGTCCTTGGCCGAATATTCGGCGCCGTCGGCAGTCCGCACACCTCCCGCCCGGCCGTTCTTCACGGTCACCGTCTCGACGGAAGTGTTATTCCGCACCGCGCCGCCATGATCCTCGATGCAGCGGATGAGCGCCGCCGTGAGCGAGCCGCTGCCGCCCACCGCGACGCCGATGCCATATTGCTCCATGAAGCCGAGAAAAACGAAGATGCCAATGCCGGTCCCTTTTTCCTCTGGCCCGGTAAGGTTTTCCGAAACCATGCGCATGAAAAACATGCGCACTTTATCGTTTTCGAAATTCTCGATGATGATGTCGTACGGGCTTTTCTGCATCAGCGCGAAAAGCTCGCGGCCTTCGGCGCTCTGGTCGAGCATCGCGAACATTCCGCCCAGCGGGATCGGCGGCGTATAAAGGGATGCGGAGAGCATCGGAAGATACTTGGCCGAAGCTTCCGCGAATCTCAGGAACGATTCCGCATCTTTCTTCGAGTATCGCGCGATGTCCTGATAGGTCTTGTTGCGGTCTCGATGCAGCGCGATGGTCGAGCCATCCTCGAAGACGCAGAGAAAAGGAACCTCTGGATAGATGTATTTCAATCCGTAGCGCGAGAGCAGCCCGAGCTCATCGTTCTTGATCAGCGGATTGGCCTGAATGAAGATGTGGCCGGTGCTGAAACGGTCGTGGAGGAAGTCCGGGCCGGTCAGCTTCGCGGTGACGACGCCGCCCCCGAACCACTCGTTGCGCTCGAGCACGAGAACGTTCTTACCGGCCGCCGCCAGATAGGCCGCGGCAACCAGGCCGTTGTGCCCGGCTCCGATTGCGATGATGTCGTGGCTGTTGGACATAGTTTCCTTCCCAAGATCGTGCGAGAAATTCGCAGATTTTGCCGTTCGCGCCGGGTGAGCATAATACGCGCCCGCCGCCAAGGCAAACGTTGCGTTGCCGTTGCCACTACCATCTTTCCGCACAGATCGGAACGTTTGACTCGCGCCGTGGCCCAGCCGTAAGATGCGCCCAGATATTGGGCCACACACTCGCTGCGCAGGGCTGTCGGGGCCTCGCACGGCCAAAGCGATTACAGCGGAACACCAACCGGAGGCTCTCTTGTTCGAACGCATGAGAATTGCGCTCTCGATCGCGTTGCTTGCATCGGCCGGATTGTTCGCTGCAGCGGCGCCGGCTTTCGCGCATCATTCGCAGGCGGCGGAGTTCGATCTTCACAACACGGTGACGCTCAACGGCGTCATCTCGAAAGTCGACTGGATGAATCCGCACGTCTACCTATACCTCGATGTGAAAGACGACAAGGGCCAGGTGACGACGTGGGCCCTCGAATCCTTGCCCACCCGCTTCTACCATAATCTCGGACTGACGAAGGCGATGCTAGGCGAGGGCAAGCCCGTCACCGTGCTGATTCATCCCGCCAAGATCGAAGGCAAACCGCTGGGGTGGGTGTTGAAACTCACGTACGCCGATGGCCACGCCTACCAATTTGGCCGATAGGAGGGGGACGCAAAATGAAGCACACGTTCCGCGTTCGCGTTGTAATGATCGCAGCCGCCCTCGCATTTCCGTGCTTGCTTCCAATCGCTGCGGCCGGTCAGGCATCTCCTTCCTCCGGCGACGCGCAGCCTGACATCCAAAAACTTGCCGCCAAGAAAACACCGCGCATGCGCGACGGCCATCCCAACCTCAACGGCATCTGGTATCGCCCGCTCCTCTTCCTCGGCGCCGCGGAGCAGGACGGCAACACCCTGAAAGCCGTGAATCGTCCCGAACCGGCTTTCGCCGCGGCGATCGCGCCGCTGCCGCCGATGTACAGCCCGTCGTACAAGCCCGAGCTCGTCGCGAAGGTGAAGGAATACAACGAGCAGCAGGTGAAGCTCGACCCGGGCTTTTTCTGCAAGCCGCCCGGAGTGCCGCGTATCGGCCCGCCGCACCAAATCGTGCAGATTCCCGGCCAGGTCGTGTTTCTCTATTCGGATTTGGCGGGAAATTTCTGGCGCATCATTCCGACGGACGGCCGCCCGCATCGCACAGATGCCGATCCCTCTTATTTCGGTGACGCGATCGGCCATTGGGAAGGCGACACGCTCGTCGTTGATACGAACAACTTCAATGACGACACCTGGCTCGGCGACAACGGCCTCTTTCACAGCGATGCCCTCCACGTGATCGAGCGCTTCACCCGCAAGGGCGACACCATCGATTACGAGGTCACTGTGGAGGACCCGAAGGTTCTCACGCAGCCATGGACGATGAAGCCGCGAACCCTGACGCCTCTGACCGATCCGCTGGATGAAGCGCCGCCGTGCGTCGAGAAAGACGCGCCCAACATGGTCAATCTGTCGCATCATCCGAACCCGCGCTAGCGCCTGGGCGGCTTGCACAGTGCGTTTCCGCCTGAGACTGCAGGCCCCTCTCCGGCATCGAATGCGAATCACGGTTAGAATGCTGGCCCGGAGACAAAATTGTGATAGCGGCAGCAATTAAAAGCCTGTTCCTGGTTGTGAGCGCGCTTTTCCCGATTGTCGACCCGCTGGGCGGCGCGCCGATCTTCCTCGTGCTCACGCGGGAATACACGCCCGAGACGCGCATGACTCTCTCGCGGCACATCGCGATCGACAGTTTTTTCCTCATGATCGGCTCTTATTTCATCGGCACGCACATTCTCAGCTTCTTCGGCATTTCGCTGCCCGTCGTGCAGGTGGGCGGCGGCCTGATCGTGATTTCGACCGGATGGGCGATGCTGAAACAGAAGAGTGACGACGAGCCTGTGACGACGCACAGGACGGTCAGTTCCCAGGACCCTTTGCGGCAAGCGTTCTATCCGCTGACCATGCCGCTGACGGTCGGTCCGGGATCGATTTCAGTGGCAATCACGCTGGGCGCGAACGCGGCGCACTATCACGGAATCAGCTTCCTGCCGGTGGCGATCGCCGCCATCGTCGGCTCGGTGCTGGTCGCGATCAGCGTTTTCCTCTGCTACGGATTTTCGGATAGGCTGGCGCGGGTGCTGGGGCCGACGGCCATGAGTGTGATCATGCAGCTGGCCTCGTTTTTGCTGGTTTGCATCGGCGTGCAGATTCTCTGGAATGGCGTGCGCGCGCTGCTGGCTTCCGTCCCGTTTAGCGTGAGCTGATGATGGCGCGCCGACGCGCGCTCGCGCGCGGGATACTTTCGCTTGACGAAAATCCCCCGTTTTCGCACAATTTTAGTATCGGTTTTACCGCCGAGCAGGTTGTGCGAAATGAGAGGGTTTGGGCGCACAACGTCGATGGGACCCCATTCCCCCAGGAAGAGGTAACCAATCATGGGAAAAATTGTGGCAGCAATGGCCACCGTGCATGCCCCGCAGCTTTTTGACTTCCCGCCGAGCGAGGATCCGAAGCAGCTCAATGCAGACATTGCCGCGATGCGGCTGATCGGCAAGGATTTGGAGGAGGCGAAGCCGGATGCCGTGATCGTGATCGGCAGCGATCACCTCGAGACGTTCTTCCTCAGTTCCGTTCCGACGTTCGCCATCATGTCGGGCGAGTTTTCTCACGCTGAATTTGCCGCCAAGAAATACGAATTGCCGATCCACCAGGGCCTCGCCGAAGACTTGCTCGACAAGCTGATGAAGGCCGGCTTCGACCTCGGCTACTCGCAGGACGCAGTCCTGGGACATGCGTTCGCGGCCGTCTACGAATGGGTGATCGAGAAGCGCCCGATTCCGGTCGTTCCGATTTTCGTCAACGCCTATCTTCCGCCCCTGCCGACGGCGCGCCGCTGCGCGGACCTCGGCAAGGCGATCGCGAAAGTGATTGCCGCCCGCCCCGAGAATGTCGCGATCGTCGCCAGCGGCGGCATGTCGCATTTCCCGGGCACGTGGAAATATCCGAAGCCCGACTTCGACTTCGACCACTGGGCCATCGCTCAGATGGAACAGGGAAATGAGGAAGCGCTGATCAAGCTCACTAACGAGCAGCTCGACGAAGTCGGCAACACCGAAATGCTCTCGTGGATGATCATGTTCGGCGCGATCGGAAACCTAAAGGGCGAGCTCGTCACCTATCAGCCCACGTGGCATCATGGCCACGCGGTGATGCGTTTCCTCCCCTTCAAGGGAATTGGACAATCGAAGGAAGGCGCCGCTGCAGCTGCCAAATACCAATTCAAGGGTGGCTACGAATTCTACAAGCACCCTTCTCCGGCGGCTTACAAGTTGAATAAGGTGCTCTACGACAGCCGCCACAAGCGCGAGTTGCGGCTGCGGTTGATCCACGACTTGCCGTCGGTGGCCAAGGAATATGGCATGACGCCCGAGGAAGCGAAAGTTCTCGAGACGCTGCAGGACGATGACATCGAGAAGTTCCGCGACGGGCAGGTCCATCCGCTCGTCGAGGCGGGCGCGCATCCGCTCGGCATGTGGATGGCCGTGATCCGGATTCACTCCGAGTTGCGCAAGCTCCGCGCCGCCAAGGGCGAACTCGAAAAGGCCGGCGCAACGCAGTAGCGCCGAAATTCAGCATACGAGGTAGGGGCGGGTTTCAAACCCGCTCCTACCTCGAGTTTTGCAACCGGACCCAAGGATCTGTCATTCCGAGCGAAGCGAGGAATCTGCTCTTCGCTTTTTTGTGGCCGCCGCGTTGCCTTTAGGCGGGCGGGTTTGTCTTCATACGGGGGGAAAGCTATGAAGGTTGGTCTCGCTGGACAAGGCGCTTTCGGCGTAAAGCATCTCGAGGCCGTGGCCAATATTCCGGGCATCGAGGTCATCACTTTGGCGGGCGGCAATCCGGCTTCGACGGAGGAAGTCGCCAAGCGTTTCAAAATCCCTCACTGGACCAGCGACCTCGCCGAAAGCCTGAAGCAGCCCGGCCTCGAAGCCATGATCCTCGCCTCGCCCACCGGCATGCACGCCAAGCAGGGCGTGCAGTGCATGCGCGCGGGCAAGCACGTCCACATCGAAATTCCCATCGCGGATACGCTCGCCGATTCCGAGATGCTGGTCAAAGTCCAGAAAGAAACCGGCGTCGTCTGCATGGGTGGCCACACGCGCCGCTTCAATCCGAGCCATCAGTACGTGCACAAAAAGATCAAGGCTGGCGAGCTCAAGGTCCTGCAGATGAACGTGCAAACCTACTTTTTCCGCCGCACGAATATGAATGCCGCCGGCAAGCCCCGCAGCTGGACCGACCACCTGCTCTGGCACCACGCCTGCCACACCGTCGATCTCTTCCAGTATCAGACCGGCGAACTCGTCTCCGATTGCTACGCCGTGCAGGGCCCCATGCACCCCGAGCTGAAAATCGCGATGGACATGGGCATCGTGATGAAGGTTCCGTCGGGCGCGGTCTGCACGCTCTCGCTCTCGTTCAACAACAAGGGCCCGCTCGGCACGCGCTTCCGCTACATCTGCGACAACGGCACCTTCCAGGCTTATTACGACGATCTGGTCGACGGCGAGGACAAGAAAATCGATCTCTCGCACGTGGATGTTTCGATGAACGGCATCGAGTTGCAGGACCGAGAATTTTTCGCCGCGATCAAGGAAAAGCGCGAGCCTAACGCCAGCGTCCAGCAATGCTACACGGCGATGCAGGTCCTCGACCGCCTCGAGAAAATCCTGAATTCGTCGGCGAAAGCCACGTCGAAGAGCTAAGCCTGAAGCGCAGGAGCGGCCGTGGCTTGCGGCTGCTCGTCCAGCGCAGCCCGCAACCGCTCTTCATCGAGCGCGTTCTCCCACTTGGCCACCACGATCGTAGCCACCGCGTTGCCCACCACATTCGTCGGCGTCAGCCCCTCGGACATCAGCCGGTGAATTCCCAGCACCAGCGCCACGCTGGCCACCGGGATCGTCCCCGTCGAAGCCAGCGTTGCCGCCAGCACGACGAAAGCCGCGCCCGCCACGCCCGCCGCTCCTTTCGACGATAGCAGCAGCACCGCCAGCAGCCCCAGCTGCTGCCAGATTCCCAGATGCGTGTTGGTTGCTTGCGCCAGAAACACCGTCGTCGTGGCCAGATACAAGCACGTGCCATCGAGATTGAACGAATATCCAGTCGGAATCACTAGCCCTACCACGCTCTCTTCGCAGCCGAGGTCTTCGAGCTTGGTCATCAATTGCGGCAGCACTGTCTCCGACGACGTCGTCGCGAAAACGATCAGCAGCTCCTCGCGAATGTACCGGATCAGCTTGAAGATGCTGAATCCGCACCAGTGCGCCACCGGCCACAGCACGCCGAAGATGAAAATCAGGCACGTGATGTAGAATCCGCCGAGCAGCTTGCCCAGCGACACCAGCGAACCCGCGCCGAATTTTCCCACCGTAAACGCGATCGCGCCAAACGCCCCGATCGGCGCGGTCCACATCACGATCCCCACCACCGAGAAAAGCATCTTGGACGCCGCTTCGACGAAGTTCACCACCGGCCTGCCGCGCTCTCCCACTTGAATCAGCGCAAACGCGCACAGCACCGAAACCAGCAGCACCTGCAGCACGTTGCCTTCGGTGAACGCCCCAACGAATGTCGCGGGAATGATGTTCATGAGAAACGGCATCACGCCCCGGGTCGCGGAGTGGGCCACGTACGGCTGGACCGCGGACGTATCAACATGCGCGAGATTCACGTTCATCCCCCGCCCGGGCTTCCACAGATTCACCGCGAGCAGCCCGACCGCGAGCGCAATCGTGGTCAGCACCTCGAAATACACAATCGCCTTCAGCGCGACCCGCCCCACCCGCGCCATATCCGCCATGCGCGCGATGCCATGCACTACGGTACAAAAGATGATCGGCGCAATCAGCATGCGGATCAGCTTGATGAACGCATCGCCGAGCGGCTGCATCTGCACGCCGAGCTTCGGATCGAATTTCCCGAGCGCAATCCCGATCACCATCCCCGCGAACACCCACACCCGTAGCTGCGCGTACCAGCGCTTCGCGCGCGGCTGTCTTTCGAGTTGGCGAGTTGCAGCGTCAGCAGTCATCATCGTCTCTCCGGCCGGCACGCACCGCGCGTCCAGCCGAAGCCGGGCATTCTACTCCAAAACTCACTGGCACTGGCAATGGTGGCACCGACAATCCTGTCGGTGCTCTTACGCCTCACGGTGTAAACTCTCCGGTCATAGAAAATTCAGGGGGGATCAAAGAATGCAAATCACCGACGAAATGATCGAGCGGCTCACGATCCGCGAGATGATCGAAAACTGGGTCCTCTGGCGCGACGCCCTGATGTGGAAGGAATTTCGCGGCCTCTGGCACGACGATGGCCGCATGATGGCCACCTGGACGCAGGGCACCGCCGACGAATTCATCGAGATGAGCAAGCAGGGCTTCGCCAAGGGCGTCCGCATCCTGCATTTTCTCGGCGGCAGCACGATCGAGGTGCGCGGCACCCGCTCGTTTTCGCAAACCAAAATGACGATCGCGCAGCGCGCGTCCGTTCACGACGTGATCTGTGACGTCGTCTGCACCGGTAGATTTTGCGATTTCTGGGAAAAGCGCGCCGGGCGCTGGGGACTCGTCCTGCGCCAGCCGATCTACGAAAAAGATCGCATGGATCCCGTCGATCCCGCCGCCAAACTCACACTCGATCAAAAGCTCCTCGCGACTTTCCCCGAGGGCTATCGCCATCTCGCCTACCTGCAAACGCAGATCGGCTACAAAATCAAAATGGACATGCCCGGCCTCACCGGCCCCGAGGTCGAAAAGCTTTACGCCCGCGGCGCCTCCTGGCTCGCGGGCGCCCCGCTGTAGCCGCAGCCCCTGAGGGTTGGGTAGGGACGCTGCCCTGAGTGAATGCGAAGACTTGCCGCGCCCTGCTGCTGCAGCCTCGTTTTGGAATCTCAGGGATTTTTTTGGGGCGATCCAAATCCACTTGTCTGATTATCCGGACGAGATTCAGCTTTGGTGCCGCCCTGCCAGCCCGTGCCGCGCTTGTAGGCCTGTGGGCCTTCGAATACGGCCTCGACGCGCGAGATCTTGCCATCCACGAACTTGAAGATTTCCGTGTTTAGAATCTCGTTCGGCTCGCGCATCCCTTCCGGCATGGCGAATCGGTGGCCCTCATAGCTCCAGCTCTCGACGTTTCCGCGGCGCATGAAGTCGAAGGTCGCAAAAACGAGCTGGCGCTTCACATCGATGATCGGAAAGTGCGCGTCTTCGTACCCTGTGATGAACGAATATTCCCCGTAATCGAGCTGCTTGCCACAGCCGATCCCCAGCATGTTCGGGCGCGGCGCCTCGCCGGCAACCTCGGTCGGTTGAGGTCCGATCGGCACCGGAGGCGTATCGTTGGCTCCGATCGCCGTCACATTGCCGTTCTCCAGCCGAATGCACGACTCCGCGTAAGGCGCGAGATGGCTGTCGCGAAAGGCCACTGAGCGCAAATAGCCGAGGGCGCCCCTCCGCAACTCCTCGCGCCCGAGTCGCGTAGCACGCGGCTCTTCGCGGTTCATGATCCCCATCCAGCCCGGATCCTTCGGCGGCAGGCTCTTCGCGGATGCCGCGTGTCGGTCGACCACCGTTTCGATCTCGACGATTTTCCGATTCACCACCTTCAGGCGAACCATTAGCAGGTCCGGAAACGGAATCTCGTGATTCTCCAGCAGGCTGACATAAGTCGCCACACCGCCCGTCGACGGATCGAAAACATCATGTCGATACGGTCCGTAGGAGTTGAACGTCACCCATAGCCCTTCCTTGCCCAGCTCGAGCTCAGCGCCGTTCTCGGTGTAGCGATAGTGCTCCGCGAGCGGCAGCCTCGAAGAGTCGTGCGCGGCGAGAGCCTGCAGATACCCGTCCATGAAACCCTTGAGGCATGCTTCGTCGCACGTCTGCGTTCCGCCGCTGGCGGAGGCGCAACATAGCAATGCCATCGCCACGCCGGCCAGCCACGATTTCGTGCTCGCGCGAATCGGAAAAAACAGGACATTTGAGCGCATCCGCATAAATTCTCCGAATCCACGTCAGTTCGACGTCGCTATTTTCCAAGGCTATTGTGGACGGTGAAAAAGGCCAACGTATACGGCCTTCTCGAGGATGTGCCCCTGTATCGCTTTCATTATGCTTGCGCGAGTTTCAAACGGGTCAGGGCCAGGTTGGACGCCGATCTTCGTGTCCAAGGCAAAAAGTTCAAAGGCGTAATGATGCCGCGGGAAACTGGCTGGGGCGCCTGGACCTCGATAGCTGGCCCCGCTCGCGCTGGTTTGATAGGCTCCGTTCTGCAACTGAGCTCCACTCGGGACGCCTTCCGGCAGCCCCGTCGCCGTGCCCGGAATATTCCAGACCAGCCAGTGAAGCTGGTCGTCGGTCGTGTGGTTGCGGCTAAAGTCCATGTCATGCATGTGCAAAAGGAAGGTGACTGTGCCTGGGGGCGTGTTGATCCACGTGATTTCTGGTGAAGTCTGGGTACCGGCCTGCGTGTATTTCAACGGAATGTCGGAACCGTCGGCGAAGCCCGTTATCGTCATGATCAAATGCTTCTGAGCCGGCCTACCTTGTCCTGTCTGAGTTTGACCCGCGACCATCACGGCCGGCACGAACATGATTATGAAAACCGAAACCAATCGACGAACTCGCATCTGCTGTGCCCCTCCGTTACTCGTTGTGATTTTCGCATCCGCGACGCAATCGTAGGCTTCGAACCCACGCCGCGACATTGCCGCAGCATATCACCAGGACAGTGGCAGGAAAACACGCTCAAGCCCTTCGGGCCGAGCCCCACATGCCTGACTATCGTTGTAACATCGCAGCCGTGAAGCCGGTGGAATTGCTCGGGCAGGCGCTTTCTCGGGACGGGACCGTCCTCAAGCTGATTCGCCGCGGCGACGAATACATCATTCTTGCCAACGGCAAGAGTCTGATGTCGAGCCGCATGCACGGCTCGGAGGAGGCGCTGGCGACGTTCGCCTGCCGCCATGCGCGGACGCTGGAACGCCCATGCGTGCTCATCGGCGGCCTCGGCATGGGTTTCACGCTGCGCTCCGCGCTTGATCTTCTGCCGCCCGGCGCGGCGGTTGTCGTCGCCGAGATCGTGCCGGCGGTCGTCGAATGGAATCGCGGTCCGCTCGGCCCCCTGGCCGGGGACCCCCTGAACGATCCGCGTGTGCAAGTCGAGATCGACGACGTCGCGATCACGCTTGCTGCGCGTCGCGGCCAGTTCGATGCGGTCCTGCTCGATGTGGACAACGGCCCAGCCGCCTTTGCCGGTTCCAACAATGCTGGCCTCTACGACGACCGCGGAATCGCCGCCGCCTTCGCCGCACTGAAAATGGGCGGCGTGCTAGCGGTGTGGTCGGCCCGCGAAGACAGGAAATTCGAGCAGCGCCTGCGCCACGGCAGGTTCACCGTCGAGGTCGAGCGCGTCCGCGCCCGCCTGAAACAGGGCGGCCCCTCCCACACAATTTTCCTGGCTCACAAATCTCCGGGCAGATAAGAGCGCTTGCGCGAAGCAACCTCCGGATAAACCCCATCCGGGAACGAGAAAAGGCCAGACTTGCTCGCCCGGCCCAAAACTGCACTCAAGTACAGGTGATATTCGCCGCGCACCGTGCCAAGCTGTCCGTGGCGATGGAATCGCCCCGTTCCCCCGTGCGGGAACTGGACGCTCTTTGAAAACCTGGGAAGCGAAAACAGTCCGACGGTGGGAGTGCGAACATTGAAGGTCACGAAGATACCCACCAGAAAAGATGGGCCTTCAGCCTTGGGCCTGAAAACTCGCCCGGCATTCTCCGCGTTCTCTGCGCCTCCTTGCCCTGAGAGACGAAGGGTGCGGCGAACCGCCGTTGCTCTGTGCTCTCTGTGGCCGTTCTCAGCGTTCTCTGTGTTTAGCACCCACGCGCGGCCGGCTCGCACCCAGCCATTCGCTTGTCGCGCCGTAGCTTCGCGGACTTGTCGCGCCGTAGCTTTTGCGTAGGCGGATCCCCGATTTCTAATCGACATTTGGCGATTAGAAACGCCCGTAAGCGCATGAAAACAAACGAAGGGTGTACATTCTAATCGACACGGTTGCGGCACTCCTTGCGGGCGAGTTTTTTGCAGCGATTACACCGTCACGGGGTTCGGTTTTGCGGGGTTGATCTGCAGATCGGCGATGGCTTGTTTGACGGCGCTGCCGTCGATCTTGCCGGCGTCGCGCAGTTCGCACAGCGTGGCGAGCACCACGAATCGCGAATCCACCTCGAAGAAGTCGCGCAGGTCGGCGCGTCCTTCGCTGCGCCCGAATCCATCCGTCCCGAGCGACGCCAGCGGCCGCGGCATCCACTTCGCGATCATGTTCGGCAGAGTCTTCAGGTAGTCGGAAGCGGCGACGAGCACGCCGGGCGCGTCCGCAAGCTGTTGCGTCACGTACGGCACGCGCGGCTTCTCGCCAGGGTGCAGGCGGTTCCAGCGCTCGACGTCGATGCCGTCGCGATAGAGCGCCTTATAGCTCGTCACGCTCCAGACGTCGGCCGCCACGCCGTACTTCTCGGCGAGAATCTCCTGCGCCCGCAGCACTTCGTTCAGGATCGCCCCGCTGCCAAACAGCTGCGCTCGCAGTTTCGATTTCGCGCCGTTCGGTTTGGCGGTGTCCGTCTTCAACTCGCTGGCCGCGCGGAAGCGGTACATCCCCTTCAGGATGCCGTCCCGCACGCCTTCCGGCATCGGCGGATGCGCGTAGTTCTCGTTCATCACCGTCACGTAGTAGAAGATGTTCTCGCCGTCCTTGTACATGCGGCGGATGCCGTCCTGCACGATCACCGCGATCTCGTAGGCGAACGCCGGATCGTATGCCAGCAGGTTCGGTACCGAAAGCGCCAGCACGTGGCTGTTCCCGTCCTGATGCTGCAATCCTTCGCCGGCGAGCGTCGTCCGCCCGGCCGTCCCGCCGAACAAGAACCCGCGCGTCCGCATGTCCGCCGCCGCCCAGATGAAATCCGCCACCCGCTGGAATCCGAACATCGAGTAGTAGATGAAAAACGGAATCGTGTTCACGCCGTACGTCGCATACGCCGTGCCCGCCGCGATGAACGATGAAATCGAGCCCGCTTCCGTGATTCCTTCCTCGAGAATCTGCCCGTTCTTCGCCTCGTTGTAATAGAGCAGCATGTCGCTATCGACCGGCTCATACTTCTGTCCCACGCTCGAATAGATTCCCGCCGTGCGGAAGAGCGACTCCATGCCAAATGTCCGCGCTTCATCCGGAACGATTGGCACGATCAGATGCCCGATCTCAGGATCCTTCAGCATCTTGCGCAGCATCTGAACGAACGCCATCGTCGTCGAAAAGTCCCGCCCGCCGCTGCCCTGCAAAAACTCCTGGAACAGCTCGTCGTGGTCGGCCACGAGCGGCTTCGAGCGCACATGCCGCTGCGGAACGTAGCCGCACAAGGCCGCGCGCCGTTCTTTCAGATAGCGAATCTCCTCGCTGTCCTCCGGCGGACGATAGAAGGCCACGTGCATGCACTCTTCGTCGTTCAGGGGAATATCGAAGCGCGAACGGAAGATCAGCAGCTCTTCTTCGTTGAGCTTCTTCTGCTGGTGCGTGACGTTCTTGCCTTCACCCGCTTCGCCCAATCCGTAGCCCTTGATCGTCCGCGCCAGGATCACGGTCGGCGAGCCCTTGTGTTCCACGGCTCTCTTGTACGCCGCGTACACCTTCAGCGGATCGTGGCCGCCCAGTCGCAGCCGCCGCAGCTGCTCGTCCGACATCGGCTCGACCATCTTCAGCAGCCGCGGATCGGAGCCGAAGAAATGCTCGCGCACGTACGCGCCCGAGGAAACGGTCAGCTTCTGATACTCGCCGTCGACCGTCTCGCCCATGTGCTCCACCAAGAGGCCTTCGGAATCCTGCGCGAGAATCGGGTCCCACTCGCTGCCCCACAGCACTTTAATCACGTTCCAGCCTGCGCCGCGGAACGCCGATTCGAGTTCCTGAATGATCTGCCCGTTGCCGCGCACAGGGCCATCGAGCCGTTGCAGGTTGCAGTTGATGACGAAAATCAGGTTGTCGAGCTTCTCGCGCGACGCCAGCGTGATCGCGCCCAGCGATTCGGGCTCGTCCGTTTCGCCGTCGCCGAGGAACGTCCAAACCTTCGAATCCGACACCGGCTTCAGTCCGCGGTTCTCGAGGTAACGGCTGAAGCGCGCCTGATAGATCGACATCAGCGGCCCGAGCCCCATCGAGACGGTCGGAAATTCCCAGAACCCCGGCATCAGCCAAGGATGCGGATACGACGACAATCCGCCGCCCGGCTTCAGTTCCCGCCGAAAGTTTTCAAGCTGCTGTGAGGTGAGGCGCCCTTCAAGAAACGCGCGGGCGTAAATTCCCGGCGAAGCATGGCCCTGGAAATAGACCGTGTCGCCCTCGAACGTCTCGGTGCGGGCGCGGAAGAAATGGTTGAAGCCGATTTCGTAGAGAGTGGCCGCCGAAGCGTAGGTCGAGATATGGCCGCCGATGCCGTTCTCGTGCTTGTTCGCGCGGACCACCATGGCCAGCGCGTTCCAGCGGATCAGGCTCTTGATGCGGCGCTCGAGCGCCTGATCGCCCGGAAAATGCGGCTGCAGCTCGGCAGGAATCGTATTCGTGTAAGGCGTGTTGGCCGAGAAAGGAAGCTTGACGCCGATCACGGTGGCGTGCGTGCGCAGCCGCTCGAGAATCTCCATGGCCACTTCGCGCCCGCTCGATTGCAGCACCGAATCGAGCGACTCCAGCCACTCCTGAATCTCGGTGTCGTCCAGCCCCTGCAATCGCGGTGCGAGAGTTTCGTTTTCCATCGGCCTACCACCATTATACGACGCGCCGCGCGCTCGCGTTGGTTGGATTGTGATAAGCTTGCTATCCGATTCGATAAGTGATCCGGAACGATGCATGCTTTTGGGGTATCATTCCGGGTGCTGATGTGTTATAGTCTCTCTGCGCTTAATACTTTCGGTTGTGTTGTGCGGTCCCTCTGGTGCAAGACCTGATCTGAGAACACCCGCCTTCAGTTTTCACCGTACGTCTTCAGCGTAATCCAAAACAAGACTGGCCAAGAGCCGATCGCGCCCGCACGGAATTTCGCGCCGGCCGACCTCTTCCGCCAGCAAGAAAGCAAAATGCAAAATTTCTCAGAATTACCCATCTCTTCTTCAATGAAGGAGAGACTGGCAGCGGCGAACTTCCTCGTTCCGACGCCCGTACAGGCCGCGACGATCCCGCAAGCCATTGAAGGCAAGGACGTGCTTGCGACCGCCCAGACCGGAACCGGAAAGACGCTCGCGTTTCTAATCCCGATCATGGAGCGGCTCGCCGGGCGAAACGCGGCTGGAATCGCCGCGCTCGTGCTCGTTCCCACGCGCGAGCTGGCCATGCAAGTGGTGGAGCAATACAACGTGCTACGCGGAAAGCAGCTGGCCCCCGCAGCGCTCGTCGTCGGCGGTTTGGCCGAAGGGCCGCAACTCACCGCAATCCGCAAGGGGGCTCGCATCGTCGTGGCGACGCCAGGGCGGTTGGAGGATTATCTCGACCGGCGGCTGATCCAGTTCGGGGCACTGCAAACGCTCGTTCTCGATGAAGCCGATCGCATGCTGGACATGGGATTTCTTCCCTCGATTCGCAGGATCGTAGCGATTCTGCCAAAAGACCGGCAGACGATGTGCTTCTCGGCGACGATGGAAGGATCCGTCGCGCACCTCGTGAGGGACTATCTCAAGAATCCGGTGCGCCTCGCATTCGGGTCCACGCTGAAACCATCGGAAAATGTGCGGCTGCAGGCGTTCGAAGTGACCCCCGACGGGAAGCAGGACATGCTCCAACACCTGCTTACCCGCGAAAGTGGCCGGTGCCTCGTATTTTCGCGCACGAAGCGCGGAGCCGAGAGAATCGCCAGGGCCCTGGTCCGGCATGGCATCAACGCGGCCATGATCCACGGCGACCGCTCGCAATCGCAGCGCACGGCCGCTCTCACGGGATTCCAGCAAGGGCATTATCGCGTCCTGGTGGCGACGGACATAGCGGCGCGCGGAATTCACGTGCAGGACATCGCGCAAGTCATCAATTACGACCTGCCCGAGCTGGCGGAAAACTTCATTCACCGCGTCGGGCGCACGGGAAGAGCCGGCGAGCAGGGCGTGGCTTCGACGCTCTTCTCAAGGGACCAGCGGACAGAGCTATTTCAACTCGAGCGGACGCTCGGCATCAGGATTGAGAGGATGCCGGTCGATTCGAGAGCTGTCGAACGGATTGCGAACGAAAGCCGGGTGCGCGCGAATTCCTTGCCGACGACCGGGGGCAAGAGCCGTTTGGTGCGCCTGCCGGGAGAGTATCTCCAGGTGCAAATGGAAAGCTAGCGCCCGCATCGATTTTAGGAAGGAATTTCCGCCGGTGATGGTATGGTCTTGGGGGCTTTGACGGCCGGATTTCGGGCGTCACCTCAAAAGGAGAGGTCTTTGCCGCTCGCGATTCACGAAAAGGACGAACGAGTCCAAAGTCTCATCGGCAACAAGCGCAGGGAAGCGCGTTATTTGCTCCACGATGAAGTGAACGACGCGCTGCCGGGCGAGGTGCGTCCGCCCGAGGAAATTCGCAGCATGTTTTCAGCGTTCGATCCCGACGGCGCTCGCGAAGATGCCGCTGTGGAGACGGCCCCGCACGAGGCGCTCGATTCCGCCGAATTCGGGGCGCCGGAAGCGCACGCAAGCATAGCAAGCATAGAAGGAAGCCGTGGCGAGGAAGTCGAAGTCGACGAGACGGCTCATCTGCTGGACAAGACGAACGATCCGGTTCGCCTGTACCTGCGCGAGATGGGAAGCGTGCCGCTGCTGAAGCGCGAAGGCGAAGTGGTGCTGGCGAAGCGAATCGAGCGCGGCCACGGGCTCGTGCTCAAGACGATTTCGCGGTCTCCGATCATTTTGCGGGAGCTCATCGCGGTTGGACGGGAACTGCGCGAGGGCGCGCGTTCGATCAAAGAGATCGTCCAGTTCGGCGAAGAGGAGATAACGGAAGAACAGCTGGAAGAGAAGACCCGGCAGACATTGCGGATCATCGACCGCATCGAAAAACTCTGCGCTACAGGCGTGAAGCAGCTCAATCGATTCGAGAAGGCGTCGAAGGCGAATAAGCGCGGCTACGCCCGGGCGAGGCGCCAGTTGATTCAGACGCGAATCGAGATGTCGCGGCTGGTGCGCTCCATCAATTTCAATCCGCAGGAAAAGAAGCGGCTGATCGAAAAGCTGCGCCACACGGTCGAGCATGTTCATTGGCTCGAGCGCGAATGCGCGCGGCTGGAGCGCCGCATCGGCAGCGCTCGCGGTGAGTTGCGTGCGCGCCGCAAGGAGCTGAAAGAGATCGAAGAAGCAAGCCTGGTAGGGCTCGCGGCGTTGAAGCGTTCGCTCGGCCCGGTCCTGCGCGGCGAGGCGGAAGCGGAGCAAGCCAAGAAAGAACTCACCGAGGCGAATCTTCGCCTCGTGGTGTCCATCGCCAAGAAGTATACGAACCGCGGGCTGGAATTTCTCGACCTGATTCAGGAAGGGAATATCGGCCTGATGCGGGGCGTCGACAAATTCGAATGGCGCCGGGGATATAAGTTTTCGACCTACGCGACCTGGTGGATTCGCCAGGCCGTATCGCGGGCGATTGCCGATAAGGCGCGCACGATTCGCGTCCCCGTGCACATGTTCGAAGCGATCAACAAGCAGCTCCGCGCCAGCCGGCAGCTCGTGCAGGAACTTGGCCGCGAGCCCACCGCCGAGGAAATCGCGCAGCGCATGGAATGCAGCGTCGAACAGGTGCGCAAAAATCGGAAGATCGCGCAACGGCCCGTGTCGTTCGAGGCGCCAATCGGCGAGGACGAAGAGTCGCACCTGGGGGACCTGCTCGAGGACAAGGAAGCGATTTCCCCGTCGGACGCAGCGATCAGCCTCAACCTGAAGGAAAAAATGGCGTCGATGTTGAAGACGCTCACGCCGCGCGAGGAGACCATCATCAAGATGCGGTTTGGGCTCGACGAGGGCGGCGAGCGCACACTCGAGGAAGTCGGCAAGACGTTTGCCGTGACGCGCGAGCGCATCCGCCAAATTGAAGCGAAGGCGTTGCGCGCACTGCGCCATCCCACGCGCTCGGGACAATTTCGGGTTTTCCTGCAAGGCTCTTTGTAGACGAGAAGGAGAAGGGACATGAAGAATCTGTTTGTGGGCAACATGAGCTTCCAAACCACCGAAAGCGAGCTGGGCGACCTCTTCCGGGCATTCGGGCAGGTCTCGCGCGTTCACATCGCGATGGACCGGGAGACGGGCCGGGCGCGTGGGTTTGCTTTCGTCGAAATGCCGAATGATGATGAGGCTGCGAAGGCGATCGCGGGCCTCGACGGCAAAGATGTTGGCGGGCGCAATCTGAAGGTCAACGAGGCGCGCCCCAAGGAGCGCAGCAGCGGGCCGCCGCGCGGCGGCAGCGGAGGCGGCGGGGGGCGAGGCCGCGGCGGGTTCTCGAACGAGGACTATCGCGAGGCCCCGCGCCAGCCGCGCGAGCCCCGCTGGTAGCATTACCCAGGTAGTGCTTGGGTCGCTGTTGAGGTTGAATCAAAATCCAAGGAGGCTTTATGGCCACTACATTCCTGAAACGCCAAAAAGAAATGAAGCGACTCGAAAAGCAGCGCGAGAAAGCCGAACGCCGCGCGCAAAAGAAAGCCGCCGGGGCCGCAGGCGCCGAAGATTCGCCTGAAAATGGGCATTCAACCGACTATGACCCATGGGCCGATAATCCGGTTGAGCCCGAGCCGAAGCATCAAAACTAATCGCGGCGCCCCGCTGCACGAGCGTCGTAAGAATCTCCGCGTGTCTCGCTGTCGACTTTGGGCCCAGCCGGAATTAGCAGGTAATCAGCTCATCGCCGGTGTGCGTGGTGAACTCATCCACGAGCACTTGGTGTTCCTGGATCAGCGGGAATCCCGTACAGCATGTAATCAAGTGCGCCAGCGCGCGGGGCAGAAACAAGCCCTGATCGCTCTCGCGCAGGTGTGCGCGCGACTGCCACAGTCCGATCATTGTGCATTCCGGATGAGGTTCTTCGCTGTGTCCCCGCAGAACAAGAAATCCGCGGAATCCCTTCTCTTTCTTGGCCTCGGGAACGAGTGTTCGAACTGCCTCCGAGAATTCTTCGATCTTGCCAGGACGGATGCTGAATCGCCATACGCGCGCGTACATGAACACTCCTTGGGTTTGCGAATTCCCGGTGCACTTGCCACTCCATTTGTGGAGGGGAATGAATATCATGGACGCCCTTCCGCATCGAGCGATTTCTTTGCCGCTGGAGATCACAAGCCAATACCTCGGCTTGGAGGTTCGCTGGCAGTTTGACGTCCTGGCAGGCTATCGCCCGCGATTTTCTGGGAACTTTTGCCCGATCTGGGTGGAATCCCATATAGCAACCACCGAACGCACCATACGGGAGAATACATATGCAATTTCGCTCGAAGGCTACTCTTGCTGTGCTGGCTCTGTCGCTGAGCTTCACCCCAGCTCTGGCTCAGGCGCACGGCTACCCGCAGGATCCACCCGTCCAGCAGCAAGGACGTCGCGACGGCTTCGGCCAGCGCGGCCCGATGGGCAATATGCGCACGATGGGCCCGGGCGGCGATGACGGAGCCGGATGGGGCCGCATGCGTGGCGGTTTTGACCGAGGCGGCCGCATGGGCGGGCGCGGTTTCGGCATGGGCCAGCGGGAATTCGGTCTCGTGGGCGCGCTGCGCGATCCGGACATTCGCAAGCAGGTTGGCATCACCGACGAGCAGTTCGCCAAAATTCGCGGGCAGGACTCCGATTTCAGCAAGACCGAGATTCGCGACCGCGCCGACCTCCAGGTGAAGCGCATCGACTTGAGAGCTTTGCTCTCTGCCGACAAGCCTGATCGCGCCGCAATCGATAGCAAGTTGCAGGACATCAGCGCCTCGCAGCTTGCCCTCCGGAAAGCCGCGGTGGACTATCGCCTCGATATGCGCGATGCAATTACTCCCGCGCAGCGCGACAAGCTTCGCCAGTTGATGCGCGATCGCCGACAGCGCGGTGGCCCCGGCGGCCGGCAAGCAATGGGCCGTAGAGGACAGCGCCAGCACGGCAGCAACGGCCCGGCTCGCGCCCCGCAGACGAGTCCTCAACCCGCGCCTCCGCCCAACAACTAGACGCCATGCGCAGGCTCCAAGCCTTCGGCGTTCTTGTCTTATGTAGCTCACCCCCGCTTTCCCGGAGCGAAGGTTCTAGCCTTTCGCACAGCTAACAGCACAGGCACACGCGACCGTCCACTCGCAGCCCCATCCACGCCAGAGGTACCCAGCCCTTCGTGTAAGGGTGGGCTTTTCGCAAATTGCCGGAAGCTCCCAAGTAAGCTAAGATAGGTTAGCTAAGGAGACTTCCCATGCGCGTCGTTACAATCCATCAAGCCAAGACGAACCTGTCCCGCCTGATTGAGAGGGCTTCCGAGGGCGAGGAAGTAATCATCGCGCGCGGTTCGAAGCCTGTTGCGCGTCTTGTTCCGGTCGGCGAGGTAAAGGGCAAGCGTCAACCGGGATCGATGAAGGGCAAGCTGCGCGTCGGCCCTGAGTTCTTTGAGCCTCTTCCGACGAGCGAGCTCTCTGGCTGGGAGTAGCCTCTTTGCGCGCGTTGCTCGATACACATGCGCTGCTCTGGTGGCTTTCCGATGATCCGTCGTTGACGCGAACGGCTCGAAGGGTCATCGCGGACACCGGAAATACGCTGATCGTGAGTGCTTCTTCCGCCTGGGAGATCTCGACCAAGGTCAGACTGGGTAAGTTGCAAACTGCGTCCGACCTCGTGTCCGATTTCTCCGGCCGGATAGAACGCGAGGGCTTTCAATTGTTGGCTATTTTCCCGGAACACGGCATTCGAGCGGGCCTCTTGCCGGGTTCTCACAAAGATCCCTTTGACCGCATGCTCGTTGCTCAAGCGCAAGCTGAAAACATCCCGATCGTTAGCAACGAAGCCGTGTTCGAAAGATATGGTGTAAGACGCCTCTGGTGAAATCCATCGAGCGTCGTAGGCGTCGGGCCTGAACCCGAGCGGACCGCCACCTCGGCCGTCCATCTCGCGGATCATTGTGATCTGCGTCACAGCAAAATCGCTTCCCTGGGTATCTAAATTAGCTTTGGGAAGTCTGAGGGGGCGGAGATGGAAGAGTCAACGTTCGACATCTACGCCGGAACGCCCGGCGGGAACGCCAAGTGGCTGGAGTCGGCATCGGAATTGGCTGGCGCGCAAAAACGCATGGAAGAGTTTGCCGCTAAGACTCCTGGGCACTATTTTATCTTTAGCGTATGGACTTCCTGTGTCTTATCCCAACTGAACACGCAGAAGCCCCTTTTCGCGCCGAAACGAAAGTTCGCAAACGCCGCATGACGACACGGTAGTGATCGTACCGGAAATCAGAATCCGGAACGGGTCACGCCCATCTTTGGATCGCCATCAGCGTCTGATCGTCCGCCTGTCGCACGCCGGCCGAGTGCCGCTGTATGTCTCCGAGACATGCAGCCACGAGCTCTCTCGGCGGCCAGCCGTGCCGCTCGCCGAGGGCAGCCGAAAGCCCGTCAATGCCGTATTCCCGACCGGACGCATTGTTTGCTTCCGAGATTCCGTCGGTGAAAAGCAGCAAGCTGTCGCGCGGCTGGAGCCGGACCCGGCAAACCGTGTAACGGCTGGTCGAAAAAAGGCCGAGCGGCAATCCAGTCGAACCAATCTGCTTCACACCGCCGGGCGAAATCACCAGCGCCGGCGCATGGCCCGCGCTCGCGATTTCGATTTCACCCGACCGTCCCGCGCGGCCGCAAACGAGCGTTGCATATTGCCCGGCAGTGGTGCTTTGGCAGAAGAGGCGATTGGCCATCTCGAGCAGCTTGCCGAGTTCCATGTCCATGCTCGCAAGGCTGCGAAACATCGCGTGCAGATGGGTCATCAGCAGCGACGCCGCCACGCCCTTTCCGGAAACATCGCCGAGAAGGAAGATCAAGCCGCCATCCTCGCTGGCCGGAGATAGCAGGTCAAAGTAGTCGCCGCTCACCATGCCGGCGGGTTTGTACTGGTAATGAATGCGCCAGTCGCGAAACTCCGCGTCGCTCTGCGGCAGCAGGCCGCGCTGCACCTGCGAAGCAAGCTCGAGATCGCGCTCGAGCGCGCGCTGCTCGTCGCTCGTGAGGTGGTCAAGGCACAGCCGGGCCAGCGGATCGGCAATGAGGCGTTCTTTCTCCACCGTGTCGTGGCACACCTCGCAAATCCCGTAGGTGCCGGCGTCCATTCGTTGCACGGCAGAATCCACTTCCTCGAGTAGCGCGACGAAAGGGGCCGTTGTGGCCGCCGGTTCACTCGCCGGAATGCTGGAAAGCAGGATCCTGATTTCGTCCCGTCGCTTTTCGAGTTGCTCGCGTATGTAAGGATCGACAATTGCAGGCACGGTTTTCGCCTCCCGGTCCGAGATTCTCGCAGTTTGCGTCGCGGTGCCATCCGATTCGGGCATGGAACTTACCTCCTGGCGGTTTCGGCATTAGATTCACCGGCGACCGCCCGCGATTCGGCTTCCAAGGTGTCGAGGAGGGTGCGGCCGGCTTTTCGTTCGAGACGCGCCAGGCGTTTTTCGAAGCGCGCGCGTCCCGTGCGGAACGCGTGCGGCGCAATCGTGCCGAGCCGGTCGGCCTTGCGCAATTCGGCAATGGCTTTCCGCGCGAGCGCAGCGGCGCGATGCGGTTCGCGGGCGCGCCGTTCGTAGTGGATGGCGAGCTGCTCGTAGGCTTCGAATCCTTCGCGCGAATTTCCCAGCATGCCTTCCCACAGGCTGCACGCGAGCGCGTGATCGCCTTCGCGTTTCGCCAGGCGGGCCAGTGAACGCCGCGCGGCCCGGTCCGTTTCCGGCGGTAGTTCAAAAGTGATCGAACGCTCGTAAAGTTTGCGCGCGCGAAGATCTTCGCCGCGGCGTTCGCAAATCCGCGAGACGCCGAACAGTTCGAATCCGTCCTGCCCGTGCGTTTCGGGATTGCCGACGAGCGTGAGAACGCGAATCGCGAGCGCGGCCAGGCCGCGGAGGTCCATCTGGTTGTGGTGAAAAATGTGAACGAGCGGCTCAGGAGATGCACCGCGCAGATAGTCGAAATAGATCTGCGGAATCAACTCGGACATCACGTCCGCTCCGCGATTCCAGCCGAGCACGTGCTTTTCGAGTTCCGGCAAACGGACGGAACCGAGCCGCAGGCGCCAGAGCGTTCGCGCCGGATGCAGAAAATCGAGATGCGCGCGTGGCACGGGTGGCTTGATCGTGCGCGTCATCCGGTAGCGCGTTTCGAGCAGCGGCCAGTCGAACGACTTGCCGTTGAATGTGACGAGCACGCGCCGCTCGGCCAGCCGTTCCGCGAGCGCCTCGAGCAGCGATTGCTCTTCGCTGTGCTCGCGCATGAAAAACTGCTCGACCTCGAGCCCGCCCGCGTCCCACCACGCAATGCCCACGAGAAACGGATACGTGCCGGTGCCGCCAGCGAGCCCCGTGGTTTCCGTATCGAGGAAAAGCCACTGCCGCGGATCGGCCACGCAATCCGGCGCTTCGGGCGCAATCAGCCGCAGTGCCGCAAGGTCGAGTTCAGTTTCCGGCGCCGCAAACGTCGCGTCGCCGTCGATCACTTCGGAAAACCAGCGCCGCAATCCGAGATGCGGCCCGAACCGGTTCTCTCGCGTGGTCGCCCCGAGAATCAGCGCCAGCCGCTCGGCGCCCGCCGGAATATCGGGCACATGGCCGCGCGGAAAATCATCATCCGGCGGCGCGAGGCTTCGGCGCGCGGGCTTCAGCGCTCCGATCCGCGCGTAACGATCTTGTATCGAGGTGCTCATGAGCAGAGGCGATCCAAGATGGCGAGCGCGGCTTCCTTTGTCCGCTCGCTTTTCTCTCCAGCCGGCCCGACGCACGACGGGCAGCCGCTCTCGCACGGGCAGCCAACGATCAATTCTCGCGTGCGGCGGAGGAGCAGATCGTGGACGAGATAGAGCGGCTCGCTAAAACCGATGCCCCCGGGATACGCGTCGTACAGGTAGAGGTTCGGCTCGAAAAACTCCTTCATTCGGGCGGGGTCGTCGCTGGCCGTGGAGTATTCCTGCCAGTCTCCCGTTTCGACGCCGGGGCTTGCGGGGCGCTCGCCAACGGCCGTGCCCAGATCGCGGCGGTCGCACATCAGCAGCAAAGTGGCCATGGATTCGAGCGCGTAGAGCAGGCCGAAAATCCCGCTCTGGCGTTCGGAAAGCGCGAAGGGCAGCGCCTCGAGCATGGGACGATCGAGCGTGATCCAGAATGCCGTCGTGTGCATTTCGTTTTCAGGGAGTTCGAGTTTTCCGTCGCCGATGTTTTCATTGGTGAAGAATTTGATTTTCTTGAAGCCGACCACCTGCGAGCGGACGAGGACATCGCCGTGGGCGCGCGCCGCGGGTCCCGCAATGCGTTCTTCTTCCGCGATTTCGAGCACGCGGACCTGCGTGTAGCGGATCGCGTCCGTGTAGTAATCGACGTTCACCGGCTTGACGTACGCCTTGCGCTCGTCGAAATCGAGATGGTCGACGTGATACTGCTGGCCCTGGTGGAGGTAAATCGCTTTGGGATGGACGGTGGTGAGCGCGGAGGAAAAATCGACTTCGCCGATCACTTCCGGCTTGCCGTCCTGCTGGCTCGAAGTATCGATGATGATGAAATTATCGGACGTGACGGAACGAAGGCTGACGGTATCCGCGGGGTAGGCCTCCTGTACCCAGTGCCAATTGCCGCCGCTACGGTGGAGGTAGCCCGCTTCGCCAAGGCGCGCACAAAGCTGCTGCACGTCGACGGCACCGAATTTGTCATCGGGTGCGATCGGAAGTTCGAAGGCCGCGCATTTGAGGTGATTCACGAGGATTTCGAGATTGTCCGGCTGCACGTAGGCATGTTCTGGCGAGCGGCCGAAAAAATAATCGGGATGCTGGACGATGAATTGATCGAGCGGCGCGGACGACGCGACGAGTACGGCGCAGGAAGTGCCGTTGCGGCGGCCGGCGCGGCCAGCGCGCTGCCACGTGGACGCAATCGAGCCGGCGTAGCCCGACATCACGCAGGCGTCGAGCGAACCGATGTCGATGCCCAATTCGAGCGCGTTTGTCGCGACCACTCCGCGGACGCGCCCTTCGCGCAGGCCGCGCTCGATTTCGCGGCGCTCGCCGGGAAGATAGCCTCCGCGATAGCCGCGAATCGGCTCGGGCTGGCCAGGCTGCGGCTGGTTGGCCTGCTGCAGATACGTGAGCAGAACTTCGGTGTGCAGCCGGCTATTGGCGAAAACGATCGTTTGCAGTTTTCGCGCGAGGAGTTCTTTCGCCACGCGCGTGGTTTCATTCAGATAGCTCCGCCGAATGCCGAGATTGCGATTGATGAGCGGCGGATTGTAGAAGACGAAAAGCTTTTCGGCGGCGGGCGCGCCGTTTTCCTCGATCACGCCGGCCTCGCGCTCGATCAATTGCGAAGCCAGCTCCCCGGGGTTCGCGATCGTCGCCGAGCAGCAGATGAATTGCGGGCGCGAGCCGTAAAATTCGGCGATGCGCGCGAGGCGCCGCAGCACGTTGGCGAGATGGCTGCCGAAAACGCCGCGATACGTGTGCAGCTCGTCGAGAACGATGTAGCGCAGGTTCTCGAAGAGGCGCGTCCACTTCGTGTGGTGCGGGAGAATGCCGGTGTGCAGCATGTCCGGATTCGAGAGGATCACGTGGCCACGCTCGCGGATCGCTTTGCGCGCGTCGCTCGGCGTGTCGCCGTCGTAGGTGAAGACGCCGAAGGAATCGTCGAGGCGCTGCGCGAGATCGTGGAGCTCGGCCAGCTGGTCCTGCGCGAGCGCCTTGGTGGGGAAGAGGTAGAGCGCGCGCGTATCGGTATTTTCGAGGGCGGCATTCAGGATGGGCAAGTTGTAGCAGAGCGTCTTGCCCGAGGCCGTGGGCGTGACGACAACGAAATCCTTTCCCGCGCGCGCAATTTCGGCTGCGGCTGCTTGATGCGAGTAGAGCTGGTCGATTCCCTTGGCGCGATACGCAGCGGCAAGTTCCGGGCGAACCCACGCGGGCATGGGGCGGAATTGCGCTTCGCGCGCAGGGATGTGCTTGATCGCGGTGAGGACTTCGTCGGAGCGGTAGCGGGCCGCGAGCGCGTGCAGCACCTCCTCGACGGTGGCAAGTGTGGATTGCGGCCGGACGGCCAAGCCTTGCGATGTTGAGGTGGCGGCCATTGCTAACTCCTTTGCTGTCATAGAGATTCGAGCTCGTCCTACGCTCTATTTCGCTTTTTGTTCGCTCAAGGTATCACGGGCGGCCCGGGAACGCAACTGCAAATCGATGGGGAGAAAATTTGCGCGCGCGAGGTGCCCCTGTTTGGATCGTCAGAGGCGGGCAGTTCTTGGGTCGTGCATGCGGAAGTGGGCGACGCGGATGCGCTTGAATTTGTCGTTTTCGAGCGAGTAGATGCACCAGTTGGTGGCGATGTAGATGTCGCCCGCTTTCATGGCGCGCCCGGAGAAATCCGGGTAGTCCTTGAAGAAATGAAACTCGCTGTACATTTCAGCGGCGATCTTGTTGCCGTCGAAGAGAAGATCGCCAACCTCGAGGGCCTCGCGGCAATGCTGGTGCAGAATAACGTATTGCTCGAGGAATCCGGCACGGCCCTTGCGAGTGACCGGCGGCGCTTGAGGATTTGCGAACATCGTCGGGTATTCGATCGAGACGTCGGGATCGTAGTAGGCCATCACGTCTTCGTAGCGCTTGTTGTTGAAGTGATCGATGTAGCGCAAGAATCTCTGCTTATCCATGGAGGTTCCCCGTGATGTGGTGGATTTTCGCCCGGTGAGACTAACGCTGCGGACCTTGCAAAGCAAGACGGCGGTCGTTCGCCGCGGCGAGCGGCCCTCTATAAAAACGATCCCACGCCTGCAGAGCGTGCTGCGCTGAGCGTGCTGCGCTTGACACATTTGGCCGAGGCCGCTATAGAGGATGTATGGCTCAATCCATTCTGATTTTCGATTTCGGCACGAACGAAGAAGCGGCGCAGCAGGCGAGGCACAAGGTGGACGGTTGGAAGCAGGCGTTCCGTCTTGGGGACAAGATGCTGCTAAAGTTCGAGCGCGAAGAGCCTGCGGCACGCGCCGAGAAGGATGGCGAACAGGCTGCGGCCGCGGAGTCGCCGAAAACCGCGACGAAGTCTTCCGGCAAGGCGAAGGGAAGCAACAAAAAGGCATCCGCGAAGGCCAGTGCGAAAGCGGAGACTGAGAAAGAAGAGAAGACGGAACCGCCGGTGCGCGTCCGGGTTTTCGTGCGGCTGGCATTTTCCGACCACGAGAAGCTTTCCTACCAGCGGTGGCTTGATCGCATCCCCACCGAAGAGCCTTTCAAGTCCGCACAGGGTGAAACCGTGCGCTCGGGACAATCCGAATTTGAGAAGGCATCGGAGCAGTTTGAGGCTTTGGACTGACGGCTTGTTGAGTGGCTACCCTGGAAGCCAATTTGGCACCCTGAATCGAACGTTAACGCGTAGCTCGGGAGCAATTGGCGGAATTTGCATTTATAATAGGGCGTAACGTATCTTAGCCGGCGAGCTTCTCGTCGGAGGCGGCAGACTGAATGCCCTCTCAGGAAAAGGTCAAGACCGGGCGCGTTGACACCTCGAAATACCACGGCCTGGACCGCGATACGCTCGTCCGGATCTACCGCACGATGTTCCTTTCCCGGCGGATCGACGACCGCGAAATCCAACTCAAGCGGCAGAACAAGACTTTCTTTCAAATCAGCGGTGCCGGGCACGAGGCTGTGTTGGCGGCAGCGGGCCTGCTCCTCAAACCGGGCTACGACTGGTTTTTCCCCTACTACCGCGACCGTGCGCTAGCGCTGGCGCTTGGCGTGACACCCCACGAAATGCTGCTGCAGGCGGTGGGTGCGAAGGACGATCCTTCGTCCGGCGGGCGGCAGATGCCGTCGCACTGGGGCAACCACCGATTGAATATCGTGCCGGGTGCTTCGGCCACGGGAATGCAGTGGCTGCACGCCGTGGGCGCGATGGAGGCGGGACTTTACTACGATCATTTTCCGAAGGCGCTCGATCAGGCGCGCAAGGCTCCGCTGGGTGATTCGGTGAGCCATCATCGAGACGAGATTGGCTACGTTTCGGGCGGTGATGGGTCGACGAGCGAGGGCGAATTTTACGAGGCGTTGAGCGCGGCGAGCTTGCGGCGCGCGCCGGTCCTATTTCTAGTGGAGGACAACGGGTATGCCATCTCGGTGCCGATTGAGGTGCAGACACCGGGCGCAAACATTTCGAAGCTGGTCCGAAATTTCCCGCACTTTCATTTTGAAGAGTGCGACGGAACCGATCCGCTCGAGAGCTATGCGGCGCTGGCGGCCGCTGTGGCGCACTGCCGCGCGCGGCGAGGGCCGGCGCTCGTCCACGCGCACGTGATACGGCCGTACTCGCATTCGGTTTCCGACGAGGAGAAACTTTACAAGACGGCTGAGGAGCGCGACGCCGAGGCGCAGCGCGATCCAGTGCCGAAATTTGGGCTTTTTCTGGTGCGCGAGGGGATTCTCGACGAGCACGAGATTGAGGCGCTCGAAGGCGACGTTGAGAAGGAGGTGCTGCAGGCAACCGACCGGGCCCTGGCCGCGGCGCCGGCTCCGCCGGAATCGATTTACGAATGCGTGTATTCGCCGGACGTCGATCCGACGGGGAAACAGTTTGAGGCCACTCCGAAGGCGAATGGACAAACGCATGGTGCCATGAAGACGATGGTCGAGATGATTTCGGCGACGCTCGCGGATGAAATGGCGCATGACGAACGGATCGTGATCTTCGGCGAGGACGTGGCCGATTGCAGCCGCGAAGAAAATCTGGCGGCGGTGAAAGGGAAGGGTGGCGTCTTCAAGGCGACGTCTGGGCTGCAGCGGCGCTACGGGCTGAAGAGGGTATTCGACGCACCGATTGCCGAGGCGGCCATCGTCGGCAGGGCGATTGGGATGGCGATTCGCGGGCTGAAGCCGGTGACGGAAATTCAATTTTTCGACTACATCTGGCCGGCGATGATGCAGCTGCGCGACGAGCTGCCGCTGGTGAGGTGGCGGTCGATGGGACACTTCAAGTGCCCGGTGGTGGTGCGCGTGCCGATCGGTGGATACCTTACGGGCGGCGCGATCTATCACAGCCAGAGCGGCGAGGTGACGTTCACGCATATTCCCGGGCTGCGGGTGGTGATGCCTTCGACGGCGCTCGATGTTTGCGGCTTGCTGCGCACGGCGATTCGCGCGGACGATCCGGTCATGTTCCTCGAGCACAAGCATCTTTATCGGCAGCCCTACAATCGCGCACACTATCCCGGACCGGATTTCACGGTTCCTTTCGGCAAGGCGCGCGTGGCGCGAGAGGGCACGGACGTGAGCTTGATCACCTACGGCGCGGTGGTGCATCGGGCGGAGGTGGCGGCAGCGGAGCTTGCGCGCGATGGAATATCGGCTGAGATCATCGATCTGCGGAGTTTGAGCCCGTACGATTGGGAAGCGATTGCAGCGAGTGTGACAAAGACCAACCGTGCGATCGTGGCTTACGAGGACTCGCGGTCGTGGGGATACGGCGCGGAAATCGCGGCGCGCATCGCGGACGAGCTTTTCGACGAGCTGGATGCACCGGTGCGGCGCGTGGCCGCCGCGGATACATTCTGCGCGTACCATCCGAACCTGGAGGACGCGATCCTGCCGCAAACGAAGGATATCGTGCGCGCGGTGCGCGAACTGGCCGCGTACTGAGGCTCGCGGGCGTGGAACTTTTTGGCAGCCTCGGACGTAGTTATCGGTAGAAATGGCAATCGCGCGGGGTCTGCGCGAGGAGGATCGCATGAATTGCGGACATTGCCAGAGAGACATCGCCGATTATTCGAATTTCTGTTATTTCTGCGGGGCGCGGCAGCGCGTGTCTCCCGAGGGACCGCTGCGGGCTACAAGGCGGCTGATGCGCTCGGCGGTCGATTGCAAGATCGCGGGAGTATGCGGCGGAATCGCCGAGTACCTCGAAATTGATTCGACGCTGGTGCGGCTGATCTGGGTGCTGGCGGTGCTGATGCCAGTGCCGGTGGTGCCGGCGTTTATCGGATACTTTGTGGCGTGGCTGGTGATTCCGCAGGCGCTGCCCGCTTCCTTTGCGACCCCGCCGCCAGCGACCGCGCCGAATTCGACGCAAAGTGCGTAAGCCGATCGCGTGGCGGGCGCGAGTCAGTTTTTGGCTTTGGGCTTGCGCGGCGCGGAAGAGCGGCCTTCGTGGAAGAGCACGTGGTCGAAGGATATGAGCCCCCCGCCCAACGAGGCGAGCGCGAACGCCGCCGTCGCGAGGACCAGCGGAAACTCATAGTTGTGCACGGCGCGCGGGTCTTCGAGAATCTTGTGGACCTGGACGAGAGCCACCGCCATCTCCGCCGCGATCAACAGCCCTGCGATTCGCGTAAATAGACCCACGATCAAGAGACATCCGCCGAAAAATTCGATTACGCCCGCGAGATAGGCGAAGTAGGGCGGGAAACCCATGTGCGCGAAGGCGTCCATCGTTTGGCGCGTGTGCCCGAATAGCTTCGGGTAACCATGGTAGATGAAGACGACTCCGAGGGCGACGCGCAAGAGCAGCAACGCGAGCGGCCTGAGTTTCTCGAGGATATGCATGCGCAATTCTCCCGATTTCCGAGCCGTGAAAGTTGAAGTTCCCGGCGGCAGTGCCGGATTGTAGCAGAACGCAACGCAGACCTCTTCGGACACATCCTAACTTTTTTGCCGATGCAGCGCGAAGGTGAGCTCACGCGTTGGTGTAGAATTCTTGCTTGCCCGGGGAAGTCCGGTATGAGACCCAGCTCGCAAAATCGTGGTGTGGCCATCGGGCTCGGAGAGCAAGCGTGATCCGGAAGCTTCTGATCGGCTTCGCGCTCGTCCTTGTGATCGGTTTCGCGGTTTACCGGCACTACCATCATGCGAAGGCACCGCTGGAGGCGGCGTATGTCGGCGGCCGCCAGGTGACGCTCTGGAGCACCGTGGCACAGGTGCGCGAGCCCGTTGCGATGATGAGCTTCGGCGATCGCGTCGATGTGCTTGGGCGCTTCGAGGATCAGGTGAAGGTGCGGACGACCGCAGGCGTGGTCGGATGGATCGACCAGGATCAGTTGCTGACCGCGGATTTCTGGCGCCAGGCGCAGGAACTTGAATCCGAGACGGCCAAGATGCCGATCGAGGCTCGAGGCCACACGCGAGTGCTCACCAATCTGCACATCGATCCGGCCCGGGACGCAGCGCGCATTCGCCAGCTCGACAAGAATGTTCCAGTGGATTTGTACGGACGGCGCGCGGTTGACGTACCGTTGGCCAAAGGTGCCGCGGTCGCGGAAACAGGCGACGGTCCGCCGCCGGCAGCCAGGAAAGAAGACTGGTGGCTGGCGCGGGCGCACGTTGCAACACCATCGAACGACGGGCTGACGATTTCGGGATGGCTGCTCGGGCGCTTCGTTGATCTGAATGTGCCCGAACCGCTGCCGGACTACGCGAGCGCGGCAGGCATGCGCATTGTGTCGTGGTTCGAGTTGAATCACGTGATCGGAGAATCGGGAGCCACGAGGCCCCAGTACCTTGTGCTGGCGACGCGCGGCGCCGAAGGGCAGCCGTGCGATTTCACGCTCTTGCGCGTTTTTACGTGGGGCAAGCAAAACCAGCGATACGAAACGGCGTTTGTAGAGAGCAATCTGTGCGGAGAGCTTCCTCTGACGCTGACAGCGGGACGAGGAGTGGGCGGGGACGCGGCTTTTTCGTTTGAAGACTGGAGCAAAGGAAAGGCGGAAATGCGGACGTACCACATGCGCCAGACGATCGTGAGGATGGAACGGGCAAATGATTCCGAACCGGCGAAGCGAGAGCATGGGCATCGTTAGGACATTGCGATCGCAACGCCGGGTGGGCGAGACTCCTGTCCCGCCAACTTCGCGCCGATCGGCGCGCGTCAACTCGCTTGCGGTGATGGCATCGTTCTTCGCGCTTGCGTGGGCAACCGGAGGTTGCGCGCGTCCGGAAACGAATGTTGAGGCGAGCCATCCCGCGCCGCCGGCGCTTTCCTACATTGGGCAGTGGGGCACGAAGGGCGACGGCCCAGGGCAACTGGATCAGCCTGCGTGCATCGCGACCGACACGGTGGGGAGAGCGTATATCGCGGACGCGGGCAGCCACTTCGTCCACAAGTTTGACACAGACGGTACGCCGCTGCTTTCGTTTCAGGAAAATGCGCTGAAAGATCCGCAGTCGATTACGGTGGATGGCGGCGGCGCTATTTATGTGACGGAATTGAAGAGCAAGAGCGCCTTTGTGTATTTCCCGAACGGCGATCGCTATCGCCAGCTGAGATTGAGAACGCACGCGAATAGTGAAGACATGCTGAGCGTCGGAGTCGACGACGGAGGCCTGATCCAGATTCTCGACGCGGAGGCGAACCGAGTCTTCACGTTCTCGCCACGAATGCGCTTGGAGAGGTCGTGGACGCCGGTCGCGGGCGATCCCAATGCCCAGGTGCACCCGCGGATGGTGGCTGCGGTGCCAGACGGGTCTGTGTACCTGCTCGATGCCGACGCGGACCGCATTTTGAAGTTCACGTCGGACGGGCATTTTGTGAGTGAGATGAAGGCGGACGGCGGGAGCGGGAGGTTGAGCGATGCTTTTGCCGTGTCGCCGATCGGAATTTTCGCGATGGATGCGGATGGGCGCACGCTGCATGTCTGGTCGCCCGATGGGCAGCCGAAACTCGACATGGACCTCGCGCCGGAACTTGGCCAAGGGAGCGGGGCCGCGCCGGCGCTGGCAGTCAGCCCGCGCAAAGAACTCCTTGTGCTGGATGCGCCTGAATCGCGAGTCCTTCGCTATCGAATCAACTTCTGATATTTTCTCTGCGTAATTCTGCAAACGGAAGGGACTCCATGCCACTGTTACAAACGGAAGGGACTTTATGCCACTGCTGCTGACGGAAGCGGATGTGCGGGCGATCCTGACAATGCCGCTGGCGCTCGAAGCGGTTGAGACGTCGTTTCGCAGGCTGGGCGACGGGGCGGCCACATCGCATCCGCGGCGAAGGCTGCTCATTCCCGGGAAGACGATTTTGAACTACATGGCGGCAGCGGATTCCGGCGGCGGCTACCTGGGGCTGAAAATCTATTCGATTGCACGCGGCAAGGCGCGGTTCGTGGTCCCGCTATTTCGGGCGGAAACGGGCGAGATGGCGGCGCTGATCGAGGCGGACTATCTGGGGCAGATGCGCACGGGCGCGGCGAGCGGCGTTGCGGCGAAGGTGATGGCGCGAGCGGATGCACGGACCGTGGCGATCATCGGGACGGGACTGCAGGCGCGGACGCAGCTCGAGGCTATGGCGCACGCGCGAAAACTCGAGCGAATTAACGCTTTCGGCAGGGACGCGGAGCGGCGTGAGAAATTCGCGAAGGAGATGACGGAACGGCTGGGCGTCCCGGTGACGCGCGCATCCTCGGCCGAAGCGGCGGTGCGCGGGGCGGATATCGTAATCACGTCGACGACATCGAAGACGCCGGTGGTCGAAGGCCGATGGATCGAACCCGGCACGCACATCAGCGCGATCGGGTCCAATTTCGCGGAAAAGCGAGAGATTGATACGGAGGCCGTTCGACGCTGCGACGTGATTGCGGCGGATTCGGTGGAACAGTCGAAGATCGAATCAGGCGATCTGATTCAGACATTTGCAGGCGACGAATCGCGATGGGCGATGGTTCGCGAGTTCGCCGAAATTGTTGCGGGCAAGGTTCCCGGACGCACGAGCCCGGAACAGGTGACGCTATTCAAGTCCAATGGCATCGCGATCGAGGATATTGTGACTGCCGGAAGAGTTTATGAACTGGCGCAGCAGCGGGGAATCGGGCGCGACATTCCGATGTGGCAGGGAGAGGCTTAGGCGCGCTGGCCGTCGGGCGATTTTCGGAGACGCAAACGTCTCAAAAGGGCTTCATGTAAGCGCTCGCGCGTGTCTTCTGGAAGAGGAGCAGGCTCGGAGTTGCAGAAGATCTGAATCGTCTTTTGGCAGGTGTCCACGACGATGCGGCAGTCCTGGCAATTGCCGAGGTGTTGTTCGATCGAGGCGCGAAGCGTGGGATCGAGCGCTTCGTCGAAATAGTCCGCCAGTTCGTTGATGATGGCTTTGCACTTCACGAATTCCCCCCCCGCCGAAAGTATTGGTTCAACTTTTCGCGCAACTTCAGCCGCGCCCGCAGCAGCCGCGATTTCACGGCCGGAACGGAAAGGCCCAATGCTTCGGCTGTTTCCTCGGTCGATAATTCTTCGATGTCTCGCAACTGGAAAACGACTCGGAAAGGGGGATCGAGCTCTCCGATCACTTTTCCAAGAATGCCGGAAAGTTCCGTCTGGCCGTAGCGGTCTTCGGGAGACGGGCCCCAGTCTTCGACTTCGCGGGGCATCATGTCCTCGCCCGTGTCGAGCTCCTGATCGAGCGAAACGACGTTGGGGCGACGCCGGCGGAGTTTCATCAGGGCCTGGTTCACAGCGATACGGACAAGCCACGTGTAAAAGCGCGAATTTCCCTGAAACTCACCGAGATGCTCGTAGGCCTTCAGGAAGGATTCCTGCATCGCGTCTTCGGCGTCTTCGCGATTCTGGGTGATATTTTGGGCGAGGCGGAAGATTTTGCGTTCGTAGCGGCCGACGAGTGTTTCAAAGGCGGAAATATCGCCTGATTTAGCCGCCGCAACCAGCGCGGACTCGTCGTCCTTGACGACCGTCGAGGGCAACGGGTGGGGGCGCACGGGATCGAGCTTGGGAGAACTCATCGAGAACCTGTCCATACGAAAGCCTAGCACAGCTTTCGACGTTTCTGCTGGCGGGAATGTATTATCATAGCGGTCGCCCAAGGACACATGCGGACACTCCCCGATTACCTGCGCAAAGGAATGCGAATGATCCTGGTCGGGTGCAACCCCGGCGACCGTTCAGCCCGGGTGGGACACTACTACGCGGGACGCAACAATCAATTCTGGCCGATGATGTACGAGTCGGGCGTGATCCCGGAACCGCTCGGCTACCAGGACGACCGGCGGCTGGTGGAATTCGGAATCGGCATGACCGACCTTGTGAAGCGGCCGACGCGCGGAGTGGAGGAGATCGAGCGGGAAGAATTCGCGGAGGGCCGCGTGTTACTGGCGCAGAAGCTCGAGGAGCTGCGGCCGCGCGTGATCGCGTTCAACGGCAAAATGACGTACGAGAAATTCACGGGGCGTCCCTGCAAGCTCGGGTTGCAAAAGGAGCTGCTGTATGGGGCGCGCGTGTTCGTGCTGCCGTCGACGAGCGCGCAGAACGCCGGGACGAGCGCGGGAGTGAAGAAGCGATATTTCAAGAAACTTGCCGCGCTGCTGCACGGCCTGAAGAGTTAGCCGGACAGCGCTTTTCGGGCGAGTGACTGAGGCGGATCGGGATGGGCGCAACGCAACAAGCTACGCGGCAACTGGTGCTCGAAGAGCGATCGGGCGCCGTGCTCACCCTGCGCATGAACCGGCCGGAAAAACTCAACGCGCTGAACCCGGATCTGGCCCGCGCGCTGGTGCAATCGCTGCTGCGAGCCGGCGATGACAAATCGGTGCGGGCGGTTGTCCTTACGGGCGCCGGGCGCGGATTCTGCGCGGGGGGCGACATCGACTACATCCGCGACGCTCGCACGAGACATTCGGTACACGACTTTCAGGCCTTGCTCACAGCCGGCAAGGAAGTCTGCCTGGCGATCGCGTCCATGCCAAAATTGGTGATCGCCGCGGTGAACGGGTCGGCGGCGGGGGGCGGCATGAGCCTGGCGCTGGCGTGCGATCTGCGAATCGCGTCCGACCAGGCGATGTTCAAGCAGGCGTTCGCGCAACTTGGGTTGTATCCGGACCTTGGCGCGACGTTTTTTCTTCCGCGGCTGGTGGGATTGTCGCGGGCGTCCGAATTCTTCTATACGTCCGAACGGCTTTCCGCAGCCGAGGCGTGCCGGATCGGGATCGTTTGCCGCGTGCATTCCCAGCACACGTTTGAAGAGGAGACCCGAAAACTTGCCGAGCAAATGGCGGCCGGGCCGCCGCTCGCGTACCGCGACGTGAAGCGCACCATGATTAGCGAGGAGCGCGCTGAACTCGAAGCGACGATCGACGAAGAGAACCGCCTTCAGATTCACTGCTTTCTCTCGGAAGATTGCGCCGAAGGACTCGCGGCGTTCACCGAAAAGCGCCAGCCGAATTTTCGCGGCCACTGAGGCTACGGTCAATTTCGGACATCGAACATATTGAGGAGGAACGATGGCCACTACAAAAGCACGGACGCCGCGGCGAAGGACGAAGTCCGGGAAGAAAGTACTGTTCATGCAGAAGCCGACCTGCACGACGTGCCGCAAGGCGAAAAAATTCATGGAGCGGCGCGGCTTTCAACTGTACTTCCGCGACCTGGCGAAAGAGCGGCTGAGTTCGTCGGAGCTGGAAAAATTGATCGGGGGACACGACTACACGGAATTCCTGAATCCGCGGAACGAAGTCTATCGCAAGGAAAACATGAAGGAAGAGCCGCCCACGCGCAAGCGGGCGATTCGCATGATGGCGAAAGAGCCGAACCTGATTCGCCGGCCCCTGATCGTTGCCGGCGGGCGCGTGGTCGTGGGATTCGATGAAGACGGCATTGCGCGGCTCTAAGCGAACGGGCGGCAAGCCAGGCGGAGCGAAGGCCGGGGATAGCGCGAAAAAGGCTGCCGAGGTAGCGCTCCTGACGGGCCGAATCGAGATTCAGCAAGGCGACCTCACGGAGATGAACACGGACGCGATCGTCAACGCCGCCAACAACGACCTGCAACTCGGCGGCGGAGTGGCGGGAGCGATTCGCCGCAAGGGCGGCCCAAAGATTCAGGCGGAGTGCAATGAAATCGGCACCATACCGGTCGGCGGCGCGGCGATCACGTCGGGCGGAGATTTGAAGGCCCGGCACGTGATTCACGCGGCGAGCATGGAGCTCGGAGGCCGCACCTCGGCGCAGGACTTGCGGAGCTCGACCGCGCACTCTCTGCGGATCGCAGCGCAGAATGGCCTGAAGAGCATTGCGTTTCCAGCGGTTGGCACGGGAATCGCGGCGTTTCCGGTACGCGAATGCGCGGAAATCATGTTGCGCGAGGCGGCGAAACACCTGGAAGGGCCGACGTCGGTAGAGAAAATCTACTTCGTGCTCTTCGATCGAGATGCCTTGAAACTCTTCGAGGAAGTTTTCAGCGAATTGCAGACCAAGGGCTTCGATTCAAACTGACCTCTGTTTCCCGCCACTCCGCTCTCGATCGCCTCGAAGCCAGAAATTAGTTGTTCGGATCGCGGTGCTTGAGGACCGGCTCGTCGCTGCCCTGTTTCTCGCTCGGCGCCGGCGCCGTGGGAGTTTTGGCGGGATTGCCGCTGGCTGAAGGCGTCGCGGCGGCTGGGGCATTGTCACCCGTGTAGGCCTTTTTCATGTAGTAGTCGGCTTGCGATTGAGCCCCGGCAGTATCGTCGTTGGTGTGCTGGGCGAGGCTGTACTCGTTGACGGCGCGTTCGCGCTGGCCGAGCAGATCGTAGATCTTGCCGATATAAATGTGACTCCAGACCTCCGTCCACTTGGGATCGAGGTCGCCGCCGAGGGCCGCGCGGAAGGCATTCGCTGCGGCCTGGTAATTCTTCTGATAGAACATGGCCTCGCCCATCCGGAAATGCGCGAGCGAATTGGTCGGCTGGACGTCGAGCGCGCGCGTGTACTCCTGAATCGCTTCGTAATATTTGCCGATCTGTGCCAAAGCTTCTCCGCGCGCGATGGTTGCGCGAACGCGCAGGCGCGGGCTCGACTTGAGCAGGTTGTTGTTGGGATCGATGATGATACCGTTGGGCTTCGGACGTCCGAACGTGTCAATTTCGAATTCAGTGCTCGTACCGGTTACAAGAATCTTCTTTAACACCGGGTTTCCCTCGGTATCGACTTTCATCTCGACCGGCATGCGAAACGTGTCGAGATCCTGATGGATCTTGCCGATCACCTGAAAGCCCTTAGGCGTGCGATAGACGATGTAGTCGAGGGTGAATTCCGGAACGCCGGTGGAATCGAGCCACTGCGAGAAGAACGAAAGCAAATTGACCGGCGGGTCGCCCTTCTTAGCTGGAGGGAGCTTGGTTGCCGCCATCCTGCGGAATTCCTCGATCGTGGCCGTCTTTCCGGCGTGCGCTTTATAGAAGTCGTGCAGGAGTGCCGTGAAGGCGTCGTCGCCGAGTTCGGCGCGTAGCATGTGAAAAACCATCGCACCCTTGTCATAGACGACGGAGTGATACTGGTCGGAATATCGATCGAGGTGGCCGGCCTGCGAGATCGGGCTTACGTCTTCGTACATGAGTGCGCCCACGGCAAAGTCTTCGAGCGCGCGATTTAGGCCCGCCACGCCATCGGATTGCTCGGCATACATGGCCTCGGCGTAGCGCGAGAGGCCGTCGGTGATCCAGACGTCGGAAGACGTTGCGGGGAGCACCTGAACGCCCCACCACTGGCCGGCGGCAAGCTGCGAGAGCATGCGGTCGTTCGCGCGAGTGGTCCATTGGCGCGCGCTGATCAAGAGCAATCCGGGCGCGGAGTATCCCGGGAGCGAGCCGTCGGGCATTTGGGCCACGGTCAGGTTCGGCTGCGTGGCGAAAGCGCCAAACGTATCCGAAAAATAGCTCATGATCTGCGCGAGAGAATTTCCATAGGACTGCGCTGTGGCGGCCTGAGCCGGAGGCGTGTAGATCGAGAACTGATACCCCTGGGTCGAGATGGGAGAAAGCTGCAGCGTTCCGGCGACGAATGAGCCGACCGGCTCCGGCTGATCGCAATGGAAAACGTACTCCGACTGGCCGGGTGCATTGCCGATGCCCGGCACGGAGGTGGGCGCATCGGCTTTGCCCGTGCCGACGACCACGAACGTGTCGGGCACGATGATGCGAAATGTTCCCGTGTAGCGATTCGCGGGATAGTTCGTGAGAGGGAACCAGCGCGCGGGAAGCAGAAGATACGCGGAGGTCTTATCGACCGAGGCGAAGCGCACGCCTCGCGTGGGACTGTCGTCTTCGCTCGAGATGGGGCCGGCGTAATCGAAAACCAGGTCGACTTCCTTGCCCGGGGTCGCGACGCCCGGCAATGCCACACTCAGCAGCAGAGGCGAGTTGTTGTCGCGGTCGAAGCTAAGCTCCTTGCCGTCGGCGGTCTTGATGGAGTTGACGCGCAGATCGGGATGGAGTTCAACGAGGAGCGTCCGCGATACTTGCGTCGCTACGAATTTCACCTTCACCAGCGCCGTGATCGTCTGGTCTTCGGGATGGAGCATGACTTCGACATCGTAGTTCGTCGCGCGGAACGGAAAAGCGTGGGGGGCTTGCGCCGGCGCCGCGCTGGCAGCAAGGAGAAAAAGGCCCAGGACGGCGAACAATCGATCGATTTTGAACAAGAAGGACCCCTCGCGAAAAAACGGTAATCCTTTACGCCTACCCTAAGATACCAGATAACCCGTTGCAGTTGCCCGGAGCGCGGCCTACAACATCCGGGCGAAAACGTCGGCGGCCCGCTCGATAGCGCCGCCCGACCCGAGTTTTGCGCGAACCTCAGCGAGCCCCGCTTTCATCGCGTCGCGACCGTCGGGCGATTCGAGCAGGTAACGCACCTCGGCAGCGACGGCGGTGGGCGTAAAAGCGTCCTGGATCAGCTCGGGCACAACGCGGCGCCCGGCGACCAGATTCGCCATGCTGATGAAGGGCGTTCGAATCATGCGGCGGAGAATCGCCGCGGTGGTGCGGGCGACCCGATACACGACGACCATCGGCGTGCCGAGGAGCGCAGCCTCGATCGTAGCTGTACCGCTGGCGACGATGGCGCAATCGGCGGCGGCGAGCGCGTCGTACGTGACGCCTTCGACTCGCTGGATCGTGACGCCGGGGCGCGTGCCCTGGACCGTGGAAAGCTCAGCGGGAAGGTTGGGCGCGGCGGCGTGGACGAATTGGATTCCACCGGAGGGTTTGATTTCGCGCGCGAGAATTTCGCACGCCTCGAGAATGCGCGGAAAATGCTGCCCGATCTCGCTCCGTCGGCTGCCGGGAAGGAGCGTCACGATCAATTTTTCCGGGTCGAGGCTGTGCCGCTCGGCGAATTCCGTGCGCGTCATCGACGGGTGCACGACATCGACGAGAGGATGGCCGACGAAATCCACGGGGACGCCCGCATCGCGGTAGATTTTCTCCTCGAAGGGAAAGATCACCACCATGCGGTTCACGAGTCGCTTGACGACTCGGACGCGCCCGGCCCGCCACGCCCACACCTGCGGGCCGATGAAGTATCCCACCGGAATGCCGCGATTCTTCAAGCGGCGAGCAACGCCCAGATGCGTTCCCGGCGAATCGACGAGGATCGCGAGATCGGCTTTGCGGCGTGCGGCTTCGCGGGCGAGGCGATTTTGTACGCTGATTACAGTGGGAATTTTATGGACCACCTCGGCGATGCCGACGACGGCGACTTCGTGGTAGTCGGCGATCAGTTCGACGCCTGTTGCGGCCATGCGCGGGCCGCCCATGCCGAAGAACTGCGCTCCCGTTCGCTCGCGCAGCGCGGTGGCGAGGCGCGCCGCGTACATGTCGCTCGAGGCTTCGCCGGCGGAGATCAGGATTTTGGGAGGCGTCATGCGCGGGGCGCCGGGTCAGTCATCGGCTGGCAAAGGCTGCGGAAAACCAGGAGCCGCGCCGGGCAAGGAAGCCGCGAGTTCCTGCTCTTTGTACTGCAACTGGTAGAGGCGGTAGTAGATTCCGCGAAGAGCGAGGAGTTCCTGATGCGAGCCTTGCTCACGCAGGCGGCCTTTGTGGAAGACAAGAATGCGCTGCGCGTGCTGGATCGTGCTGAGGCGGTGCGCGATGACGATGGCGGTGCGGTCTTTCAGCAGGCGGTCGAGCGCCTCGCGGATCATCAGCTCGGTTTTGGTGTCCACGCTCGATGTGGCTTCGTCGAGAATGAGCAGCGCCGGATCATGCGCGAGGGCCCGCGCGAAACTGACGAGCTGTCGCTGGCCGACGGAAAGCGTGGAGCCGCGCTCGGTGACGGGCGTCTCGATGCCGCGAGACTGAGAATCGAGATACGGGCCGAGGCCGACCTCGCGCAGCGAACGCTCGACGCCCGCGCGATCGATCCATTCGGTGCCGAGCTTTACGTTGGATTCGAGCGTGCCGGTGAAGAGGAACGGATCTTGCAGCACGATGCCGAAGAGACGCCGCAGGTCCTGCAAATTCATTTCGCGAATGTCGACGCCATCGATCAGGATTTGGCCGCGCTGGATGTCGTAGAAGCGCAGCAACAGCTGGATGATCGTGGTCTTGCCGGCGCCGGTGTGGCCGACGATGGCGAGCGTTTGTCCCGGCTGGGCGTGGAAGGAAACATCGCGCAGGACCCAGTCTTCTTCCTGGGGATTGGCGCCGCCGCGATAGGCAAACCAGACATTGCGGAATTCGACTTCGCCGCGCACGTGCGGCAGGGATTGCGTCTCGGGCGCCGAGACGATCGCGACCGGCTCATCGAGCAACTGGAAGATGCGCTCCGAAGCGGCCATCGCGGCCTGGAGAATGTTGAATTTGTCGCTCAGATCCTGAATCGGGCGGAAGAAGAGTTGCGCGGACTGCACGAAGGAGACGAGCACACCGATTTCGAGAGTGCCGGTGATGGCGCGCACGCCGCCCACCCAGTAGACCAGGGCAATGCCGCCCATGCTGAGGAATTCAACACCCGGAAAGAAATAGGAGAATGCGTCGATCGCGTCTTTGTACGCTTCCATGTGAATGCGGTTGAAGGTCGCGAACTGCTCGCGGGATTTGCGTTCGCGGTTGAAGAGCTGCACGACCGACATGCCGCTGATGTGTTCCTGGAGGAAGCCGTTGATGCGCGCGATGGCGGTGCGAATGCGGCGGTTGGCGTCGCGCACGTGGTTGCGGAAGAAATAAGTGAGCAACACCATAAATGGCAGCGGCGAAAGGGCGGCGAGGCCGAGGTAGAAGTGCCACGAGAGCAGGAAGATCGCCAAGCCAAAGAGCAGCACGAAATCGTTGAGCATCGCGACGACGCCCGTGGCGAAGAGGTCGTTCAGGGCATCCACGTCGGTGGTGGCGCGAGTGACGAGACGGCCCACGGGAGTGCGATCGAAGAAGCTCATCGGCAGGCGCTGGAGATGCTCGAAAATTTCCTTGCGCAGGTCGTACATCGTCTCCTGACCGACCCACTGCATGATCCGCACCTGAACGAACTGCACGCCAAAGCTCAGGAGCAACGAGGCCGTATAAGCGAAGACAGTCCAGAAGAGTCCCGTGACCGCTTTCTTCGTTGTGATCGACTGCGCGAGACCGGGTACGATGTACCAGTCAATCGCCACATGGAAAAGGTACGGTCCGGCCGAAACCATGCCCATGTAGACGAGGCTCATGGAAACCGCCAGCGTCACGTGCCAGCGGTACGGCCGCAGATACTTCATGATCCGCCGCGTGAGATGCGTGTCGTAGATCTTGCCGAGCTTCTCTTCTTCGCGGAAGTCGCTCATTCCCGTTCGAGTTCCTCTTCCAGCAACTGCTTTTGGTGCAAGTCTGCGTATTCGCCACCACGAGCGAGCAATTCATCGTGCGTGCCGCGTTCGATGATCTTTCCCGCGTGCAGAACGATGATCTGATCGGCGTCCTTCACGGTCGAGACTCGGTGCGAGACGAGGACGGTGGTTCGCTCGCGCATCACGCCGCGCAGGCCGCGAAGAATGCGTTCTTCGGTATCGGTGTCCACGCTCGAAAGCGAGTCATCGAGAATCAGGATTTTGGGCTGTCGCATGATGGCGCGCGCGAGAGACGTTCGCTGCTTTTGCCCGCCGGAGAGCGTCATGCCGCGTTCGCCGACCATCGTGTCGTAGCCCTGCGCGAATCCCTCAATTTCGCCGGAAACGCAGGCGATCGCGGCGCACTCGCGAATATCCTCTTCGCGAGCATCCGGCACGCCGAAGGCAATGTTTTCGCGAAGCGTTTCGCTGAAGAGGAACGTATCCTGTGGGACGTAACCGATCGAGCGGCGAAGTGTGTCGAGCGAATAATCGCGAATCGACCGGCCATCGATCAGGAGCGTGCCAGGGGGCGCTTCCCAGAGGCGCGCGATCAGAGCTGCGAGTGTCGACTTGCCGCTTCCCGTAGGCCCAACGATTGCGAGCGTCGATCCGGCTGGCACGTGGAGGCTGATATCCCGCAAAACAGGCTCGTTTGGAGCGGTCGGATAAGCAAACGTCAAGTGGCGGAATTCGATTTCGCCGTGGATCTCACGCGGCACAGCGGTCGTCGCGAGCGCCGTCTCGGCATGCTGCTGACCATTCCCACTCGCGCCTGGAACCGGGAAGGCAACGCTGTCGGTGATACCTGGCTCGGCGCGGAGAATGTAGAGCAAACGGCTCATGGAGGCTGCGCCGCGCTGAAAGATGTTTGTCACCCAACCGAGGGCGATGATGGGAAAGGTAAGCTGAATCAAGAATGTGTAGAAGGCCCAAAGTGTCCCTACCGAGACACGATGATCGATCACGGCGACGCCGCCCTTGCCAAGAAGGATCACAACCGTCAAGCCGATCAGCGTCGTGAGTCCGGGGAAAAACAAACTCCAGGAGGTGATCAGCTGGATGTTGCGCTCGACATAGTCCCGGTTGACGCGATCGAAAGATTCGATCTCCTGTTTCTCCTGTGCATAGGCGCGAACCACTCGAACGCCCGTAAGATTTTCCTGTGCTCGCGTGGAGAGCGCTCCCAGAGCGGCTTGAATGCGTTCCGAAAGCCGGTGAATGATCTTGCCGAAGTAATACACGGAGACGACGACAAAAGGCACGGGCAACAAGACCCAGAGCGTGAGGCCAGCGGACAACTTGATCATGAAATAGAGCGCGAGAACGCTTGTGGCAATTGTGTTGGCCGTGTACATGATGCCCGGTCCCAGCACCATGCGGACAGCGTTGAGATCGTTGGTGGCTCGCGACATCAAATCACCGGTCCGGTTGCGGACGTAGAATTCGGGCTCGAGCCTCACTAAGCGGGCCAGCAAATCGTTGCGGAGGTCATATTCGATCTCACGAGAGACGCCGATCAGAATCCACCGCGACCAGAACGAGAAGAATCCCTTCACCAGCATGGCGGCCACGATCGCGATGCAATAGAGGGTCAAGGCGTGATGGCTGCGGGGTGCGTAGAAGGCGAGAATTGGACGCAGGATTGCGCGCGAGGTGCCGGCCAGCGTCGCGAGCGGGCGCGGTAGGCCATTCAGAGAATCAACAATGATGCCTTGGATCAGCTGGGGCAGGGCGCCAACAATTCCCATCAGCGCAAGCGCCAGCATGCCAAGGGCCGTCATGCCCTTGTAGTTGGCGACGTAGGGCACCAGGGTCTTGAGATAGGTCCAGCTGGATGGCCTCTTTTCCGGCCGCGCAGCCTGCCTGGCAACGGGTTGTGCGATGGCGTTCAAGGTCGTGTATTAGACGTGCGCGCCAGGAAACGGATTCCGAGGCATACCGATGGATTGCGGGCAAGCTCCTAACCGGTTACTTCCCAGGAATGCGACGTTTGAGGACACACGCTCCCACCCAAGCGGCAGCATCATACTACCGAGCGGCCAGAATTTCCTCGATGCGTGCTTCAAAGTTATCCTCGCCTTCGGACCAGAGCCGGACGCGTTCGACTGGAACCGCCTTTTCAATCTGACGTATCCAGTCGAGCAGCTTACGAATGTTTTTGCGCGTCTCGTCATGATACCGCTCGAGATTTTCGGGCCAAGCCATGGCCTCGAGGAATCGCGCCTCCTCGGGGCTTTGGGCCGGAGCGCGGGAGTCGCGGCGGAATCCCAGCAGGCCGGCGTGGCCGGTGAAAAAATGCTCGAAGCCGAAATTCACCTGGACGTGGCCGTTCTCGCGCCAGAATTCATCGTCATAATCCGCCCCGTAGCACGAGATCTCGAGCGGCTGAGGCTCGACTTTCCACTTTCCGGAAGCGGCGTCAAAAACGGAAAGATCCCAGTAGCAACTGACGTCGTAAGCGCAGTCGCTATTCAGGTGTTCCTGAGTAATCTCGATGATTCCGGCAGCATCCAGCGGCATTTGCCGCAAGTCTTGCTCCAGAATCGGTATCTCGGCGGCGCTGACAGCGTGAATCGCGAGCTGGGTGAATCCGGGCATCTTATCGGAGAAGGGAACCGTCGCTAGGAAGGCGCCGAAACGCTCGAGGATCAGTCCTTCCGGAAGGTCGGGGTACCATACGCTCAGATACGACTGATTCGACATGAAGAGCATTATAGCGGAAGGCGGCTGGACCAGAAATTCGAGTGGATTCGCGAAAAGGGGGAACGGAACCTGCATGACGGTTGCCGCGTGCTGGCAAATTCACTTCTTCTTTTCGGGTTTCTTGCCTTCGTCTTCGGCTGAGAAGCCGCTGGAAATGCCCAGCAGACGCTCTTTGAGCGTGTCGCCCATCCCTGCGAGGACCTCCGCGCAGACTTCGCGAAGCCGCTTTTCAGCGGACTTGGAGAGCGTGTCCATGACGGCTTGCGAACTTTGCCCAAGAGTGGTGGCCGACGCGAGCAGCCAGGAGTTGGAGGCATTCTCGAGGCGCGCTTTATAGCCCTCGATCGATTCGTCCGCGGATTTCTTGATCTGCTGCATCCATTCGGCCTGCTCGGCCTGGCGCTTGGCCTCGAACGACTCGATCAGCGACATCAGTTGAATTTGGAGGTTGTCGCGCGCCTGCTCGATGCCGGAAAGCATTTTGTCGTCGAGACCCTTTTGAAATTCCGTCAGCGCGCCTTCCCGCTCGTATTCCATGTCGGAGCGGTTCTTTTCGACCGCCTGCCGGGATGCTTCTTCGAACCGGCTAAACGATTCGCCGACGAGCTGCTGGATTCGATCGCTGAAACCGGCCGTCGTCATTTCGGCCGCTTCCGTCATCATGCCGCGTTCGCGTTCAACTACTTCTTTCGCACTCTCCTCGATTTGCGCCTGGCTGTGTTCGACATAGGTTCGGCGATAGTGGTCGAGTTCGGAGGCCACCAGGCTCGAGATTTCGGCGGCGCGGTCGCGCAGGGCCGTTGTCGATTGCTCCACGCCCCTCTCGAGGGCGGATTGCATGGTCGTCTGCGCTTTCTTTGTATACCAATCGGAGGCTTTCGAGAGCGCCTCGTAGGTGGTGTGCTGCGCCTCGGAGCTTTTCTGCTCGAGCTCCTCTTCCATCTTGGAGAGGGATTCGCGGCACGATTCCTCAAACTGGGCGGGGAACTTGGCCGTTTCTTGCTTCACATGTTCGAGGGCCTGAGCGACGGCTTGCTCGGAAGCTTGGCGAACCTGGTCGCGCACCACAGACTGCACTTGGGCGGCCTGCGTGGAGATTTGTTTCACCTGCTCGCGGATGTGGCTATCGAACTGAGCGGCCTGCTCGCTCAGCTTCGCTTGGATCTGCGACTGGACTCCGGACGCGTGCTCGCTGATTTTGGCTTGCGCCTGGGCTTCGAGGTGCGCTGCTTGCTCGAAGGCCCGGCGACCCTGTTCCCGGAGCTTGCTCTCGATTTGCGAAGCTTCTTCACCCGCATTGGCAAGAGCGGATAGGGCCTCATGCGCTTCGGCGATTCCCGGCGCCAATTTCCGATCGAGCTGCATTGAAACCTGCTCGATCACACTCTGAGCGGCGTTTTGAAGAGCGGGTTCCATCTGCTTCGTACGCTCAGCGATGAGTTCGTCGGCGCGCCGCGCGATTTCGTCGGTGCGCGTGGAGGCGATCTCATCCAGACGTTGGCGGGTCTGCTCGACCGTCGATTGCGCACCCGTAACGATTTGATCGAGCGTTGTGCCAAGGTTCGAGGCGCGTGCGTTGGCCTCTTGCGTGGCTCGATCCAGCGCAGTTCGAGAAGCCTCACTCAATTTCGCATCTAAGTTTTGCGAGGCATCTTTGACGACGGATTCAAAAGCTTCGTTCAACGTCTGTTTTGCCGCGGCCGCATCGGATTGCGCCTGTTCGAGCGTGCGGCTATGGACGTCCTTGGCCGCTTCTTCCAGATTGTGTTTCCACTGGTCGAGCTGCTGTTGGGCGGCCTCGGGATTCGCGAGAATCTGAAGCGATGGCGACGTGGCTTCGCGTTCCGCGACGATGCGCGCGACTGCTTCTTCCACCGTGTGCTTGAGATTTTGAGTGGCCGCTTGCGCCGCGGCTTGCTGGGCTGCGTCGGTGGCTGCATGGCTTACCGCTTGCTGGACGGCTTGGCGAATTCTTTCGTCGAGCTGGCCGGCGTTCGTCTCGGTGGTCCTGCGAGCTTCATCGACGATCTTCGCAGTCTGCTGGGCGGCCTGTTGTACGACCTTGCGCACGCTGGATTCGGACACGCGCTCCATCGAGACCTTGATGGCCCTCTCGACGGCGTCGTGAAGCTGTGCGTCCAGTTGCTGGCGGACGACCGTCATCTCTTCATTGATCGCGGTCTGAGCGTCCCTGCGAAGCGATTTGTCGAGGTTGTCTTTGACGTCGGTGGCCAGCTTCGCCATTTGGCGCGAGAGATTCGCTTGTGTTTCAGCCGAGGGCGCCGGCTCGTGCACGACGTGAATCTTGCTCTCTCCGTATGCGCCCGGCGCCGCTGCGCTCGGCGCGGAAGGTGCGGTAGTGGGCACGTTAAACTCGGGCCGAGGTTGCGGGACGGCTGCCACTGGCGCTTTCGGTTTCGATTCGACGGGCGTTGGCTTCAGTTCGGGGGCAGCAGCCTCTGGAGCCACAGCGGCCTCAGGCTCTTCGCCGGGCACAGGGAACCAGTCGTCGGGCGGAAACGCGATGCCCCAAACGTTCCCGGCAATCTCAAACTCGAGGCCGATTTGAAAGAGTTCGCGGACCGCGCGAGGGCGCTGGACCCAGATGACCCGCCCGACAAGCGTCCGCCGGGGTGCGCCAGCCTCTGGCCGAGGGAATTCCAGGGTGACGGTCGAGTTCTTGGGAACGTAGTGCTTCGACTGGTATTTGCAGCCGTGGCAGTTGACCATGACGGTCGTCGTGCGCTCTTTGAACGGCTGCCCGAGCGCATCGACACCCGTGACCGTGATTGGCACGGCCTGGACAATCCGCGTGCTTCGACGCTTCTGCGCGCCGGGATCTTCCGATGGCAAGGAATCGACCACAGCCCCTCCGACCAGCGATGTCCAAGGTTAGCATCGGGGCTTTGCTACGGTCGAGCGGCCATCGGTACCCGTACGAAAGGGTTACTTCGAGGGGTGGCCAAAACGGAACAGGCCAGCGGCGTTCGGACCGGGCTTTCAGGATGGGCAAATGCAGGGAAGGACTACAGGTCGCGGCGCCCCTCCATCGCTTTGAGCATGGTGACCTCATCCGCGTACTCGAGATCCGAACCGACGGGTATGCCCATGGCGATGCGCGTGACGCGGACGCCGAGCGGTTTGATCAATTTTGAGAGGTAGACGGCAGTGGCTTCGCCTTCGGCGGTCGGATTCGTCGCAATAATAATCTCTTCGACTGTGCCGCCCTTGAGGCGCTCGATGAGGCTTTTGATTTTCAGTTGATCCGGGCCGATGCCTTGCAATGGCGAGAGCGCCCCGCCCAGGACGTGATACAAGCCGCTAAACTGGCGCGTTCTTTCCACCGCTTGGATATTCGTGGCTTCTTCGACCACGCAGATGAGCGCGCGATTGCGCGTCGTGCTCGTGCAGAAAAGACAGGGATCGGCGTCCGTGATGTTGTTGCAGATCGAGCATTCGCGGACTTTTTCCTTTGCTTCGCGAATGGCGTCGGAAAGGGCGAGCGCCTGTCCCCGATCGACGCGCAACAGATAGAACGCAAGGCGTTGCGCGGTTTTCTGCCCGATGCCGGGCAGGCGTTTGAGTTCGTCGATCAAACGCGAGACGGAAGGCGCGAAATCAGGCATTCGAGTTCACCGTGTCAGGATTATTGCAAAGTCTTCCGGGGTTCGCTAGGCGTGAAACGCAAAGGGCGGTCCAGCCGTCTGAGGAGTCAGTGCTTTGTTGCGCGAGGGGCGTCGGGGAGTTAAAATCAGGCGCCTTGCCGACCGGCGCTCGAGCCGGCTTCCAAAAACTATCCTAAAGACGAGCGAAAAAAGGGGAGGAGAGACGGAATGAGAATGAAAGGTATACGACCGCTCATCACGTTGGCATTTTTGCTTGCCGCCGGCGCGCTTCCGGCAGTCGCACAACAGGGACCGCCGCCGGGCGGTGGACCAGGCGGCGGCGGCCGACGTCCAATGATGGGACCGCCGTTGCAACTTAGTAGCTCGGCATTTGCCGATGGAACGATGATCCCCGACAAATACACGTGCTCGCCGGATGGAAAAACCATGACCTCGCCGGCCAACATGACCTCACCGCCATTGTCCTGGGTCAATCCACCGGCCGGCACGCAGAGCTTCGTATTGCTCCTGCACGATCCAGACGCGCACGCCGGGAAATCCAGGTACGACATCACACACTGGTTGATCTTTAATGTTCCGGGCGACGCAACCTCGCTCCCTGAAGGCGTAAAGGCGGACTCAACCCTGGGAACTCAGGCCAGCAACACGATGCGTCAGCCCTCGTTTTTCGGGCCTTGCGCACCTCCAGGACCAGCGCACCACTATACGTTTGAGTTGTTGGCGCTGGATACCAAGCTCGATCTTCCGGCGGGTGCGAGTCGCGACGACGTGATGAAGGCGGTAGACGGCCACGTTCTGACCGGCACCGTGCTCATCGGTTTGTTCCATCATCAGCCTGGCTTCTCGATGGGGCCGCCGCCGCGCCCGCAACAATAGTTTGGTCTAGACTTCACGCAAAATGGCGGGGCTTCGGCTCCGCCTTTTTGTTTTTCACTTTGGGCGTGCTGACTTGTGGAATGCGAGTGGGCTCGACAAACGGGACGGAAAAAGGAAGGGAAGATCAGAAAAGACCGGGGATTTTCATGCCCATGATTCCGGGCAGGCCGCCCGTGAGATCTTTCACTTGCTTGGAAAGTTCTTCGTCCACGCGCCGGTTGGCTTCATTGACTGCCGCTAGAATCAACTCCTGCAGCATCTCCTGATCCTTGCTTTTGAAAACATCCGGCTCGATGCGCAGCTCGGTGAGCTGTTTCTGACCGTTCATCTTGACGGAGACCATGCCGCCGCCGGCCGACGCCTCCACGGAAAGCCCGTCGAGCTGCTGCTCGAGCTTCTCCTGCACCTGCCGGAACTGCGCGAGCATTTGTTGTAGCGCTTTTACTTCCATGCTCTATTCCTCGCCCGGGTGCTTCACTCGCGAAATCCGCCCTCCGAACTTTTCGAGCATCGCTCGGACGATCGGATCCTGCTCGAACCGCGCTTGCAATTCCGAGCTGCGGCTCACTCCCGCCCGAACCGGGTCCAGTTTAACACAGACACGAAGCGGCTGGCCGACGACTTGATTTACGGCTGTGCGCAAACGTTCCATCGCTTCGCGCGGCAACATCTCCGTGAGCGCGCGATTCTCTGGAGAGAAAAAAAGACGGAACTCGCCGCCTTCCATTTCGCAACGCGTCGCCTGTTCGAGGAACGATGAAAGCAGCCTTGATTCCTGCAGGGCAGTCTTGATCGCTCCCAGTTGCACTGCGGAAAGGCCGTCGGCAACATCTTCCGCCGCGCGCGCGACGATTCGTAGTGGGGCAGCTGGCACAGGCGCAGGCGCGGCGGCGCGCGCGGTCGGCGCAGGAGGAGCAGCGGCGGGCGGCGTTGCCGATGCTTTCGCGGCCGGATCAGGAGCCATGCGGACCGCAGCCGCACTCGATGATGAGGAGGACGCAACCGCTTGCGTGGCCGGCGTCGCGCGCGGCGGTGTGCCGGAATCGGGTCGTGCCGGTCGCGGGCGCGCTTCGCCGTGAAGTTCGGCGAGAGCCTCTTCCAGCGGCGCGAGGCGTTGCGCGTTGATCAAACGCAGAAGGCCAAGTTCGAGGTGAAGGCGCGGATCAGGCTTGCGCCGGAGATCGTCATCGGTCGCCAGGAGAATATTGAAAAAACGCGTAAGGTCCTCTTCGCCAAACTGCGCGGCTTGCTCCGCGAGGCGAGGTTGCTCATCCTTCGGTGCCGCCACGAGGTTCGAATCTGCGCCGCAGACCCGGACCACGAGCAGGTTGCGGAAGTGGCGGATAGCCTCGCGGCAGAAGTGTTGCAGATTTTGACCCTCGGCGATGAGCCGGTGGACCAGCCCGAGAGCGCGCTCGGCCGATTGCGCTGCGATTGCTTCGACGAGACTATCTAGCACGCTTTCGGCGACCACCCCGAGAAGCTCGCGCACTTGGGCGTCGCTGATCGTTTCGCCCGCATAGGCGATTGCCTGCTCGAGGAGCGAGAGACCGTCGCGCATGCTGCCTTCGGCTGCGCGCGCCAGCACCGCAACGGCTCCCGAGTCGATCTTGAGGTTTTCCGACTTGGCGATTCGCTCGATCTCGCCGGCGATCTCCTGAAACGTGAGGGAGCGAAATTGAAAAAGCTGCGCGCGCGACTTGATCGTTTCGACGAGATCCTCGGCCCGTGTAGTGGCAAGGATGAAGACGACGCGCTCCGGCGGCTCTTCGAGCGTCTTCAGCAGCGCATTCGAAGCTTCGTCCGTAAGCTGGTGCGCTTCGTCGAGGATGACGACTTTGTACCGGCTCGAGGCCGGCGCGTAGCGAACCATTTCACGCAGCTCGCGAATCTGATCGATGCCGCGATTGGATGCCGCGTCAATTTCGAGAACGTCGAGCGAGGTCCCAGCAGAAATCTCGCGGCACGAATCGCACGTATTGTCGGGATTGATCGTAGGGCCGCTGGCACAATTCAAGGCCTTCGCAAGAATGCGGGCTGCGGTTGTCTTCCCGACTCCGCGGACGCCGGAGAAAATGTAGGCGTGCGCCACGCGATTCGATCCGATGGCGTTCGCGAGCGTCTTCGTGACGTGCTGCTGCCCCACGATCTCACTGAACGTTTGCGGGCGATATTTGCGCGCGATGACTTTATAGCTCATGAAAGAATCTTCGTGTTCCCGCCCTGCCAGCCCCGAATGCGATGAGAGGAACTTCGGGTACTCCGCGGCACACGAAACTGGCCCGCTACCGTTGCTCCCTTCCGGGCCTGGCGGGGTTTGCGGGGAATCGTTGCACAGAGCCCGAAGTTCCACCGAACGGCGGTCCGCGCTGCAAGTTTTTCTTGTGGCACAACCGCTTGGCGGAGTCTAGCACAGCGTCTAGCGCCGCGAAAGGCGAGGGCTGACACGGAAAGTTGTTTCAAACGCGAACACTCGTCGCGATAGAAACAGCCCACGAGCAAAAGGTGCGCGCAAGTTGGCGCCAAGTCGTTTGGTTTCTTGAGCAGTTGGGAGCGTGCTTTGGCATGGCTTCTGCAGATTGCCGGATCGGAGGTTCGACGTGGATTCTCAACTGAGCCAAGAGATCGCAAGGATCAGCAGCTATCACGTGGAAGTATCCGGATGGGATGCGTCGGACGCTTTCTTTGTGGAAAAGACGACGCTGGATTGGAGCGGAGGCGACAAGAAGGAAATCAGTCTCCGGCCGACTCTGCGCGAGAACGCCGTAGTGTTCGTACGGCTGCTGCAGGAATTCGGCAAGACCGACAGTTTTCCGATCGCCTACCGCGCTGCCAGCGTCGAGGCTGGCGAGAATGGGCGAACGCTCGTCCAACTGGCAAGGCTGCATCCCCAGGCGCCTTTCAAAGAGACTGCGGGTTTGTCGGCTCAATCACAGAGCAAAGTGGCTTAGCGCATCGCGATTCTGCTGCGCGATCCAGCCGATTGGGCTGAGCGCCGTTCCTCTTTGAGACCCTGATTCCAGTTCGGAACGGTTTGCAGCGTGGGGAAGCGTGCGCTTACGTCCTAATCCACGACGTGGCAGCGATCCTAAGTCTTCACTCGCCGACCAACGCTCACAATTTAGGCGTCTTACACCCGCTTGAGGCAGTCCTCGCCCGAACAAACTCAAGATTTGCATTCTGGCACACGCATTGCCTAATACCTGGCAATGAAAGCTGTCATGGAAAGACCCATCATCGCAACGGCACGCAAGAATCTCACTGTCTGTGTCCTCGACGACGATTCCAATCAGGTTGAGCTGACGACCGAGCGGCTCGAGAGGGCGGGCTTTTCGGTTGTCGGCACGACGAACGCCGAAGAGGCTCTTCAGAAAGTCCGGCTGGGCGGCTGCAAGGTTGTGCTGGTCGATTTCAAGATGCCGGGCATGGACGGTCTTACCTTTCTCGAGAAAGTCTTGCAGTTCGACCCGGGCGTGTACGTAGTCTTGATTACGGGCTACTACTCGGTGGATTCCGCGATCGAAGCGGTCCGGCGCGGCGCCTACGATTATCTCTGCAAGCCGATCGATTTTTCGCGACTCGAAAAAACTCTGGACGATTTGACCGAGGTGTTTTCGCAGCGCTCGCAAACGCGCGACCTCGAGGAGAAACTGTTTCAAACCTCGCATTTTCAGGGCATCGTCGGGAAAAGTCCCGCCATGCTCGATGTTTTCGATCTGGCAAAGAAGGTGGCGCGACACTATACGAATGTCCTGATCACGGGCCCCACAGGCTCCGGCAAGGAACTCGTCGCGCGCGCCCTCCATGAACTGAGTCCCGTGGCACAAGAGCGATTCGCCATCTGCAATTGCTCGGCGCTCGTCGATACGCTGCTCGAGAGCCAGCTTTTCGGCCACATGCGAGGCTCGTTTACGGGCGCAACGGACACGCGGCCCGGTCTTTTTGAATACGCGAATGGCGGGACGGTCTTCCTCGATGAAGTCGGCGAGACTTCGCTGACGATGCAGGCAAAACTCCTGCGCGTGATCCAAAACCGCGAAATTCAGCGAGTGGGATCGCCGGAAGTGAAAACTGTCGATGTCCGGCTCATTGCCGCGACGAACCGCGACCTGCGGGCGGATGTTCTCGCCGGGCGATTCCGCGAGGATCTTTTCTACCGCCTGAGCAGCATTGAAATCCGCGTGCCCGGGCTCACGCAGCGTCCCGAGGACATTCCGGTTCTTTTGCAGCACTTCTTGAAGAAATACAGCCAGACCTACGGAAAGGCCTTGCAGGGGCTCACGCGCCGGGCTCAAATCGTGCTCTTCCAATACAATTGGCCCGGCAACGTTCGCGAACTCGAAAACGTGATTTCCAGCGCAGCGCTGACGACCAACGCTGATTTTATCGACGTCGCCGACTTACCCGAACACCTCCAGAAGCCACGCCGCAATGGCTCGGCCCCGGAAGCGAATTGGCGCCCGCTGCCATTGGATGAAGTGCGTCGCGTTCACATCGAGCGCGTGCTAGAAATGTGCAATAGCAATCGGGTACGAGCCGCCCAGGTTCTTGGCATCGGCCGCACGAGTCTCTATCGATTTCTCAAGCGAAAAAGCAATCGCGCGATCGCCGCCAAGGGTAGCGCGTAGCGAAAGCCCTCGCTGTTTTGCGGGCACGCCGGTTCCTTTGATTTGGAAGAACTGGCGCCCGTTCGGACCCGCCTCCTGCTTCAGTTGCCGCTCGATCTGTACGACGCGTTGTGCAGCAGCGATGCGGGCAGCGACACGCTCGTATCCATGCGCACGAGCATCCCAGTTTGCGCAGGCAGTTCGACTTCGCCACCCTTCTTTGCGACGACGTAAGCTCCTCCACCCACCAAACCAAACACTGTGCCGCGGAGAACGTGACTGAAGATCAGGCCCACCGTGGAGCCGCCCGCCGTTCCAATCGCCACGTCCTCGACATCGCCTTTGACGCTATTGCGTTGCTCGACGACTTCACCCTCGACGGTTTTCAGATCTTTGCGCTGCTTGGCAGCGTCCGTCCCGCTATAGATCGAGAGGATGCTCATTCTCGCAGGGAAAATGCGGCTCTGGACTTCGATCGAGTTGAAGACCAGGTTCATGGACGCTCCACCGCGGAACATCGAAAACAGTTTCGGGCGGTCGACGGTCGAAATCCTTCCGTGAACGATCGCGCCGGCGGGCAAAATCACCTGAGTGCCGGCAAAAACCGGTTCGGCGACAACGGCGGTAAACGGATCGCCATCGTGAGCCACGCGGGTGCTCAGGCCGTTGATCAAAGTGAGGCGTACTTGCGTGCCGGGAACCAATTCATTCGACTGGGCGTGAACTGCCAGGGTCAAAGACAACGCAACCAAGACCGCGGCGCAGAGCGCGATGAGAGACTTCATGGATCCTCCTGTTTTCTCGGCGGAAGATATTGCTCCCGCAGCGAATCGACCTGAACGAAGAGCTGTGTGAACTCTCGGATCCGGGTGAAAGACTGGGATCAGGACCGCAAGGAAATGCGAGTCTGTCTCCAGATACCCCCGGAACGTCGGGGGTGCCGCTGGCGCAGCGGTATGGGCGCGGAGGACGCACCCGTAAGTAAGATATACCAGAAAACTCTCGCGGCTGCCCGTAAAATTGAGCCAGTGTTCCCTTGCCCAACCCTCGATCTTGCCGTACCGGGCAGGTTAACCCTTTGACGTAGGGGTTCGAAAGGGCACTACGGGAACGGGGTGGCGGCAGGGCGGCAGTTCAGGTTAAGATATTGTTTTCCCGGAGAGCACATTGACGCTGACGAATATTCAGGGGTTGAACGATGGCGGCAAGACACTGGTACGCGTGCGGCCGAGAGGATTTTGCGCGGGCGTCGTACGGGCTGTCGACATCGTAGAGCTCGCGCTGGAAGCGTACGGGCGGCCGGTCTACGTGCACCACGAGATCGTGCACAATCGCTACGTCGTGGACCAGTTGCGGCGTCGAGGCGCTATTTTTGTCGAGACGATCGAGGAGGTGCCGGTCGGCGCGGTTCTGGTATTCAGCGCGCACGGCGTTCCGCCGCGCGTGCGCAGCGAAGCGAAAGAACGGCAACTCCGGGTGATCGATGCTACCTGCCCGCTCGTGACCAAAGTTCACCTCGAAGCGCTTAAGTTTGCGCGCGAAGGACGGACGCTCGTACTGATCGGCCATCGCGATCATCAGGAAATCGTTGGCACTTCGGGTGAGGCTCCGGACCGAACCGTCGTCGTCGGCAGCGTAGAAGAGGTGGATGGTTTGGAAGTGCCTGATCCATCGCGGCTCGCTTTTCTCACGCAGACCACGCTTTCGCTGTACGACACTCAAGAGATCGTTGCGCGGCTCCGGCAGCGTTTCCCGCTGATTGCCGGCCCGGCCTCCGATGATATTTGCTACGCGACACAGAATCGGCAAGAAGCGGTTGAAGCTCTCACGCGCGAGGTGCAGCTAATCCTCGTGGTCGGCTCGGCGAACAGTTCGAATTCGAATCGCCTCGTGGAAGTTTCCAAGCGTGCGGGCGTGCCGGCGCGCTTGATTGAGGATGCGGGTGACATCGACGCGTCGTGGTTTGAAGGCGTGAATTCGCTTGGTTTGACCGCCGGCGCCTCCGCGCCGGAGATTCTGGTCGAGCAGGTGAGCCAGCGGCTCTCCGCGCTGGGATTCACGAACCATCGCGACCTGGATCTGATTCGTGAGGACGTGCGCTTCACTCTTCCAGCGGAATTGGCTGCACGGCAGGAACGCGCGGCGACCTGACCATTTTTCGCCGCATGGCCGCAACTAGACGGCAAGGAGCGTATGAGTGGCGGTCAAAATCGTCCGCCAGCCAAATAAAATCGCGCTGCTGGGTTCACCCACAAGTGCGGCTGCGATGGCGTCGGGCCACGAAGGCGCTCCCGCCGCGTTGCGGGCGGCAGGGCTGGTGAGCCGGCTTCAATCGGTCGGCTACGAGATCACGGACCTCGGCGACGACCCTCCTCAGATATTCAAGTCCGACAATGAAAGCCCGCGCGCCCGAAACATTTCCGGCGTGCTTGCTTCGCTCGAAAGTCTGAAGCCGCGAGTGGAACAGGCGGTGAAATCCGCCGCGCTTCCGTTGATTTTGACGGGTGATTGCTCCGCCGTCCTCGCCACCGTTGCCGGCCTTCGCCGCTATTTCCGCCACGTCAGCCTGATCTATATGGATCGCGACGCCGATTTGAACACTCCGGCGACCACACCGTCCGGTTGCCTCGACGGGATGGTGATTTCGCATATGACGGGACGCGGCGCAGCTGAGCTGGTGCGGTTTTGGGGCGAACCACCGCTTGTCCGCGAACCGGATATCGCGCTCTTCGGCGTGGACCGAATCGATCCGGCGGAAGATGACGTGCTGCGCAGCTCGCCGCTGCGTCATTATATGGCCGACGAAGTGAAGCGCATGGGGCCGGCGGCGGCGGCGCAGACAGCCTTCGATTGCATTCGCGGCAAGGGCTACGAATGCGTGCTGCATTTCGATGTGGATGTGATCGCGGACTTCCAGGCGACGGATTATCCGGGGACGGGCGGACTGAGTCTTGCGGAGGTGCGTGAGGCGCTCGAAGTCTTCGCCCGCCAGGAGCACTTGGCGGCCATTGAGGTGGCAGCCTACAATCCGCTCAAAGATTCCGATGGCAGTGGGGCGGCACTGATCGTCGATTTGCTGGCAGGTGTTCTCGGCAAGCGCCTGGAAGCCTTGCAAGCAAAGGTGCCGGCAGAGCCGGTCGTGGCGTCGGCCTCCGGGGAGGGAGTGCAGGTCGCACCCGACCTATCGGAGAAGGCAGCTGTGCCCGGCCAGGTGGAGATGCCGCCGCAGGCAAGTAGCGAATCCGAGTCATCACCGGTAGCCGCCGGTGACGCATGGTCATCCGACGATACCAGCATGCCCTCTTCGTCAGAATCCGCTGACCCTGAGCAAAGCGAGGAACAATCCGCAAATCCGGGGGATACAGGCGATCCGGCCTGAACTCCTGCCATCCGCGCCTGCTAAGATGAAATCCTATCCTGAAGTCATCATCTTCGACGTCGATGGCGTACTTGTAGATGTGCGCAGCTCGTTTCACCGGACCGTGATCGAGACGGTGCGCTTTTTCACGGGCAAGCGCGTGACACGCGCGGAGCTGCACCACTGGAAGAGCCAATCGGGATTCAACGATGACTGGAAGCTGTCAACGGCCTGGATACATTCGCTCGGCGGCAAAGCGCCTTATGAAGAAGTAAAAGGCAAGTTTGTGCAGCTCTATTGGGGGCAGAACGGGGAAGGAAACGTCCTGCGCGAGAAGTGGCTGCTCCCGCGCCCTGCGCTGCGGCGGCTCGCCGCCCGGTCGAAATTGGCGCTTTTTACGGGGCGGGTGAGGCAGGAAACAGACTACACGCTCGATCGCCTCAAGGTCCGCGAATTCTTCCGGGAGATCGTGACCGCGGAAGATGTACAGAACCTGAAGCCGCACCCGGAAGGGCTGCTCGCGATCCTCAAGGGACGCGACCCGGCGCGCGCCTTATATCTTGGCGACAACATCGATGACGCCCTCGCCGCCCGCGCAGCCCATATCCCGTTTGTTGGTGTTCTGCCGCGAAGCCGCCAGGCAAGCGGGGCGCGCCGCGAGATGTTCCTCAAGCTAGGCGCGGCCGGGATATTGAAGGACGTTCGCCAGCTCGAGCCCTGGCTCAAACTCGGTGGCTTTCGACCGGCTAGTCCAAGCGTCACCTCCCGAACATAGCACTAGGGGCAGTACCAAACAGGACACGCGTACCATTGCTGAAGGCGCGTAGGAGCCTCATTATTCATGAGGCGATTCCTGCGCCTCTAAACGATGGCCCCGAACACTAACGATAGCGCCCGAGCCACAGCTGCCCGCGCGTTTGTCCGTAGCCTGAACATTTTGCTGAAGTTCGCCCGAATGTATGATTTTGGGCACCCGCGTACGGCGAGGCAGTACGAAACTGCCTGGAGCGAATTGCGAGCCGCCATCAGCTCGGACGACCAAACCGGCTTGCTGCTCGCTGCTTCGGGCGATCGGCTGCTGCTGGACGGTACTCCTCTTGATTCGGCTGCCGCCGAGAAGAGTTTTGCCCGCATGCTGTCCACTGCCGGAATCGCCAGCATCCACTTTTCACCCAAGATCACGCAGGCGAGTCTGGCGCGTTTCGTGAGAGGCTTCCCGACGGGTTCGAACACGAAACCCACACAGTTGGCCGAGCAATTAAAGGCCGCTCTCGACGGCGACCCTCACGTGCACGTGAACGAGGTTTGCTTTGTGCCGGCGGATTCCGCCGTGGCGAAAACAACGGTTGCGGCGCAGCTCGCGGCGCGGACGTTGGGAATGAACGCTGAGCAGACGGACAAACTCCTGAATGACCCCGAAAAACTCCTGCAATTGATCGTCGCTGCCGAAGGCACGAAGAGCGGAACCGACGGAACCGGGACCGGCGGGTCCGGGGGAAGCGGCTCCGGAGGCGGTCCGGGCACTGCCGGCGGCACTGGCTGGTTTACCGGCCCATCTGGCAGCATGAGGTCCGGCGGAGGCACAGGACCCGGCGGAGGATACCGAGATGGATCAGGGAGTGGCGGCGGGAGTGGCGGATTTGGCGGCCCGTCCGGCGGAGGCACGGGGACCGGAGCGCCCGGCGGAGGATATGGAGCCGGATCAGGTGGCAGCGGGAGTGGCGGATTTGGTGGCCCGTCTGGCGGCGGCACCGGGACCGGAGGGCCTGGCGGAGGATACGGATCCGAATCAAGGAGTGGCAGCGGGAGTGGTGGATTTGGCGGGCCGTCCGGCGGAGGCGCAGGGACCAGGGCGCCCGGCGGGGGATATGGAGCCGGATCAGGTGGCAGCGGGAGTGGTGGATTTGGCGGCCCGTCTGGCGGAGGCACCGGGACCGGAGCACCCGGCGGAGGATACGGAGCCGGATCAGGGAGTGGCAGCGGGAGTGGCGGATTTGGCGGCGGCCCATCTGGCAGCAGCGCAGGGGGCGGCTTGCCGACTGGATCGAGTGACGGAACCGGTGGCAGCTCCGGCGGGTCGGGAGGTGGTTCAAGCAGCGGCCACTGGATGGATGCTCTGAGTGAGCCATCCGGCGGCGTGGTCGCCTCCGTCACATCCGGCGTTTCCGTCGAGGCCGGAGGTGGATCGGGCGGCGGCGGTGGCGCGAGCGCATACAGCGGAGCTGTCGATCTAGCGGGCGCCAGTGCTCGGGAATATCTTACCGGCGTTGCTGATACCGCTGCTGTTCCAGCCCACCCAACTGCAAGAGGTGGCCCGGCAACCAGCGGATCACAGGGCGGCGGCTCCAGCCCCAGCACAAATGCATCTGGCGATGTGGCCGGCGGCGCTTCCGGCGCGGGCGGGGCTCAGGCAGCGACTGGTGGCGCAGGAGTTTTGAGCCAATTCGGACTCGGTAACGGCCCTTCTGCCGGGTGGACCCGCGCTTCTTCCGGCATACGAAACAATCGATCGGCCCGGAGCGCACCTGGTTCGATGGCCGTCGAGACAGGTTTGATGACCCTGCATCAGGATGAGCTGCAGGGAATTCTTCAGATGTTGTCGCAGATCGCCCGAACGAACGACGCCACAAAAGAAAATTTCGACGCCTCATCGTTTCAGTCGCGCCTTTCCGCATTGCCGCGGCGCGCTCGATTCACCGTTAGCCAGGCGCTGGCAGCGCTCGCCGCGCAGGCGCCCACTGAAACTTCGGACAAGCCCACCCTCCTGAAGCTGGCTGAAAACATCGCCGTGCGCTTTGCGATGGAACGCTATCAGAAAGGAGACGTGAAGGTCGACGCCGTGCGGCAGCTGCTGGACGAAATGAGCGGCGAACTTGACGGACTCCGCAAAATACTGGGTGTTTATGAGCAGCGCATGAAACGAGCCGGTCTCGACGTTGGGTCTCATGCCGACGGCATGGCCCAGGAGTTTTGGTCTCTCATTTCGGACGATAAGCGGAAGGCCATCATTGAGTCGGGCGATATCTGGTGCGTTCCGGCCCCCAAAATCCGTGAACATGTCGAGCAATTGATGTCGCGTGGCGAAACGTCCGCGGCCGAAAAGGTTCTCGGCAGGTACGCGAGTTGCCTCGCCGACAAGTCAACCGAGGCCCGCCGCCAGACCATCATCGGCATTGCCGAGCTTGCGCCCATCTACGCGAAGTGCGACGAAAAGCTGTTTATGAGCACGATGCGCGAAGTGGGACTGCGGCTCGTCGACGAAACGGATTCCGAACTTCAAAGCCTGATCGGGGCGGCGTTCGTTCGTTTGTCGCAGGAAGCGCAGAAGCATCGGTCTTATGCGGTGATTCAACGTTCGGTTGAGATGTTGAACTACATCGAGTCGGAGCGGCCGGGAGCGTCAAAGAATCTGCGGCCGCGCATCGGAATCGAAAACCACCTGCCCGAATTCATCGACGAATCGATGCGAGGGGGCAACATCCCGGCTGGGCTGAAAGATCTGCTGCGGCGGCTGCCCCAGCAAGCGTCCGAGCAGATCGCCTCGCGATTCGGGCGCGTGGGTTTCCGCGAGGATTGCGAACTTCTGGTTTCCATGATGGAGGTTCTCGGCCCCGAAGGTCTCGATCACTTGCGCGCTCAGCTTCGGCACGGCAACCCCGGTGATGCGATCGACACCGTGGGTATTCTGGTTCGATTGGACCGGGAAACTGTCGAGCGCGTTTTGCCGGACCGCATGAAGCAATGGAAACGAATCGCGCATGACCGGATCGTTCGTCAAATTGCGGTCAGCGGCGCGCCGGATTACGGCCGGCTGCTCATCCGGATTTTCGATCTTCTGGACTCGCTCGTTCGGCCGCTGGCGATTGATGAAATCGGGATGAGCGGAGAAATATCGGCGGATATGCGGCTCCTCAGAATCGCGGAAGGCGACTTGCCCGGTGGATCGACCGATTACTTGCGCCTCAAAGCTATCGAGGCCCTCGGGCGTCTGCGCACGTCGAATGCGGAAGCAGTCCTGAGAAAAGTTGCCGAGTCGAAGAAAGCCTGGCGCTGGACCAATCCGCCGGAGTTGCGCCTGGTGGCCGCGCAGGCGCTCGAGAAGATCGATCCCGACTGGGCGCGCCATTTCATTCCTCAAAGCGACTTGAGCGTTGCGGAACTTTCGATCGAAATCCTCGATCGCGATCCCAATTCGTCCGCCATCCGCCAACGCCGCTACCCACGGCTGCGTCTGGAACGCCCGGTGCCGGCGACGACGGTCAATCTCAAGGAAAATTTCCGGATGGAAATTCCAGAAATGGCGCTCGGTGGCGGCGTCGCGCTCTGCGAACAGAGCCTGCACCCGGGCAGCGTCGTCGACATGCGCTTGAACGCCGGCACGAAAATCGTCAGGGCGCAGGCGATCGTGCGCGACGCCAACACGCAGGCTCGTGCCTTCGAGGTAGTCGATATGGAACTTGAGGAGCGCTACAAGCTGCGCAAGCTGCTCGTCCAGCTGGGCAACGCTCTGAAACAGACCACCTCACAAGAACGCAACCGCCGCGGCGTGCGAACGATCTTCACCAGCGGCACCTAGCCGGCCACGTTATTGGCCCGGTTCCGCCAGCGCCTTTCGCCCTTGTTGTATCCGCTCTCCATCCAGCCGTAGAGCGCCCATTCGAATTGCCGTCACCAGCAATGCTCCGCCGCCGCCGCTTGCCAGGATAAAGAAATAGACAGGTTTCGCGTGCACCCCAACAAATCCGATCAGTCCGAGCAATGCCGTTGCGGCATAACACACCAGGGCGACCATGCGCGCCGATGCGCCGCGCGCGGCCAACAGGTCATAGATGTGTCGGCGATCGCCGAAGAAGGGCGACGCTCGACCTCGTATCCGGCGAATGATTGCTAAGGTTACGTCCAGCAGCGGAAGCCCAGCTACCACGAAGGGGAAAAGCAGTCGCGGCCCTGTCGCGATAGCCGAGCGATAGAAGCTAAGCGTCAGGAACGCCACACACAGGCCGAGCACGGTGCTACCCGAATCGCCGAGGAAAATATTTGCGGGCGGGAAGTTGGAAAGTAGAAAGCCTGCGCAGGCTCCAGCCAGAGTCCATGCGGCGGCGGGCGCAAGGCGATCGCCCGCGGGCCAGGGAAGTAGCGCGTAGGTGACGCCGATAATTCCGGCAACGCCGCTTGCGAGGCCGTCCGCGCCGTCCAGGAAGTTCAACGAGTTCACAATCCCAACAATGAGTACGCACGACGCGAAAAGACCAAGCGCACCACTGCCCACAATTGCCAGGCGTCCGCAGCCAAACCACAAGATGGCTCCAGCGATAAGCTGCACTGCAAAGCGAAAAGCGGCAGAAAGCGCTCGAATATCGTCAATCGCTCCGACGATGCAGATCAGGGCTATCGCGGTGAAGAGCTGCAGTTCTCCCGTCGCAGCAAATGGAATCGACAGGAACACTCCTCCGACAATTGCCAGAGCAATCGCAATGCCCCCAAGCCGCGGAATCGGCCGCTTGTGCAGTTTGAGCGGGCCGGGCCAGTCGTAGAGCCTCCAGCGAACGCACAACTTTCTGACAATTGGCACGAGCAGCACGACCAGCACGAATCCACTGCCCGCCGCAATCGCCCCTGCCGTCATGGCAGAAACCCGTGCGCCAGTCGCCGCAGATGCCGCATTCGTATGCGTGCGGTTTTGCGAGCAAGGCCAAGAATGCCGGACTCGCGAAATGCCGCCCGGGCGTCCCGGAGATAGAGTTTCACGAGGCTCTGCGATATTTCCTGATAGTCATCATGGACGAACCGACTCAAGTTCGGTCGGTCGTACCATGGAAGATAAAAAGACCGACTTCCATTTCGCGGTGCGCGGATTACGCTGTGAGTCGTTGGAGACTAACGGCGCAGAGCCGCAAGCGAAAGGAGAATCGGTCCAGTGAGTAAAATACGATTTGTTGGTCTGGATGTCCATGCCGAGATCATTGCCGTCGCGGTGGCGGAGCCCAACGATGAGGTTCGATCCTTGGGCCTGATCCCGAACCGACCGGAATCCATTCGACGGTTGGTTCGAAAACTGGGGCCTGTGGAGCAACTGCGGTTTTGTTATGAAGCCGGTCCCACGGGCTACGTGCTGTACTGGCAGCTGACCGCTCTGGGAGCGAAGTGCGAAGTGGTAGCGCCGTCGCTGGTGCCGCGCAAGCCGGGAGAGCGCGTGAAGACCGATCGGCGTGACGCCCTGAAACTGGCCCGCTGCTACCGAGCCGGCGATCTCACGCCGGTGTGGGTCCCCGACGCCGCCCACGAAGCGCTCCGAGATTTGGTGCGAGCTCGGGAAGCCGCTAAAGGCGACTTGCTGCGAGCACGGCATCGGCTCAGTAAGTTTCTGCTGCGCCACGGATGGCAACGTCCGGAGAGCATCAAGTCTCCATGGACCAACGTTCATTTGCAGTGGATCAAGACGAAGGTTCATTTCCAGCAGCCCGCCCAGGAGATTGCGCTCACCGACTACGTCCATCAAGTCGAGCACCTGGTAGCCCGCATCGAACGGCTGGATCAGGCGGTCCTGGAGGCAGCGCGCTCGGCGCCACCCCAGATGCGCGCGGTGATCGAAGCCTTGCAGGCGCTGCGAGGCATTGCGCAAGTCACGGCGGTGACCATCGTCGCTGAACTGGGGCAGATCTCGCGCTTTGCGAAAGCCGGGCAATTGATGGGATACAGCGGCCTGGTTCCCAGCGAATACTCCAGCGGCGAACGAAAACGGCGGGGCGCCATCACCAAGACCGGCAACGCGCACTTGAGACGCGTCATCGTCGAAGCCGCCTGGGCTTATCAATTCCGGCCCCGGCTGGGCGGCTCCCTTCGGAAACGTCAGGTCGGGCTGAGCGAAGAAGTGAAAGAGATCGCCTGGAAGGCCCAGCATCGATTGCATGCTCGCTACCGAAAACTGCTGGCCCACGGAAAGAACAAACCGCAGATCGTAACGGCGGTGGGGCGAGAGCTGCTCGGATTCGTCTGGGCCATCGGAGTGAACGTCGAAACCAGAATGCGCGAACCGAAACAAGTCGCAGCCTAGGTGTAAGTCAGAGAACCACAGGAGGAAGGCAGTGCGGATGGCAGCCGAGTCGAACACGGAAAGGAGAGCCCTCGTCTTTTCTATGCGGCAGGCTCTTTCGGCCCAACCCGCGCCATTAGTCCGAGGCAGCTCCCGACGGATCACGATTATGCGGTTCCGACCCGCGAATATCAGAGTGATCAACCGTCGCGATGACCGCCTCGGCCGCCGCCCGCACTGCTTCCCACTGGCTAGAGAAGAACAGCACAAACCAACACCGCGAATGTATTTGACAGGTTCGTCCATATCAGAAAAGCCGTTTCGACGAACCGTCCGCGATCTCCGCGGACAGGAGTCGGAAGCGATCGAGGATGATTTGGCTGATCTCCGCCGAAGGAACCTCTCCGAATCCGGAATCCGCAAGCGATATGGGTCGAACCTCCAGACTCGCCAGATCGCCGCTTGATTTGAACCCGGCAACAACGATGAGCCCCTCTCGTTCGATCGGCGCCGCGATGTAGCCTGAAACAATCCTGCCCAGGCCGTAAAAGCAAAAAGCAGGCCGGCTTCGCCCGGTGACTATCAGTCTCGAGCCACTGATCCGATGCGAGTGCGAAGCAGCAACGAGATCAAAGCCGGCCGCGGCCATCGAATCCATCAGCTTCACGTCGGCAGGATCAGGCCGATTTGTGCGAAATTATTTGCTGAAAGTTTTCGATAAGTTGGGTGTCTCGACGCGCGTTGAACTCGTCCTCTATTGCCTCCAGGAACGGCAACGGACGCCCGTCGCAACGCCATGAGTCGTTCTCGGCCTTTGGGTGCGACCGGCCGATTCTCCGGCGATCGCTTGCTTCTCTTGGGACGCCGCCTAGGCAGCACCATTGCAGCAAAGCCCTTGATACGATAGCGTTACAAGATGTCGCCCGGGTGGCGGAATGGCATACGCGGGGGACTTAAAATCCCCTGACGCTCACGCGTCGTGTGGGTTCGACCCCCACCCCGGGCACCACAAAAACACCTCAAAAAGGCCTGCCAATTGAAGGATTTTCAAGCCTTTGCATTTCAAGAAACATTTTGTACAATTTTTGTACAATGAACGCGCCTAGGCATTAGGCTTAGAGCAGGGAAAACGATGCGATCCAAGGCTGATCGGTTCACCAAACTGAACGGCGAATGGCGGGCCGGATTCTCGCTGTCCGCCGCCGCAAAAATGGCGGGCATCAGCGACGCTGTGCTCACCTTGTGGATCGATACGGGAAGGTTCACGCCATCCATCGAAAATCGCGACCCGGGAGCAAAAGTATTGTTGGGCTGGAATCGTTTTTCGCTCACCAAACAGGATGTGACACGTCTCCGAAAATTGGTTGAGAGCAACGTGGCGGATCGGGAGAAGGTCGCAACGGAGCACGTCAAGGGTTCGGACTATACGGTGCAAGAACTCACGGCGCTTTGGAATATTGGCGTCGATAAGATTCGCGAACTATTCATGGATGAGCCGGGCGTCATCAAAATCCAAAAGCCGAAGAAACGCGGACGACGCACCTACGTGACGCTCCGAATCCCTGAAGCAGTGGCCGAGCGAGTCAGAAGGCGGTTGGCATGAGTTTGGAGTTGTATCGCCGACACAATCCGGCTCTGTGTAAATCGACGGATACGATAGCTTGCGACGACAAGCGGCACCCCTGCCCAATTTGGGTCACGGGTGTTGGGCCGGATAGGAAATTCATTCGCCAGTCCTTACGGAAGGTCACCGGATCGGTCACCCGCGATCTTAAAGAGGCGTCGAAAGTAATTCGCGAGTGGGAAGAGAAGGGCAGAGCGCCGAAGCCCCGGGACGGCAGGGCAACGCTTCAACTGCTTCGAGAGAAATTCACGGCAAAAGTCGAAGGCGAGAACTTATCGCCTGAAACGTTGCGGAAGTATCGAACGTTGTTTGACCAACTTGACGTGTTCGCGACCAACAAGGGAATTAAGTTCGTGGACGAGTTAGACTACGACGCGCTGATGGAATTTCGCACAGCTTGGAAGGACGGCCCGCTATCGACCGGGAAAAAATTGGAACGTTTGCGTGGTATCGTGAACTTCGCGGTTGAACGGGAATGGATCACCAGAAATCCGGTCAAGATGATAAAGGCTCCGAAGTTTAGACCTTCGCCGACCCTACCATTCACAGACGATGAGATGCAGAACCTTCTGAAAACAGTCGAAGATGATCCCGAGGCGCGGGCGTTCATACTCACAATGCGCTTCTCCGGCCTCCGGCTGTCCGATACGGCCACACTGGCACTCGACAAACTGAAAAACGGGAAATTATTTTTGTACCAAGCCAAGACTGGAGAGCCTGTTTCGGTTAAGCTGCCTCAAATGGTGGTGGATGAACTGTTGACGCTGAAGCCGAAAAGCGCTGAATATTTTTTCTGGAGCGGCGTATCAAGTCGTCGGACGTTGGTATCGGTTTGGGGAGAACGACTCCGGCGCATCTTCCAAGAGGCAGGCATCGAGAAAAAAGGCCACATGCTGAGTCATCGGCTACGCGATACTTTTGCGGTGAAGCTCTTGGAAGCGGGCGTAAGTCTCGAAAACGTTTCAACCTTGTTGGGCCATGCGGATTTGAAGGTTACGCAGAAGCACTACTCGCCATGGATCAAAGCCCGGCAGGAAGCTCTCGACGCGGCAGTTGAACAGGCAAACGGGTGGCACGAACTCAAGGCGAAAAAGCCGACCGCAGTTGTGCCGATCCGACGCCAGCAACATACTCACTCATCCACAAAGTAGAATCTCTCTTTCGGCTCGAATCGGGCCGGGCCAGCTTGTGGAAGTGTAAGAATCCTATTTCTTCGCTCGATCAGCCAGTTTCGCCAGCAGGCTAATGAACGCGATAAATTCGAGGGCCATTTCGGGATCATCCTTGATTATCTTGTGTGCTCGCGGATTACGAAGGCCCGCAACTGCTCCAGAAAACATCATCATGAAACCTCTTTGTTCGTCCTGATCCGGCTGATCGGCTAGGTCATTGAATTTCAGGACCGGAGTTTTCGGGCTGAACACACACTCCATGAGGGCCGAGCCATCCTTATCATCGATTCCACTATTCAGCCTCACTAGCGCGTTAAGCGCCTTAACCGCATCTTCAATGGCGTTGGCGTAGTGCCCGTCGTGGAAGAGTTGACCAGCAGCCCTTGCAATCGAAGGATGAAGTTCCAATCCTTCGTATGCCTTCAGAGCCTTGCCGGTCGAGGTGTGTCCCGCATCGTGAAGCTCTTCTAGAAAGCCAGACTTTATTGTCTCCAGTTGGGACTTTGCCGCCGCGAGACCGCGCTGCAAACCTAGCCGAACTTGAACGATGGGAGTTTCGTACATTGTGTTCACTTCCGCTGTATCAAGGTCAGTGACTTTCCAGCGGTACCGTTCATACTCGATTGTTCCGGCACCAAAAATTGAAAGCAATAGAGCATCGAGTTTCGTTCGCAGCGCCTCGATTTGTGGATCACCCCTGTCCTGAACCGAGTTGACGTTGAACTGTTCGATGTCGGCAATCCTGCGGTCGATTTTGACTAGGGCAGCCTCCATCTGCTCGCGAGAAAGATTGGCCTGCCGTGGTTCCGATTGCTTCGGTTTCTTGGCCATATTTAGCGCCGAATCCTGTAATAGCGCAGAACATCGTCAAGGGAATCCGTCAACTGTAGCCCGAGGCGCTCTTTCAAGGAGCCGAGCGTCATATTCCCGCGAACCTCCGGTGCAAATCGGGCACCATACTCCCCACGGAGCGTGCTGACCAGAGTGTCGTTTCGCTTTTCCCTGTACTCGCCACTTTCAGTTCGGGACCTGCTCATGGTCACCTCCGCAGAACTTGTATTCTTAGTCATAAAACTTGTCAATATAGCATCTATTTTAAGGCTCGGAGGAAAGCCAGCAGTCTTGGAGCATGAACGGGCTGCTAGGACATGTTCCGAAATAGCTCTTGACTTATAAAACCTTTGTATGGTATGATTTGAGCGGCTCGTATCACGGCGACCTACCGCGTTAGAAGCCCACTGAATAGACCGTAGGACGATGTAGGATTCACGAAGCACCTGCGTCGTAACCGCAACCGCACAACCTGCGTCGAAGGTGCCCACCTAACCGGCACTGAAATTCGAAGATGCAGCAGGGTGTAAATCCCTCCCGCTAAATCGGGGATTGTGAACGGGGTCTTCGTAACACAGAAGGCTAGTTCACATGAACCGTTCCCAGAAGCATCGCGTTGGCGTAGCTACGTCTCCATCGAAGGTTAAACCAAAACCGCGAGGTAAGAAATATCTTGCGGGCAGCTCACTGTCCGTCGATACGGCGGTCGCTCGGGATACTTCGACGCCAGTTGTGGATAAGAACGCAGTTGCGCGTGTCGCGGCGCAGTTCGGAAATCCAAAGCGCGGCGAAAATAAATTCGACAAAACTGTTCGTGCCATTGTAAGCGCGCCGCTTGTTCTCTATCACCAGTGCCAGCAGAAGCTAGACGGACACGGTGCGCGATGTACCTGCACCGCGAAGATTCCCGGGGCCGATGCTGAAAAACTCATTGCCCAAGGGATTGCAAAGTATGTAGTCGCGACCCGCAACGGCCAGCCATATGAGATGAAAAACTCTATCGTTGCCCTTGTGCCGAAATTCGTTCCCGCCAAGAAGGAGGTGCGAGTCCATGCGTGCTTTAACTTTCGGACAGAAAACAAGCCGGAGCGTTGCTATTGCCAGTCACATCTGACACGGCCCGAAGCCGCTCAACTCGTTAAGGAAGGTAAGGCCCAATGGCTGGAAGTCACCCGCGACGGGACTGCGTATGAGCTGCATAACGCCGTTGTCCTGACGGCGGAGGAGATCGAACAGCGTAAGACGAAGATCAAGGATGCCAAGTCTCCGGCTTTACTCCGTTTGCTTGCTGAGGTTCGACCACTCAAACTAACAAGAGATGAAGTGCTCGACGGATTGGCGAAGCCGGACGATTTTTGTGGCACTCACCCCAATATCCGTCACGCGGTCTTCTGGGCAGCAGTGCGCTGGTACTGGAACAAGATTCTGGTGGACAACAAGCTTGGCTTGAGTCGCGGGATGTTCATGCCCGGAGCGCCTCGGGGCGCAGGAGGCTGTCGAGCGGCGGATATACCTCGACAAAGATTGAGCACGTGTCCGCTGTTCACGAACGCGACAAAAAAGGTCGGCGGGTAAGACCGAAGGGGGCTGGCCCGGACAGTGATGATCGACGAGGAGACTTGACGCCGACCACTCAAATCTCCAGCCAAGAGCCTGCGGGAACGAACGAGGGGTTTACCCCAAATACGGACGACAGGCTATTGCCGCCCGAGGTGATTAAACCCGAGGGTCTCTTCGACAAGCAACCAACCACCTAGCATCTTTACATGGTTACCGTGCCCTATAGATGAGAAGACGCTGCTTCCCGATCAGCACGCGGCCCCGGCGAGTCGATCTTTACATCCTTACCGCGTCCTATATCTGGAAGAACTTTCCCGCTCGCAATCCCTCAAAACATCCGAATCACCCGGAAGGTGTGTTTGTCCACTTTGTGGACAGCCGGGGTTGTCTGCTTGGTGGACAAAAGATAGAGGCAATATGAAAGAGACAGTGCTAAAAACCGCGACGAACGAACCCCTGCGCGGCCTAAACCCTCGCACCAATCGCTCACCGGTGCCGATGTACACCGTTGAAGGAAGATTTTTCATAGGGTTTGGACGACAGATCATGACTGCTTTAGCGGAATTGGAATCGCCAGTTCGTCTCGAACAGGCTGAAAAGTAATTCGTAGCAAGAACATCCCGCCTGAATCCTCTTCGGCTTCTCGCAGGACTTTCACAACCCAACTTTGATTGCAGTACAACCGGCACCTCGGTACACGCACACGAGAATTGCCGGGCAGTGGCAGTGTGTGCGTAAGGATGAAAGAGGATCATATGAAAGGCACAGTTCTTTTCTACAACCGCCAACGCGGTTTCGGTTTCATAGCACCACTACCCGAGGAAGTTGATAGCGATGTGGATTGGTTCGTGCATGTCAGCGGACTGGTCAATCGCAAGTCCCTCAGGGCGGATGATCCGGTCGAATTTGACGTTTCAGAACGCAACGGCAAACCCCTAGCGATCAACGTTCGTGTCATAGAGTCTGTGGCTTCCGCCAACAACACCGCCGCAAAAGGTGGTGTGTAATGTTCGATACTCGATCTTTCATCCCGGTCACGTTGAAGAATGGATCGTGTCCCGATCCGGCGTGGCATTTCAAGGGATGTGCGCGGGAAGTTTTCAAGTACCTTCGGTTCCTCGCCAACTTGAGCGATGGTTTCATTTTTTGCGGGATCAAAACTATTGTCCGCAACACGAAGAACTGGAAGAAAAATCGTCGCCCTTACGAGGAGCGGCAAGTCCGCCGAGTGCTGAAAGCTTTTATTGCTCTTGGGGTTTTGCTGGTTGTGGTTCAGAAAGCCAACGGTCGAACTCGGACAGGATGGAGATTGGCAGATCATGATGCTTGGACGGAGCCATGCGGTCATATTTGCGAATTTATTGCGTGGGATTTGTGGGAGAGCCATCACGCGAAGTGCGTTGGGAATCAATCCTTTGCGCAGCAAAATGTCCGGTCCAATGTCCGGTGTAATGTCCGGTCCAATGTCCGGTGCGATGTCAAAAGTCGAGCGGACATAATCGAAGCTAACTCGCAGCAAGTGCAGTAGATGTGCAAGTGCGAAAAATCCCTAGTCTATGTAGTCTGTGTAGTCTATGTAGTCCTAGTAGTCCGCCGCGCTCAAAGCGGGCGGTCCCTCGCGCTCCGGGCAAAAGCAGCGCAACACCTTCTCTGCGCCAACGATCTGCCCGTTTTGGTCGGAGCGGATACGAACTCGGAGCGCGAGTACACCAAGAACTGTTCATGGCCGAGCTTTCGCGGCGCCCACCGAAGCGTAGTCGGTCACTCCGTTTGCTTTCAGAAGTTCAATCGCGTACTCCGTCGGGATCACGACGGCCAAACCCGCGTTCTGGTACAGCCCCGGTACAGGTTCCAACTTGTTTTGTTGGGCGGCAAAGATGGGAGAGGGCTTGTATGCCTCGCATATTCCAACAACGCCGTCCGAGTCGGTTCCGTAAACCGGGCCGCCGCTGTTGCCGGGGTTAATCACCGCGTCTATGAGAATCGAATCCATTTCTTCTGGGATGGTAAATCCGGGCGGTGCGTGCGGCGGCTAAACATTCACCGTAGAAAAACTCTCGCTTGCCACCATGCCCTTTTGAGTAACGAACGTCGGAATCGCGAGTGGGTAACCCGAAATCAGAACTGATTCGCCCTCATCTGGAAGCGCAGGGTTCATGTTGACGGTGCTGACGATGAGGGGCAAGATTTTCCCTTTGACCGCTATTCCACTTGTGAGTCCTCCGTCGAAAGGATTTCGCGAAACCTTGAGAAGGGCTACGTCGTGAGGTTCATCGACCGCGACAACTTCGGCGTCAACCCATGTGAAGCTGCCTTGAGCGTGAAAATTTGCGTTCGACGACAAATCGAGCAAGACGCCGACTTGAAAACCGAGCTTCGTCGCCCCTTTCGCCGTCGCATCTGCCTTTGAATCCACGATCACGTGCGCCGCCGTCAAAACATACCCCCGCTTGCTCACAAAAAATCCGGTCCCAGCTCGCGTCGGTCCTCCATGGCCGGTAGCGGGAAGGGGGTCGGCTGAGAAACAGGAGCGTCGGAAACGTATGCGATCTGAACAACCGCACTCTTCATCTTCCTGATTTGGGTCGCGGTACTGTTGACTGTTGATTTGGGCGCCGCCGACAACGCGCACATGAAACAGACTAGACCGAGAGTTACTACGCGGACTGAGCCTCGCATAAATGAACCTCCGCTCAGAGCACGATAGCACCAAGGCGAACAGAAAGCGAATAGATAAACAGCGATGAGTCTCTACCGCTAGTCTCCCTGATGACGAGTTGATAAAGCTGGCATAGCAGTGAACACACGGCACACCCGGCGGTCAAGAGCACGACTTCTGTTGTTCGCCACAAAATTCCAAAAGTTTTTCGACTTTTTCCCCTTTTTGAGGTGTTTCCATGCCCAGACGACGTAGAAAATTGATTTCGCTACTCTGAATTGGCCCCTTTCGATCGTTTGATTTGGCCCCACTCTACTGAAACTCATATACCGTGTATTCCCTTCGGGCTCAGTCGGCCCCAAAGGGAGGCCGGGTGGATAGGAGAGCCAAGGTGGAGCTATTCGAACAGATACGACGCGAGTACGAGCATGGTGGGGGAACGATCCGAGGAATCGCCAAGAAGCTGGGGATTCACCGGCGCATGGTGCGTGAGGCAGTGCTCAGCGCGGTTCCAGCGGAGCGCAAGACGCCTGTGCGCGAGAGACCGAAACTGGAACCAGCGAAGGCTTTTGTGGAAGCGATTCTGGAAGCGGACCGCAAGGCGCCACGAAAGCAACGGCACACCGCCCATCGAATCTGGTGCCGGATTCGAGCAGAGATGCCTGGAGTGCAGATCTGCGAGTCCACGATTCGTGGCTACGTGCGCGAGCGAAAGATAGAACTGAGACTGGTCGGTCAGGAGGTGTTCGTGCCGCAGTCTTACAGCTGGGGTCAAGAAGCACAGGTGGACTGGTATGAAGCGTATGCGGACATCGGCGAAGAAAGGCAGAAGGCCTACATGTTTTGCATGCGGAGCATGGCCAGTGGCGGGGCTTTTCATTGCGCCTTCCCGCATGCTAGCCAGCAAGCCTTTCTGGAAGCTCACGAGCGAGCGTTTGCTTATTTTGGCGGCGTGTTCAAATCCCTTCGGTATGACAACCTGCGCTCTGCGGTGAAAAGGATTCTGCGAGGGCACCAGCGAGAGGAGACCACGCGATTCATCGCCTTCCGATCGCATTGGGGCTTCGAATCGGAGTTCTGTACACCGGCGGAGGGCCACGAAAAAGGCGGTGTGGAAGGAGAAGGCGGGTACTTTCGCCGGAACCATATGGTGCCGGTGCCGAACGTGGCCAGCTGGGAAGAACTCGATGCGTTGTTGTTGGGATCTTCCAAGGAAGATGAGCAACGGATCATTGGTGAGCGGATGCAGACGGTCGGTGCGGGGATGAGTCTCGAGCAGGAGCATTTGAAGGAGCTGAAGGAAGGCTTCGATCTGGCCGCGGTTCACTTTCCCCATGTGAACACCAGCGGTTGCGTAAAGGTGCTGACCAACTTCTATTCGGTTCCGCTGCCGGTCGGTCTGGAAGTGCAAGCGAAGGTGCACTCGGCCTACGTGGAGATCTGGCATCAGGGGGAGTGTGTGGCACGGCACGAACGCTGTTTCAACCGGCAACAGAAAGTACTCAACTTGGAGCATTACCTGGACGCGTTGACGAAGAAGCCGGGAGCCTTTGCCGGTTCGACAGCGCTCGAGCAGTGGCGGGCCCAGGGGCGCTGGCCGGCTAGCTTCGATCACTTCTGGGAGGCACTGAAGCAACGAAGAGGCAAGCAGGATGGGACCAGAGCCATGATCGATGTACTGCTGCTGGGCCGCCCGTATGGATATCCGCGACTGAAGGAGGCCCTTGAAAAAGCTCTGGATCTGAGTTGTTTCGATGCTGAGGCCGTCCGTTTGCTGCTCACCACCGACCCAGCCGGGAAGCGCGCAGCCGGGGAAGGGGTCGAGATTGGCGCGTTGCGAGCGTATGACCGACCACAACCCACCACGAGGAACTACGACCAGTTGCTCGCGAACTGTCCGTCGAACGGGGTGATTCAATGAACGCCCCCGTGCAACAGGCCGCCATCCGGCAGTATGCCAAGCAACTCCAGCTGAGAACGATCGGCGGGCAGTTTGCAGAAGTGGCCGAGCAGGCGGTGCGCCAGAAGCAAAGTCATCTCAGTTATCTGGAGGCGTTACTCGGGGCGGAGGTGGAAGAGCGAGACCGCAACGCGGTCGCACGGCGGATTAAGGAAGCACACTTCCCCAAGATGAAAACGCTCGAGGACTTTGCGTTTTCCGATGCGCCACATATACCAGCAGCGCTGGTACGGAACCTGGCTGAGGGCGGTTACTTGAGCCGGAGCGAACCCATCATTTTTCTGGGCGAAACAGGAACGGGCAAGACGCACTTGGCAACGGGACTGGCGGTGGAGGCTTGCCGTCAGAGGAAGCCGGTACGTTTCACGACGGCGGCGCAACTGGTCAACGAACTCACCGAAGCTAAGAATAAGAGCGAACTGAACCGCGTGACGAATCGGTGGACGCGGTACGAGCTGATCGTGATTGACGAGATGGCCTATGTGGCGATGCCTGAGGCAGCCGCTGAGTTGTTGTTCCAGATCATTGCCGGAAGAGCGGAAAGAGCGGCGGTGATCGTCACGACGAATCTGCCGTTCTCCGAGTGGACCACCATGTTTCCGAACGCCCGATTGTGTAAGGCGATGCTGGACCGGCTGACCGACCAGGCCCACATCATCGAGACAGGCACGGAGTCGTACCGTTTCCGCCGTACGCTGGAAAAGAAAAAAGGTGGCAAGGGATGAACGTAGAAACAAAACCGGGGATGTTGTGGATCGACCGAATGGGCGATCGTCGTTCCTGGGCCATCCTGGTGCGATTTTTTTCTGTGGAAAACTGGGCACAGGCACAAAGAAAGAAAAAAGAAGCAAAAAAGAAAGAAAACGGAGGCCTGTGGAAACTGACGCCGCTGATGGAAATCCGCTCACAACGCGGATTCCCACAGCAGCTTGGAAAGCACAAAACGCTTTCCACAGTTCCCACAAGGCCCGACGGCGGTTCTACAGACTTGATTCACCAGCAGGGTGGGGCCAAATCAAACGATCAAAAGGGGCCAAATCAAGTTGACGGACGCAAAAATTGAATTTAGCCGAACCCAGCCAGATCGAGGCGGCAATTCGCAGCCTCGAAACGCGTGGAAAGAAGGCTCGCTCTCACATCGAGATGGAATTGAAGCGGATTATCGTGGCCGCCAAGGCCCAGCTCGCTGACTACCAGAAGGGCAAAGAGAACCACAAGCGTCACAAGAAGAGGAATCCCAATTGGCCCAGCTCGATTCGGTCGGCAGAATGGTTCGCCAAAAATCGCCGTGAGGTTCGGGATGAGCAGCCGTCAGCGCCGATCAAGACCCAAGCCCAGATCGCCTCGGAGACCGCCCAGCGTATAGATCGAGAGATTGGCAGGGAGAAGGGTGAAGCATGGGCCATGGACGATTAGACGTTCAACAAGGATGTCTTTTTTGAACGCTCGTCGCGCCAAAACCACAGCCTTCGAATCAACAGCTTGCAGACGATGGTTTACAGGGATTGTTGAACAGCGGCATGAACCGTGCCGACCGAAACGCCCAGCGCAGCCGCCACAGATCGGTAGGAGTGGCCTGCAGCCCGCATAGAGGCCACCGTAGCGGCGTTCACCATCACCTTTGGCCGACCGAGCCGTTTGCCTTTGGCCTGAGCGTTCCTGACGCCTGCCCGGATGCGCTCGATGATTAGGTTTCGCTCCAGTTCAGCCGTCGCTCCAAGGATCGTATAGACCATCTTCCCCATGGGCGTGCTCGTGTCGATGGACTCGCTGTAGCTCACGAACTCGACGCCGAGAGACTGAAACTCTTCGAGTGCTCGAAGTAGATGTGACACCGAACGAGCGAAGCGGTCAAATCTCCACACCGCGATGGCGTCGAACTTACGCTTCTTAGCATCGAGCATGAGTCGATTCAATTGAGGCCGCGATTCCTTCGAGCCACTGACGCCGATATCGACGTATTCGCCCACGATGACCCAACCGCGCCGCTGGCAGTATTCGCGCAGCTCACGCAACTGCATCTCAGGGTCTTGGCCTTTATCACTGGTGCTTACTCGTGCGTAGAGCGCGACTTTCATGGCTTGCTCCTGTGTTTGATGGCATTGCGAATGTAGTCCGATATCGATTCACCAGCCTTCTTCGCGGATCGCTCCAACGCCCGATATTCGGCTCGTGTCAGTCGAAGCGCGACCAGATGGCTGGCTCGTTTACTTGCTGGAATCGGCGGACGACCTAATTTCATGTTTATTGTATAACATAAAAGCGCACAGGCGTCAAGCGTACTTTTTCGCCCAATCTTTTTCAAACCAAACTTCGAGCGGCTTTGGATATCCCATCGGATATCCGCCCGTCGATTGAGCAGATGGTTCGGCGAATGGTTCTAATTTCATCGTCTTGAAAATTTCCGGCCCATAAAAGGATGTTAGGCACGATTTGTTGAGGCCACCCGGGCATCCCCGCAGCACCTTCAGCCGCCAAATGGTCCGGGGTATCCGATGGTGAGCGAATTTTTTCAGTGTTGAAAGTGGTTCCTTCATAGGTACCGATATTTTATAAAAGGAGTCCAACATTGCAGGACTACGAAATCGAAGCTATTCGAAAAGCCTACTCAAATTCTTCATGGCAAGACATCAGCGATGCTCGTGATCGTGCGCTGAAGTTTCCAAAGGCAGCAGAAGCGGCGGAACTCTTGCAGCAACTACTCGAAGAAAAATTAGCAGATGAAGAGAAGCAGAAGCAATCCTCGGCAGAATGGTCAAAGGCTAATCCCACGCCCGAACGCACGAAGACGCTTACGTTGAAAGAGCGGAAAGCGAAAGAGCTGGAGCACCTAAAAAAGATCACCAAGGATGGAACCGTCATACCCTTTGTCGCGCCGCCTCCTGCTTACGCTAATCAAGCCGACTACGACGTGGTACGGCGATCCTACGAAGGGGCGCGGCCTGTAATAAGCCTAGCAGCCTGCCCGCACTGTACGCCAAATTCCAAGGCCAGTGATTGCACTGGCGCATGTGAAGACCCGTCCTTCTGGTCCGCCCGCCGGGTTTCGCAGCAAGAACTGGAAGCTATTGAGCAGCGTCGTCTCGCTAACGAAAAGCAGCGAGTGAAACAACAGTAAAAGCAAAAAGGTTTGCAACGCCTCGTTGCTTTTGAAAAGTGGTCTCTGGGGCCTCCATCTGGCCGGGCGGCACCAACCTCAGCCGAAGTGCTACAATGCCGCCCTTCGCGGTAGATGGAGACGAGAGATGCCACGAACTGTCAAATGGCTCGCGTTGATTTTATTGGTTTTCGTTCCGTCCGCCTTTTCGCAGCAACAACAGGGCGCAAATGGTAGCTCGATCCTTTCATATGCGACAGGAGCGGACCTTCGAAAAAGTTGTTTGTACTATGGCACGACCGAGAAGTTTTCTGGTGATGAACTTAACAGTATTGAATTTGATCTCGGTTACTGCTCGGGGTTTATCGCGGCAGTCATCGCGAGTATTGATGTCCGTTATTGGCAGCCGCCGAATGGTCATCTTCCTCTGAGTCAGGCGGTCGCCGTAGTGAAAAAGTTCATTGATGACCACCCGGAACAGTGGGGTGAACCTGCTTCTTCTCTGGTGAATAACGCAATTGTCCAAGCTTTCCCGCACACGGAATAAGCGAGTAGCTGCTACCTTCAATTCTTCGGTTTTCGCTCGCGGGTAACGACGCGGTGCCCTCACCGGGCCACCCTCAGCATCACCCTACAGGAGATCAGAATGTCAAACCTCGATATCGTGTGGTCGCGCTCGAACGCCGCCGCCCTCGCAGCCCAGCTCGTTGCGGATTCGATCAAACGGGCCGAGAGCCACGAGAAGTCAAAAGCCCGCGCAGCAGAGAAGCAAATCGAGCGGCGGGCAGCCGAGAAGTCTCAACCGTGATGGCCCGGTCGCGGCTGCATTTTAATCACAGTACCGCCTGCCAACTGAAACAGGGTTGCCAGTGTTTTACAAAAACTCGGTGAAACAGACCGGGAAAAAGGTGAACAGTTATGAAGAAGGCTATAAGCAGTACCCTCAGCACAAACGATTTGATTAAACTCGCCAAGGAAACGATGACGGCCAACGATTTCAGAGCCGTTGAATACCTCATGAGGGCGCATCTTTTGTCGCAAAGAGTTCCACGCGATCAGTCCAATCCGGGCACGCCCAATTGGGGGCGACAAGACTTAATCGAAATGCTCATGTTGAAAAACGGGGGGCAATCTCCTGATGATTTCGTTCGTAATCGGGACGCATCTGTTGCCCGTAAGGCCGCTGCAGAAGCCGCATATACCCCACCTCCGACACAAACACCAGCAGCCAAGCGTCGTGCCGCCATCATCATGACCGCTTGTGCGCAATGTGGCTGTGACACGCAGGTCGCTGAAGATCGACTGGACGAGGCCGAACGCAACAACTGGCCTGTGTTTTGTAGCGTCCAGTGCCAGAACAAAAAGAAGGCCGAAGTGAACATGCTGGGGGTCGAGTCCCAGAAATTTTTGAAGCAGGTGGGCAAGCAGTACTACGACTGCGGTTATAACGGCCAGATATTGCTGGGGTATCTCCAGAAGTTCAAGAAACCTGTCACGGCGGCAACGCTGCTCGAAGCCTTCGCCGCACTCCGCCCGCAACTTTTGCCGCCACTCACCGCCGATCAAATCTTCGCGATGACCGATAAAGAGTTCGATCAGCGTGCCCGTCAGGAAGATTCCTACACCACGAATTTTATGGGGGGCGTAGATTTGACGACTCTCACGAAGACGGCAGAGACCACAATTCATTCCAGCAACAAAGTTCGTTTCCGTGATCTGCCGCGCATGGGGGTTGCACGCTAATGCCAAACTTTATCGCAGGCCCGCTCACCATGGCCGATATCGACCGAATGACGAGCACCGAACTAGCGTGGCATGAACGCAACAACGCGGAGAACCTTAAAGCCGCGCTCGCCCCGCCTCCACCACCTCCGCCACCAACTGCAGAAGAGTCGCTGGCACAGCAACGTTCTGCCAAGGTTAAGGAGCTGCAGCCGCAGTACAAAGAGTGGCTGACGTTTCAGGAGTACGACAAGCCCGGGTCACTGACGTGGGACATGTTTATTCGTGATCACGCGATGCGCCTGTTTTTGGAATGGCACGGTAAACAGCAGGCGATGGTGGATAAAATCAACGCGGATGTAGAACGGTTTCTCGCCGCACACCCAGAATATATTTCTGCCGAGTCCAATCGCGCCGTGATGAATCGTTGGTTGCGGGAGAGCGACCTTCCTGCGAGCTTCGAAAACTTTGAAAACGCTTTCACAGCGGTCAAGGAAGACTTGGTTTTGAACGACCCGAACAAACCCGAATCCCGTTTCGGTGTGTGGCGTAACGGGCAATTCATTCCGAATGAGATGCCTGACAACTCTAGCGGCACGACGCGGCAGTTCAACATGGGTCAATCAACGCCGGGCGCTTCTAATCAGGACGTGGATATCGACAAGAGACCTGAGCAGATGAACTCCACAGAGTTTGCCGAAGCGTGCCGCGTCTCGAAAACTTTCCGCGCCAAGATGGACGGTTGACACAGACTAGAGTTGCGGGAGCCACATAAACGCGCATCGGTTGGCTCGGGCACTCGCCAGCCCTTTCGTTTCACCTAGCAGTCATCGTGCCCGTCAGTACGAGGCCGCGCTGCAATTCCAGATTCCAGATATACGCGGAGACATCTGCGGATCAAGAGGGTCGAGCCGAATCAGGATCGCGCTTCGCCAACGGGCATGATACGGCATATGGCGCTGCTATAATCTGCGCGTGCTCTACTGGGAATGCAAGCGGCGGCTCAATAATCTTCAAGAGTTTCGAAGACTTATCGAGGCTTATCTTCGGAGCCTCGAAGTCATGGTCCGCTCAGGCAGCAGCCGCACGGTACAAACCGACGAGAGCCATGGAATCAGAGATCAGATCAATTTACGTTTGCGAGATGCGCTTGAGTCTTGTCAACAAGCCGGGGAAAGCATGACGGTCTTCTATACATACGGCGGCTATCAGAGTCCCTTAAATCTACTGAGGGAGTTTTTTGATCTTCGCAACACTTATCACATCTCTCCCTCGAAAGTACTCGATGGATTAGATCGTGCAATCGGGGAATACCAACGAAGAAAAAATCGACTGTATTGGCAGATGTTCAATCCCTTCTTTTGGCTTTATTCGCTACTCGTTAAAGTCATCGGAATCCCGTTTCGGATTCTAGGAGCGGCAGGATTTGATGAAGTGAAGATCGAGAGATCGCGTGCCGGTAAGGTGGTGAAAGCCATCGTGGGGTTTGTCGTAACCTTCATTCTGTTTATGGCGGCACTTCTGACAATCTTACAGATTCTCGGCTGGCTCGACCCTACAATCAAGTTCATTCACGCAGTCGAAAGACACTGAACGCAAGGAGTTACAACTTCTTGATCTCGCCAGTTATCACATTTGATTCCCAGAGCGTGGCCTCGGAACGGCATACTCTGATCGTCATGGGCGATGCGGTTTGCTGCGCGAGGCTTGGGGTCGCTACGCCAAGGCCAAACAGTATCATCAGCATGCAGCGTGTCACTGGATCACCTCGATTGCGGCGGTGTTCACCGTCCGAGAAGAAGATTTGGAATCACGGCTTCGGAACTTCTTCAGCGACTTCGTTTGCTGCCTCTTTTATCAAACCGAGAACGTTTACCCCTGTGCCCTTCCTTGCGGCCAATACACCAGTGTTATAAGAGATGGCAAGGGCCAGAATCATGCGAGACCGGAATCTTGCGAGGTTCTTGGTATTCTGATGCACATCCTTGATAAGAGACTCGATTAGTTTTCGGTCGTCTTGGCCAAACTGTTCGAGGAACTTCTCGCTGAAACGGTTGCGCATCTTTCCGGTAGCATTCTGTTGTGATCCGATGCGCTGCTTCTCGTGCTCGAAAGCGTCCATTGTCTTCTCGAACCCCATGTGTCGCCTCCCTCCGCATAAGTGCGAAGAACTTTCGCCTTGTCGATGCCCGGCAGGATAGCATCTCGCGCACCATGAGCGCGTGCTAGAATCCGCCCCGACCATGCAAACCTTCTGCGCGATGCAACCGCAGCCGATCCCCGGTTCTCCGTTTCTCTTCGCGATTCTCATCGCTGTGGCGGTTTACGCGATTGTCGGTAGTGACAAGCGGTGGCGAACATTCGGAGTCATGCTGCTCTTTGCTGCAGTCGGTCTCGGCATTGGCACAGTTCTGGGACTTGTGATGCGGAAACCGGAACTGGCCGGAACACTCGCGGGCCTGTTATCGACTGTCGGAGTATTGTCGGCGTCGATCCGGCAGATCGTTGATAACCGCAAGAGGCGGAAGAAACTCTCTTAAGTTATCAGGGCGGACCATCGCGCAGTGCCACAATCGGGACGAAACGACATGGATTTATCTACATGGGTCAGTGCCTGGAAAGTAATCCTTTGCGGCGCGGTGGCCGGTCATGGAATTATATACTTGATTCCCCACTCGCCGGGCAGTGCTACAATTTTAACTGGATTGGAGGAGAATGAATATTTCCAAGAGGTGCTCATCTTGCGGGGCAGAAGTTGATAGTGAAGGCACAGTCAAATCCGGCACTGTTAGCGGCGGAATTATACTCCCATCAATGCAAGTCGAAAATGGTATGGGCCCACATGTCAAAGAGTGCTGGAACAAGGGGATTTGCCCTTGTTGTCTTCACTCCACCCTAAAATACATCGAAAATTCCGGAGAGAAAGAGAAATAAAGCCATGCACTGGCCGTGGCAGAAAGGTCTTCCTAAACCAACACCGATGAGGCGTCCGTTTGCGCAGCTCTCCGAGGCCAAAGAGATTCAATTAGCTTGTCAACAAGAGATGGCGAGAATCCTTAATGAAGCCGGAGCAAACGCCGCACCGCCCATACCAGCTATACAAATACCAGTGACCGTAACAGACGTAATCGACCGCGATGTACTCGGGAAAAGGATAGACGAGATGGAGCGAAAAGGGACGCTTCAAACTTTGGGATACAAGCCCGAACATATAAGAATCTCAAATCGTTAGCCTTTCTATTGGGGCAATGCTCTCGCCTCAAAGCGACTCCGCAAAATTTGGCGATATGCGAACACCTGTTTCATCCGGCACATCCGATTACGCCAACTGTAGCGGATGCCTTTGACCAAGTAATTACAGACCTTTCCAAGAGTATCGGCTGATTCATCCCGCCGAGCCATCGGCGGCATTCTTTAGGGTAGTCAAGTATATAATCCCCAGTTGTCAATACTGTAGTTGTTATGCAGTAGTCTTCGTGCCTACTCGTAGCCCGCGCGGCGGTCTATCCTTCAATCGCGAAGCGCATCCAATCGGTAAAAGAGCCAGCCATTCGCATCCGCACCGCCGTCTAATTTCGTGAGCGCGTGGCAGAATCCGCCGCATCGAGGTGAACTATGGGGTCCTGCTGAAGGTGTCAAGGCCACACTCGATGGCCAAACCCAATCGGCCCAAGACTACCTACAATTGTCTCAGTCATGTACAAGTGCCTCCACTCTCCTCTATACGGTCTCCGAAAATGCCGCCGCTCTTTATCGGAGGTACGTCAATGGTGAACAGGATTTGGCACAGAAAGCATTCGATGAGATGACGAAATGCATCGGAATACTGAAAAAGCAGAAATCAAAGTAACCAAAGCAGCGCGAATGAGCCTTCGGCGCTGCCCCCGATCTACGGTGGCCGCCTCTAGCCTTCAATCGCGAAGCGCACCAAGCGGTAGAAGAGTCAGACGCCGAAACCGCTCCCAGCCGTCGCAAACTCCCTTAAAACTTCAAGAGAAAATGTTGTTTCGGGGGAGGCAATGCCTTCTTATCCCGTGCGAGGAGAAAAATTCTTTGGTCTGCAAAAATCTTGCCCCGAAATTCGTCTTGCTTCAGAGCTTCAACTTTGAGGTTTAGCGTCTTCATCGAATCGCGCTGAACCTCGCCGCAGATCAGGACGATCACCTTGCCCTTCCACTGCGTGTGGTAGATGTCGAGTTGTCCCATCAGCCGCTGAAGCTGTCCGGTCGATTCGAGGCTGTCCTTTAGTTCGATCAATACTTGTCCGTCGATAACAATGTCGCCCTTCACGCGCCCGGCGGCGTACTGCTTGATCACGTCTGCGTGAGGAAGGTTCTTCTCCAAGTGCTTGTGGAGCGATACCTCAAAATCCTTTTCCGTCTTACAGCTTCTCGGGTGCCAGTCATCAATCAATTTCATCACATCGCGAACAGAGGTGGCCATGGCTGCCTGCTCCTGAACTTGACGTAGTTTCTGCACTCGATCTTGCCAAACGATTTAGCCCCGATCCAGTTTACCGAGAGGCATAATGTCGCGACGATTACCCTCTTATTGCCGCTCGATCCACGGCATTCGATTCATCTCGCCCGAAAGCGCGCTTTGGCCCAAAAGAGTAACTAACGCTCAGTTTCGAAATCGTCGTTCGCGTTTGACCGATGCTTCCGAAATGAAGACGATGATGCAGGAGGCCACGATGGTTAAATTCTATGTTCGAGGGAAGAAAAGCGCGAAAGGCCCCGACATAATTCTTTCCGGGCCGTACGACAATGCGGGAATGGCTAGTTATGCGGAGTTTACTCACCGAATAGAGGGTTGCGTGGATGTTCAGGATAGGCACGAGTAAGCAGAGGCGCAGCGGGAGCAGGAGCAGCCGTCGGCGGTAGATGAAATGGGATCGACGCCTCCTTTTACTAGCGCGGTGGCTGGTGATCAACTGTGATTCCGGTCATACCTTTGATCTCGGCATACTGAGTTTCCATCGCTCTTACAGACTTCTGTTCCTCATGCCTCAATCTCGCAGTTTCATCCAGTAGACTGTTCTGCTCAGGCACCTTCAGTTTCATCAATGTAAGAATTGATCGCATGTCGCCATTGTTAGAAGCCAACTCGTTGGCAAGATTGACCTGCAATCCATAAATCTCACTGTAATTGTTTCTTGTTTCTGCTAGGGTCGATGAAATTTCCCGCGCTGTTCCGGCCAGCGAGACGGCTTGCTTTCGGTAATCGCCATCCGTGATAGCACTGGCCGCGTCGACTAGAGCGAGCGACTTGGAATCACACAGGCTGTTTTGCGCATCGAACTCATCGAACAGTTTCATACTGTTGGAGTCATACGCGGCTACCGCCTGTCTGGCATTTTCAGCACGCTCGGCATTCGTGAGGTGCGCTGCGGAAGGCTTTAACGAAGTCTTGACGATAGGCCGTTGTGGACTGTTAACGCCGGTGAAAAACGGAGCCATTCTGGCCGGTGTTGGTCGGATCCGTGATCCACCAGAGCCCGCTGGCAAGGATGCAGTAAGGACTCTAAATAAGTTTCTAAAATTTGCACGTCGCTTGCCGTTTTGATTATTTCTCAGAGATTCGTCTTGCGAGATCTTTGAGGAGTCGTCGTGACCCAGAACGGCTGTTGTCTCTACTGCAAGTGTACTTTTCTTCGCTCTCCCTACCGTCCACAGCAAGCCGTCTGCAGCCGAGCAGAGTGCCAACGCCGGCGACGCGCCGACTATCACCGACGAAAGCTCGAAGCAGATCCGGAATATCGCCAGATCGCCCACGACAGCCAGAAGAAGTGGCGCGAAGCTCATCCCGACTATCTTCCGCACTACCGCGCGGAACATCCGGAAGCGGTCGAACGGAATCGCGAACGCCAGCAACGGCGGGACCAAAAGCGCCGCATTCGGCGGCTTGAAAAGAACAACTTAGCTTTGGACCTAAAGCGTTCTGCCGCCGAGGTTTGGATGGTGGGGCCAAGGGTAGCCCATCTTGACAAGAACAACTTAGCTTCCACGCAAGTCTTTATCTTCGAGCAACTTGGCGGCAGGACCTCGGCTTCTATGCGTGCTTGAAAAGAACAACCCTATGGCTTTCTTGCGGGCCTGTCCGTATACCCGAACTCAGGTCCATGCTGACAGCGGAACAAATCAACGAAATTCATCGCCTGCACTGGTCCGAGCACTGGCCGGTGCGCAAATCGCCCGTCATCTGCACATCGGGCGCAGAACCATCGCCGAATACATCGTCGCACCGGCGCAGACCGCCGCTCCCCGTCAGCGCTCGAGTAAGCTGGATGCCTTCAAGCCCACCATCGCCGAGTTCCTTGAGCAGGATCCTCATGTCCGTGCCACGGTGATCGCACAGCGACTCCGGCCGCTCGGCTTCAGCGGTGGTCTGAGCATTCTGAAAGAGTACTTGCACGGGGTGCGTGCACAGTCCAGTGCCCCGCGCGCCTACGTGCGCATGGAGCCGGGACCTGGAGAACGCTTCGAGGTCGACTGGGGACACTTCGACACGCTTTCCTATCAGGGGCATGCGCGAAAACTCTACGCCTTCTGTCTGGTGGAATGTCACAGCCGCAAGCTGTATCTGGAGTTCACCCACAGCCAGAGCTTCGAGACGTTCGTGCGCTGTCATATCCACGCATTCCGTTTCATGGGTGGCATCGACCGCGAGCTGTGGTTCGATAATCTGGCGACCGCCGTTGCCGAACATGACGGCAACCTGGTTCGTTTTCGTCCGCGTTTTCTGGCCTTCGCTCGCGAATATAGTTTCCTCCCTCGGGCTTGCCATGTGCGTGCGGCGTGGGAAAAAGGAAAGATAGTCAGAGCTATCGGGTATACAAGAACGAACTTCTGGCCACTGCGCACGTTCAGCGACCTAGCCGATGTCAACTCGCAAGCACTTCGATGGCTCGACGAAGTCGCTAACCAGCGCCGTCACCGTGGAACGGGCCAGACTCCTCGAGGACGCTTTCAGCTCGAAGCACTGCGCTCCTTGCCGGTGATCACGCCCGACTATCGCGACACCACCGAGGCTCTGGTTCATAGAGGTCTCCGGCTATCATTAGACGGTAATCGCTACTGCGTGCCGCCACGCTATGTCGGCCGCCATTTACAGTCAAAGCAGATGCCTCCTCGCTCAGCGTCTCCGATCGGCAGGAGGAAATCGTCTCCTATCCGCGCTGCTGGCAACGCGGGCAGGTGCTTGGCGCCGAACGCTTCAAAAAGAACTGTTCGAGCAACAGGCCGCAGCCGAACGATCCGCGGCACGGCAGCGCTTGATCGGCTTGTTGGGCCCGGCTTCCGAGGTCTCTGCGGTATTTCACGGACACCGATCGCTCCCTCGCCCGGCAGGTGCGAGACTGCTGGCCTTGATTCGTGACTATGGACCGGAGGCGGTCGCCGCCGCTGTTGGCGAAGCCGCGCAGCCGGTGCCTTCGGCGCCGATTACATCGCCAATATCCTCAGCCAGCACACTCTGCGACGCGAGGTGCAGCCGCCGCTACGGTTCGAAGACCCTGAGTTGAACGAACTGATCGCCGATCCGCTGTCGCTAGCCGATTACGACACTTTCATCCTTCGCTCGAAAAGGAACCCCGATGAACTAACTCCAACAGAAACTGAATCAACTGAACCTGACGACCATGAGCCTGCATCTGGACCAGACCCTGACTGATGCCGCCAGTAAGAATCTCAGCGCCGCGGAAGCTTTCGAAGCCCTATTCGACCGCGAGCTCGAAGCGCGCAACACCCGCTCGATCGATCGCCGCTGCCGGCTCGCTGGCTTGCAAGCCAAGCACTCCATCGATAGCTTCAACTTCAACCATCGCAAGACCCGCTTCAGTGCAAAAGTCGCGTCCTCCGCCTTTTGGATCTCGGCTCTCTCAAGAAAGGCACGGCTGTTGTGCTGATCGGGAATCCCGGCGTGGGGAAAACGTTCTCAGCGAAGATCATGGCCTGGCGCGCTTGCCGGCCAACCGCCGCGTGCTGTTCACCACCGCCATGGACATGCTCAACCACTTACTGGCCTAGCGGGTCGATCACCTCTGATCCGCAAGCTCAAGCTCTATACCGAGCCAACTTTCCTCATTGATGAGCTAGGATCTCTTCCCCTGAGCCGGCCGGCCAGAGCCTCCAATCTGTCTATCAGTCATTTCCACTCGTCACAGCCACAACAAAGTACACTTCGTACCCGCCAACACAGCCTTTCCCGACTGGGGAAATATACTCCACAACACCACCGTCGCAACAGCCATCGCCGACCGCTTCATAGAAACTCCGAAATACAGTCCTGCTACGAGCAGTGACGGACTTCGCAAAGCCAATGAGGGCCGAGAACGCCGACAGCCTAGCCGATCGGCACATCGGGCTCCGGTCGAGCGCGACGCTCTGTGATGATATCCCACGCGAGAAGTCCGCAAGGTCACGTCCTCAACGGCGCTGCCGGGGCGAGAGGAAGCTCAGGAGCTCATCGCTCCCACTCTATCGTCTTGAAATTTATCCCCATGTTCAACTTAGGCGCCAATTTTCGTTGTTGCTATTGCTCTCTTCGCGGACAGAATACAAAGTACTGTGTCGTGTCCTTCATGCCGAGTCACTCCACCCGCCGGGTCTACCGCCTGTATGACTTCACCAAGTCCCAAACGATCACGCCAGACCAATTCTACTGCGTGTCGGGAAAGGTCGACAGTGCGGACAAACTGTACCTGGTCATCGAGTCGGTCATATGGACACCAAACACAGCCGGTGCTCTGCAGATTACTGCGAGTGGGGCGGCGCGGGAGAGTCGCTCATGAAGTAAAAGGTTTGGTGGCAGGGAGAAAACTTGAACCGAAGACTGCTTTCTCCGATGAAGCGGCCAACGTACCGGTGTGTGTCCAAACTCGCCACCGCTAAATGGCTCGCCCTAAACCGGCTAAAGTGGATCCCTTTTAAATCGGCGCTAACAGGGGACGAGATGGCCAACCTGTCCAGATACGTCTAGCGCGATAACCCACATGGAAGTCTCTGAATCATAAACTGCCTTGTAGAAAGCGATGTAAATTCAAAGCAATATCATCACCGCTTCAAAACGTGCAAGGAGTTGGAGCAGCCGAATAGCAATAAGAAGCAAAGCAGGTGCAGCCGGATGGAATGATGTGATGGTTAAGCATTGCACGACATCGCGGCACTTTACTATCCGCATGTGGAATCGGTCAACTGTTGTGCCGGGGCGAGCGGTCTGACCTTCAATCGCAAAGCACATTGAAGTGACCGATCACTGTATCCACCTCTGATGAACTTATCTCACGGCGCGGCATTCAACCAGCTCGACACTTCGAGACGAGGATGTTCGGGTGACGCGCGATAATGCCCCGCAGCCGTGCCCGATGCTCTGGCGGGCGCTTCGGCTAAATCAGGAGACGCGGGTTCGTTCAGGTTGATGAAAACCTTCCTGATAGTCGCGAATCAGGCTCACGTTCCCAATACTGCACCATGTCATCAATCGTCATCTTCACGTTGCACCTGCACATGCTCCACAGTGTTGAGATCGATATTCAGTGTCATCGCCGCCAGATATTCCACCGCCAGTAAGCTGACCGGTTTTCAGGCGACACAAATTCCTGTTCACCTACGACTTCGGTTTCTTTCTGCGTGATCCAGACCGGATGATACCGACCCCGCTGCATCTTCATGATCAATACTACCCGAAGGACTGAGTCTGTTTCTGGTCTCTCCATGGCAGTAGCGCTCCGTGCTTGCAGTTTAGTTTGTGTTGCTGGTACGACCGCACACCGCACCAATGACACGATGAGATATCTCTGTGCGTATTCGCTTCGAAAAATTCCACGCCATTTTTTCGTCCGTAAAGTGAACCGCCTCACGAACGCAGCGACCCGAGCGCTGTTAGAGAAGAGTCTGCGGGACATGGCTCATTCACCGCGTCCCGCTCGCTTGATCTTTATCGTAGGCATCTCGATGGACCTTGCGCGATGTATAGCGTAGTGGCACTGGCAGCGCAGCATGAATTTCTGCCACGACGACGCGTCCCATTCAGCCACCGTGAGCAGCCGAACCACTCGGATGAACAGGTTCACGATGCTTCACTGTGCTCTCTTGGTTCGCTTGAGCCGCTCGAATTGTACCTTCGCTCGGTAAACCTTCTGTGCTTCGGCGACCGCTTTTGAGACCTCTTCGAGCGACGGCATCTCACCTGTGGCTATTAGTTCATCTGCCTCACGGCGCAGATCGGCGATTGTGCGTGTGCGGGTAGTTTTCATTCGACACCCAACCCATCTGCGGCAATGCCTCGAAGAATCGGTTCGATATAGCGCGGTTCTATGACAATTGAGCCGCACCAGAACTGCGTCTCAGGATCGTCAATGGGGAGATGTTCCTTCATCCATGCCTGAGCAGCCGGGGTGTGCGCCGCGAGGAGAAGTATGGAGCCGTGGTTCTGAAGGGTGAAATCGACCGAACGAATAGCTGCTTTGGTGGTTGCCATCTTTTCTCCATTCATCGGAGCGTATCGTCGCTTGGAACGACTGGCACCGTGATCCTTCTGAAGGACTCGGTTGCCGCGTGTTCAGGAAGAACACGACTCTTGATACTTCAAGAATCATAGCATGATCTGCCCAAACTGTGTACGTGATTTTGACGGTTTGCCTCGCCCCGCGCGAAGCACCTTTGCGCACCAACGGCTACCTAACCGAAGCCCCAACAGAAGCATCCCGCAGCCGTCTTTTTTCGCCTCTCTGTATCTGACATCGGCTGAGGTGCAGGCGGTCCCGCGCTGCTCCAAACGGACGCTCATCCGCTATTATCAGGGCTATAAGAAGCCGAACGGAGTGTATGTGCGGCCCGTGCTCGGAGTCTTCCATCGAGGCCGCAATGTTTTATTTGCGCGATCAGAGGTTCAAAGATTCATCACCGCCCGAACAACGGTGATCCGATAGAGGGTGTTATTTCTCGTCTTCGTCTACCTTCTCTCCAGCGATGGCGGCGGATATTTCGTTACGCACGATGTTGGAGTTGGCGAGCACGTTCTTGATGCCTTTTTCCACGCCGTCTGCCACGGCCTCCTTGAGCATGTAGTAGACGACTGTCCCAACGATAGCGCCATAGATGAGGAATTTCATCTCGGGCGGTAGGACTGCGGTTAGCACGTCCAGTCCACGAAATGCAATGGCAGCGGCAGTCAATCCGATTGCCGCTCCGACTACGAACGCCAAGATTTTTAATGGTGCGCTCAGTTTCATCATTGTGTTTTTACCGCATGCTCCCTAACTCTTGAGCCACTGCCAAATTCCAATCGCCGCGAATACGAATGTCGCCCCGCCGAAGAGGATGTCAACTGTGGTGCCATACAATGAACAAACGTCGCAGACCTGCACTCCGCCGTCATCGCGCTTGCGGCAGCCCACCAACATGCCGGGGAGAGCCAGCTTCCGACCGATTCTGCTCTGACATGTAAATATGCGGGAGAGAAGCCGCCAGATAAGGTAGCAGGCAACCGCGATCAAGAACATTTTCGGCACGTACATTAAACGCCCTCAAGTCTTCTCGTGCCGACATGATACCAGCAGCGATGCAGAGCATGTTAGTATCGGCGCGATGATCCATCGCCGGAAGGGCGGGTGTGGAGGAATAATTTATGGCGTTGGGCAAATGGAAGTCGTTCTTCCGGTACCGTCGCGTTTATTCAAGCAGGACCTACAACGATGCAGTGAAGTGCTTTGAGCGTTTGACGGCCACCAGCCTGCTCCTATTCGATGGCAAGACCCACGAAGAACAGACCGTAATCATGGATCGCTCAACCAAGCTATCAGAAAGGATTGCGGAGGCTACCGCCAATGAAATTCCTTTGGTGGTTTCGATGGCGCTTATAGTCGCACTTCAAGTCCATGACCAAATGCTTCAGAACAAGGCACAGGAAACGAAAACGTCGCGGTAGGGTCGAGGAATGATGTAATCGGAGCGTTCACAATGGCCGAGGCAATGCCTGTTTTCTACGGCTTTCTCCATCAACAAGCAGAACGATTGCGTGATGATTTTCGCACCGTCAACTCCGAAGCCCAGCTTCAGGCTGTGCGGCGCAAATGGCTCGGCACCCCGAACGGAATCCTTGAGAATTTGAAGAGCGACCCTTACTACGCCGTCGCCAACGAAAACGAAAAAAAGTCTTCGATGATTATATTCTTGAGCTGATAGACCTAGAGACAAGATACTGGAAGCGGTTCGAGGATTTGTGGAGAACATGACCGCCGCTTTCATCTTCCTGCCCGCTCCAGACACGCAGGTTCGCGGCAGATCAGGCTTCGCGTCGGCGTGGGAAAAAGCGCAAACTGACGGAAAACAAAAGAGTACATCCAAGTGAAGAAACTAAGGAGCAAAGCACGGTGCGGGCCTATCACTTCCTTTCCGCTGCAAACGCTCTAGACGACCTCACGAGAAGGCAGATCAAGATATCCGAAATCGACAAGCTCAATGACCCTTTCGAACTCTGGTGTTCCTCCCAAGAGAGCCAGCAGATTCGGGTCGCCATGCGTTTGTGGAAACAAGAGATGGCTCGCATTGTCGGAATAATCTGTTTTTGCAAGCGCTGGAGGAACCCTGTCTTGTGGAGCCATTATGCCGACCGGCACAGGGGCATCTGCCTTGGATTTGACCTTGACGATAAACTGGTGAAAACCGTTCGTTACGTGAAAGAGCGCACGCTGCTTCCGTTGCCGCCTACGCAGGAAGCGATGGACGACCTTCTCTTCACCAAATATTGGGATTGGGCCTACGAGGAGGAACTGCGCGGGTGGTTCAAACTCGACCAGCCGGACGAAAAAGGGAACTACTTCTACCCGTTCGATGAGAAAGTGCGACTGCGAGAGGTGATTGCGGGACCTTTATGCGAAACTTCCTTCGAATCACTCGAAAAGGTGATCACGAGTTATAGGACAGATGTTTCCATCATCAAAGCACGGTTGGCCTTCAGATCGTTTGAGGTCGTGGAAAACCAACAGGGCTTTGCTCGATTACGATGAAAATGAGGTGCCGTCGATGAACCTGAACATGCAAGCAATCGGCGACCGAATCGAACGGCTTGAACGTGAGAACCGCCGCTTAAAGCTGACCGGAATTGCAGCGCTCGTACTCATGCTCGCTGTGGTTTTGATGGGGCAGGCTCAACCCTCTCGCACGCTCGAAGCAAACAGGATTATTGTACGCGACAGTGCTGGCCGTCCAAGAATCACCCTTGGAACTCCCGCCTCTTCAGGTGCAGCCGTGGGGATGAAACGCAACGATCCGGCAATCTGGATGACCGATGAGAAGGGAACCGACCGAATGATTCTCACTATGGACGGAATTAAACTTGCAGACGAGCGCGGAAAGCCCCTCGCCAGCGCCTCGCGATGATCTTATCGATTATTTCGCCAGTCCCGTTTCAATGCGAAACTTCACGCTTTCGTAGGCCAACACGACATCGGAGGCGAGAAGTTTTGCGGTACTGGCCGCTATCACATTCGATGAAACATGAAGAGGGCCGTCTTTGTCCCGTTGAATAGTGGTGGAAACGCTTGCCACATATCCTCCACGAAACTGCCCGACCACAACATCTAGTTCGAGGTTCTCGCCCGTCTGCGGACACGGGTCTACGACATTGTTCGCTTTGTCTGTTCGCAAACCAGCGACGGCCAATTGTTGGATGTGAGCGACCACGGTCTTGGTCACGGATAGTACCGATCCTCCGGGCTGCGCTGCCATAACAGCGCCGGAGTCTTCACTGTCCACCCAAACGCAAACCTCTGCTTTTTTCGACTGAGCGACTGCGCTACCGGCAGTGAGAACGATCATCCAAGACAGGAACAAGAATCTTTTCATGACATCCCTCTATCGATCAGGAGGAATCAGGGTCGCCATAGGAATCGGGCCACTTTGAGTGCTGTAGTTGGCAGCTCCAAGTATGACGTTCACTCGCGACTTGCGGTGAGGGAACCAACTCACTTGCTCTTGCGTTAGTTGTTTCTCGAAATCGGAAATGAGGGCCTCGATAGCGCCGTTCATGTCTTTCAACGGCGGATTCCACGGTGACAGCCGCGCCAGCGTTAGGTGGGCAAGGCGCTTATTGATGTCTTCTCGCGTCTGCTCGAAGATCGGGTCTGACTTTGGTTGCCAAGACCCAATGTAGTCTTTGGCGAGCACGTCATCCATCTTGGATCGCGTATTGCCAAAGAAGTCGCGCAGATTGCGGAAGTGTAAGAGCGCCAGCTCAATCGTGCTATTCCAGTCCGCGCTTGATTCCTTTAACCCGTCCAACTTTCGAATCGCATTCCTGAACTCATCGATTTCATATTGGATGTGTCCGGCCATACCTCGTAATTCTTCGAGTGTCATTTCGTTCGTCTCCCCAAGGTTACATTGAGAACAAGCTTAATGCGAAAGCTATGTTTGCCTGAAAAAAGTATGGCCCTCTTGGTTCACGATAAAATCAGTGAAGCCTCCTCGGGCTACAAACTCAGTTGGGTGTATCAGTCCGAGTTCTGCACAGAAATATCCGTATGTATTTCTCGCATCCTGCGCATTTGCTCCGACCACCATTAGGTGTTTGAGGCGAGGAAGTTTCGACTGCAGCATCCGCAGAAAATGCCCTTCTCTTGCTTGCCATCCAATAATGAGAATCTTTGTGATGAGAGGCAGCATTTTCTGGAGGTAAACAATGTGATAGGACGGGCATTCGAAGGACTCGTCGGACTTCGTTTGCACCGGGATAGCAATAGCAGGAAATATCGGTCGGTCAAAACTGAATATCTGGTTCGTGTTTGTAGCGGTGGCTCTGACAAACTTGTCAGAGAGTTTGATGAACTCGGCTTGCTCGATAAGTATTTGCGGTTGGACTCTTCCCCCTGCTGGACCGACCTCTGCAAGTCGGGACCAATTGACGGAGCCGTGCAACTTGAAGAGTTTCAGAGTCGGATGAGAATTAAGGTGCTCTTCGGGTTCTCGGGCTTTGAAGTCAAAAGTGTATAGCGCGTTTTCCAGCAAAAGGTCGTAGTTGAACGTGACCAGACATACTTCTTCACCAGATTTGTTGAACCGTAGTATGTCTCCGATTAGTGGGGCGTAGTTTGTAACCCTGTCCGTTCGTTTAATCCATTCGGTCGTAACTCTATCGAGGAGTTCGCAAAGATAGAATCGAACAGAGGCAAGCTCGCGCTGTCTTTCGGGGTCGTCTTGGCCTTCCTTTTGGAGAGACTCAAGCACTTGTTCGACACTTCTACCCTGCGAAGGCTCGCGCAGGTAAGGAAGAATGTGCGTCAACTTGGGATAGTTCTGCACGATGTCGCCGAAGGCATGATGGCGATTAAGGAAAAGGTCTTTTGCAAGAGGTGGACGCCACGGGCCTCCGTCATCTGGAATGCGATTGGCGCGAAAGGCTTGAGCCGAATCGTGGGACGCGCCAGCCCCGAGAATGACCATCAACATGACGGCAGTATATCGAATGTAAGGGGAGCAGAGGAAAAACCGCTTGACAGCCTTTTAAGAGCGGATGCTAGCATCCGGCAAGTAGTGCGGAGGGAAAAACCCATGTCAATAATGATGGTCAGCGAGGAGCAGCAACGGCTGGATTGGGTTAGGGTGATCTCACGGAAAAAGCAGGAATGTTGGGAGTGGCTGTACGCGAACTTGGGCGAGAACCGAGTACTTTAGTGTTTTGGATGAATCGGACGGTTTGGCCCTGCGAATCGTGATCCTCTCAATCCGCGCAGAGGAGCTACTCAAGCGTTTGCACCGGGAGGTGTTTGCGCCGACGTTCGCGATGCCCACAACTCGGGTGGAGGAAGATGTGCCCGGTCAGCTTGGTTCGGCTTTTCGGAGCCGATATATTTTTCGAGATACTACGTTGCGGTAGCGTGAAGACGATTTTACTTGACCGCCCCAACTGGAAGATAGACTCGTTTTCCAACGAGCGAGCCTGACCGAACGTCTGCAACGAGAGCGCCGTCTCCCACTTCTGTCGCGTCTATTGAAGTGCCCGCTTTTACAAGAAATGCCCTGCCGTCTGCAACCATCGCCATTTCGCAGTCTGTGTCCTTTCGTTCAATGCATTCGTCCAGTTGCACGAGGTTATCAAGGGAGTTTGCCGCTGCAGTGTCTCTCGTTACCGCGTAACTGCCTGAAATGCCAGAAGTGCCGCATGACACTATTATTGCGAGCGAGATGAGGATAACGACGAGAGTTGCCGTGTCGGTCTTCAAGGGGATAACCTCCAGCTCTTTCAAGGTGTCTCCGGGCATCTCAAATCGGACGCGTCAAACCATACCCCGTCCGAAAAGGCATTAGCAGGGTGAAAGTATCTACCGTTGCGTCGGGTAGTGACGCTCACACGATCCCCAACGCGGTAACCTTGATCGTCAATCGGCTCTGTAGAATAGCTTGTGGGATATGGTCTGTTGATCGTTAAAACATAGTTGCTTCTTATGATGACCATCACCGGGCACGGCGCTTGCGGCTCTGCTTTTGCGGCCTGCGGGTTTGCTTGAGACAAATTCGCCATCGGAGCGGCGGGCCTAACCCGTGACTCTAATTTCGAACAACCTCCGTCGAACTCACTTTCAAATCCCGCCGATTTGACTGGCCGCAAAGAGAACGTGCCTTCTTCATTCGGTGTGTTGTCCAGATGGCGAACAGTATACGTTCCGTGAAGGGCGTCGTCGTTTTCATGACGACCCGTGAACTCGATTCCCCCGATACTACTGGTCACCACAAAGGAAACGTCCGAGCCTTTTACGGTGCCCGCGAGAGGACCGCTTCCGAAGAGCGGCGGCTTTACGACCATGCAGCCAGATAAAACATCTTCATTGTCCCTGACAGCAATCCCGAAATCAGCCGATAGACTTGCAGTTTGATTTCTTACGATTCCGCTGTACTGGCCCGTTAGTGGCTGGACAGCGGATTTCTTCAGCGCAGCTTTAACTGGCGGGTTGATTGCGGGCACGATTGGTTTTGTGTCAGAGGGCTGCAAGGGTGCGCTGGCAATCTGGGTTTGAGTCGAAAGCTGAGTCGAAGGCGAAGCCGTTCTCGGAAGGGAATTGAAGGCACCAACCGCGAGAGATAGGACCACCAACGACACAGCTTCTACACCAAACGCTCCCATCTTCGGATGCGTCTTGAACAGTCGCTTAACGCCGCCCCAGAGTCCTTTCCTGAGAGCGAAAAGGAAAGCGATTCCGAGAAGCACCAAAATGCCGACGCATGTATCCGCGTCCCACGCCTTCGGAATCGTAACAGCAGCAAGAAAGGCGAAGATCGAATAGATCACCCAGAGAATTGCCACAGCGGCACTGACCGCTACGTTGGTCAAAATGCCGGTGCCCTGCCGCTTCGCACAAGCCGTGCAACGACCTCCCACGAGAGGAGCGCCGCAAGTAGTGCAAAAATATGGTGACGAGGCCGTCGAAGATGGGGGTTGTGCTTGTGATGACGGCGGCGTGACAGGAGGGGGAGCGGAGGCGGCTTGCAACTGCTGCAAAAAATCATCGTATTCCTTCCGCTTCTGGCTATCCGACAGCACCTCGTAGGCTTCCGTGAGTCCGGAAATCTTGTTCTAGGGCTGCCTTCAGCCGTTCCGCTGCATACGAACCAAGATTAGCCGTCTGGGCTTGGACCGTGTCGGGATGCACCAGCTTCGCCTTCTCACGAAAGGCGGTTTTTATCATGCTTTTGGTTGCACGCTGGGAGACTCCGAGCACGTCGTAGTAGGTTCGATCCATGATTATTTCTTTGATCTTGTCACTTTGTCGCGATCACTGGCCGACTTCCGGTCAGGCAGAAGCCTACTGGCATTGGTAATTGCTGATTTGAATTGTCCCAAAGCGACCTTCAGTCCAAGATCGGGACGTGAAGCTAATCGCTGTAAGAAAGATTGGTCCGCATCATCAGTGCCGATGGCGAGTATCTCGATCCCTTCCGCCTTCAGACTCGCCGCAATGGATAGCGTCTCACTTGGCTTCCCGCATTGCCCGTCGGTGACAACAACGACGACATCGCCGGATTTGAGATTGAGCTTCCGTGCTGCAACCAGTCCCGCACCTATGAAGGTCATCCCGCTCACGGGATAGCAGGCGCACGCCTTGCGAAGATGTTCCAGATCGGTTGTGGGTTTGCAAATAAGTTGTGCATCCGTGGAGAAGCCGATAGCACCAACTGAATAGTTCTTCTTGACGGCTCCGCAGGAAAACTCAAACGCTCCTTCCGTGGCCAACCGTTTCTTCGAGTCTGTCATGCTATCGGAACCGTCGATGAGAAGGACCGCCTGTCTACGCTCACTCTGCTGCTTCAAAAACCGTTCCCTGTCTTGCAAACGAATGATGTCCGACATGATTGCTCTCCACATCTGAGTGCCACAGATCGAGAGACGGTGCCTCGCTCGCAGCACCGAATATGGGCCGCGCACAAGGGTGCGAAAAAATCTGCCAACGGCCAGTATTAGATGGTTGAATCAACTAGCTTGTCAAGGGAGGGCAGAAATCGATGGTCAATGTCGTGAGTGTGGCAATCGGGATTTTCGGACTGCTTCTCGCGCTATGGTTTGGCATTCGATCATTGTTCCAATCACAAGACTTGGAGGCGCTTCAGAAAGCCACACGTGCCTATAATCAGGGACTCTTCAACAACATTTGGCGCATGGGTGCCAACGCCGAAAATGCGCTCAAAGCCCCAACGGAAGCTGCTGCTAGGGAACTCGTCCGGGGGATAGCGGATATGTCGCAGACAGCCCGGCAGGTCCTAATCGCGTTTAGCAGAGAGCACACGAGGTTTGTCCCCTATCAAGACGAGGCATGGCAACCACGCTCTTTGGAGCCTGAACCTCCCAAGAAGCTCTGGAGAAGGCTGTTTAGAATTTAGATGGCCTGAAGAATAGTGAACTCACGAACTGTGGAGGCTATATGCGAGTCGTCAGACAATATGGAACCATGTGGGCGCGAAACGAGGAGAACATCGACGCAATTCCAAAAGGGCAAGGCGTCTACGTCCTCTTTGACGGATCGATGCCCATGTATGTTGGCAAGGGAGATATCAGGAGCCGGATCGGGAAAGCACACACGAGCAAGCGGCGCAAAAACCTTTGGGATCACTTCAGTTGGTACACGATCAAGAATCCTGCGATGATGCACGACATCGAGGTTCTGATGTTGCGAATCCTACCGCCCAACTTGCGATTCCTAACTCGGCAAGGCGGCAAGTTTATTAAAGCCACGCGGATCGATCAGGACAAGAAGCACAAGCAGGCGATCTGGATATCGCGCAAGGCCAGCTCGCGAGATTGAGGCCGCGTAAGGGAACCGAGAAAACATGGCGCGTCCTAGCAAGAGCCAACCGAAGGAAGCCGACTGGCCTCCCGAACGAACGCTTGCGGTACTCCGGCGGCAGCTTGCCGACCTCAAGAGATTCAAGGGCAGACATCACCGGGAGGCTCATCAGGAAGAAAGCGTGTGGTCGCAAATCACTCAAGCTGCGATTATTCACGGATTTGGCGAGGGCAGTCATAACCTGTCGCATTTCTACTCCGCTCGATCGGCTGGCGTCCACAGTATAAGCATCGGGGGCATATCGGACCATCAACAGCAGCGGAACTTTGAGCAGAGAATCGCCGCTTATGAAGCTACAGTCACAGGTTCGATTGCGGAACTTGAAGCCTCAATGCCAGAAGCCGCGTTGAGAGGTTCGTACGAAGCAGGCGATGAGTTTGCATTCTATCTGGATTTGAAAGAGATCGTTGCGGCGGAAAATACGGACATCTTCATTGTGGACAACTATCTCAATACGGAGTTTTTCGAACTCTACGTGGAGCCGATTCGACCGGGAGTTCCCGTGCGAATCCTCACTGATGAGGTGAGGGGCAACCTGCTGGCCGTGGCAAAGAAGTATTCCTCTCGGGGCAACTTCGAGTTGAGAAGCAGCGGAGAAATACACGACCGACATGTCTTCGTGGACGGGCGTGGATGGATGATCGGCCAATCTGTCAAAGATGCTGCCCGTAAGAAACCCACCTTATGGTCGAAATCGGGGCAGGTCTTGTTCCTTCAATCCAGAAAATCTACGAAGAGATTTGGGGTCGGGCAACGTCGGTCGTCAAGGGTTGATCCAATGCCCTCCGTAATGTTTGGAACTGCGTTCCTTGGGCCGAACGGCGAAACATTCAAGACTGCCGATTTTCTAGGTCAGGGTGCTTTTGGTGAGGTTTACCGCGCCGTCGGTGAGGCCTCCGGTTCGGTGGTTGCCGTAAAAGTGCTGCCACTCGGGATTCTGGCTTCCAACGAATCTAGACACGCTCTGCTCAATGAAGTGAGGGCGGCCCAAGGGGTGAAGCACCCGAATGTTGTCCAAGTCCTATTCGTCAACGATGGGATTTCATCGCCCATCGGTCCATATGTTGTCATGGAGTTCGTATCGGGCGGGACCTTGGCGAAGATTCTCCGCGCCCAATCTGGAACCGAGATACCTCTGGGCCGAGCGGTCGAAATGATGATGGATATCGCGCAAGGCGCGAGGGCGATCAACGAGAGGATAATCCACCGAGACATTAAACCTGACAACATTTTGATTGAAGGTACCACACTAAAAATTGGAGACTTCGGGATATCGAAGTTCGTGGACGAGAGCACTCGCCTGCACACCTTTAAGGGCGGTCAACATATCGCGTACATGGCTCCTGAAGGTTGGCAGCAACTACCAAATACGTTCAAGCTCGATGTTTACTCTGTGGGACTGGTGTTTTATCAAATTCTTACGGGCAAGCATCCGCTTTTGGATAAGGTCAGAGACCCAAGCAACTTTCTAGATTGGGAGAAGACACACCTTTACCAGCCATGTCCCGATGTGCGCGTGCTACGCCCGGCCACGCCAGTCTCTATCGCCCAGCTTCTATCTCGGATGGTCAGCAAACCCGCCGGTAACCGACCGACTTGGGACGAAGTTCTGAGTATTCTCAGCACACCAGAGGCGACTGGCGCTAGCCCACACCCTTCTGTCGCTGCGGCAGTAGAAGCGGCAGTTGCTCGCCACCAACTGCAGGAAAAAGAAAGACTGATTTCAGTGCAGCGCCAAAACGAACACGACAAACTTCTAGGTCTTTATCGATACTCCTGCACTACGCTTATCGACGAGCTGAAGCCATTAGTTGACCAATTCAATCAAACCTTTCAACACGGTAAGATCACTTACACTGACGGGCCGTTCTATGTCTTCAACCTCCCCATGGGCCGCAATATCAGCATTTCATTCTTTGCACCATATTCTTCCGGGATCAGAATTCGAAACGGGGACGTAATCGGTGCAGGTTGGATTGGGATCGCGAACGGACGAAGTGCAAATCTGGTGCTCTTGCGCGGAGGTCGTGACGACCTCTATGGACATTGGACCGTGTGTGAAGTCGGAATATCCGCGCTAGTGGATCATTCGAAAATCATCGGCCAGTTCGGAATAACTGAAGGAATGCCGTTGCCCTTTGGATTTAGAGACGCTGATTTCTACGACCAAATCCGATATGCAACGGGAACGATGCACGTATTTACCTACGACTTCTATGCCGGTAGCGTAGCGGACTTCTTTGCTTTCCTGCTCCAACAGGCCTTGCAGACGGCCTAGCACGAGCGGCCCCGCCAGAGGTCGAAGAGAACCAAACTCCCGCTTCTTATGAGAGGGCTGCTCGACCGCCCGTAATATTGGAGGGTCGGCCCGGGGGCCGGATCGTGTCGATCCAGCCTTTTCCGGCCCGATTGTCTCTTTGCTTACGTTTTACTGAGCGACTGCGAGCTGTCTCGGAAATCTGCTCGCGTCCAGCCTCATGTCGCCCTGAACGAACGCTGTGATCTGTGTTCCCTTGGGAATGTTCACGTCCTTGCCGTGCATGAACAGAAAGAAGGGCGCTGCGGGCCAAACAACAAGCGAAGTAGCAACCATCGCTCCGGTCATTGCTCCTGTGTGACCACCACCACTCGTATCCTTGACCCCACGGAGCAGGGCCTTCTCGCCGTCCGCCAAGCGAACCTTGTCGATGTTGAGGTCCAACTTGCCGCCGCGCCCGAGGTGCCTCTTATGTTGTGCGTCAGTCACGGTCGCCCACGCAGTCGAGCCGTGCGGAACGACAACAAGGCCGTCCACAACTATGTCGTCCACAACCTCAAATTCAACCGTGTCACCCGTGACGGCGGTAGCGGACGATAGATTCTCAGCCAGAACCAGATGAACTGGAGTTCCGTCTTCGAGCATGATAGCCATTGGAACAGGGGCATCCTTCGGAGATGTCGCTGGCTGTGGTGTATCAGTATTCGCCGCTGATGGGACCGGATCGGCGGGGGCGGGGGCCGGGGCGGGTGCTGCAACCGTGACTTGGTGGCACGCCCTGCCGTTGATGATTGTTTCGTCCGGCCCGATGTAGTTTCCAGATGAGGCGAGATCGCGGCACTGCATTTGAATCGTCTGCGCTTGCTGTGCTGGAAGCGGCAGTGCAAAACCCAAGACCAATAGGACTGTGAACGTGCGCTTCATCATAAATGCTCCTTGATTAGGATGTCGTCGTTCAAATCTGGAGGGGAGGGTGGTTTCTTAAAATAGTACTTTGTCTTATGGGGTAATGGCAGAATCGAACGCTAATTCGGGCGAACTCTACCTGATGAGGATTTGTCGATCCTTACTTTTCGGCATCCGTGAGGGCCTTCTCAAGAACTTGAGTCAGCACGTCGTCAAAAAGATGTTCCAAATACTGATTGGTGGTATTGAGTCGCTTGCGGCACTTCGGGCAGCCGGAGACGACGACGCCGTTGCCGCCCTGTGCCACGGATGGAGGCTCGTCAACGAACGTAGTCCATTCGTGCTGTGAAAACTCAGCCTTCGCGTCGGCGATGATTTTTGCCTTATCCATGGCTCGCAGGATAGCATCTCTCGGGGGAGGGTGATCTCAGCAAGATTCCCATGAAAGCGTCGGAACTCACGTGGTGGCAGTGGCTAGAAGTCGCTGTCGTTTGCGGCGTTCTGTCTTTGTTGGGATTCCTTTCTCTCAACACGGAAGGCAGCAACAGCAGAGATGCCGTGGTTATAATCGCGTGTATCTTCGCGGGTGCAGGCTTTATTTTTCTGATCGTGGCTTTAATACGGCTGCTCAAGTGGGCGTGGAAGGATTGAGTGCGACCTAACCTTCAGTCGCGAAGCGCACGCGAACGGCGAGATGCCGTTTCGATCATTTCATTTCTTTAACGACTATCGTGACCTTCCCTCCATCACGTCCCATTAACCGCGCGCGGGCTTGATGGAGCTTCTTCGCTATCTTGAGCGAAGCTTGTTCGCTCGTTTGGAGCGCGCCTTCCAACATCAACTGAATCCCGATTTTGAGAACCCCAATTTGATCTCTGCTAAGCCCCTCGATTTGCGACAGGAGGCCAGAGGCATCTGACACCATCTCCTTGATGTTTTCTTTGGCGGGTTTGTAACTCACGAGGGTAGCTAAGAACAGTGTTAACCAAGCTGGATTCGTTAGCACCTCGACTACAGGTTTGGAACCGATTTGAAACCGCAGTAAGAATGCGCGGCGTTCAACTCTTCTAGGATGAAAAAGCCACGCCTCCGGTGCAAGTTTGCGCAGAAGACGATCTATCTCGTTTAGACCCTCGGCGAGACTGTTCAAATCGCGAAACGAGTCAATTTCTCGTGGAAGCGAAATTATAAGATGCAGTTCCTGTGAAGAGTTGGCCGAGGTGATGTTCGTGGCCATGGCGTTCTCCCTTGGGCCGTCATAATACCAGCAGCGGTACTCAGCGTGTTAGTATCGGCGCGATGTCATCTTTATTGATAATCCTCGGTCCTTTATCTGAATCAGCGACAAGCAGAGACCTCGATATCTCTGAATGGTTTTTGTTGATATGCGGATTGGTGCTCGTCATAGGTATATTCGGCGAGTACGAAAAACTTCCCAAGCGATGGTTCACGTGGTCAAAGTCAACGTTCGCGACTTTGGTTATGATCGCCATTGCCGGTGAATTTGTTGGTGACGCCGGGGTGTTCATATTTTCTCGACATTTGCAGAATCTCGAAGGCGCGGACATTCAAACATTATCGCGGGAATCACAATCCGCTCTCGCAAACGCGACCGATGCCGACAGCAAGGCGAAAGCGGCAGCTTCACTTCTGGATATCGCGAGGAAAGATTCGGATGCAGCTAAACAAGCTTCTAATAAGGCGCAGACAATTGCACACGATGCTAGACAAGAGGCAGATTCGTTTGAAAAAGATATTGTGACAGCCAAGGAACGAGCGGCTGCGGCGGAGTCACATTTGGCAGAAGCCGAGAAGCAGGCTGCTGATGCCACGGCAGAACTAAATCGGCTGAGGTCACCGAGAACGATCACGAATGCCGCGCAGCTGGTCTCCGAGCTGAGGCAATTCAAGAACACGAACTACAAGTTCACGTCGGTCTACCCGAACGATGAATCCACCGATTTGCTCGAAAGCATTGATGATGTTTTGCAACGAGCAGGCTGGCAGCGACAGTCGCAACAAGGCCTGAATCTAGGCATCCCCGCCTTGAGTCTAACTGACGCTCACGGTACCTTTATCGTCCCCGAAGGTATAAACACGGGAGTGGAAATTAGCGCCGATTCATCAGAACCGATAACCGTTCTCAATTCTCTTCCGCCAGATAAGCGGCCAGCCCCTGTCAGAATCGCAGTCGTTCTCAGAAATTCCCTAGCTTCAAGCATCCTTCCGTCGAACGACGTTAATACTAAAGTCTCGGTCAATGAAGTGAAGCAGCCCACGATGCTCATTCAGATTGCGGTTGGGCAAAAGCCGTAGTTCCGGCATCACGGGTTTCGACGCTCCGCGCCCCTTTGTGAGACCCGGCACGACTTAACCTTTTCGCGGCTCGTTCCAAACAGGCCGGATTCGTGCAGAGCGTGTGGCTGTCGTCCGCCCATGAGCATGTCATGATCTTCTGACCCGCGATTGGCGCGTGTGCATTGGGCACCATCCGGCACGGCTTCCCATCCGTACAGCCGCAGACTCTGCAGACGCCTTTAGAGCTTCTTGGCATCGGCGTCAACACCTGTGCTGGCAGTTTTGCGCGCCCAAATCTCCATGAAGTCTGACAAACATCTTTGGAGTGGCTCCTCCAAGCTCGTAAGTTTGAAGTATTCCTTCTGAAGCTCAAGATTGTTCAGAATCAGGTTGTGCGCAGTAATCATCGCATCATCCGCCCGCTTCCGCTGCGGCCCGCCATCAAAAACCAATCCTTCACTCTCTGGATCGAGTCGAGTAAAAATCGCGTCTATCGTGCTGTGAGCTTCTTTGGTTGGCAGGTAGTACCCCGGCACAATCAACTGACCAATTGGCCCGGCCTTCTTCGCCATGGCCACAAAGTCGAGCTTGCTCCATGTGTAATTAAGGCGGGTTGTCTTACATTCCTTGCAGTCCGTAACCGTGTAGCGCTCTCGGACCTTCTGAAATTCTCGCTCGACTTCCTCGCGCTTCTCCTGACCCAACAGTTCAGTACCGAAAGTGCCGTCGATAGCCTTCATCAATTTACGCTGCAAAACCCAGTGGAAGTCCAAGAAGTCCTCTGCCTCTTCCGGGTGTGTGCTCAAATACCGGGCCGTCACAGTGCGCTCAAACATGCCTCGGACGAGCTTGAGTGCCGCCACCCCGTATCCATTGCCGCAGAGCAGGTAAATTTCGTTGAACTCTTCGGCGCAAAGCCTTCCCGTAAAATAGATAATCCGGTCTAACGTTTCAGATACCGCGATTTTGCGAACAAATGCGATGTTGATTGCCGCCTCCAAGTTCTGGAAGCGCTCCAAGAAACGTCCGTGCCGCAGCCTGAAATGCTCCCACTCTTCGGGGATACCGACGACCAGTTTGGGTAGATTCTTGTTCTGCGCATTTAACATGCAGACTCCTTGCAAAGCGATGGCATGACCACAACGTCAAAAGTTTTCCACGCAGGCTCAGTCAGCATAATCATGCCAATGACGGTGAGGGAGAGCGCAACGTATTCCGCTCGCCGCTTTTCGGCATCGGTCGCTTAGTTAGAAGCACGAGCCTTGCTTTCGAGCCTTCGCTTCTCGCGCCACTCGCGGACACGGGCCTGCGAGATATTCCATCGCTGCTCGCCATGTTGTACAACAACGAGAGCGTCGGGATCGAACCACCAGAACATTGACCAAGAGTGGATGGCTCTTTCAACGGCATCAAAGGCGCTGGATGCGTCCAGCGTCACGCCATGCTTCTGCCCGTCCTTGCCCCGCATCTCGACGTAGCAATGGCTCACGGGCGAAGTTTATCAGATTCGCCATTTCTTCGCCCGTGCTAGAATGGTACGATGCCGCAGAAGAAGAAAAACCAGCACTACGTCTTTCGAGGGTATCTGAGACCTTGGTCGCAAGACGGAAGGATTTATTGTCTTCGAGCCGGTAAGGTCATTCACGCGAACTTGCGCAGTGTCGCGTTCGAGAGATTTTTCTACAAGGTTGAAGAGTTAACTCCCCAAGAGCGCGAGCTAATCGACAGAACCGTCGTTCAAGGTCTGCCAGAACCTTTTAAGGGCCATCTTCGTCGGTTCCTAACCGTCTACTCTGCCGCCCCAAAAGCCAAACGGCAGTCTGTCGGTAAGCCCGATTCTGCCTCCGTGGAGGTCCTTGACGAACTAACCGTTAATCTCAGGAGTTCTTTTATCCGCTGTCTCCACGCAAAGCCATGATGTTTCTGGAGACTGGCAACGGCACTAATCGAGAGGAACTGACGGCAGTTTCGGTAAATGGTTTCAACATCCTTATGATCCGCAACTCTCACGAGCAGATATTCTCGGATTCTGAGCACTATCTGAAGAGCATGGCACCGCTGATATGCGGCCAGCCCGGCGACTGGCGGCTTAGGACTTGATGAAAGGGATTTTCGTACAATTTTTGTACAGAGCCACCCCACTTTTGCCGTTTTCGCCGTTTTTGCCGTACTGAAAACGCAGCAACTTACGCGCCGTCAACACACGGATCGAGAGCGACCCCCACCCCGGGCACCAGCGTGGCGAAGACACGCTTTCAAAGAGCTTCCGCCACCGCCCTCAGAGTCTGGTTTCCGTGTATCATGTTGGCGGATGAGTGGTGATCCCAAGAATTCGAATCGGCCAATCACCTATTGGATCGGCGAAGGGGCTGGCTGGCTCCTGAAACATGTGGTGAGCGCGCTCGCCGCGACGGGTCTCACCCCGAACATGTTTACGTTCCTGGGCTTGGGCGTAAACGCGTGGGCGGCGGCATGGTTCGCCACGGGGCGTTTTCGTGGAGCGGCGGCCGTCCTCTTTCTCGCGGGCTTTCTCGACATGGCGGACGGCCAGGTGGCGCGCCGCGTCGGCCGCGTCACGGCGTTCGGAGCCTTCCTCGATTCCACGCTCGACCGCTATTCCGACCTGGCGCTTTACATGGGGCTGATCGTCTATTACACCCTGATCGGCCGCACGTTCTATATGGCGCTTGCCGCGATCGCCATGGCGAGTTCCTTCATGGTCAGCTATTCGCGCGCCCGCGCTGAATCTCTGATTCCTTCCTGCAAGGTGGGATTCATGGAGCGGCCCGAGCGCCTCGTCCTGCTGATCATCGGCGGCGTAGCGCGCCGCATGGGGCCCGTCCTCTGGGTGATCGCAACCATCTCCACTCTCACCGTGATCCATCGCGTCGTCTACACGTGGCGAGAGTTGCGCGCCGGCCGCGCGCTCCCTGAAGCAAGCATCGAGCAGCTGTCCTAGTTAGGCTGGCTGGCGCGCCTTGAGCGCCTCTTCCACCGGCGCCGACACAATCTCCTGCACCCGCTGGCGCAATTCATCCACTTCTGAGCGCCCGACCCCCGATGTGTCGATCGCGTCGTGCAGGTAGACCGTGATTTTACCGGGCGTCAACATCCAGCTGCCCGTGCGGAAAAACTCATAGGATCCGACAATGCTCGTCGGCACGATCGGCACGCCGAACTTCTGCGCGAGACTGAAAATCCCTTTCTTGAATTCGTGAACGTGCCCGTCGCGCGTGCGCGATCCCTCGGCAAACGCGATCAGGCTGGTGCCTGAATCGAACGCCGCCTTCGCGCGCTCGGTCATGATCGCGAGCCCTTCGCGGCTCGGGACGTCGGGCACGGGAATATTCCCGAACCATCCCATCATCCATCCGTAGATGGGCAGCTTGAAATGAGATTCCAGCTCGAACCCGCGCAGAAATTGCGGAATCGCCGAATAAACGACGAACGGATCGAAAATATTCACGTGGTTGCAGATAAAAAGGCTCGTGCGCTTCGTATCGAAGCCCGGCGCGATACGGACCTCCAGTTTCGCCCCAGCGAGCCGCAGGATATTGCGAAAGAAGAGGCGCTGCGGCCAATCATTCTTGCGCGGATCGACGCACAGCCCGAGAAGAACAAGGAACGTGCCGACCACCGCGAAATGGACTCCGCTCACAGCCCATAGCAGCGCCGAGCGAACCGTCCGCAATGCTTTGTTCATAACACCACGTCCAGCGCGCCCGCCAGGATCTCGATTGAGCGGCATTTCAGGCGAAGGATTTCGCCGTCCACCATCGCATTTACCGGCTCCGCGAGATCGAGCTCGATCCGCTCGGCCGCCGTCCGCGAAGCAAGCGGATGTTCGATATGCGTTCCCGTGAATAATCGCGGGAACGTCCACAGCAGCCTTAGCCGCCCGATCGGCCCCCACCGCACGCACTCGATCCGCCCGTCCGTGGGGTCGGCTTTGGGCGCGATCATCATTTTCCCGCCGGTAAATTTGCTGTTGCTGAACGTCAAAAAAAGACAGCGGCGCCGGTCCCACTCCTCGGCGTCATCGACGCGATGCGGAAATGCCAAATGTCGCAGTCCGGCGAGCCGTGCGACCACTCCCAAAATGTAGCCGAGTTCGCCGAGCCCCTTGAATCTTCGGTTTGTCAGTTCGCCCACGTCGGCAGGGAAGCCGAGGCTCAGCAGGTTGATGAAGTAGATGTCGTCGCCGGAGTGCCGCAGCCGCAGCACGTCGCACGGACGCCGGCTGCGATTGCGCAGCGCTTCGATCGTGTGCTCTACGCCGCGCGTCGTAAAGTCTCGCAGAAACGAATTGCCCGTACCCAGCGGCAGAAAGCCGAGGACCGGTCGGCCCTGCGTCTGCGCCTCGGGGAAGAGACCGTTCACGATTTCAAATGCCGTGCCGTCTCCGCCGACCGCCAGAAAATTGCGTTCGCCTTTCGCGTATGCTGCACGCGCGAGCGCGGTCGCCTCGCCGGCTTTTGTGGTCTGCGCCACTTCGAGTTCGATTCCCGCTTGCCGCACGCGATCCAGCGCAGCCGGAGCGAGTCGGCCGCAGCGCCCACCCCCGGCAGCCGGATTCACGATCGCGAAAAATCGCTCCTTCGGTGCTCCCGAAGTCACAGAGGCACCACCGATTCGCGGCTAGCGCCCTTGCGAATCTGCTCTGCAAGCTCCATTCGCTTCACTTTCAGCGAAGCCGTGCGCGGGAAATCCGCATCCCAAATCAGATACCCGCTGACGCGCTTGTAGTTCGCCAGCCGCCGGTTTCGCTCGGAAAGCTTCGCGATCGTGTCGCCACCGATCGCGTGTCCCGGTTCGCCACGAAGGACGAGCACGAGCTTTTCGCCCACCATCGTCCGCTCGGGCCACAGGTAATTTTCCGCGAAAACGCAGAATTCCTTCACCGGCAGCCCCTCGAAAACATTCTCGATGTCCTCCGGGTAAATATTTTTGCCTTCCTCGGTGACGATCATGTTTTTCTTGCGGCCGAAGAGCTGCAGATGCCCGCTCGCATCCACGCGCCCCAGATCGCCGGTCATCAGCCAGCCATCGACAATCGTCTCCGACGTCATCTCCGGATCGTCGAGATAATGCGACATCACCGTCTTGCCGCGCACCGCGACTTCACCGATTCCTTCGGCGTCCGGATTCACGACGCGAATTTCCATGCCGGGCAGCGGCTTGCCCACAGTGTCGGATCGAAACGGCTTGAAGTCGTTCACGCTGATCACGGTGCCCGCTTCGGTGCAGCCGTAGCCATTGCCCACCAGAATTCCCAAGTCGTAGAAAAATTGCAGCGTCGTCGGCTCGGTAAAAGCGCCGCCCACAAAGAGCGCCCGCAATTCGCCTCCAAACGCATCATGTACCTGCCGGAGCAAAGCTCGGCTGATCACCCGATTCGGTCGCCGCCGGGTCAGCGCGCGATTGACGCCGATCAGCGAGTTCAACATCTTGCGCCGCGCCGGTGAAAGCTCCTCGAATCGTTGCCGCAGGCCGCGCTCCAGATTCTTCAGCACCATCGGGACGAGACTCATGTACGTGATCTTGTATTTGATGAATGCCTCGCGAATGTATTCCGGCCGTAGCGCCCGCAGATGGACCACCGTCGCGCCGCAGACGAACGGCCCGATAAATCCGACCATGAAATCGATGGCGTGATTTGTCGGCAAAATGCTCAGGTAGCGCACGCCGGGCCAGAAAGGGTAGAGCGACGTCAGCGCCACGCACTGCTCGAGGTAATTCTCGTGCGTCAGGACGCAGCCTTTCGGCCGCCCGCCGGTTCCCGACGAATACACGATGCAAGCCGCATCGCCGCGCGTCCGCGCCACAAACACCGGCTCGCGCGAATCGCGAAACTCCTCCCATCGCTTCGCGCCCGCGAGATCAACTCCTGCCGGGGCTTCCGTCACAAGCACAACGCGGGCAGCCAGCGATGCAAATCCGTCGGCCTTCGTAATCGCCCGCCACAAATGGTATTCGACGACCAGCACATCGGCCTTCGAATGCGCGAGCAGCTTCAACTGCTCTTCGGGCGTCAGCTTGTAATCGATCGGAACCAGCACTCCGCCGCAAAAGAAAATCGCGTACGCCGAAATCAGCCATTTCGACTGATTCGTCATGATAATGGCGCCGCGCGAGCCCTTGACGAACCCCGCATCCTGCAATGCCCGCGCGAGCGGCAGCACAGTTTCCTTAAATTGCCGGTACGTGAACCGCGCGTTCTCCCGGTCGCGATCCGCCTCGATCAGGCACACCTCATCCGGCCAGCGGTCGAGCGCCGCGCGCAGCGCCTCACCCAAGCAGTTGTATTGGCGGAGATCCAGCATCAAAGGCGGGACTGTATTCGTTCGGCCAGCGTGCGGAAATCGCTCACGCCTTGAAGTTCGTAATCCGGCAGCTCGATGTGAAAATGCTGCTCCAGCCGCGTAAGCAGATCGAGTGCCTGAAGGCTGTTGATGCCCAGCTTCTTGAAAAAATCATCGTCGGGGCTCAACTGCTCGCGCGACACGTTGAAATGAGCCGCCGCGAGCTCCAGCACTTCGTCCGTCGTCTTTTCAATGGTTGTCATGTTCTTCTATTTTCCACCCAGCGTTCCCGCCCACGATGCGAGCCTCCGAAATCTCAAATCTGAAATTTCAAATCTCCAATCTCAGATCCCCGCCTAAGGCAAATACGGCAACGCGTCCGTCGACTCCACAAATTTGCGCAGCCCTGCCTCGACTGCCGGCCGCATGAACAGCTCGCAAAAAATATCGATCTCGCGCCGCAGCTCTTCGCGCGGGATCGGCTTGATGAACCGCTTCGCCGCTATGGCCGTTTCGCGGTCGAATTTCCCCAATTGCGCCGCCGTCGCCCGCGCCACGCGCAGCACGTCCCCTTCGCCCGCCACCTGGCTCACCAGCCCGAGCGACTGCGCCTTCGTCGCGTGGATGCTGCGCCCGGTCAACAGCAGGTCGCGCACCGCCGCGTTCCCCAGATCGCGTTTGAGCCGCGGGATTCCGCCGAAGCCGGGAATCAGCCCCAGCCGCAGCTCGGGAAAACAGAAGCGCGTCATCTTGTCCGCGACAATCAGATCGCACGCCAGCGCCAGCTCGAATCCTCCGCCAAACGTGACGCCGTGCACCGCAGCGATCGTCGTGATCGGCGCCGCATCGAGCGCATTCATCACGCCGTGAATCCGCTCGAGAAAGTCGCGCACGCCCGCCAGCCGCGCCGCTGGCCGCAAATCCTGCAATCCGCGGTACAGCTCGCGAAGATCGGCTCCCGCGCAAAATCCCTCTTTGCGCGCGCTCGAAATAATCAGCGCGTGTGAATCCTCAGCCAGCGAATCAAGCGCGCCCGCAAACTGCTCGAGCTCCCCCAGCGTCGCCGACCCGATTTCATTGCACGGCGCCTGGTCGAGCGTTAGCTCGATCACGCCGTCCGCCGTCCGCCACGAAAGCGTCTTGCCCGCGAAGCTCTTCATGCGGGCTTCTTCTGGTAAAGCTTCTCGATTTCGCGCGCGAACCGCGCTGCGATCGCATCCCGCTTGATTTTGCCCATGGTGGTCAGCAAGCCATTCTCCGTGCTGAAAGGCTCGCCGACAATATGAAACGCGCGAATCTGTTTGTAGTGCGGCAATCCCGCGTTCACGCTGTCGAGCGCCGCTCGCACTCGTCTCTCATCCAGCCCATTCGCCGAGCCGTTGCTTCCCGCCGTCGTCACGAGCGCCGCCAGAAAGCTCCGCTGGTTTCCCAGCAACACCACTTGCTGCGCCTCGGGCAAGAGCGCCGCGAGCTCGTTCTCGAGCAGCTCCGGCGCCACATTGTGCCCTGAATTCAAAACCAGCAAATTCTTGATTCGCCCCGTGATGCGCCAATTGCCCTTCGCGTCAACCTCTCCCTGATCGCCGGTATGGAACCACCCGCCCTCGATCGCCTTCGCCGTTTCCGCCGGCCGCTGCCAGTATCCGGGAAACACATTCGGCCCACGCACGAGGATTTCGCCATTCTCCGCGATCGTCATTTCAATTCCCGGCACCGCCGGTCCGACGCGCCCCGGCTCGACGTGCGCAGGATCGTCCATCGTGCAAATCGCTGTAGTCTCCGTAAGCCCGTAAACCTGCAGCACCGGAATTCCGAGCATCATGTAGAAAAGCTGTGTTTCGACGGCCAGCGGCGCCGATCCGCAAATCAGCGCCTTCAGGTTCGGCCCGATGCTTTTCCGGATCGTGGGAAACAGAGCCGCTCTCGCGAGCCGCAAACACAAAGAATCCGCAAGCGAAGCGTTCGCGCCGCCATGCCGCTGCGCGTAGGCCCGCTGGGCGCGCGCAAAAATCTCCGCCGCCGCTCCTCCGCGCTTCTGAATCGACTCCTCGACCTTCCGCCGAACGCGCTCGAGAAACAGCGGCACATTCACAAAGTAGTTCGGCGCCGCGACTTTCAGGTCGTCCGCAAGCTTCGTCAGGTCCGTCGAAAGCGTCAGAAAACTGTTGCGCGAAAGCGACGTGAGCAGCAGGATTCGCGCCGCCCCGAAACAAAATGGCGCGTACTGAAAGACGCGGTCCGGCGCGTCGCTCCGCCCCATCAGCTGATCGAGGCGCGCATTCGTGCGGCTCAGCATGAAGGTCACATTCCCCGCATTCAGCACCACGCCTTTCGGCTCGCCCGATGTCCCCGAGGTGTAGACAATCGTCACCGCATCGTGATCGGCATGACGATAGGGCGGGGTAGGGGACTCGCCTTTCGCGCCGTCGCCGCTGAAAATTGTGTCCAAGTAAACGACGGGTGGCGGCACGTTCAGATTTGCCACCGCCCCATCAGCCAGCGCCGCATCCGAGGCGCACAGCAGTGCCGGCGTCGAGTCCTGGATCATCCCCGCGAGTTCGGAGCCCACTTGGCGCGGGTCGAGCGGCACCACAATCAGCCCCTCGGCCATCATCGCCAGATCGAGCGCCGCCCATCGAACGCTGTTCGGCGCGAGCAGTGCGCAGCGGTCGCCGCGCTTCAATCCGCGCGCAGCAAGAAATCCCCGCGCCCGTGCGATCATCGCGAGGAACTCGCCGCCCGTAACAGAAATAATCTTTCCCTCGCGCACTTCACCCACGACGGCCGTGTTCGCCGCACCTTGCAGTCGCGCGAGAGTTGTCTCGAGAAACGTCAAGTTGTTGCCTTCGGTCGCTATGCCGCTTCGATCGCGTCGCTATGCCGCTCGAGGAGTTGCTGCAAGCCCGGGCTTAGCGGCGGCAAATACTCTTCCCATCCCAGCACGCCCGTGCGCACCGGAAATTCCGGATACTGCCGCGCCACCTGCGCCTCGAAATAAACGCCCATGCGTGCCATCAGCTGCAAATTGCGCACGACGGTCCGCGCCATCGAGTCACGAATTTCGTCCGCGCCCACGTCCAGCGAGCGCAGCGCCACGAAAATCTTGTCGCCCAAATCCTGCTCGTCGACGCGCATCAAGAGATGCCCGTGGCCGCGGTCGCGCATCAGGTTGCGAATGCGTTCGTCCATCGTCACGCCCGCCGAAGGCACGCCCGCCGGCATCGAAGTCACGATCGCGTGAAATCGCGACGAAAGCATGCGGTCGCATTGCCGCAGGATGCTCACCATCTCGTGCATGTCGAGCTTGTCCGACGAAAAAATCGGCGCGCCGCCCAGCTTTTCGCCCAGCCGCTCGCACGCCTCCCGGTCCAGCATCTCCATCGCCACCAGCACCGGAAACACGCGGCGGCTGTTGCGATAGCGCTCGATGCCCGCCGCCATCTCGGTGAGATATTTCTCGAATGCCAAATCCACGCCGTGTCCCGATTTGTGAAAGTAAATCGACCGGTAGTGGCTCTTCTCGTACTTTCCGCTCAGGGAATGAACCAGCGCCTTTCCAAGCGACGCCTTTACCGGCCAGAAAAATGGATTGATCGGGCAGACGGCCAGGACAGGTGTCGAGCCGTCCCATCCGGCGTCCAGCAGCGTCTTGCGGCCGTATTCCGGCCCGGCGTTCGGCTCGAACGTCCACGCGGTGTCGGCGCCCAGTTCCGTCGCCACCCCCAGCTTCCCGAGCACCTCTTGCGATTCCACATTGCGCGTGATCACCAGCGAATCGCCGCAATAGCGGCGGCACATTTTCTGCAGCAGCGGGTCCATCTCTCCCGCTTCGGCGCCGTACGCAATGCTCAGCTTGTTCTGCGCGGATGCGATCCCGAGCGCGCCGATCATCATCGCCGTCAGCGCGTTCGCGAATTTGCTCTTGAACATCGACCCTTCGCACGCCACCACGCCGTGATTCTTGCGCACCTCCGAATGCAGAAACGGCGGAAAAATATCCGGCAGCCGCACCTGCTGCGCGTTTTCGAAATAGCTGCGCGTCAAGTCGAAGTCCTGCGTCATCACGCTGAGAGCCAGATTCTCGTCGCCCAGGATCTTCCGGATCTGCCGGACGATTCCTTCCACGCGAATGTCCGAGCCGGTGTTCCGCGTCCCGTTGTATCCCGCGAGCAGCAGCTTCAGCTTTTCCCCCGGCTTCCATGCTTCGCCCACGCCGAGCATCCATTCGAGCTTGTTCAGCTCGATCAGACTGCTCACCCACGCCTCGAGGCCGAGGTCCATATCCCACATCAGCGTGCATCTCCCGCCGCGCCTGCCGGCAGCGGGGCCGCTTCGGGCGCGCCGCTCGCGGGCAGATCGCGATACTTGTACGTGAAATGATTTTCTCGGCTGAAACGCAACAGCGGATAGCAGTATTGCGAAAACGGCGCCGGCGCTCGCCCCATCTCTTCCACAATGCGCCGATTATCGAAGACCGTGTTCCACACGAGGTACGGCAAAAATACTTTCAGCAGCGTCGCGAGCCCGCCGATTTTTCCCGCGCGCCCTGCCAGCGCCTGGATCATCTTCGACGACGGCCCTTCGAGGCTCGGCACGTACATCGGTCCGCGCTTGCCCTGCGCTTTCGACAGCGCGTCCGTCAATTCCTGAAAAGTCTCCGAGCCTGTTCCCGACGATAGATGATAAATCTCGTATGCCGTCCGCTCCTGCTGGTGCAGCTTCGAAATCGCCCCGGCCACATAATCCACCGGCACGATGTCCACGCGATCCGTCGCGCGGAAGGGAAGCGCCGGCAGCCCGGCGAGAAACACAAACGCGCGCACCATGTCGAACTGATTCGTCTCCGGCCTCCGGCTATCTCCGAGGACGATGCTCGGCCGGAAAATCGTTCGCGGCACGTCCGGCAGCAGCTCGCGTACCATGTGCTCGCAGAATTTCTTCGTGCGCGCGTAGGGATCGTAATCCGAGCGGTTCCAGTCGATCGAAGTGTCCTCCTCAACCACCTCGTCCGCGCGATGCCCGGCCACCGCCACCGTGCTCACGTGGCTGAACCGCCGCAAGCCGTGATCCTCGCGCGCGCGCCGCGCAAACTGGATCACCTCGAGCGTCCCGCGCAGATTCACGTTGAGGCAGCTTTTCTCCGATTTGCGGTTGAGCGAGGCCGCGCAGTGAATCACCGAATCGGTCGAGCGCGCGAGCGCGCGATATTCATTGTCGGCAAGCCCGAATCGCGCATTCGTCAGGTCGCCGAGGAAAATCCGAATGCGGCTGTGCGACAACTCCTCGAACTGGGGAGCGTCTATGTGCAGTTGCAGCGAGTGCCACAGCCGCTGTCGCGCCTCGAGCGGATCGCGCGCGCGCACCAGCACGTTCAGCGATTCGCCGGATTCGGCGAGCAGGTTCGACGCGATGTGGGCACCGATGTATCCGGTGCTCCCGGTCAGGAGGATAGCCACGGTGTTGTGATTTCAGGACGGCGTTGCCGGCGTTCCAGCGCCGCCCGCGAGAGGCACATTGCGCTTCGGCGGCCGCGCTTCCGGAGGACGTCCTTCGATCAGAGGATAGCACCACTTGCGCAGCGCCGGAATGTGGACGTTGATCCAGTAGTCCCACCAATCAAGCGACCGCGCGTCGTATCCGAAGGCGTTGCGCTCATCCTCGGGCAGCGCCGCGCTCAGTCTTTCAACGTTCGCGGCTTCGAATACGTGGTCGTTGTGCAGGATGAACGGCTCGAAGAGCGCGACCAGCTTGATCACCTTTTCGAGCTCGCGCTCCTGCCGCGCGAGCGGCGGCCGCATGAATCGCAGCGGCTCGACGCTTCTATTGATCGCCTGCACGATCATCTTCTGCGCGGGCGCCGAAAGCCGGTCGTAGCGCGCCTTCGACACCGGAATCGCATCGAATTTCAGCCGCACGCGGTGATTCAATCCGTTCTGCGCACGATAGAACTTGCGGTGCCCGAGCCCCGTGAGCTCGATCGACCGCCGCATGTCGCACGGATTTGCCACGGAAGTCGCCAGGTGATACAGCCGCTCATGCCGCCGTGCCGCGAGAGCTGCCGTGATCAGCGTCATCCCGCGCGTCACCAAATCGACGGGAATCAGATCGAGGCATTTGCTTGCATTCGTCGGAAGTTGCCGGAAAAAAGTCCCCAGCAGATAAGAGAGCGACGCCGATGTGTTGATCCCTTCATTCCATCCGAGGAACGGCTTTTCGATCGACGATTCCACAATCGACGGCCGCACCACGGCGATTGCCGCGCCCGGAGTCTCGTCGAGAAAAGTCCGGATCAGCGATTCCGACAAGCTCTTCGTCAGAGTGTAGGTGTTCGGCCAGCCGTACTCATTCGCGCGCCGCGTTCCGGCGTCCATCATCGCCACGCGCAGCCAGCGGACCCGGTTCTTGCGGATCTGATTTTCGAGCGCTGCGCCATCCAGATTCTTGGCCGCCTGTTTCTTTTCGAGCGCTTGCTGCCGTAGCTCGCTCGTTACCTCCTCCGAATCCGCGCGCTTTTCGATTTCCTGCGTCAGCTCCTTGAGCGCCTTCCATTCCTTCACGGCTTCAAAATTCGGCACATCGCGCGGCGTATAGTTTTTCGGCAGATATTCGATGATGCGGCCGTCGCGCGCGCCCACCGCATAGCAGGTCGAGAGATGCATCAGCGCCGCATGGTCGCAGCTGCGCAGGAAATCGAGCAGGTACTCGGTCGATTGCACGTTCGCCGCAAGCGCGTCGCGCAAATCGGGATTGAAATCCGTCAGCCCGCCGCTATTCACGATCACGTCGACGGTCCGCGCCAGCCGTTCGCGTACTTCAGGCTCAAGCCCGAGCCCCGGTTTGCTCGCATCTCCGCTCAGCACCTCGACGTGCTCGCGCAGGAAATCCGCGAATTTGTCGCCATGCCGCTCGGCCAGCCGGTCGTACACCGGCGATTCCTCGACCATGCGCTCGAATCGCTCGAGCGCGCTCGCCGAACGGTTCCCGCGCACGATCAAATGAACGCGCCCGATCTCCGGCAAATCCGTCAGCAAACTCGCGAGCCACACTTTGCCGATGAACCCCGTGCCGCCGATCAGCAGAATGTGCTTGCCGCGCAGCGCTTCGCGCACCGAGAGCTTTGCGCCTTTGTATTTGGTATCGAAGCGGACAATCGGCAAGTTCACCTTCGGCGAAATTCGCTCGGCCGGGCGAATCGCCTCGTCCAGCGCGCCGGGATTTTTCGTGAAGCCAAGATCGCTCACCAATTCATCGCGCGTCAGGGCGCCGTCCGGGCCGTTCTCCTGAAACCTCGCCATCGGCCCGCGCGGGCGAATGACGGGATCGAGCAGGCGCCCCGTGGAGAGCCCATCGCGAAAATCCAGACGATTGCAGAGGATGCGCCGCACGCCGAAATGCTTCGCGAGCGGCCGCATGATGTGATCGAGCCCCTGGCTCACGAGCACCACGTCGCTGCCCGCCGCGAGTAGTGCCTGGAGTTTCTCCGTGCCGGCGGATTTCAGCCGTGGTTTCAGGAAGTAGTGGAAGAATTCTTCGCCGAGCAGATCGAGGCGGTCCCGGCTTTCTCCGCGCAGCACGGTGTGCAGCACGCGCGTGGCGAAATGCCGGTCGGTGATATAGAAGAGCGGCCGCGCCAGCGCCAGCACGCCCATCGTCCCGCGCCGCGCCCAGCGCTCCGCAAAGCTCTGCGCGTTCCAGGTGAAAAATCCGACGGGCCGCACGGCCGTAAGGGCGAGTAGGCTGCCCTCGACGCGCCAAAAAACGGGTTCGCCCGCGGACGCGGAGTTGCCCGCTTCGTTTGTTGTCGTCAGATTTGATCGGGCCGAGTCAGATAGGGACATATTTCGAGTAGACAACCTGCCAATCGTCGATACCCGAATTTACACGTTCCCTGGCCGCCAAATCAAGACGTGCGGGTCCGCCGTTTCCTATCTTCACCTAGCGCTGCTTGCGCCTGCGTGCGAGTGAGCCGCGCCGGCGGGCGCAATGTGAAACACGCGCTCGGCGTTCTCGTGGTAGATCTTGTGCTTGTCGGCATCCGAAATCGGCGCGGAATCCATGAACGCGACCGCCGGTGTGGTCGGCTGATACGGGTAATCGATTGCCCACAGGACGTTCTGCGCTCCGAGCGCCTTGATCGAAAAATCGAGCGCGAGGTGCGATTCCACACCGCTCGTCGTGATTACGAAATTGCGCTTGAAATATTCGCTCGGCTTGAGCTTCAATTTTGGCGCAGAGCCGCGATTCTGCGCGTTCTTGTTCATGTAGTCGAGCCGCCACGCCCAGAAATGGACGGCCTCGCCCATGTGCCCGAGACAAATCTTCAGTTTCGGGAAGCGATCGAAGACGCCGCTCACGATCATGCGCACGGCGTGCGTCGACGTTTCGATGCCGTAGCCCCACTGCGCGCTATCAAGTCCGTAGTGCCGGAAGGGCGCGGCCAGCCCGTCCGATGGTGCGCGCGGGTGGATGTAGATGCACGCATCGAGCGCCTCGGCCGCTTCGAGGCACGGCCAGTATTTCTGGTCGTCGAAATATTCGCTGTTTGTGTGCGAGTTGACCACGAATCCGTTCAGTTTGAGCGTTTTGATCGCGCGCTCCATCTCCTTCACCGCGCGCTTGGGAGATTGCGGAGCAAAGCTGCCGATGCCCGCGAACCGGGTCGGGTGCCGCTTGATCACTTCCGCGAGCCGGTCGTTGGCCATCGTCGCAAGCTCTGTTGCCGTGTCCGCGTCGAACATCTGCACGCCCGGCGCGGTGAGCGACAGCAGATGGACGTCCACGCCGTTCGCATCCATGTCGCGCATGCGCTCGCCTTCGAGATCGATCAGCCGCCCCAGCAGGCCAGCCATCGCGTCATTCGTCTTCGCGTCGTAGATTCGCTCGACCAGCTTCATGTCGAGGCTGTTGCTCGGGCTTCGCGCCACATCGCGCAGCCCTGCCGCCACTTCCGGAATCGAAAACGCTTCTTCCGTCGCAATCCGGCGGATTTTCAGTTCGGGAGCCATCGCGTATCTCCTTTCCGCAAAATCAACCAGGTGTTGGAGCAAGTATTCGGGAGCGCCGGAATCAGCGCGGCCGTCACTTGCCTTTGATCGAGATCAATTCCACTTGAAAAATCAGCGTCGAGTTGGGAGGGATCGGTCCGCGGCCTTGTGGGCCATAGGCAAGAGCGGATGGAATAAAAAGTTGCCACTTCGATCCCACGGGCATCAACTGCAGCGCTTCGGTCCATCCCTTGATCACGCCCTTCAACGGAAACTCGGCCGGCTTGCCGCGTTTGTACGAGCTGTCGAATTCGGTGCCGTTGAGGAATGTGCCGCTGTAGTTGCAGACCACGGTATCGTCTGCGGTGGGTTTCGGTCCCGTGCCCGGCGTGATAATTTTGTACTGCAATCCGCTCGGCAGAGCAACGACGCCGTCCTTCGTTTTGTTCGCCGCCAAAAATTCCTGGCCTTCCTTCATATTGGCGTCTCCCATCTTCTGCAGTTCGGCATCCTGTTTCGCTTTCACGACGTCCTGGAGTTGCTTGAGTTCGGCTTCCGCTTCATCGTCCGTCAAGAGAGGCTTGGCGCCCGAGAGCGTGTCGCGCAAGCCGCGCGCCATCGCGGCCGCGTCGACGTCGGCGCCCTGGCGGCTGATGCCGCGGGCGATATTCATTCCGAGCGCGTAGCTCTGCTTTTCCTTGTCGGTGGTGAGCGCGGGACCGGGCGCGTTCTTAGGCTCTGTGGACGCGGACTTTGTCGCGGTCGTGCCGGTCGATTTCTTGGCGCTGGTTGCCGGAGCCGTTGTCTTGGTGCTTTGCTGCGCGTGGGTGGCGGCGGTTATGCCGAGGGCCAGGACGCATGCTGTCAGTACGCTTGCTGCAATCGTTGCTATTTTTCGCATCCGAGTATCCTCACACAACTCGGTTCATTCCGCAAATTGCGTCCTCGTGAACGTTGCAGCGGCATTTTCCCCCGCCCATTTGTTGTGGTGCAATTTTTTCGGCTCCGATAGCGTACTCCTGGAGTCCTCCCTCGGGAGGCTAAAAAGGGCCCCAAATGGGCGGAGAAAAACCGACTTTGGCGGTTTCTGGCACAAAAGCGCGGAGCGGCGTACCTTTGCGGAGCCACTCGACGGAGCATGGCTCGCCGCGATAGTCTTTAGGATCATGGACATCGACTGGGTTCGCCAGTTCTGCCTCTCACTGCCGCATACGACGGAGAAACTCCAGTGGGAGGACGCTCTCGTCTTCAAAGTGGGAGACAAGATGTACGCCGTGGTCTCGCTCGATCCCGGCGAGACCTGGATTTCATTGAAATGTTCGGCGGACGAATTTGTGGCGCTGGTCGAGCGGCCCGGAGTGATCCCCGCGCCGTACCTGGCGCGCGCGCAATGGGTGGCACTCGAAACCGAGGACGCGCTGCCGCGCGACGAAATCCGCCGCCTCCTCGCCGCCGCGCATTCGCTGATTTTCGCGAAGCTGCCGAAAATGGTACAGAAGAAATTGTCGGCGGTTCCAACGAGAAAGCGCCGCGCCAAGAGCTCGAAGCGCCCCAAAGCCTCGAACAAGCGCAGGCGGTCCGCAAACCGCAAGCGGAAATAACGATCCCAGCTAGAGCAGCTCGATGAATTGTTCGGTGGTGAGTCCGGCTTGCTCGATGATCGACGACAGGGTTTTGCGCTTCAGATCCTTGTTGTGGTAGGGCAGGGTGACGCGGAGATGCGGTTTATCCGGATGCTTGAGAATGTAATGGCTTCCCGAAGAGTGATGGAAAAAAATCCAGCCTTATGGAGAGCCCGCAAAACTTCCCTGGGTTTCGCGGCAGGCAAGCGCTTGCTCATGCAGGGATGGCGACTTTGATCTTCTCTTTGACCGGTTCAGCAGTGAGCCTGGGATCGCTTGGAATTGGCTCGCCATCTTTGCGCAAGCTTTCGAGATACGCTTGAATTGCATCGCGCGCCATGCGTCTCGCTTCAGCCAAGGTGTCGCCTTCCGTCACAAGGCCCGGTAACGCAGGGCAAGTCACGACGTAGCCGCCTTCCACGGCGGGCTCGAAGAACACCGTGAAGTTGTACTCGACGGTCGTCTCCGGTTTTGATCCGTTGCGCTTTTGACGTTTGGCCATTTGCGTTGCTCAAAGCGTATCACTCGCGCCGAAGGTGTCAAGAAGACCACGAACCAACGTTCGCGCGCCTGTACTAAATCTGGACTCAAGGACAATTTCGCCCACGCCGCAATCGTGGTTAGCTGGAACGGGCCCGGTGCACTTGCCGGGCGAGGACGATGAACGACGGGCACAACAACCTGGCCGCTGGCAGCGGCCCCGGCGGCGGTGAACAAGCCACCCGCCGGAAGAGGGCGGCGCAAGCAGCGCCCCTACGAGGACACACCCGCTTCGGGCTGCTTTGTACATCACGAAGGAAGGCCGTTTCTAATCGACATTTGGCGATTAGAAATCGACCTATCCCGTTGAAAACATGGCGTGAAACTTTTTCTAATCGACACGTCTGCGGCGCATTTTCCGGGCCATTATTTTGCCTGCTCGCTGATCACGGCGCGCTGGTTGCCGGGGATTTGGAGTTCGTTTTGGCGGGCGCCGGTGAGCCAGCGGAGGCGGAGGACTTCGGCGGCGCCTTCTTCGTTGCCGAGGCCGGTGAAGATTTCGGCGGAGGACTGCCCGAGGTAGCCCGAGGCGCCGGAGACTTCGAGGAATTGCTTTTGCGCGCCGGAGAGGATTTCGATGCGCGTGCCGATGCCGGTGCGATTGTCAGGATCGCCGCTCAAAGCGAGCTCGAGCCAATTGTTTTCGTTGCCGCCGACATTTTTCAGGAGCACGGGAGGCAGGCCGTTCTGCGTGATGAGCAGATCGGCGGAGCCGTCGCCTTCGGGATCGAAGGCGATGACGCTGCGCGGATTGTGGAGGACGATTTTATCGAGGCCGGTTTGGCGCGTGACGTCGCGGAAGTGGATTTTCCCATCCGCGCCGATGCCTTCGTTGCGCAGCAGGAGGATTTGGCCCTTGCCCGCGAATGTTTCGCCGACCGCGACGAGATCGGTCCAGCCATCGTTGTCGTAGTCGAAGGTGGCGATCCCCCAGGCGCGCATCCATCCGGGATCGGGGAGCGACACGCGCTCGAAGGATGGCGCACCCTGCGATCCTTTGCGGCTGGTATTGCGCCAGAGGCTCAAGCCGGGCGGCGCCCAGTGCGTGAAGGCGAGGTCCATGCGGCCGTCGTGATCGAAATCGAGCGCGACGGCGCCCGCGGCGCGCGGAGGCGTTTCGCCCACCCACCGAGCGACGGATTGAAACGGTCCTTCGAGCGCATTGACGAAAATCTCCGGCGATTTCTCCCAGCCGGTGACGACCAGATCGATGGTGCCGTCATTATTCAGATCGCTTTCGAGTGCGGCGACGGATGCGGCGCTGCCGCCGAGCCCCGCTTGCTTGGTGTAATCGCCGAACGTGCCGCCACCAAGATTGCGCCAAAGAATGTTTCCGGGCGGCGGGGCACCGTCGGGAAAGGTGAACGGCTGCGACGGATTGCCAAGCGGGAAATCATTGAAGCGCGTGACGTAGATGTCGAGGTCGCCATCGTGGTCGTAATCGACGAAGGTGACGCCGAGGGCAAGACCGATGGTGCGCACGCCGGCTGCGTCGGTGACATCTTTGAAAGTGTCGTCGCCTTCGTTGTGAAACAGCGCGATGCCGTCGCCGGAGCTGACGACGAGATCGGGATAGCCGTCGTTGTCGTAGTCGCCGACGGCGCAGCCGGTGCCTTCGCCGAGAAATTGCAGCTTCGCGGATTTCGTGACGTCGACGAATTTGCCGTGGCCGACATTGTGGAGCAGCGCGGCGTTTCCTTTGCCGTCGGCGTTGACGAGGAAAATGTCGGGCTTGCCGTCGCCATCGTAATCGAAGACGCAGGCGCCGCTGCCGAGGAAGCTTGCGAGATCTTCCGGGGCGGCCTGCGGCGCCGCTTCCGATTTTGTTTTGCCGCCGGCGCGCGCGGCGCGAGTGGCGGGCAGCGGCGCGCGGGGCGGGCCGAGGTCGCTCGAAACATCGACGAAGTGCAGGGGAATTGCGGGCGGCGCGGGACCGGGCGGCGGGCCGGGAATTTCTCCTGCGAGCGAATACTGGCCCTGGCCGCCGTAGACAAGCGCGATCGGCTTGCCGAGGCCTTGCCCGGTGATGTGGCTGAAACGTTCGAAATGCGCCTTCGCGCCGGCGGCGTCTCCCGAATCGTGTGCCAGTTCCGCAAGGCCATACTCCGCCGACGCCTCGAACGGATCGATTTCGATCGCGCGATGAAACTCGGCCGAGGCTTTATCGAGATGGCCGGCCTGCGCGTCGAGAAAACCCAGGAAATAATGGGTGACGGCGTCATCGGGATCGAGGGCGTCGACCTTCTGAAAATCGGCGAGCGCGGCGTCGCGATGATCGGTGGCGCGTTCGAGCAGCGCGAGATTGAACCACGCGCGCGGGCTTTGCGGATCGCGCTGGACGGATGTTTCGAGAATGCGGCGCGCGTCGTCGTAGCGGCCCATGTTGAGAAAGGCGATACCGGTATTGAGGCAGCCGATGTCGGACTGCGGATCGAGGATGCAGGCGGTCTGGAATTTGCCGAGGGCCTGGGCGAACTCGCGGCGATCCATCAGGACGAGGCCGACGTTGTTGGCGCGTATCGCTTCGGTGTACGGGAAAGGCTGCGGTTGCGGAGGCGGGGCAGGCGCGGCGGATTCTTTCGAAGTTTTCGCCGCGAGCTGATGATGTTTTGTCGATTGGCCGCGAGCGAAGGCGATGCCTGCGAACGCGCAGGCGAGGGCGACGGACGCGAATGCGAGGCGGCGGCCGAGGCGCGTCATCCGTGCGACTGGTGAGCTTGAGTGAATTGGCCGGCCTGGAGGCGCGTCTGTAGGACGCGGAGAATCGTGTCGCGCCCGATCATGCCGATGATGTGGCCTTCGGAGAGGACGGGCATCTGGTTGATGTCCTCTTTCTGCATGCGCTCGAGGATCTGCAGCACGGGCTCTTCCGGCAGCGCGGAATGGACGCGATCGATCGGGACCATCACGGCCTGGATCGAGGTGTTGTTCCATTCATCGCGCGGGACGGCGCGCGCGGAATGCAGTGTGACGAGGCCGACGGGCGTGCCCGCGCCAGTGACGATGTGCGACCGGCGCCCGGTGCGCAGGACTTCGTGGATGTAATCATCGAGCGAGATGTCGCGCGCGACGGTCGGGATCTCGGGCGTCATGATGTCTTCGGCGCGCACGCCGGTGAGCGTGCTGCGCAGCGCGACCTGCGCGTAGCTTTCCTTCGCCGCCTCGAGCAGGAACCAGCCGATGAATATGAGCCAAAGGCCGTTCATCCAGGCGCCGTACACAAGCGCTTGCCAGCTACCGATCAACATCATCACGAAGGCGAAAGCGCGGCCAGACGCGGAGGCGATTTGCGAGGCGCGCGTGAAACTTTTGGTGATGCCCCAGACGATGCCGCGCAGGACGCGGCCGCCGTCGAGCGGAAATCCCGGAACGAGATTGAAGACGGCGAGAAGCGCATTGATTTCCGAGAGCCATTTGCACACGGCGGTCAACATTTCGCTGCCGTGCACGTAGTGCGCAACCAGCCAGAAGCATCCGGCAAGGAAAAGGCTCGAGAGCGGGCCGGCGATGGCGATGTTGAATTCCTGGCCGGCGCTGTCGGGGTCGCGCTCGATATGGGCGAGGCCGCCGAAGACGAAGAGCGTGATCGAGTCAACCGGGATGCGATAGTGGCGCGCCACGATGCTGTGGCTGAGCTCGTGAAAGACCACGGAGGCGAAGAAGAGCAGGCTGGTGATGACGCCGAGCATCCAGCGTTGCGTGGGGCTCCAGTGCGGATGGTCGGCCGTGAACTGCGTGGCGAGGGAAAGCGTGATCAGCGCGAAGATGATGAACCAGCTGGCGTGCAGGTAAATCGGGATGCCGAAGATGCGTCCGATGCGGAGCCCCGAGGGTGGGGGTGCTTGCGGCAACCGTGTGCCTCCCGAGGAAATTCTAGCAGAGATAAGGAGGGGAGAGCAGGGAAGCAGGGAAGCAGGGAAGCAGGGACGCCTTCTAGGCGTGGGGCGGCGGCGCTAGGTGGCGCGTGAGCAGCGAAATCGTGAGGCCGATGCAGAGGAGCAGCGCGAGGACGGCGTTGATTCGCGCGGCGAGCGTGGCGGTGGCGTGTACGCGCGGGACGCGCGAGAGGGGCAGGACGATGAAGTTCATCACGAAGTAGACGAAGGCGCCGTAGAGCAGGCCGCAGATCACCGGGCGGCGGGTGAGAATCGCGAGCTTGCGGCTGGCAGCGTAGAAGATTGCGGTCCAAGTGAGCGCGATCGTGTAGTGCAGCACCATGCCGAGGGCGACTGAGATGAGGCCGAGGTCGACGGCGCGCATGCCGATCAAGCCCGTCGCGATGTATTGGAAGACCATCGCCGCAGTGATCCCGCGGAAGTGGTTGAAGACGAGGTTGTAGGTGATGTCGAGCGTGCCCGCGATTTAGGCCGATGATCAAGATCGCGGGGAGGGCGCGCATTCCCGACGGCGAGGGTGATGGAAGAGCGGCATCTGGAGTCATGCCGAAGCTACGCTAGCACTGAAGCGTGCAGCCGTGCCACGAACGGGCAGGTCTGAGATCTGCCCCTACAACTAACGGAGCCCATGCATTGGGCGTTCGGCATTGACATAGCTATTTAAGATAGCTATGATGGGATTATGAAAGTCAGCGTGGCGGACGCCAAGAACAAGCTTCCGGAGTTGATTAAGGCGGTCGAGGACGGGGAATCGGTGACGATTTGTCGCCGCGGGACGCCAGTGGTCGATATCGTTCGGACGGGGGCGGCAAGCCCGGTAAAGCCGAAATTCGGCACCTTGAAGGGCAAGGTCGCGATCCACGATCCGGAGTGGTGGAAGCCCATGACGGAAGAAGAAACAGACGCCTTCATCGAAGGCCGCTAGATGCGGCTCCTGCTCGACACAGCTACTTTTATCTGGGCGGTGAGTTCCCCCGAAAAGATTTCGCGCGCGGCGATGTCGGCGCTGCAGAGCGATACTGCGGTGCGCGAGATCAGCGCGATCTCACTTTCCGAAATTGCGATCAAGCAGGCACGCGGCAAGCTAACGTTCGACAGAGAAGATGTCGCGACGGGCGTAGCCGATTTGAGATTGCGAGTGCTGCCGTACACGGAAGACCATGCTCTGCGGTTGTTCGACCTGCCCCTCCACCATCCCGATCCGTTCGACCGCCAAATCATTGCGCAAGCTCTTGCCGAGAATATCGCCGTGGTGACGCCGGACCGGGAATTCCGGCTCTACAAAGGACTCAAAACCATCTGGTAGCGCCGGCGGCTGTTAGAGCCGCGGGTGATTTGCGCAGGCGCGGTGTGATTGCATTTCCACGGCGTGTTTGCGCCGCCACGAAATTGCGCTGTCACCATGCCTCTAAGTGCTTTTCCTCCAATCATTGATTCTTGGCGATGAGACTGCATTCCTAGCCCGCGTAGGGCGCGGAACCCAGCCCAGCGAACTTCAGGAGAACGCCCATGGACAGCTTTATCGGTTTTGCGGAAGTGGCGGGAGCAATTCTCGGGGCGCTGGGGCTGGCGTTGGGGCTTGAGTGGGCGACATTGAATGGATTGTTTCGGTTGATGCCGGCGCGGGTGAAGAAGGACGAGAGACAGAGGTGACGGGTCACAGGTAGCAGGTTGCAGGTGAGTGCACAGAGACGTCCCTCGCCTCGCTTGGGACACGCCGGGGCAAGCCCCGGGGAGCGCGGGCGGTGGCGAGCCGCCGCACTCCACACGAGCGGCGGCAAGGTCTCACGCATGGAGCTTGAGTCGATGGTGAACGGAGGCGGCATATGTTGTTTTTGAGGTTTTTGCTGTTCGTGGGGTGCTTTGGGTTGGGGCTGTTGGCGGCGGGGATGCTGCTGTACAACATTTTCCTGGCGTACGAGCTCGACCGGCTTTTGCGGCGCGGAGCCCGGCATGAGGATTCCACGACGCCGCCGGGCGGCACGCCGGCGCCCATCGTTGCTGGGCCGCGGCGGACGCGGCGCGTGATCCGGATCGATTCGGCGGCGAAGCTGGTGGCGATCGCGGCGGTGATGGGGTTGGCGGCGTCGAGCATCGTGGTGGTGCCGGACGGGCACGGCGCGGTGCGCATCAGCCAGATTTCGGGCGTGCGGCCCGGGACGCTCTACGCGGGAACGCACTTCGTGGTCCCGCTGATCGATCGCATCCAGCTCTACGACATCCGCGATCGGGTTTTCGCGACATCGTCGCTCGAAAATCGCAACGAGAAGCTTCCCGTGCTCACGGTCGAGGCGCACGAGGGGCTGGAGCTGGGGCTGGCGGTGAATGTCCGCTACCGGATCAACGCGCAGAAACTCGACTACATCCAGGCGAACCTGCCGCAGCCGATCGAGGACGAAATCGTAGAGCCGACGGTGATGAGCGCTTTTCGCGAAGTGGCGCCGGACTACATCGTGCGCGACGTGTTTTCGACGAAGCGCGAAGAGTTCCGCCAGCGCGTGACGGTGCTGATCACGAAACGGCTTGCAGGCGATGCGATCGAGGTGAAGGAAGTGCAGCTGAAAAAGGTCGAGCTGCCCGAGGAGTATGCGAAGGGGCTCGAGGATTTGCTCCTGAAGGAGCAGGAGGACGACCGCACATCGGTCGAAGCCGAGATACAGAAAAAGATGGTGGGCATCGCCGAATCGCAAGCCGAGGCGGAAAAAGCTCGCGAGATCAAGCGCGCGGAAGCCAACGCGCAATCGCAGGTGATCATGGCGAAGGCGGAGTCGGACGCGATGCAGTACACGCTACCCCTGAAGCAGAAGCAGATCGAGCAGTCGCGCCTGGAGGCGGAGGCGCGCAAGGAAGCGACGATTCAAAACGCCGAAGCAGACGCGCAAGCCAAGGTGATCGACGGCAAAGCCGAACAGCAGCGCGCCGAGCTGTTGGCGGACTCCGAAGCGAACCGGATTCGCGTGACGTCCAAGGCGGAAGAGGAGCGCGCGAACCTGGTGGCGCAGTCGGACGCCAACCATATTCGGCTGACGTCGCAGGCGCAGGCTGAGGAGATGCAATTGCAGGCCGCCGCGCTGAAGCAGAATCCGCTGCTCGTGCAGTACACGGTGGCGGAGAAGCTTTCGGACAAGGTGCAGATCATGCTGGTCCCGAACGACGGGAAATTCTTCTTCACGAACGACGTGCTGAAGTCGGCGGCGGAGAATGATGTGGCCGATCCGCCGGCTGCAAAGCGGTGACGATTTCCGGCCAGTTCGGTCGCGCTCGGATTCGGGCTAGGAATCCGGGAGCGATCGGCGGCCAAGGAACGCCGGCAAAAACCCTTGCTGGCGGCTTCGTCCCGCACTTGGAGGCAAGGGGTTCGTTATCGCCGCATCGAACCCTCAGTCGACAAGCGCGGGACGAAGCCGCCGCCGGCGAAATCTCGGCACGACGCGGAATTCCCGGGGCTAAGCCCAATCTAGATTGGGGGACTTTTCGAGGGCCTGGAGGCCCACGCTTCCACCCTGATCGCGCTTCGCGCGTAAATTCTGTTGTGCGCAGATTTGAAACCGCCGCGACTGGCGAGGCGCGTGCGATTTTCGCGCTGTGCTATGATGGCGCACTACGAACGCGTTGTGCAATTCGCACGAGCCGATGCGGCCATTCCGCCGATTCTTCGCTTTTTCCCGCGCGATACTTTTTGTCGCCCTTTTCACGCCGATCGCGCTCATTCCAAAAACATGTGCGTCGCAAAATCCCATTGCGCTGCGGCTTGTTTCGGCGAAGGGACGGCAGGCGACAACCGCCGCTCCGACCGATTGGGATACCGCTGTGCGCGAATTGGTGGATCAAATCACCGCGATCGTGGCTCCGCCCGCGCGGCTCGACCTTCTGGTGAATAACGTATCGTCGCTATCCGCCGATGAAGTGGCGACGATTGTCGACCGGCTGCGGGCGGAGTTGACCCAGCGGCATTTCCGGCTGGCGGGGGCCCAGGCGCCGGACCCGAATCTGACGGTGACGCTTTCCGAAGGAACCGAGGGCTACTTGATCGTGGCGCAGGTGCAGCATGGGGCGAGCGACAAGGCTGGGCAGGTCGCGATGGTGTCTATATCGAGAGCCGCGAAGAAGGCGGAACGAAGCGGAGGCGTGTCGCTCGAACGGATGCGGATTTGGGATCAGCCCGGCGCGATTCTGGATTTCGCGCTGCCTCCTCCGGCGGCAGGAGCGATGCCGGAGATGATTGTCCTCGAGCGAGGACGGCTCGCGTTTTATTCGCGGCAGCAGGATCAGTGGCAGCTCGGGCAGGCGGTCACAATCACGCCGACGCGTTTGTGGCTCCGCGCCGAGCAGGGCCACATCGATATTTCCCAGGGACTCGCGATGGGCAGCGCCGGACTTCCCGGAATCGAGTGCAAAGGGGATTTCACGAATCCGCAGACGATCCATTGCGCGTTTGTGAGCCAGGATACGCAGGCGTGGATTCGAGGCGACGCGTCGATCCCCAAGGATCTCAATATCGGCGGAGATGTGGCGAGCGTCGGGCTGCAGTGCGATGGGCGGCCGGTCGTGCTGGCGACGGGCAAGGGCGATTGGACGCAGCCAGATTTTGTGCAGGCGTACGAGATGGATGCGACGGGCCACGCGGCGACGCTGACCGGGAATCCGGTGGAATTTGCGGGGCCGGTGATGTCGCTGTGGGCCACGGGCGCGAGCGGCGTGGCTCGGGCGGTCGTCCACAATCTGAAGACGAATAACTACGAAGCGTATATCGTCACGGCGAGCTGCGGACGTTGAGGTGGGCGGTGCATAGGTGCTCGTTGGAAAAAGCCCCACCCTCACAAATCGAGGATTGTCTGCTCGCGGTAGCGTTCGTGCTTGCAGTGCTGTGGGGGTTTACTAACGTGGAGCGCGTGGAGGCTGCGCGGCAGCCGAAGTATGGTGGGACGCTGCGCATTGAGATTGGCGCGCGAGTCAATTCGCTCGATCCTTCGATGGCGGCTGCGAGCCCGGAAGAAGCTGCTGCAAAGGATGAGATCGAGTCGCTTTTGTACGATCGCCGCAATGCTGATGGTACATTCGGCGCTGCTGCCGGCGGCACCGGCGGCACTGCCGCTGCGGGGGCGTTTCGGATTGCGGAGTGGGAGCCGGGGAGTCATCTCACACTCGCAGCCAATGAGGACTACAGCGGCGGGCGGCCGTTCGTGGATTGGGTCGATATTCAGATGGGGCGAAGCGTGAAGGAGCGGCTGCTCGATCTCGAGCTCGGCAAGACGGACTTCATCGAGATTCCGCCGGAGCAGGCGCGCTATGCATCGGGGCAAGGAATTCGCGTGAGCACGTCGCAGCCGGATGAATTGGTCGCTGTGGTGTTTGTCGCGGGGCGGCCCGCGGCGGAGGACGCGCGGCTGCGCGAGGCTCTGTCGCGGGCGGTCGACCGGAGCGCGATGGTCAACTTCATTTTGCAGAAAGAGGGTGAGCCGGCGGGAGGATTGCTGCCGCAGTGGTCGAGCGGGACCGCGTTTCTGTTTTCGACGGCGGCGGACCAGGCTGGCGCGAAGGAACTTGCCGGGCAAATCGGCGGTTCGCCGCGGATTGTGTTGGGATATGATGCGAGCGATTCGCTCGAAGAGTCGCTGGCGGAACGGATCGCGGTGGACGCCCGCGAGGCTGGAATTCACGTGGCTCCCGAAGCGCTGCCGAACGATCGCGTCCCATCGAATTGCGATGCGCGACTGGTGAGATTGAGGATGCCGTCGCCCGATCCGGGGGCTGCACTGGCGAGTTTTTTCAAGGCGCTCATGCCGGACTACAACGCAAATGGGCCGACTGAGCCGCCTCTTCCGCCGCCCGGTGTGCCGAATGGCTTAACCGAAACGGAGTGGCTGGCTGCAGGGGCACCGGCCGAACACATATATGACGTCGAACGGGGAATCGTGAACAGCTATCGCGTGGTGCCGCTCGTGTGGCTGCCGGAAGTTTACGGCTTGAGCGCACGCGTGCGGGATTGGAAAGCGCCGGCGGCGGGCGAAGGCTGGCCGCTGGCGGATGTGTGGCTGGAGCAGGAACCGCAGTGACGTTTCGCACAAAACTTCTGGTCGTGTTCGTCCTCGCGCTGCTTTCGTCGGTCGGCGTGATCGCCGTAGGTGTGACGATCGTCGCGCGCCGCGCGTTCGATACGATGAACCAGGATTACAGCGACGCGCTCGTGGGGCAATTCGAGCGCGAAGTGGACCGGCACAAGCAGGGCATCGTCAACCGCGTGCAGGGAATCGCGGACGCCGAGGGAACCGTGCGCATGGCGATCGACCTGGGCCGGCCGCAGGCGGACGTCTCGGTGTACGTGAGCGATGCGACCGGCCTGTCGAAATCCCACCAGCTCGACTTCCTCGATTTTCTGTCGAGCGACGGATCGATCATTTCGTCGAACGAATGGCCGGCGCGCTTCGGATACAAGATGGACTGGGTGACGCAAACAGCGGATTGGACGCCGGTGGGCGCATTCCTCACCAAGGTGGATACGCAAAACGGACCCGAAATTGGGCTGATGGCGGTTTCGACCGTGCGGGTAGGCGACAAGAATCTCTATATTGTGGGTGGCGAGCGGCTAGGGAAAGATTTTCTGGCGTCACTCGTGCTGCCGGCCGGGATGCGCGCGCTGCTCTATCTGAATCTCGATCCGAGCTTCGATGGGACGAATCTGGTGGATCAATCGGGATCGGTGACGCAGGCCGAGCGGTTCGCTCCGTTCATCGAGCAGGAGCGCAACGATCCGCGGCCGCAGACATTCAAGATTTTGTGGTCGGGCACTCCGATGAGCGCGGAGGGTTTTCACGCGCTGCCGCTGCTGGGGCGGTCGAACGACCTTTTGGGCGTGCTGCTGGTCGGGAGCTCGCAGCGGCAAATGGCGGCGCTCGAACAGCGCATCGGGGTGCTGGCGCTCGGCGTGATCGCCATGGGCCTGTTTTTCGGCATGCTGATGAGCTGGTGGGGCGCGGCGCGCGTCACGCGGCCGGTGCGGAGGCTTTCCGAAGGCGCGCGCGCGGTGACGGAGGGGAACTGGAACGCGCGCGTGGACGTGCGCGGGAAGGACGAGATGGGGCAGCTCTCGCGTGCGTTCAATCGCATGACCGAGCAATTGAGCGAGCAGCGCGAACGGCTGGTGCAGGCTGAGCGCGTGGCGGCGTGGCGGGAACTGGCTCGGCGGCTGGCGCACGAATTGAAGAATCCGCTGTTTCCACTGCAGACGACCGTCGAGAACCTGCGGCGCGCCAAGGAGCGGGGCGGCGAGCACGGACGGAAGGAGTTCGAGGAGGTATTTCAGGAGTCGACGGGAATCCTGCTCTCGGAGATCGACAACCTGAAGGAAATTATCGGCCGGTTCAGCGACTTTGCGCGGATGCCGCAGCCGGAGCTCGCGCGGGTGAACCTGAACGATCTGGTGCGCGACATCGTGAAACTGTTCGAGGCGCAGTTCAGCGCACTCGGGCGGCCGCCGATCACGCCGGAGCTGCATCTGGAGGAGAACCTGCCGGTCGTGCAGGCGGATGCGACGCTGCTGCGGCGCGCGATCGAGAATCTGATTTTGAACGCGATGGACGCGATGCCGTCGGGCGGCGTCCTGATGCTGCGGACGGCGCGCGAGGATGGCGGCGTGAGCCTCGAGGTTTCGGATACGGGGAGCGGGCTGACGCCGGAAGAGTGCGAGCGGCTGTTCACGCCGTACTACACGACGAAGCAGCACGGGACGGGGCTGGGGCTGGCGATCGTGCAGTCCGTGGTGAGCGATCATGGCGGGCGGATTTCGGTTGAGAGCGAGGCGGGCGTGGGCACGTCATTCCACATTCATTTGCCGGCGAAGCCCGCGCAGCATGCGGGCGTGCCCGTGAGCCACGCAATTGCGCCCGGCTCATCGTCGACGATGACGAGTGCGGCGCCTGCACGCGCGCCCGAACAGTCTGCCGCGGACGAGGAGCCGTCAACGGCTGCCGCCGAGGCTGTACTGGCGGAAGAAGAGGCCGAGGCCGGCACGAGCGACGAGAATAGCGGTGCGCCAGCGGATACGCACGAAACCGACGGAGCGCACGATGCCGAGTCGCACGAATCCGAGGATGTCCACACGGGCCGGGACATTGGCGGCGAAGGGGATTAGCCTCGCGTGCCGCTCAAAGCAAACATCCTGATCATCGACGACGATGCGAACACGCTCGCGTCGCTGGCGCGCGCATTTCGCCTTGCGGGACATGAGGCTACGGTTTGCGACAGCGCCGCGCGGGCCCTCGATCTGGCGAAGGCCGAGCGATTCGACCTGATTCTCTCCGATGTGGTGATGCCGGGGCGCGACGGCATTTCGCTGCTCGAGGATTTGAAGAAGGGTGGCGTGGCGTCGCCCGTGGTGATGATGTCGGGGCAGGCGACGATCGAAATGGCGGTGAAGGCGACGCGGCTGGGCGCCTCGGATTTCCTCGAAAAGCCGATTTCAACCGACAAGCTGCTGCTGACCGTCAAGCACGCGCTGCATATTTCGCGGCTCGAGGAAGAGAACCGCGAGCTGAAGCGGCGGCTCGGCAAGCACGAAATTGTGTGGGCCAGCGCCGTGATGCGCGAGGTGATGGCGCAAGTCGAGCATGTGGCGGCGAGCGAAACGCGCGTCTGCATTCGCGGCGAGACGGGCACGGGAAAAGAGCTGATCGCGCGCACGCTGCACGAGAAAAGCCCGCGGCACGGCGGCCCGTTTATTTCTTTGAATTGCGCGGCGATTCCGGCGGAGCTGATGGAATCGGAGCTTTTCGGGCACGAGAAGGGGTCGTTTACCGGCGCGGCGTCGCGGCACGCGGGGAAATTCGAGCAGGCGCATCGTGGCACGCTGTTTCTCGACGAGATCGGCGATATGCCGCTCGGGATGCAGGCGAAGCTGCTGCGCGTCCTCGAAGAGGGCGAGATCGAGCGCGTGGGAGGAGACCGTCCATTCGCGGTCGACGTGCGCGTGGTGGTGGCGACGCATCGCAACCTCGAAGAACAGGTGCGGCAGGGAACATTCCGCGAGGATTTGTATCATCGCGTGTTCGTGTTCCCGATCGCGCTGCCGCCGCTGCGCGAGCGTCGCGAGGATATTCGCGTGCTGGCGGAGCATTTCTCCCGTCAGCTCGGCGAGCAGAACCATTGGAAGCCGAAAACTCTTTCGGCGGGCGCCATGGAGGCGCTGGAGCGCTACGCTTGGCCGGGGAATGTGCGCGAGCTGCGGAATGTGATCGAGCGGGTGCTGCTGCTCGCGTCGGGCGATACGGTAGAAGCTGCGACGGTGGAGCGCGCGCTGCCGCAAGGTGCGGGTGCTCTTGGCGCGGCCGGTTCCGCAGCGGAAGAGGCGACAGGGGCGCTCGCGCAGCGGGTAGAGACGTTCGAGCGCGAGACGCTGCTCGCCGAGCTCAAGCGGAACCATCATCACATGACGAACACGGCGAAAGCGCTGGGGCTCGAGCGCAGCCACCTCTACAAGAAGTGCCAGCAGTTGGGGATTGATCTGCGCGTGGTGCGACAAACGGAATGAAGGCTGACGTTTGTCCGCCGATCAGGTCCGCAGCCCTGAACTAAACCTGAACTCGCGGCCAGCTAGATTCGCACGTCGCAATCTGCCAATCTCATTCGGACGACGGAAGTTGTCAGCCCTCTCGACGAGGGCCGAATGTTCTTTGACAACTAGGCCGCAACAAATGAGGCTCTCGAACCATGCCGCGCCAGGGTTGATGAATCCTGCGGCAAGGGAGCATTCTCCGCGCTCTGCGCCTCCTTGCCCTGACGGAGGAAGGGAGTCGTCGAGGAGGGGGGCGGTGAATCGCTGTCTTCTCCGTGGTCTCATGCTTCTCTCAGTGATCTCTGTGTTTAGCACACGCGAATCTGTACGCCGTTCTCTAGCCACTCGACACTGCTTTCTAATCGACACTGCGGCGATTAGAAACGTCCGTAACTCGCTGCAAACAAACAACGGGTGCCACTTCTAATCGACACAGTTAGAGGGGGTGCTCGAAGCGGACAAGCGGGAGCTGGAAGCGCGGGGCGAATGATTCTCGCGGCGATCGTTGCGTTTTTTTTTCAGCTTGTTTGCGGCGACGATCGTTCGCGCGCCTTCGTGCGGAAATAAACGAAGAAGCTGTGCGCGACCCAGAGGACGAGGGTCACGCCGATGATCCACCACGTGCCCGCGATCTTCAAGGTGACCGCGAACCACATCATCCCAACGAAGAATCCCCACATGAAAAGTTCGCCGCCAAATGCCTGCCGCCATTTCGGCTCGAGATTGCCGCGCGGAACGCGCGGCGCGAGCGACGGCCAAAGCCGGGGCACGCGGCGGCAGAATTCGCGATAGGACTCGCCCTGCTCGCGCACCAGATTCGTTTCTTCGAGACCCATCAGCCGCAGGTAAAAGATGGACAGCCCGGTGACCATCACGACGAAGCCGCTGCGGCTGGCCAGCAACCCCACTCCAAGTGCGAGAAGGATTCCTCCCAGATACAGAGGATTGCGCATGTAGCGGTAGGGCCCGTCCGCGACAACTGTTTCCGAATGCAGGCTGGGATCGTGCACGACGGTTGAACGCAAGTAGGCGGCCGCCCACGTTCGGAGAGACGCGGCCAGCAGCACGAGGAGCGCGGCCACGGCAAAAAGCACGCGCGCGAGAAGGGCTTGCCGAGAGTCATTGCCCGGTGCTACGCGGTCCACAAACCACTGGACGATGTTGGTCCGGTCGACCTGATACAGCCAGAATCCTCCCCAAAAGATCGCCATGATGATCCAAAACCTCTGGCGGAACTCGAAGTTGGTTGCTCTCATGGGCGTCTCCCGCCAAGCAGCTTCTTCCTCAAGATACGCTCTGGGGCGCGGATATGTTTCGCGCGTCGCGATTGGGCCGTGGGAAAAGGCGTTTCAGGATCAGGTGCGTGGGGAGATAGACGACCACAAGCATAAAGAGAAAAGCCGCCAGAATGTGAACTGGCGCTGGTCCCCAGGACCGGTGGAGGAAGGGGTCGGTGAAAGCATAATTGATGTTTTGCGCGGCGGGAGCGAGGCGCGAGGCGATGAACGCGGGCAAGGCGATCGCGAGCTGCAACGGAAACCCGCGGCGATCGTATCCCTGGCGATGCACGGCCCAGAGCAGCAGCACGGGCAGAATGAGATGAAAGAGCGAGAGCAGGCGAACCCAGAGGGCGTGGCTCGGATCGAAAAGATATTCGGTGCCGCCGATGAGATGGTGCCTAAAAACGACGGTCCAGCCGGCGTCGAGCGCCCAGACGGCATCGACGAGAAGAGAGGCGACCGCCTGACTCGAAATCAGGAGCGTGCTATCGGCCGCGAAGCCGATGCACGCCAGGATTTCGGAGATATCGCACAGGTGCAGGAAGTTCAGAGGGCCCCAACTATGCCAGTAGACGATGAACCAAAACACGAGCCACAGGGCGGCGGCCCAGCGGATCCAAAGCGGGAGTTTCGCGTGATCGGGCGGCGACGAGGTCATGTGCGCGGCTTCGGCGCCATCGTATCAAACGGCGCAACCGGAGCCTACCGGCGTGGTGTTTTTGCGGCAGCAGTGCGAGAATCCGGGAATGCATTCGATTCCAGCGCTGATCGGGGCGGGTGGCGCGTGTGCCGCGAGCGGAAGCTTTGCGTGGGCGGCCGTGGCGCCGCCGTCGCAGATTTTCGGGCCTACGATCCGGCGAACCGGCGATCCTTCGGCGATGGCGCTCACGTTTGACGATGGGCCGAATCCGGCCGTGACGCCCGCGCTGCTGGATTTGCTCGAGCAGCACGAAACTCGCGCGACATTTTTCGTAACAGGGGAGCACGTGCGCGCCTTCCCGGACCTCACAGAGGAAATCGCGCGGCGCGGCCACACGGTCGGCAACCACACAGACACGCACCCGCAGCTGATATTCCGGTCCGCGGCGGAGATTGGCGCGCAACTCGATCGTTGCGACGCCGCGATTCAGCAGACGATTGGCAGAAAGTCGCGATGGATGCGGCCGCCTTTCGGCTTTCGCGGGCCTCTGTTGAACGGCGCGGTGCGAAGGTGGGGCGGATCGGGAGTGGTGATGTGGTCGAAGCTGGCATGGGATTGGAAGCCGAGCGCGGCCGCGAAGGTGATCCAGCACTTGCAGCGGGCGCGGGGAGGGGATATTGTCCTGCTGCACGACGGGGATTTCCAGAAGTTGGAGGGAGATCGCCAACACACGGTTGCGGCGCTCGCGCACTGGTTGCCGCGCTGGCGGGATGCAGGGATTCGATTCGTGACGCTGGATGATATTGGGAAGACAAGTTCGACTTCGGATTAAATAGGGACAAATGGACGAAAAGCGATTTTACGAGGAAAAGGAAGAGACGAAACAGATCCCGCTCAATTGCCCGCATTGCCGCCAGGAGAATACGTACCCGGTCCGCTGGATCGTGCGAACGAAGAAGGCGCAGATGCCCGGCGGAGGCAACGAAGAAGACAAGAAGCAGTTTGCGAAAGCGCGGTCGTACATGGTGCGCATCGACAATATGGTCGCCTGCCGGAATATCCGGTGCCGCAAGCGGTTTGATCTTACCGGACAGACCGTTTTCCTGATTTAGCCCCAGTTTCCGTTTGACCTTGCGATAGATCCGAACGCCCGGCTAAACACACACGCACAGAGAGGCACTGAGTGCACGGAGGCATGAGTTCTCCGCGCGAAGGCGAATGGTCTCAGCCTTTTTCGTGGGTGCCTGCGGGAACCGGGGTTGGGGTTTCGGCTTTGAGGACTTCGCGGATTTTCTCGGCGAGAGCTCTCAGGTTGAACGGTTTTTGCAGGAAGGCGACGCCGCCTTCGAGGACTCCGTGGCGAACGATCGTATCGTCCGTGTAGCCGGAAATGAAGAGCACCTTCAAATCAGGGCGCTCGCCGCATAGTTTTGTCGCGAGGTCGCGGCCGCTAAGACGCGGCATGACGACATCGGTGACCAGGATGTGAATCGTGCCCATGTGGGCCTTGGCAGCTCCGAGGGCTTCGATTCCGTCGCCTGCATCCAGCACGCGATATCCCACTCCCGTGAGATAGTCGCGGACGAGCTCGCGAACGCTTTGCTCGTCTTCGACGAACAAGACGGTTTCGGTGCCCGCCGACGAGCCGCGCGTTTCCTGCTCGACCGCGGGAGCGGCGACATCTTCGGTCACTTGCGGCAGGTAGATTTTGAATGTGCTCCCGCGGCCGACTTCGCTGTAGACCCAGATGTAGCCGCCGCTCTGCTTGACGACTCCGTAGACCGTCGCGAGACCCAGGCCGGTACCCTTACCCGCTTCTTTGGTGGTGAAGAACGGCTCGAAAATGCGCGATTGCGTTTCGGCGTCCATGCCGCAGCCCGTGTCGGTGACGGTCAACATGATGTAAGGGCCGGGCTCGACGGCGGCGTGGCCGGCGGCGTAGCTGTGATCCAAATGAACGTTCGATGTCTCGATGGTAAGGCGGCCGCCTGTGGGCATGGCGTCGCGTGCATTGACGACGAGGTTGAGCAGCACCTGCTCGATCTGCCCCGGGTCGGCCTTGGTGCGGCCGAGCTTGGCGCTGGGGACGAAGGTCATTTCGATGTTTTCGCCGATCACGCGGGAGAACATCTTGATCATGCTGGTCACCACGTCGTTCATGTCGAGCACGCGCGGCTGCAACACCTGCTTGCGGCTGAAGGCCAACAGCTGGCGCGTGAGCGATGCGGCGCGGTCGGCGGCTTTTTCCATCTGCTGCACGCTGTGATGCAGCGACGGCTCCTTGGGCATGCGTTCGAGAAGAAGTTGCGCGTGCCCCTTGACCACCATGAGGAGATTGTTGAAATCGTGCGCTACGCCGCCGGCAAGTTCTCCGATAGCCTGCATCTTTTGCGACTGCCGCAGCTGATCCGTCAGGTGCTTGCGATCGGTAACGTCGAGCGCTACCCCGATCACGCCGATCAGGTCGCCTTGAGTTCCGCGCAGAGGCTGGACGTAGCATTCGAAGGAGCGCTTTTGCCAGTCGAGCTCGAAGGATAGAGTTTCGCCGGCAAGAGCCTTGCGGTGCGCGGCGATCGCCGGAAAGTTCGGATCTTCGGTGCCGAAATATTGAAAGAGCGTTTTCCCCAGGGCGTCTTCCGCGCGAAGGCCCATCGCCTCGAGAGCGGCCCCCGTGTGATAGGTAAAGCGGAGGTCCGCGTCCGTGGTCCAAATGACGGTCGGCATTTTTTCGATCAGGACGCCGAGGCGCGTGCGGTCCTCATGTCGCGCTTTCTGGACGCGTTCGAGGTCTTCGAGCATGCCGTTGACGGCGGTGGCCAGGTAGGAGACTTCGTCGTGACCGGAAACGGGGACGCGGGCGGCAAGATTGCCGCTGGTGCCGACGCGGGTGATGTTGTCGCTGAGATCGGCCATGCGCGAGAGCACCACGCGCTCCATCAGATAGAGGATGATCGCGCCGAATGCGAAACCGGCTGCGATCAGCAGCAGGAGGAACTGCAACGAACTCGTCTCACCCTGCTGGTAGATGGTTCGCGGCAAAAGAATCCGCAGGACGCCGACGGGCTTTCCGTAGATATCAGGGAGGATCTCCGAGGCCGCGAGCGAGTCATTCGAGTGGGGCCGGACAAAAGTGAACGCACCGGGGGACGTTGGACTGGCGGCGCCGGAATCTGCGCGGCTGGCCGGCGAATCCAAGCGGTCAATCTCAAGGGACACGTGCGTCATTTCGCCGAGACGCGTCGTTTCGTCGGAATCAAGAAACCGGCCCATGATCAAAACGCCGGAGGCAGGGCCATTCGCGCTGCTGGTGAGGATGGGACCGGAATCAACAAGCACAGGTCCGGAAGCGAGCATCAATATGCCTTTAACGTCCCGCGCCTCGCCGTGGTGGATCAGGAAGGGCGAACCAAATCTCAGGTGGCGGTCGAGATCGGGAGGAGGGGGCGTCGCTTCCATCCCGGCAAGGTTGAAGCCGCTGGCGAAGACCTTGCGCCCGGAGGCGTCCAGCACGACGACGAAATTGACGCGTAACTGCTCGAAGGCGGGGCCAGTGAATTCGGCGGCGACTCTTTCAGGATGATTGCTGCGCAGCGCGTTGTAGGTGAAGTCGCGATCCGCGTATTGATCGGCGGCGCGCTGCAGGGCGTCGAGTTCGTTCGAAAGAGCGCTCGATGCGCGGTTGAGGTTCTGCCGGGCGAAATCCTCTTCCACCATGGAAAACCCGCGAAGGATGACCACGCGCGTAAGGGAAAACAGGCCGACGACCAGGCAGACGAGTGCGGTCAATACGATGAGAACAGTCTTTCCCCAAAGGGATGTCCACCAATGCGATTTTATGGCCAAGAGCTGGCGCCGCCTGCACTCTAGTATAGGTGCTGGGGAGGATTTGGGCGGCGAGCGTGCCCAGACGGATACCTACTAGATGTCGGGCCGGACAACAGCGACGGTGTACTGAAAAAGAAGTGGCTGGCGCGTCTGGATGGGATTAACCTCAGGGCATCTCGGCACGGCAGGGAAGCATCTGTAACGGGCAAGTAGCCGGAGAATCCTATGAAACTCGATCTTTTTCGCTCTCCTCGGATTGAAATACTCGTGGCGGCGCTGGCGTTGACGTTGGGATTGGGTTTGCCTGCTTTGGCCCAAGACCCGGGTCCGATGCCGGCGGGGCCGGCGAATGCCCAAAATGCCGCGCCGGGCAATCCACAAGAGGCCGCGCCGGCGGCTGCCGCTCCCGCTTCCGCTTCGCCGAATGCGGCTAGCGCGGCCTCGACGCCGGCGAAAACCGCACAGATCGAGGTGCCCAGCGGAACGCATCTCCCGCTGGTGCTGCACAACGGGATTTCCACGCGGACCGCGAAGCCGGGCGATCCCGTCTACTTCGAGACGATTTTCCCGATCATGATCAACGGCAAGGTGGTGATTCCGGCGGGCTCTTACGTCAGCGGCGAAGTGACCGAATCGAAGCGGCCGGGGCGCGTGAAGGGGCGCGGCGAATTAATGATCAAGCTGACGACGATGATTCTCCCCAACGCCTACATGGTGAATCTGAATGCCGCCCCGAGCCAGGCGGGAACGGGTGGCAGCGAAACAGTGAATAGCGAGGGCAAGGTTGTCGGCGGCTCGGGCAAAAGAGACGATCTGGGAACGGTGATTGAGACCACCGAGGCTGGCACGGGAGTCGGCGCGGGTGTCGGCGCCGCAGCCGGACATATCGGCGAAGGGGCAGGGATTGGCGCGGGAATTGGCGCCGCGACGGGCCTCGCAGCAGTGCTGTTGACGCGCGGACCCGACGCCGAACTGCCGCGCGGATCGACGGTCGAAGCCGTGATCGACCGCCCGATTTTTCTCGATGCGGACAAGGTGCAGTTCACGAGTCCCGGGCAGGCGTCGGCGCTTGCCGGTCCTTCGAATCGCGAGCCCCAGCGCAGCAGAATTCCTTTCTGATTTTTGCAGCTAACCGCTAAACCAGGGCCAGGTTGAGGCTACGCGGGTCCGGCGCGCGGCGACTGAGCGCGGTCGAAGCGGAGGGGCGAGAATGCGGCGGTGTTGAAGTCTGTGCGGCCGCGAACGATCCATTCGCGAATGAGCTTCGCGGTGATTGGGGCGAGAAGGATTCCGTTGCGGTAGTGGCCGGTGGCGATTGAAAGGCCCGCGATGTCCGTTGGGCCGAGGATGGGAAGGTCGTCGGGGGTGCCAGGGCGCAGGCCGGACCACGTTTCGACAATTTCCGCGGCAGCGAGCGAGGGGCAGAGCTCGATCGCGGCGTCGAGCACTTTGCGAATTCCTGCGGCGGTGACACGCTTTTCGAATCCGGCTTCCTCTTTCGTGCTGCCGGCGACGATGCGGCCGTCGCGGCGCGGAACCAGATAGCCGCGCTCGGAGCGCAGGACACGATTTAGCCGGAAGCTGTCATGTCGCAGCGCGAGCATCTGCCCCCGAACCGGGCGCGTGGGAAGGAGGCGCGCCAAGCGGGCCGATCCGTTCGCGACCTCGCCCGAAAAACAACCCGCTGCGACCACGATGTGCGCCGCTTTGATTTTTTCTCCGCCTGCGATGACGCCGAGACACCGATTCTGCTCGCAGACCAGGCTGGTGACGCGGCAGTCGGAGCGGATCGCGACGCCGCGGTTTTGCGCGGCGGCCACCAGGGCTTCCATCAGCAGACGAGGTTCGACCGTGGCTTCTTTGGGCAGCCAGAGTGCCGCGCGCGCGTCGGGCGTGAAGGATTTTTCCCGCTCGCGCGCTGCACTCAGGGAAATCGCTTCGGCTGCCAGATCGAGAATGCGGTACTCAGCGACCATTTGGTCGCGGTCGATTTCTCCATGCGGCGCGAGAAGAATTTCGATGGCTCCATCGCGCATATACGATGCCGATTTACCCGACTCTTCCTCGATGGACGCTACGAAACGCGAATAGAGCTTGAGGCTTTCGCGGCCCAGCGGCGCGAGCGGAATATCGCGGGGCGAATCAGGCGCGGGCGATAGCATGCCGGCTGCGGCCCAGGAAGCTTCCTGGCCGGGCTGCTGGCGGTCGAGAACGACGACGCGCAGATTTTCGGCGGCAAGCTCGAACGCGATCGAGGCGCCGATCACGCCGCCGCCCACGATGGCCACATCGAATGTGTTCACGGTTGCATGTTACCAGCAAGAGCGGCGATATCGGCGGTGAGCAGCAGCGCGTCTTCGACCGGCGCGGCGTAGTAGCGCGGGCGGCGCCCGGCCAAGCGAAATCCGTAGCGTTCGTAAAAGCGCAACGCAGGGGAATTCGAGGTGCGCACTTCAAGAAACGCATTCTCGGCATGGAATGACGCGGCCCATGCGATCGCCTCGCGCAGAAGGGACGTCCCGAGGCCGCGCCGCCGCACATCCAATCTCACGGCGAAATTCAGGATTTCGAGATCGCTCGCCGCCCGGCGCGCGGTGAGGAATCCGGCGACACCGCCGTTTTCTTCAGCCACCCAGCCCGCCATTTCCCCTTCGACGACGCGAGCGTAGTCGCGCGCGGTCCACTGGGCGACCTCGGGCGACGCCTGCTGGATCGCGAGAATCGTGTTGATGTCGCGCGATTCGATCGGGCGAATGATCAAGAGCCGCCGGGGTCCTTCCATTGCAGTTCGGCGTCGGTCCGGCGGACATAATTCGCGTCGAGTGTGACGGCATCGGAAAGCTCGCCCCTCTGCGCGCGGCGGTAGCCGAGCAGGCCGACATAGGGCGCGAGGATGGGCGAGGCATCGTCGATGGACATTCTGCTGGACGACGTAGGCGGCGTCTCAGGTCGAGACAGCGCCTCGCGGACCAGCGCGGGGATCGGTGTCAAGACAGCGAAATCCACTTTCGGCGTGTGGGCGCTCAGCGCTAGCACGAATTCTTCGGGCGTCGCCAGGCACTCCTGGCCTTCGAGTGCTAATCGCTCTGCGTCCACCCGACGGTAGAATCCGAAATAGATTTGGCCGCGCCGCGCGTCGAGCACGGGTACGAGTAATGGAACCGTCGAATGTGATTGCACGGCAATGGCTTCGAGGCCGCTGATGGCCGCGATCGGTTTCTGATACACCTCCGCCCACCCCTTCACGGCTGCCAGGCCGACGCGCAGTCCGGTGAAAGATCCGGGCCCGGCAGCAACGGCAAACAGGTCGAATTCGTCGAGGCGAAGAGAAAGTTCCTGTAACAGAAACTCGATGTGGCGAAACATGCGCGCCGAATAGACTTCGTCCGTCCAAGTCGAGACCGATCCGATGATCCTCTCGTCGCGAAGGACGGCGACGCTGCCGGAAGGCGAAGAGGTATCTAAGGCGAGAATGAGCACGTGCCCGATTATAGGGCAATTGGTCTGCCAAACCCCGCAAAAATCGGCCATTTCTGCAAAATTGATCCCGCGTGAAAGTACGGGAAAACCTTGACGCAGCTCGGAAGATGAGCCTACACTTCAAACATTCAGTAGTTCGGGGGAGGGAACTTCGACTTATGGATTTCAAGCTAGGCGAAAAAGTCGTCTATCCGAACCATGGCGTCGGGCTCATCGAACAAATCAGTTACGGCTACGTAGACGGAAAATCAGAACGCTTTTACATGTTGCGGATCCTCTCAAGCGGCTTGAAGGTGATGGTGCCACAAGCCAACATCGAGAGCGTGGGCTTGCGACCCGTCATCCGCTCAACCCAGGCCGGCGCGGTGCTCTCATATCTGGAAAAAGGCCGCTCCGCTTCCCACCATGATTGGAAACACCGTTTCAAGGAGAATTCAGATCGCATGCGCACAGGATCGTTGATGGAAGTTGCGGCCGTGCTGAAGGGTCTCGTAGCCCTCAGCCGTACAAAGCCGCTCTCCTTCCGCGAGAAAAAGATGCTCGAGCGTGCGAAATTTCTCCTGGTGAGCGAACTTGCGACGGTGCGTAACACATCCGAACAGGTGGTCGAGTTGAATATCGTTCGCGCGCTGGCCAAGGCCAAGCTTCAGATGCCGGAAGCCGCGGTACTGCCCCCGGACTGATCCCCCTTCCCCATTTCCGTCTGTTTCGACCGGGCACAATCTTCGCGATTGTGCCCGTCGTATTTTTGGGGAACATTTTCTTGAATCGGGCGGCGCCGGATGGTTGGCATTTCGCCGGCGAAACTCGCGGCGAAGTTGACGCGAATCTTGGCGACGATTAAACTTTGATTAGCAGCGCTTGCGGCTGTCCCTCTGGATGAATCACCGGGATCGTCGGCGATAGCAGGAGAGACTCACAGGAATCCATGAGCTCAACGGTCCTGCAACAAAAGCGGCACCAACAGATTCTGACTGATGTGGTGCGCACCTACATCGAGACGGGCGAACCCGTGTCTTCGCGGAGCATCGCGCGGCGCCACATCGAGCCGCTGAGCCCGGCGACGGTCCGCAACGTAATGGCCGACCTCGAGGATGAAGGCTACCTCTACCAGCCGCATACCTCGGCGGGACGCGTGCCGACGGCGGCGGCCTACCGCTTTTTCGTCGAGCAGGTGGCGGCGCAGGCGACAGCCAGTCCCGAGGACCGGCAATGGATTCGGCGCGAACTTGAAGCGGCACAGACGCCGGAAGCGGTGATGGAGCGCGCGAGCCACGTGCTTTCGGCGGTGTCGCGCGGCCTGGGAATCTTCATTTCGCCGCCGCTGGCCAAGAGCGTGGTGGAGCACGTGCGGTTTCTGCTGGTGCCCGACAATCGCGTGCTGGTTGTGCTGGTCAGCACCGGCGGGGTGACGCGCGACAAGCTGATTCGGCCCGAGCGCGCTTTCCGGCAAGAGGATCTGGATCACGTGGCGGCTCATTTGAACCGCCATTACGTCGGCTGGACGCTCGAGGCCATGCGCGCCGATCTTCGCGCGCAGGTGGAGCGCGATCGCGAGCAGTATGGCCGCATCGCCAACGACGCGCTGATGCTGTGCGATCCGTCGATTCTAGGCGATGGCGCCGAGCGCAAGGTGTACGTGGAAGGCGCGGCGAAATTCGCCGCTTCCGTCGAGTTCACGAACCAGGAACAGTTGCAGGAGCTGCTCGAGGCGATCGAGGAAAAAGACCGGCTGATCGCGCTGCTGAGTGGCTGCATCGAGGCGCCCGAGCCCGTTCACGTCGAGCTCGGCGTCGACCAGATGTCGAATGCGGGCAAGTATCTTGCGCTGGTTTCCGCGTCGTATTCATCCAAGGATCAGGTGCAGGGGACCCTCGGAATCCTGGCGCCGATGCGCATGCATTACGAGCGCGTGATTACGGCCGTGGCGTTCATGGCCCAGTTTTTCTCGGAAGGCGAAGAGGGGAGTTGATCTCGGTGTCGTCGCACAACAATCGAGACAAGGAAAAGGCCAAGGGGCCCGAAGTCGTTTTTTCCGGTGGGCCCCGGGAAGCGGCAGGCGAACCGGCCGATCCGGCGGCGGTTGGGCCCGGCGCGCAGGCCGAAGATGTGGGCGGCGCGGGGTCGCTCGCGGAACAGATTCAGCGGCTGCTCGGTGAGAAGCAGGAGCTGATGGATACGCTCGTCCGGCGGCAGGCGGATTTCGAGAATTATCGCAAGCGCGTTGAGAAGGAGCGGCATCAGGAGCGGCATCGCGGCGCTGAATTGATCGTCGAGCATATTCTGCCTGTGCTCGATGCGTTCGATCGCGCTTTGGCGGGCCCTGGAGACGGGACGAACGCCGAATATCGCAAGGGCTTCGAATTGATCCGCAAGCAGCTTTGGGACGTGCTCGCGAAGCAGGGACTTACGCGCATCGAATCGGTGGGCAAGGAGTTCAATCCGCATTTTCATCATGCGATCGAGACGGTCGAAACCTCGGAGCACGCGGACGGCCTGGTGATCGGGGAGATGCAGCCGGGCTATCTGTTTCACGAGCGCGTGCTGCGGCCGGCGATGGTCCGCGTGGCGAGCGCGCCGGCTCACGCGTTGCGGCGCGACAACTAGGAATTCAGGGACGAAATGCCAACACGGAAACAGCTCGACTATTACGAAGTGCTGGGCGTCGCGCGCGGCGCCTCGGCAGATGAGATCAAGTCGGCCTATCGCAAGGCGGCGCTGAAATGGCACCCGGATCGCAATCAGCATAAGAGCCCGGAGGCGGAGGAGAATTTCCGCCAGGCGAGCGAGGCGTATAGCGTTCTTTCCGATCCGCAGAAGCGGGCGACCTACGACCGCTTCGGGCACGCGGGCCTCGGCAATCGCGGGTTCGAGGCGGGCGGCGGCTTCAACGCGACGATCTTCGAGGAGTTTCAGGACATCCTCGGCGATCTCTTTGGATTCGAACAGGTGTTTGCCGGAGGCGGGGCGCGCCGGGGACGGGGCTCGCGCGGCCAGCGCGGCGCGGACCTGCGCTACGATCTGTCGCTCTCTTTCGCGGACGCGGCAGCGGGCGTCACCGCGAAGATTCGGATGGCGCGCCGCGAACACTGCGAGACCTGCAAGGGCACCGGGGCAAAGCCCGGCAGCGGCGGGCTGACGACATGCACCACGTGCGGCGGCCGCGGGCAGATGGCCTACCAGCAGGGATTTTTCTCGATTACGCGCACGTGTCCGGCGTGCCAGGGCGCGGGACAGGTGATTCGCGAAGCCTGCGTGGATTGCCGCGGGCAAGGGCGCGTCGAGCGCGAACGCACGATCGAGGTGGCGGTTCCGGCCGGCGTCGAGACGGGCACGCGCCTGCGCATGACCGGGCAGGGCGAGCCGGGAACGAACGGCGGTCCCGCAGGCGATCTCTACATTTTCCTCGATGTGAAGGAGCATTCCTTCTTCGAGCGGCGCGGCGCCGATCTTTACTGCACGATTCCGGTGAGCATTCCGCAGGCGACGCTCGGCGCGAAGATCAAAGTTCCCACGCTGCGGGGGGAAGAGGATCTCGAGATTCCCGAAGGCACGGAATCCGGGCAGATTTTCCGGCTCAAGGGGCACGGGCTGCCGAATCCGCACGGAGGCAAAGGCGACCTCTACGCGAATATCCATATCGTGATTCCATCGAAGCTCTCGCGCGAGCAGAAGCGGTTGTTCGAGCAGCTGGGGCAGACGTTGAAGGTGGAGAACAAGCCGGTCGAGCGGTCGTCGAGCTTTTTCGATAAGGTGAAAGATATTTTCGGGTAGGTCTGTTCCCGCAGTCGGGCAAAACTGCCGGGCCGCCCTTCCTGCGTCAGGGTAAAAAGAACCCGGCGCTGCGGTTAAACCTCCCCCCCTATGCGGCGGCGCTTTTTCGTCGAACAATTCGATTCGCAATCGGCTGCGCTTCGCGGTGACACTGCCGAGCATTTGGGGCGCGTGCTTCGCGCCGAGCCCGGGCAGCTCTACGAGTTGAGCGACGGGCATTCCGTGTGGCTTGCGCGCATCGAGCGTGTGGCGCTCTCGAAGCGCGGCGAGAGCCGCATCGACTTTGCGCTGGTCGAGCCGGTGGCCGCGCGCGAACCTTCCGCGCAGATCGATCTGCTGCTTTCGCTCGTGAAATTCGACCGCTTCGAGTGGTGCCTCGAAAAGGCCACGGAACTGGGCGCGCGCGAGATTATCCCGCTTGCCGCGGCGCGCACCGACAAAGCGCTGGTCGCTGCAGCGGAAAAGCGGCGTTCGCGCTGGGAAAAGATTCTGGCGGAATCGGCACAGCAGTCGCGGCGACTCCGCCCGCCTTCGATCGGCGCTGCGCTATCGCCCGAAAAGGCGTTCGCGCAATGCGCTGCCGGCACGAGAATATTTCTCTCCGAGCGGCGCCAGGCGTCTTCCATTCGCGAGATGCTAGGCGCGTCGGCTCCTCCGGCCTCAGGCCGTTCGCCGTGCGTCGCCGCGATAGCCATTGGCCCCGAGGGAGGGTGGACCGGCGAGGAAATCGCTGCCGCGTCGGCTGCCGGATTTACTGAGGTTTCGCTCGGCGAGAATATTTTGCGCACGGAAACCGCTGTGCTTGCTGCTATGGCCGTCGTTTCCTTTGCCCTTCGCTAGGCGACTCGCGTCGTACCGTATTGAAACTGGCGCGCCTAAGGCTTCTATTATGCTGCGGTTAGGGCCGAAGATATTTCCCTTTGCCGATGCTCCTTCGAAACGTAGGGTTCCAGTACAGCATATCCCCCTCTGCTCTAACGAGTTACCTGTATGGTTCACGGGACGGCTTTTTAGGATGATCGGATTCGCGGAGAGACATTTCCGCTAGGCGCAAGGGGAAGGAGAGTCGAGGGGCCTTGAGAGAAATCAAGGCTTGCGGGCTGGGCCGACTCTTCTTCCTCCTTGCCGGACTCCCGTGCGCCATACGGCAATTCGCCAAACAGAAGAGAGCTCCGCATCCGATTTCGGGGGTGACCTCGCCGAAATGCCTGCGGCAGTGCTTGCAGGAATCGATCCGGATGGAAGCATTTCGATGGTCACTGAGACACACTTGCGAATTTTGATCGTGGACGACCAGACGCTCGTCCGCAGAGCCGTGCGCCAACTCCTTGAATCGCACGCCGGATGGCGCGTTTGCGGCGAAGCCGCTGACGGAGTCGAGGCAATCGACCGAACGCGCGAGCTGCATCCCGACGTGGTCATTATGGATTTGAGCATGCCCAAGATGGACGGGCTCGAAGCGACGCGCGAAATTCATGCGTCTTTTCCCGAAACGCAGATTCTGATTTTGACGCTGCATCATTTCCCTCACCTGGCGAATGTCGTGCAGCATGCCGGGGCGCAGGGATGCGTTCTCAAGTCGGATTCGAGCCGCTATCTCATCTCCGCCGTTTCCAGCCTGAGCAAATCGCAGCCGTTTTTCGCCGCCTGAACACTTTCCTCGATGGCGCGCATCTTCTGCCGGTAGGACAACGCCGTAGATGTGGGTACAATAAGATTCCAGTCCTCATAGAGTATTCCTGTCCATGACCTCGAGTTCGACCCTTGGCGCGGTGGTTCAAGAAGTAGAAGAGCCGATCCGTGCCGAACTTTTCAGCATCGAACGCCTGGAACAGCATGCCGAGACTCTCGCTGCCGCCCAGCGGGCAACCGACGACCGGCGCGCCGGTCGCCCGCTCGTTCCCCGCGTAGCGGAAAATGGCCGGCTTCTGCTCGAATATTACCGGGCGATTGCCCGCGCGGTTCAGCAAGAGCACACGATTACGCCCGCGGCCGAGTGGCTGGTCGACAATTTCTACATCGTTGAGGAACAGCTCCGCGAAATTCGCGACGACTTGCCGGCGAGCTACTATCGCGAATTGCCGAAGATTGCGTCGGGCCATCTCGAAGGCTATCCGCGGGTGTACGGAATTGCCTGGGCCTTCGTGGCGCACACCGACAGCCGCTTCGATCCGGAGACACTGCGCCGTTTCGTAACCGCGTACCAGCGCGTGCAGGAACTCACGATCGGAGAGCTGTGGGCCGTCGCCATCACGCTGCGCATCGTGCTGGTCGAAAATTTACGCCGGGTCGCGGATCTCCTCGTACGAAGCCGCGCGGCGCGCCGCGAAGCGGATGAGTTCGCAGACCGGCTGCTCGGAACGGCAGCGAATGCCGCCGTCGATTCGCAAACGGTCCTGCGCGATTGCGAGAAAAAGCCGCTGCAGCGCTCGTTTGCGGTACAGCTCGTTCAACGCCTGCGCGATCTCGATCCGAAAGTTGGCCCGATCTTGCGCTGGCTGGACGAGCGGCTCGCGGCGCAGGGCACGACCGCCGACGACGTCGTGCGCGCCGAACATCAGGAGCAGGCGGCCACGAGCGTCACGGTCCGCAACATCATCACGAGCATGCGATTGACCTCGGCGTCGGACTGGCGCGCCTTTTTCGAAAGCACGAGCCTTGTTGACGCAATCCTTTGCGAGGGAAGCGCGTTCGACGAAATGGATTTCACGACGCGCGACTCCTACCGGCATGCGATCGAGGATCTCGCGCGCGGCTCAAGGCACTCCGAGACGGAGATTGCGCGGAAAGCGGTGGAGCGCGCGCGCCGCGCTGCTGCGGAGGGCACCAACCATTCCGGGGATTTGGCCGAAGCGGCTCGCCGCACAGATCCCGGTTTCTATCTGATTTCACAGGGGCGGCGCACGTTCGAACGCGAGCTTGGATTCCGCGTCAAATGGCGGCGCCAGCTTCTGCGGCTCTACGTGCGCGGAGCCGTGCCGGGCTATCTGGGCAGCATTGCCGCACTCACCGCGATGGTTCTCGCGTTCCCACTGATCCGCGCGCACCAGCTGGGCGCACCCATGGGTTTTCTGGTGCTGCTTGGCATCCTCGCGGCGATCCCTGCATCCGACCTCGCCATCGCCCTGATCAATCGCGTCGTCACCGACCTTTTCGATCCGCGAACGCTACCGCGCTTGGAACTGAAGGACGGCGTTCCCGAGCATTTGCGAACCATGGTCGTCGTTCCGACGCTGCTTTCCTCGGTCGAGGATGTGAAGGAGCAGGTGGCGCACCTCGAAATCCATTATCTGGGGAACTCGGAGGGCGATCTGCGTTTTGCGCTTCTCACGGATTGGGTGGATGCGGCGACGGAAACTTTGCCGCACGACGACGAGCTGGTGGCGGCGGCTGCGGAAGGCATCGCGCGCCTCAATGAGCGGCACGGCCCCGCGCCGGGCGGCGGCCCGCGCTTTCTGCTGTTTCATCGCAAGCGCGTGTGGAACGAATCGCAGCGGAAATGGATGGGTTGGGAACGGAAGCGCGGAAAGCTGGAGGAGCTGAATCAGCTTCTACGAGGTTCCATCGAGACGACGTTCATCCCCATCGGAGGGTGCCCGGCCGAAGCGGTTCCGGGCGTGCGTTACATCGTCACTCTTGACTCCGACACACGCATTCTCCGCAACAGTGTGGCGCGCCTTGTGGGCACGATGGCGCATCCGCTCAACCGGCCCGCGTTCAGTGCTGCCGAGGGGCGCGTCGTCATGGGCTACGGCATCGTACAGCCGCGCGTGAACCATTCGCTGCCCGGCGAAGGCCAGGGCTCGGTGTTTCAACGAATCTTTTCCGGTCCGGCGGGCATGGATCCCTATGCGTCCGCAACCTCGGACGTGTATCAGGATCTTTTTCAGGAAGGCTCGTTCACGGGCAAGGGAATTTACGATGTCGACGCGTTCAACGCCGCGCTGGGTGGCCGAGTGGAAGAGAACACTCTCCTGAGCCACGATCTTCTCGAAGGCGTTTTCGTTCGCTGCGCGCTCGCCACCGATGTCGAACTATTCGAAGAGTATCCCTCGCACTACGAAAATGCCGCCGCGCGCCAGCATCGCTGGGTGCGCGGCGATTGGCAGCTCTTGCCGTGGATTCTGGGATTCAGCGGTCACGCGAAGGACGGGCGACAGCGTCTGCGCATTCCCGTGGTGGGACGCTGGAAGATGATCGACAATCTGCGGCGCAGCCTTTCCGCGCCGTGCATGTTTCTCACGCTGCTCGCTGGCTGGCTCATGCCGGACGTTTCGCCGTGGCTGTGGACGCGGTTCATCCTAGCGACGATCGCGGTCCCGCCGCTGCTGCCCTTTCTTGCCGGGATCATCCCGCGCCCGGGCGGAATCTCGAAGCGCAGCTACATTCGCGGCGTGCTGTCAGACGCGTCGCTGGGTGCGTCGCAGATCGCGCTGAGCGTCACTTTCCTCGCATACCAGGCATGGCTGATGTCGGACGCCATCCTGCGCACGCTCGTGCGCTTGTTTATCACGCACAAGAACTTGCTCGACTGGGTGACGGCGGCGCACGCGAAGCACGCTCTCGACCTGAATATCGCGCATGTGTACCGGCGGATGGCCGGCGCCGTGGCGCTCGCCTTCGGCGCGTTCCTGATCGTCGCGATCGGGACGACTCACGCGATGCCGGTCGCGCTGCCATTCCTGATCCTGTGGGCTGTGTCGCCGGTCGTCGCGCGGGCGATCAGCCTGCCGCCGCCCCCGCCGAGCGCCAAAGTATTGTCCCCGGCGGATGCGCTCGCGCTTCGATCGGTATCGCGGCGCACCTGGCGATTCTTCGAGACGTTCGTTACGGAAGAGGATCACTGGCTGCCTCCGGACAATTTTCAGGAAGATCCGAACCCGGTGGTGGCGCACCGCACTTCGCCCACCAACATGGGTCTGGCGCTGCTGACGGTGCTATCGGCGCACGATCTTGGATGGATCGGGACCTGGGAAGCGGTGGAACGCCTCGAATCGACGGTCGCGACGCTCGGCCAGCTTGAGCAGTTTCGCGGGCACTTCTTGAACTGGTACAGCACGAGCGATCTTCGCCCTCTCGAGCCCCGATACGTCTCTTCTGTCGACAGCGGAAACATGGCCGGCGATCTGATCGCGCTTGCGAATGGCTGCCGCGCGCTAATCCAGGAATCGCTGGGCGGAAATCGAATGCGCGCCGGCACGCAAGATGCGATTCGCCTCTTGCGCGAGTCGCTGACGAGTATTTCCGACGAGCCGCGCACGGTCACGGTGACGCGAAAGCAGCTCGGCGATGCGGCCGATGCGCTCGATGCGTGCATCGAGACGGAGCCGGTGAGCGCGGCGGCATGGGCCGCTCTGTTTGCCGATGCGATCGACCGCGCGAGGACCCTCGACGACATGGCGCAGGCGTTCGCGCAGGAGCGCGGCGATGCGTCGAGCGCGGAACTACGCGTGTGGGCGGCGGCAGCGCGAGCGTGCATCGAGAGCCACGTGCGCGATGCGGGTACTTTTCTTCCGTGGATGCGCCTGAAGTCGCCGCACGCGCTGGAGATGGCACGGCGTCCCCTGGAGCAGACGCCGGAGTGGGCTGCGCTGCAGCCGTTCTTCCTGGTGACGCCGGCTCTCGCGGACGCGCCCGAGCATTTTCAAATCGCAATCAACGAGCTTGCGGGCCTGCGCGCGCGCCTAGCGAGCGATCCCTCCGCCGATCCGGAAGCGCTCGCGCGCGTCGATTCGCTCACTCGTGCGCTCAACAAGGCGTCCACCGAGGCCGCAGCCCTGATCCGCCGGTTCGCGGCGATCGCGGAAACGGCCGAAAGCATGGCCGCGGCGATGGATTTCACCTTTCTCTTCGATCGCACGCGCAAGCTGCTCTCGATCGGGTATCGCGTCGACGAGGGAAAATTCGACGAGGCCTGCTACGACCTGCTCGCCTCCGAGGCGCGGCTCGCGAGCTTCGTCGCCATCGCCAAAGGAGACCTTCAGGTCGACCACTGGTTCCACCTCACGCGCGCGCTCACGCCGGTGGGGCGGGGCTCGGCGCTCGTCTCATGGTCCGGCTCGATGTTCGAATACCTGATGCCGGACCTCCTGATGAAGTCTCCGGAAGGCAGTCTGCTGAGCCAGACGTACGACCTCGTCGTCCACCGGCAGATTGAATACGGAGAGGAGCGCGGCGTGCCGTGGGGAATCTCTGAGTGCGCATTCAGCGCGCGCAACATCGATCTCACGTATCAGTATTCCGCATTCGGCGTTCCCGGGCTCGGCCTGAAACGCGGGCTCAGCCAGGACCTGGTGATCGCGCCGTACGCCACCGCGCTCGCCGCGATGGTCGATCCAGCGGCGGCGGTTCGCAATCTCGCGCGCATGGCCGCGGCAGGAGGCAGAGGCGATTACGGATTTTACGAGGCGCTCGATTACACGCGTTCACGGCTGCCTGAGGGGCAGATCGTCGCCGTCGTGCGCACGTGCATGGCTCATCACCAGGGAATGTCGCTCGTGGCTTTTGCCAACGCGATCACGAATGGCGCGATGCGCGATCGCTTCCATGCGGAGCCGTCCGTGAAAGCTTCCGAGTTGCTGCTACAGGAGCGGACGCCGCGCGAAGTGCTGGTGGCGAGGCCGCGCACGGAAGAGGTTTCGGCGGCGGCGAACGTGCGCGAGCTGGTGCCGCCGGTGGTGCGGCAATTCGACACGCCGCACGACGCGGTCCCGCGGACACAACTTCTGTCGAACGCGCGCTATTCGGTGATGCTGACCTCGGCCGGATCGGGCTACAGCCGCTGGCAGGAAATTTCGATCACGCGGTGGCGCGAGGATTCCACGCTTGATTGCTGGGGCACGTACATCTTCCTGCGCGACGAGCAATCGGGCTACGTCTGGTCGGCGGGCTACCAGCCGGTCTGCGCCGAGCCGGACGACTATTCGGTTTCGTTCTACGAGGACCACGCCGAATTCACGCGCCACGACCGGTCGATGAAAACGACGCTTGAAGTCGTCGTGTCGTCCGAAGATGACGTCGAAGTGCGCCGCGTCTCGCTGACGAATTTAGGCTCTCGCGCGCGCGACATTCAGGTCACGTCGTATGCGGAAGTTGCCTTGATCGCGCAGCCCGCGGATGTGGCGCATCCGGCCTTTGCGAATCTTTTCGTCGAGACCGAATTCGTCTCCGATCTGGGCGCTCTCGTTGCTACGCGCCGGAAAAGATCGGCGGATGAGACGAGCGTGTTTGCGGCGCATACGGTGACTGTCGAGGGTGAATCCGTGGGCGATCTGCAGTATGAAACCGACCGCGCGAGATTCCTCGGCCGCGAGCGATCGATTCGCGAGCCCTTCGCCGTGATGGACGGGCTTCCACTCTCCGGCACGACAGGCTCAGTGCTCGATCCGATCCTGAGCCTGCGCCGGACGGTCCACGTGCCCGCCGGCGGCACCGTACGGCTCACGTTTGCGACAATCGCCGCTTCCACGCGCGAGCAAGCGCTCGATCTCGCTGATAAGTTCCGCGACGCGTCCGCTTTCGAGCGCACCGAGACGCTTGCGTGGACCCACGCGCAGGTGCAGCTACGCCATCTCGGAATCGATCCCGAGGAGGCGCACCTGTTTCAGCGATTGGCGAATGGCGTGTTGTATTCGGACGCCGCGTTGCGGCCCAGTTCCGACGTGCTGAGCCGCACGTCGCTCGAACTCTCGTCGCTCTGGGGGCAGGGCATCTCGGGCGATCTGCCGATCGTTTTGGTGCGCATCGACGATCCGGATGATCTCGACATCGTGCGACAGCTCCTCCGCGCGCACGAATATTGGCGCAATAAGAATCTTTCCGTCGATATCGTGATTCTGAACGAGAAAGCGGCCTCGTACATCCAGGAGCTGCATGGATCCCTCGAGGCTCTGATAAGGACATCCCAGCACCGATCGTCGCCAAGTTCGATCAGCGTGAGCGGTCAGATATTCCTGCTGCGCACGGATTTGGTCAGCGCCGAACTGCGAAATCAGCTGCTCTGCATCGCGCGTGTAGTGCTGCTCAGCCGCCGTGGACCGCTCGCCGATCAGGTGATGCGCGCGCAGCTGCGGCCACTGGCGTCGCCGCCCCCACCACGCCCCGCGCATCCCGCGAAACCGATGAACGTCGCGCTGCCTCGGGAGCCGCTCCTCTATTTCAACGGGTTCGGCGGTTTTTCTCCTGATGGCCGCGAATACGTGATCACCCTTGCGGAAGGCTTGCGCACGCCCGAGCCGTGGATCAATGTGATCGCGAATCCTTCTTTCGGCTTTACGGTGTCGCAATCCGGCGCCGGATTCACGTGGTCGCTCAACAGCCATGAAAACCAGCTCACGCCGTGGTCGAACGATCACCTCACCGATACGTCGGGCGAGTCCTTCTATCTTCGCGACGAGGCCACGGGAGAGATATGGAGTCCGACCGCCTTGCCCATCCGCGACGAGACGGCGGCATATGTGGCGCGCCACGGCCAGGGCTACTCGCGGTTTCAGCACGGATCGCACGGGATCACGGCCGATCTCGTGCAATTTGTTCCGAAGGAGGATCCTGTCAAGATTTCGCGCCTGATCTTGCAGAACGATTCCGGGCGCGTCCGCCGGCTTTCCGTCACCGCCTACGCGGAATGGGTGCTCGGCAGTTCGCGCGCCGCGACCGCGCCGCACATCGTTTCGGAATTCGATTCGCAATCGCGCGCCATCTTCGCCCGAAGCGCGTGGAAGGACGAGTTCGGTGACCGAATCGCTTTTGCCGATCTCGGCGGGCGGCAGACGACCTACACGTGCGACCGCCGGGAGTTTCTCGGCCGCAACGGCTCGGCCGCGCATCCCACGGTCCTCGGGCAAGGAGGTCCGCTCTCCGGCAACATCGGCCCCGCCCTCGATCCGTGCGTCGCGTTGCAGAGGTCGTTTGAATTGCGTCCGGGAGCGCGGCTCGAAATCGTCTTCCTGTTGGGACAAGGCGAGACGCGAGAGCACGCCCGCGAGTTGATCGATCGCTACCGCGCCGCCGATCTCGACAAAGTTCTCGTCGCGGCTGCTGATCGCTGGAACGACATTTTGTCGGGCCTGCAGGTTGAGACGCCCGATCCGGAGATGGATCTGCTGCTCAATCACTGGCTGCTCTACCAGACACTATCGTGCCGCGTATGGGCGCGCGCCGCGTTTTATCAGTTGAGCGGCGCGTACGGATTCCGCGACCAACTGCAGGACGTGATGGCGCTGGCGGTGACCCGTCGCGATGTGGCCCGCGAGCAGATTCTTCGCGCGGCGGCGCGCCAGTTTGTCGAGGGTGACGTGCAACATTGGTGGCACCCGCCCTCGGGCCGCGGCATCCGCACGCGCGTCTCCGATGATTTGCTTTGGCTGCCTTACGTCGTCAGCCACTTCGTCGAAACACACGACGATATGGGGATACTCGACGAGTCCGTCCCATTTCTCGAAGGCGAATTGCTCGCAGAGGGGCAGAGCGAATCGTATTTCGAGCCTCGCGTCTCGCAGACGCGAGCCTCGATTTTCGAGCACTGCGCCCGCGCGCTCGATCGCAGCCTCGCCGTCGGGCGTCACGGCCTCCCGCTGATGGGCACGGGCGACTGGAACGACGGCATGAATCGCGTCGGCGTGCACGGGCGGGGCGAGAGCGTGTGGCTCGCCTGGTTTCTCCACGATGTTCTTTCGAAGTTCGCGCGCATCGCAGACGCACGAGGCGAATTTCATCGCGCGGAGACCTGGCGCCTGCATGCTAGCGAGCTGAAGGTCGCGCTCGAGCGCGAAGGCTGGGACGGCGAGTGGTATCGCCGCGCCTTTTTCGACGACGGCACGCCGCTCGGCTCCGCCGATAATTTCGAATGCCGCATCGATTCCATCGCGCAATCCTGGGGCGTGATCGGTGGCGCAGCCGAACGCGGACGCGCCACGCGCGCCATGGCGGCCGTCGACCACCAGCTCGTGGTGCGCCCCGCGGGCGTGGTGCGGCTTCTCGCACCCCCGTTTGACAAGGCTCCGCTCGATCCCGGCTACATCAAGGGCTACGTTCCCGGCATCCGCGAGAACGGCGGCCAGTATACGCACGCCTCCGTGTGGGCCGTGATCGCGTTTGCCGCGCTTGGCGACGGCGACAAAGCGGGCGAGCTTTTCCGCATGCTCAATCCGATTTCCCGCGCCAGCACGCGCGCCGGGGTGCAGCGCTACAAAGTCGAGCCCTACGTGGTTGCCGGAGACGTTTACGGCGAGCCGCCACACCTCGGCCGCGGCGGCTGGACGTGGTATACGGGCGCGGCCGGGTGGCTCTACCGCGCGGGCGTCGAATGGATGCTCGGTTTCCGCCTGAAGGGCACCGCATTCACGGTCGATCCCTGCATTCCGCGCAACTGGCCTGGCTATACGCTCCGCTTCCGCTACCACTCGGCGACGTACCAGATTCGCGTCGACAATCCTTCGAGCGTCACGCGCGGCGTCGTGATGACCGAGGCGGAAGGCAAACGTTCCGTTGGTGTGGCGAACATTCCGCTGGTCGACGATGGCGCCCTGCATCAGGTCCGCATTCTGCTGGGGTAGCTTGTAGGGAAGCGCCCTACGGGCAAAACTTGCCCATTCGCGAAAGCGCAACAAAGTGCAAAAAAGGATGCCGCGTAATGGCCGAGCCACCTTAAGATAGATTCATGGCCCGTGGATGGGAAAGCAAGTCCGTCGAAGATCAGGTCCAGCAGTCCGAAGCAGCAGCTCCAGCGAAAGATGGCAAAGAGGGCAAAGAGCGCAAAGACAAGCACAAGCGCCAGTTAACCGCCGCGCAGATCGAACTTCATCGCCAGAGGGAGGTGCTGATCCTTTCGCGCGTGCGCGTACAGCAGAATTTGAAGGTCAGCGGCAATCCCCGCTACACCGAGCAGCTCAATCGCGCGCTCGCCGATATCGAAGTGCAGCTATCCGCGATTCCCGATCCCGATAGCGAATGACGGCTTCGTAGCGCCCGTCGTCCCGCCGGCTCTTTTTCCTGTTTAATATTTCCAAGAGAAACGCCGGCCGGAGGCCAGCGCTACGGGATGTGGTCCTAATCCCTCGGGGATTCAAGGCCCGAATCTTCCACGAATACGACGCCTACGCCATTCTGATTCTTCTCGCGTCCGCTCTCGCAGTAGACCACCGCCCCGCGCAGCGAGAGCACGCTCGAATGGCTGTCGTCTCCCGTGGCTTCGATCACCACGCGCAGCTCCGATTGCAGCCGCGGCCGGGAGTGCAGGTAGAGGTATGCGCCCTGAATGCTCATGTCGCGCACAGTGGCTTTTTCTTCGAAGGCTCGGCCATCCTCGCACAGCCCGCTGACGGTCGCCAAGAAACGCAGCCTGCGGCGCTGTCCGAGCCTTGCGTCCGGCAGCTTCAGGTTCACGCCGCGCTCGCTCAAATTCACCGACATGCCTTCCATCGCCGCCCACGTCCCGGGAAATTCCTGCCTCGCCGCCGAGAGGAATCCGTCGATCGTGCGGCTCGAGGAATCGGGGTCGTGGTGGAAAAGGACGAGGTGCCCCACTTTTGCCTCGCGCGCGATTTTCACGCCTTCGAGCCAGCTCGAATGGCCCCAGCCCTTGCGATTCGTCGCCAGTTGCTCGGGCGAATACTGCGCGTCGTAGACGAGCACGTCCGCCCCATCGGCCAGGCGGCGCAGATTTTCGTCCATCTCAGGGACGCCCGGCTCGTTGTCCGTGGCGTAGACGATCGATCCGGCCGTCGTATCGAGGCGGTAGCCGAGGCAGCCCTGCGGATGATTCAGCCACGCCGTCCGGACCTTCGTTCCTTCGATTTCCCACTCTTCGCCGCCCGTCACTTCGCGGAACGAGCGCATCGACTTCATCGTGCTCACGTCGACGGGGAAGTAAGGCTTGGCAAGCTGCGCGTCGAGCACCTGGCGCAGGCTGTGGCGCCCCAGCGATTCCGATTCGAAGCTGCAAAAGTGGAAGCGGTTTTGCACTTCAAAGAACGGCTGGAAGAACGGGATGCCCTGGATGTGATCCCAGTGGTAATGCGTCACGAGGACGTGCGCCTCGATGGCTTCGTGCGCTTCGGCCCAGTGATTGTTGGGCGCGCGCAGCCGGTTGCCGAGCATGCGCAGCCCGGTGCCGCAGTCGAAGATGAAGCGCGTGCCGCCAGGCGCGATGAATTCGAGACAGGCCGTGTTTCCGCCATAGCGCCACGTGTCGCGCTCGAGCGTCGGCGTCGACCCGCGCACCCCCCAAAAGACCAGCTTGGCTGTGTTTTGCGTCATCCCAGGGCGAATTGCGACGCCTGAATGCCTTCCCCCAAAATCCCCCAAGAGCTAGCAACTATTCCGATGTTAGGTGGCGGCCCGCGGGTGAGTCAAATGCGTTTCGGTTCTACGCGACCAATCCGTACTTGGAGGGCGACGTTCTGTCACCCGCGGCGACTTACTGGCCCGAAGGACAGATAACGCCCCCGACAACAAGACCCCGAGGACGATTGTAGCGCTGCCGCAGGGCTGCAAGAATCTAGGAAATGGGATTCCTCATTCACGTGACGGCTTGGGAGCGGGTCTCGCGCTGGCGCCGATTCAGTGGTGCTTTCGGACGCGTCGCCGCGCTCATTGCTTTGCTGACAGTTCTCCTTGATCTGCTTGGACCCCCTATCGGGATCTTCTTCATGGCGAGATGGGAAGCCCACAAAATCCCAGCGCTGAATGTCACTCCGCAGCCTCTTAAGGACTATTCCGTCTCCGACGCGCCCGGAACCGCACTTTCGTATTTCGGCTACCGGTTCGAGGTGCCGTGGAATGCGACCTTCAAAATAAGGGGTCTGCCTAAGAATACTGATAAGAGCGGCATGATCGAACTTAAGTTTGAGTCCGGGCAAAATGTGCTCTTCATCGTGCCGACGGACCAGAGCGGCCTCCTAAGGGAAGTCGCACACGATCAGTCCCTGCACATGGAGAATTCGCGAACGGCACCCGGCGATCTGACGAATCGCTCGGCCTACGACCAGTATTCCGCGCTCTTGAACGTGACGCCATCAAGCATCCGGGCATTCGGGCCGCGTCAGGACGCGGCCCGTGGCATGGTGTTGTTGACGATCAAAGCCATCGCTCCTCCTGGGAGTCTTGCAACAGGGGCGTTCTCGTTTCAACTTCCGGGCAAGCGCGGATTTCAAATTGGCGATCCGCGGAAGTCGAATCGCGTGAACCTGGAAGTTCTAGATATGGACGGCCATTACGTCGAGATTCTCTGCTCGGCCGCAAGGGACGCTAGGCTGACCCAACCAGAGCTCAATCGGATCCTCACGACGCTCCAGACAGCGCCGGTCGGTTCAGGAGCCGGGAAGTTGACTGCCGGATCTGATCATGCTCCCCGTAAGAGTAGCTCGGGAAACTGAAGCAGCGGCTCGGCGTGCGCTGTGCGCGGTCTGCGAGTAAAATCCATTCAATATGCACCTGCACGTCCACGGCGAATCCGAGCCTCCGCACACGCACAGCCATCGCGGCCATGGGCACGGCCACAGTCACGGTTTGGGCGATGCTGCCACCAGCATCCTGGGAGCGGCGGTGGTGGCCACGCTGTTTCTCGTGGTGGCGGAACTCGTGGCCGGCTACGCCGGGCATTCGATCGCGCTGATCAGCGACGCCGTTCACAACCTCACCGACATACCCACGCTGGTGATTTCGTGGCTTGCGACGCGCTGGGCCAAGCGCCCACCGACGCCCGAGAAAACCTACGGCTACCACCGCGCGGGGATTCTTGCGGCGTTTGTGAATGCGATCGTGCTCTCGCTCGCGGCGCTCCTCGTGATCGGCGAATCGATCGAGCGCTTTCGCGCGCCCGTCGAGGTGCGCACGGGGCCGATGATCTGGGTCTCGCTGTTGGCATTGGCAATCAACGGCGGGATCACGCTGGCCGTCCATCGCGGGCGGCGCGACCTGAATATGCGCACCGTTTGGATTCACAATCTCGGCGACGCGCTCTCGAATGTCGCGATTCTGGTGGGCGCGCTCATCGTCCGCTCGACAGGCGCCGAATGGATCGATCCGCTCCTCGGCGTGGCGATCGGCGCAATGGTGCTCTGGTCGGGCACGGGCATCTTGCGCGAGAGCGGGCACATCCTGCTCGAAGGCTTGCCGCGGCAGATACGTCTCGAGGAAGTTGCCGCCGCGATCTTGCGCGTCGAAGGAGTGCAGGAAGTGCACGACGTCCACATCTGGACGCTCGGCGACGAATTGAACGCGCTCTCCTGCCACGTCCGCATCCCGGACATGCACATGGACGCGAGCGAAAAGCTCCTCGCCTGCATCCGCGAAGTCCTCGCGCGCGATTTCCACATCACGCACACCACGATCCAATTCGAGCGCGCGGGCCTGCCCGCCAAAGCCGGACTCTACATGCCCGAGCCTGCGCAGCCCTCAGTAAAGTAGCCGTAGGCTTCTAAGGGGGCGAAATCGATGGCGAACGGCAAGAAAGGCGATCACCCGCTGACAGACATCTTGCAGTGGAAAGTAGCGAGGTTTTCTGCGGTCGCGGATGCCCTGATTACGGAAATCGTTGAACTCGGAGGGCGGGCCGAGCTTGAACGGACGTTCAACCTCTTTGCGCCTCCCGCCCTGCCGGACTTTGAGCGGTCACTTCGGGAAATGCGAGACCGGCTTTATCGCGAGAGGAAGGAGCAGGGCTGGGAAGTCTAATTCGAACCGTGGCGATGGCGAGTTCGCGGGGTTCGCTGGCACTTGGGGCAGAAATGCGAGCTGCGCCCTGCGACGATCGCGCGCCGAATTTTCGCCCCGCAGCGAAAGCATTTCTTGCCCTCGCGCTGATAGACGCGGTGGCGCAGCTGAAATTCCCCGCGCTGCCCCTCGGAATCGACGTAATCCGAAACCGACGACCCGCGCAGCCGAATTGCCTCGTTCAGCACATCGCGCACGGCGCGATAGAGCCGGTGAATCTCATCGCGCTTGAGCATCGCGCCGATCCGCATGGGATGAATGCGCGCGCGCCACAGACTCTCGTCCGCGTAAATGTTGCCGATGCCGCTGACCACGTGTTGGTCGAGCAGTAGCGCTTTCACGCGCGCCCGCCGCGAGCCTATCGCCGCCGCAAACACTTCCTCGGTCATCTCCAGCGGGTCGAGCCCGAGCGATCCGAGCGTCTTCTCCCGCGCGCCATCGGCCAAAAGCCGCATGCTGCCGAAGCGGCGAATATCCGTGTAGCGGAGCTCCTTGCCGTCGTCGAGCGCGAAGAAAACGTGCGTGTGCGGCGCGATGCGCTCTTCGGGTGCGCTGGTTACCAGCTGCCCGGTCATTCCCAGGTGGATCAGCAGCGCCAGCTCTCGGGCGGGTTCGCCCGTGCTCGCCGATTCCAGCTCAAACAGCAGGAATTTGCCATATCTCTTCACCGCGCGGATTTGCTTGCCCGGCAGCTGCTCTTCGAGCGCGGCGGGATTCTCGATGAAGTCGGTCTTGCCGAGCCGCACTTCGAGAATGCGCCGCCCGGGCAGCGCGGCCCGCAATCCGCGTACGACAGTTTCGACTTCAGGCAGTTCCGGCATTTTTTGTCCGCGAAGTCACTTTGCTTCCGGAAGAATTGCGAAGACGCGGCACGGCCCGCCCGAGCCGCCCTCCATCTTGATCGGTGCGGCGATCAGGAACGCGCCCGTTGCGGGCAACTGATCGAGGCGGGCCAGATTCTCGAGATTGTAGAGCCCGGCAGGCAAATCGACGTGATGCACCTCGAAATTCTTCGACGCGCCGTAATCGATGCTCAGCGTGTCGATTCCCAGGCCGACCGCCCCGCGCGCCACCAGCAGCTTCGCGGCATCCGCCCCGAATCCCGGAAAGTGCATCACGCCCTGCGCATCCTGATTGCGATAGCGCTTCTGGTCCGGCCAGCGCGACGCCCAGCCCGTCCGCAGCAGGACGATCGCGCCCGCGGGAATCCGCCCGTGCGCGGCTTCCCATTTCTCGACGCGCGCGACCGAGAGCCGGTAATCCGGATCCTTCGCCGCCTCGTCGCGAACGTCGACTACCTCGGCCGGGCCGAAGAAATGCGTCGCAGGAATTTCCGCGATCGTCGCTTTCCCCGGCGCGAAATGGACGGGCGCGTCCATGTGTGTGCTGTAGTGCTCGAGCGTCCAGAAGCTGCGCGCGAAGTAGCCGTCTTTCGCGTACGTTGCCACCACCTGCGTCTCGAATGTCTTGTCGTCGCCCGGCCACGACGGCAGATGCCCGTTGAGCGTGTACGTCATGTCGACCACCCGCGTGCGCCCGGTGCGAATGCCGGCGAGATCGTACTCCGCCGCCGCGCGCGCCGCATCCGCGCCGTTCCCTTCCGAATTACCGCGCCCAGCCGCCAGCGTCGCGCCGGCCAGCGCGAGCGCTACCACAGAGATTGTCGCGAGAAATCTGCGCATGAAGGTCCTCCTGCGCAGCCATTCTATACGAGTTTCGCTTTTCGAATTTCGTTCCGGCTTCAGGGGAGGGGAATGCCGGGCGACGCCACAATCCCGGCCATCTTGAGAATTTCCGAGTACTCCTCGTCCGTCAGCGGGCAGATGGTGAGCCGCGTATTCTTGAGGAACTTGATCTTGCGCAGCGCTTTATTCTCCCGCATCTCGGCAAGCGTCACCAGCCGTGGCAGCCGCTCGATGGCCCGCAGGTCGGTGACCAGTTTCTTCCCGTCGGAATCGTGTGGATCCGCATAAGGATCACGAGTCACCTCGGCCAGCGCATAGATCGAATGCTCCGGCTTGCCGTGATAGCACAGCGCGCGGTCGCCCTTGTGGACCTGCTTCAGCTGACGCAGCGCGTCGGGGCGGCTGCCCGCCTGCCTCCACATCTCCTTGCCCTTCACGAAAAGGGTGTCCCAGTGGTAGAGCCGCGGGTCGACCGCAAGCAGCCAACGCCTTGGTTTGAGGGGAGTTTGGGTCATCCTGTCAAAAAGTGTCGGCGGGAACTATACACGGAACTGGAAAGCAGAGGAAGCCTTCCGTGAGGAAATTTTCACTGCCGGGAGAGACAAAATGTACACAAAAGAGCGCTTGAGAACGCATTTCCACAGAGAATCTACCCGACATCAACGAAAACGTCTTCGCCCCTCACCTCGACAGGGTAGCTCTCGACGCCAATGGTCGGGTTCTGCACGACCTTTCCCGTGGTCATGTCGTACTGCCAGCCGTGCCATGGGCACGTGACAACCTGGCCGTCGAGCTCGCCTTCACCGAGCGGCCCAGCCTCGTGCATGCATATCCCGCTGATTGCACAGAACTTGCCGGCTACGTTGGCCAGCGCCACGGACGTGCCGTTCACCGCGACTTCGCAGATTTTCCCTGCCGGAAGATCATTCTTACTCGCCGCTCGGACAAAGGCCACGTTCGCTCCTTGGTAGCGCCGGTTTACCCTGCTTGCCCTGACGCAGGAAGGGAGAGACGTCGAAGGGCGTCTCGCCGGCTCTTTTCCTAGTGATGATACGCCTTCTCGCCCGCCTCGATCCGCACCGCCAGCCGATTCTGCGGCGGCGGCAGCGGGCAGGTGGTGTACGGGTTATACGCGCAGGGCGGATTATAAGCCTCGTTGAAGTCCATGACCACACTGCCGTCTTTGTTGAGCACGGTATCGAGAAAGCGCGCCGCGCCGTACGTCTCGTGCCCGCTCGTCAGGTCGCGAAAGACGAACTCGAAGTCCGATCCATCCAGCTCGGATTCTAGCCGCAGCTTCTGCCCCTTCAGGGTGAACTCGACGTAGCCGGTTATCTCCTCCGGCCCCACGTCGCCCATCACGTTCTCGATCATCACGGTTTTCGGCTTCGGGTACGGCACGAAATGCCCCACCACGCGGTAGGCCGGATCGATCGGGAACCAGTGCAGCCCGGTAAAATTCTTGCGCAGCTTGCTGTTCTTGTCCCTCAGGCGGATGGCGTAGCGCTCGCCGCTCGCGTGGACGTACAGCGTCAAATCGCCCATCACAAGCTGGTCGCTGGCATCGGGACGCATCTCCGCGGTCGTCACTTTCGCGCCGTGCATCGTCGCTTCCACGCCCGGCTTCATGTGCACGATCGTCTTGCCATTGTGAAATTCGAAGCTGCCCGCCTCCGCCGGCACGGGTGCTGGCAGGACGATATCGTCGAGCGGGTTCGAGCCGAAGCTGTTTTCGCCGTCGTGCAGCCAAAAAAGCCCGGAAACGCTGAGCCAGCCATGGTCGGAGGTGAGGTCCGCCTGGTAATCCTGCCGCCATTTCTCGACCGACGCGCCATACGAGGCACCGTCCGGCGCCGCAGCCGCGAACGCGCAAATCGCCGCCGCAGCCACAAGGGGCGCCACCGCAAGCAAGAGAATTTTCCCGGTTCTAGCCATGCAATCCTTGTACGACGCGCTGGCCGCAGGCCCAGCAATACTGCGCGGCCGCCGGACCCATCGCCCCGCACCGGCAGCAGTAGCGGTTCGGGCCAGTCACAGCCCCAGTCACAGCATAGGTCGGCACGCGATGCTCGTCCGTGCAAGCCCAGATCAGCGCGACGATCCAGCCGATCACCGTCCATCCGAGCAGCAGGTTCAGCGCGAAAATGCCTCCAAACGACCGCTTCTCGTGGCCGATGATCGAAGGCAAAAAGTAGGCCAAGAGGCCGAAGGCAAAGAAGAACATGGGCGCTCCTTCGAGCGCAACCGCCATCGAGCGGTGTTGCGCCCTGCCTTAGGATACGATTTCGGTGGCCCGCTTGTTCCCTGGCTGCTCGACTTTGCCCAGCAGCTCGGCGAATCTCGCTTCGCGATCTTTCTGGTCGAGCCCCTGATAGGCCTCGGCGATCTGCGTCGTATTCATCGAGCAGAACTTCGGCCCGCACATCGAGCAGAATTTCGCTTCCTTGTAGAAATCGTCCGGCAGCGTCTCGTCGTGCATGGCGCGCGCCGTATCCGGATCGAGCGAAAGCTCGAACTGCTTGTTCCAGTCGAAAAGGAATCGCGCGTAGCTGAGCGCGTCGTCGCGATCCCGCGCGCCGGGACGGTGCCGCGCCACGTCCGCCGCATGCGCCGCGATCTTGTACGCGATCACGCCCTGGCGTACGTCGTCCGCATTCGGCAGCCCGAGATGCTCCTTCGGCGTGACGTAGCAGAGCATCGACGCACCGTGCCAGCCGATCATCGCCGCGCCGATCGCGCTCGTGATGTGGTCGTAGCCCGGCGCGATGTCGGTCACAAGCGGCCCGAGCGTGTAAAACGGCGCCTCGTAGCACATCTCATTCTCTTTCTGCACCTGCAGCTCGATCTGGTCCATCGGGATGTGGCCGGGGCCTTCGATCATCACCTGCACGTCGTATTCCCATGCTTTCTTGGTCAGCTCGCCGAGCACGCGCAATTCGGCAAATTGCGCTTCGTCGCTCGCATCCGCCAGGCAGCCGGGACGCAAGCCATCGCCGAGCGAAAAACTCACGTCGTGCTTCTGGAAAATTTTGCAGATCGCGTCGAAATTCTCGTAGAGGAAATTTTGCGCCTTGTGAAAACTCATCCACTGCGCCAGCAGCGCGCCGCCGCGGCTCACGATTCCCGTGATGCGGTTCCGCACCAGCGGCAGGAATTCGCGCAGCACGCCCGCGTGGATCGTCATGTAATCCACGCCCTGCTCGGCCTGTTCCTCGATCACTTCGAGCAGGATGTTGATCGTCAAATCCTCGGCGCGCCGCACGCGCGAAAGCGCCTCGTAGATCGGGACCGTCCCGATGGGCACAGGCGAGGCGTTGATGATCGCCTTGCGAATCATCGGGATGTCGCCACCGGTCGAAAGGTCCATCACTGTGTCCGAGCCGTAGTGGACCGCGCGGTGCAGCTTTTCGAGCTCTTCGCTCACATTCGACGTGGTCGCTGAATTCCCGATGTTCGCGTTGATCTTGCAGCCGAACGCCACCCCGATCCCCATCGGCTCGAGGTTGCGGTGGTGGATATTGGCGGGAATGATCGCGCGCCCGCGCGCCACCTCGTCCCGGACAAGCTCAGGCGAAAGCCTTTCGCGCAGCGCGACATACTGCATCTCCTCGGTAATCACGCCCTGCCGCGCGTAGTGCATCTGCGAGAAATTCCTCGCCCCGCCGTTTGCCCCGAGCCCCGACGAGGGGTTCATCGCGGCCGCCCGCTTCTCGATCCACTCATCCCTCAGTGCCATAAAGACCTCGCTTACGCTCGCGGCTGCTCCGCAGCTCGCCCCAACGCGCCCATTATCGCACTGAGTGGCGCGGAAGCAAGGTGCCCTGCGATCTGTTCGCCGAGCACCGGCCGCTGGTCACTGACCGCTGACGACTTGCCTTCAGGGTTTGCTCGCGTTCGGCGGGCCCACGGGAATCATCGCGTGCTCGTACGCCGTCCCCACCCACATCATGTATGGCTGGTTGGGATCCGGGTCCTGCTCACGCGTATAGCCCAGCATCTTTGCCGCCGCTCCGGTGAGCATCAAATGCGGCCCGGTGACAATCCAGTGATTCGTCGCCGTCTTTTTCGCCGCGAACGGGTCCGTGTTGCTCGTGCCATGATCGCCGGCCAGCATGTACGAGAATCCCGGCTTATCCGTCGGCGTGCCATGAGTCATCGCCGCCATGAAGAATTGCATGGCATTCTCGTCGTTGCACATGCGGTCTTGATTCATGACCACGCAGGTGAAGCCGTTGGTGCCCTTGCGCAGCGTCCGCATTTTTCCGTCCTTGTCCATGCGGACCACGGCCGCGTGCGCGGCAATGGCACGCGGCGCCGCCGATAGCGCCTGGGCCACATACTGCGCGTCGGAAACCATCTTTTCCTGTGAAAGCACGCTCGCCGCGGCACAGAGCATCGCTGCCGCGCAAACCGCTGCAAGAACCGTCGCTCGAATGCGCATCTCTCCCTCCATTTCGATTGATTTGAAATTGAAACGCCAGGGCCTGTGAACCCGGAGCCGTGAAGATTCAATCTGAAATAGCACACTGCCTGGCAAAGACAGGATTGTCCGTGCCAGGCCACCATTGCACTAAATTAGGCCACTACCGGCCCCTTATGACGACGAAGCAGCGGCCTGGTCGAGCCCGACCAGCTTGCGAAATTCCGCGTCTTCGTGGAGGCAATCGAGATCGGTGTCGCGCGCTGCCCAGTTCAAATTGCCGTAGCCCGCGACGATCGCTTTTCCCAACGTTTCCATCGCTTCTGCCTTTTTCCCAAGAACTCCATAGGTGCAGGCGGCGTTGTACAGCGTGTTGCCGTCCTTCGGGCGAAGCACAACTGCCGTCTGCAGGTGCCGCATACTCTCTTCCGACTCTCCACTCGAGGCGAGGTTGGTTGCCAGCAGGATCCTGGCGCGCACGTCCTCCGGCACCAGCTCCAATTGCTGCCGCAGCATCACGGTCATGCGTCCGCGCAGCACCTCCGCCTCTTTCTTCAGTCCGATCCTCTCCATGCACAGCATGTACGGGACATACACGTTGTAGTCGTCGCCGTTGGCTTCGAGCGCCTTGTCCACGAGATCCGCAGCCTCTTTGTAGCGATTGCTGGTCATCAGGGCGCGGCCGAGGATGTTCCACGATCCATCGCAGTCGGGCTTCCGCTCGATCGCCCGCCGCGCCATCATCGCGCACTCGTCGTACTTCTTTTGCGCGTAGAACAAACGCGCCCGCGCCACCATCACCTCCGGCAAATCGGGCGCAAGCGCCAGCGCGCGGTCGCAGGACGCGATCCCTCGCTCGATCCAGTTTGCGCTCTGCTCCCGAATCTCGTAGATCAGGCCGCAGAGGTGGGCGATACCCGCATGCGCCAGCGCGAAGTTGGGATCGAGCTGAATCGCGTGCTCGAACATCTGCAGGGCGTAGTCCATATCGTGGCGCCGGGCGTAGCTTCTTCCTCGAAGGTAGAAATCGTACGCCTCGGTGTTTTCGGTCGGTTTCACTCCGATGGTTTTTTCTTCCTGCGGCGTCAACGTGATGCGCAGAGCCTGCGCGATGCTCCTCGCGATCTCGTCCTGAATCGCGAAGACGTCCTCGAGCTGGCGGTCGTAGCGCTCGGCCCACACGGAATGCCGCGTCGCGCTCTCCACAAGCTGCGCCGTGATACGCAGGCGGTTGGCGGCCCGCCGGATGGTTCCCTCGAGCACGTACGCTGCGCCAAGCTGTTGCCCCACCTGCGGCGCGGTCGACGGTTTATCCCGAAACGCCAGCATCTCCGAGCGCGGAAAAATCTGGAGCTGCGTCATCTTGGAGAGCTCCGTGATGATGTCTTCCGTCATCCCGTCGCGAAAATATTCGTCTTCCTTGCTCCCACCCTGATTCTCGAAATAAAGGACGGCAACCGATTTCCGCGCCGGCGTCGAACCCGAGGAATGCTCGCCCGTCGCGGCCGATTTTTCCGAGGTTGGGCGCCGCGTCGTTTCCATGTCTCGCCGCAGCCGCTTGAGGTCCGCGCGCAGCTCGCCCGCCGTCTGGTAGCGAAAATCGACGTCCTTTTCGAGCGCTTTGCCGAGAATGTTCTCGACGGCGATCGGCAGGCGCGAATTCACCTTGCTTGCCGGAGCAGGAGTCCCATGAAGGATGCCGTCGAAAATCAGGGCGGCGCTTGCCCCCGGGAAGGGAACAGTTCCAGTGGACATTTCGTAGAGCACCACGCCCAGCGAGAAAATGTCCGAGCGCGCATCCAGCTCTTCTCCTCGCGCTTGCTCCGGCGACATATACACCACGGTGCCGACCGAGCTGCCCGGGCTGGTGACGAACTCATCCCCCGTCATCGTCGCCATTTTGCTCATCGACGCGCCCATTCGTTGCGTGGTGAGCAGTCGATGTGCCGCGAGTTTCGCCAAACCGAAGTCGAGTATCTTCGCGGCGCCTCGATTCACCAGGAAAATATTCGCGGGCTTTACATCGCGGTGGACGATGCCCTTGGAATGCGCGGCCTCCAGTCCGTCGGCGATCTGAATCCCCACTTCCAGGATCTCGGCCACTGCCATCGGCTTCGAGTCGATCCGATGCTTCAGCGTCTGCCCTTCGAGAAGTTCCATGGCCATGAACGGGCGGCCTTCGTGCTCGTCGATGTCGTAAATCGTGCAGATATTGGGGTGGTTGAGAGCGCTGGCGGCGCGCGCTTCGCGCCGAAACCGCTCGATCGCCTCCGCGTCCACCGCAAAACCCTCGGGCAGGAATTTCAGGGCGACGTTGCGGCCCAGGCGATTGTCACGGGCCTTGTAGACCACACCCATCCCGCCTCCGCCGATTTTTTCCAATATCAAGTAATGAGAGACAGTCGTCCCGGTCATTCGAATGGATGCTCCCTGGTTTCTCGCTGGATATGCGGGATGTACTCTAGCTGTTGTCTTGGAAGGGTGTCAATCGCGCCAGGAGCCCCGGGTCTCGCCGCCTATTTCGGATGCTGCGCGCTATGGCCGTTGCCATTCCCGTTTGCATGGGCATTGGCGTGAGCGTACGGGCGCTCCGAGTAATACGCGACCATGCTTTGGAACAGCAGCTCGATCTCGCGATTCACACTGCTCGCCGCCTCGCTGTCATGCGGCAGCGCCGATGCGGCAGGCGCAACGGGCGCGGGTTTGATGGGCACCATCGACACACGCTCTTCCGATTTCGCGAGATAGGCCGCGCGCGAATCGCTTTCGAGGAGGTTCAGGACCTTGGCCTTGAGCTGCGCGAAGACCACTCGCGGCTCGGCCGAAGCGTCGACGATCTGGAAATTGTATTCCGTCCCCAGTCGCTCGAATTCCGCGAGCAGCGTCGCCTGATACGAGCGAAAGCTCTCGTACATATCGTAGCCGGGGAATACATCCATGCCGGATTCCCAGTAGTCGAATCCGCGCGAAAAGACGACCCGCGGGATCAACTCCTCCACGCTGAGCCGCAAATAAAAGACGGCATCCGGCACCAGCGCCGCGCTGAAAACGCTGCGAATCCATGCGCCGTCCATTCCGCGGACGATCGCCCGCGCCATCAGCGAATAGACGTACCGGTCGGTAAGCACGATGAATCCCGCCCGCAATGCCGGGACGATCTCGTTCTCAAGCCGGTCGATGAAATCGGTCGCGTAAAATAGCGTCTGCGTCACGCGCCCGAGATTGTTGCCCTCCTTCGCGCGGCGGATTCCATCGCCCGCCAGCGCGGAGCGCGTCATGCCCGTATCCAGCACCGCGTGGCCCATTTCCTCGAGCCACGGCCGGAGCATATTGATCTGCGTCGTTCGCCCCGCCCCGTCCGTTCCTTCGATCACGATCAGCTTGCCCGCCAGATCCCCGAGCTTCATCCCCGGCAAGAGCTTTCCGTAGGTCTTTCTCATGGCCTCACTCTCAGATTTTCGGCTTTCTCGAGATGGGTTCTCGCGATGTGGCGCACCTGCGCCTGTTGGATTTCGACGGGCAACGTCGCATCGATCACCGTCAGCCCGAATTCCGGAATCATCTTTTCGTATTCATCGATGATGCGGCCCTGAAACAGGCGGAAGCTTTCGGTGGGATCGTCGCTCAGGCCGATGTCGAGCCCCGCTTCGTAGAATTTGAATCCGTCGCGCGCCCCGACCAGCCTACCGATCGCCGTCTCCAGCGGCACGCGAAAATAAAACGCCACCGCCGGCTTCACCGCGAATCCGTAGAGGTCGCGCACCCACTCGCGGTCCATCCCGCGCGCCACGTCCCGCGCGAACGCCGTGTAGATGTACCGGTCGCACAACACCACCGCGCCCGCCTTCAGCAGCGGCAGGATGCTGCGCTCGGTGCGGTCGGCGAAATCGGTCGCATGGATCAGCGAAAACGTCGCCGGCGTCAGCATCTTCTTTTTCTTCCCCAGCTTGGTCGTGTCTTTCACCAGCGGCGACGAATTCCACTGGCTGAAGACGACGCCATATCCCCTCGATTCGAGCCACTTGTGCAGCAAACTCAGTTGCGTCGATTTGCCCGACCCGTCGATTCCCTCGACGACGAAAAGCCGCCCCGGAATCTCGCCGTCGCCGCTCTGCCCGACGCGCTCCGCCGCGGCTTGTTGCATCGGGTGGAAAACCTCGAATGGGCCAATCCTCCCAAGGTTGCCTATGTCCATGGTCCTCTCTCTGAGCTCTCCCCAGCACGGACGCACAAAGGCGCACGCGCGCGGACACTTCAAATGTTGATGGGGTTTCTGGCTGGCTGCGGCGTCCTGGCGGACGCACATACTATGCACGATCCGCTCCCGTTTTTCACCGGGAATTTTGCGATTATTGCGAGTTCTGCGGGGAACGAATTCGAAGTTAAGGGAGGAGCCTGATTCCACCCCGGCGACAGCCGGGGTGGCTCAGGAATTTTTCACGACTGTCTGCGTCTTAACGCCCGCCGTGCTTGTTTTCTTGCTGGCGGCCGCCGTTCGGGTGGCTATCGGTCCGGTTGTTGTGCTTGTCGCGATAGATCGCCCGGCTCGCACCGTTTTGCTGGCGATTCACCTGCTGCCGCTCCTGCTGCGTCAGCCGGCCGCCATTCGCCGCGCGGTCGTTGTGAACCTCATTGTGGATGTTGGCCTCGCGGTTTTCGAGGTGTCCCGTCTCGCCCGGGGTCAGCTCGCCGGAACGCACGCCCTGCCCGATGCGTCCCTGCTGATTGAACTGCCGCCCGTTCACCCGGTTCATCGCCACGGTGTGTGGTTGGCCGTGATTCTCGGACGCCCACGCACTGCGATCGTTCTGGAAGGTTTCCTGATGCGCGATCTGGTTCTGCGTCCGCTCGAAGTGCCGTTCGTGGTCCCAACGCTCTTCGTCGCGGCTCGGGCGTGCCATTTCTCCGCCTCGCCCGTTGAAGCTGTAGCGGTCGTGATCATGGTCGTCGCGTATCACGCCGCGGTCCACGTATACGTTCCTCACCACCGTCGTATTCACGCGCACCACGGCCGTGTTATATGCGAAGCGCCCACCTTCCCATCGGCCGCCCACGAAGCCCACGCCGCCGTAGCCGAACCCGTAGTGAATTCCTCCGTAGAATCCGACGTGCTCACCCCAATAACCCGGATGCCACGCGTAGAACCCGCCGCCAAATCCCCAATAGCCCGGCGTCCATAGCAAGCCCACTCGTGGCGGCGCCACCCACACGCCCGGAACCCAGTAGTAGCCGTCAGGCCCGTAGGCCCAATAGCCGGGCGTCCAGAGGTAGCCATCTTCGGGGCACGGCGGCTGGGTATAGACCGGCAGCGCCGGCGGCCCGATTCGAATCGAAACGGCCACTTGCGCCAGAGACGTTCCCGGCATCGCGAACGGTGCCACGCACAGCACGAGCAAGAAAAAAAGATTGCGGAATCGCAATAAGCTTCGCATATGAGGTTCCTCCCTCCCCTATTAAACATGTTCCCGCTGGCCGGGTATCGCGAAACTCCCGAGCGCGTAACCCAAGCGTTATCCTGACCTTACGGACAGGTAGCCCTTTCTGTAACCACTTGATTTAACACGAGAAAGCCGGAAATGTTGCGCCAAGAAGAGGTAAAATAGGGCTTCCGCCGCCTGTGGATAAGTTTCGATTGCCGCGCTGGATTTCAACAAGCTAGTTCGTGTAGCATGGCCGTCCCTTCCCAAGCGGCCAAAACTTTGAAAGAGGGTTTCGACATGAACCAACAGTTGGAAAAGCAAAGTTACGCCGGAGTCGTTTGTAGGAGCTGTCGCCAGGCGATCCCAGTGCCCGCGATCGTCATCAGCAAAGCGTCCGCGATCGAAAACGATCCGTCATGCCGCGAAAACCCGCAGGGCTGCGCGTTCACGCTTCGTTGCCGCGCGTGCGACAAGGAAATGCCGTATCGCGTGACCGACATCGTGGATTTCGAGGGCACGCCGCGGGCGCGAATCTGGTCGGCCCGGCGCAAGTCCGCGTCCGGTTCGACGGGCGATCTCTCGCGCGCTGCCGGCGCCTGAACGCCTCGCTGCTCGGTCGTCCCGCCTGGCTCGGGCAAGTTGTTCGCCGCCTGATTCTGCATCCGCGAGAGCGGAAATCAGGCCTGCGGCCATTTGAGATCTGCGAAGCATCTCGTTTCACTGCTTTCCGATAATTAAATTATAGGGAGCGACACCATGCATCGAATCATCGCTCTGTATCCCCCGCCGAAAGACCCCGTCCATTTCAAGAAATACTACGAGGAGAAGCATCTCCCGCTCGCCGCGCAAATGCCCGGCCTGCTTTCGAGCCGGCATTCGTTCGCGATCGAGGGAGTGACGGGACCTTCTCCCTATTTCTGCATTTGGGAAGGCGAATTCGCGAACGAAGCCGCGATGGCGGCGGCCACGCAGTCCGAGATCGGGCAGAAGGTCGCGGCGGACGTCGCAAATTACGCGACGGGCGGCGTCACCATCCTGCACTTCGATGATGCCGCGCCTTCGCGCAATGGCTCGCACGCCTCCGCCGCGGATACATTCGCTGCCGGGATGCAGATTCGCCGCGAGATGCTCGGCCCGGCGCTTGCCGATCAGGCCATCAACTCGGCCACCGATTTCACGCGGCCCCTGCAGGAGATCGTCACGCGCTATTGCTTTGGCGAAATTTGGACGCGCCCGCCGCTCGACCGCCGCACGCGGAGCCTGCTGACCATCGCCACTCTCGTCGCGCTCGGCAAGCCGGTGCAGCTGCGCGTCCACGTGCGCGCCGCCATCACCAATGGCGCCACCAAGGACGAAATCCGCGAAGTCCTGCTGCACAGCATGATCTATTGCGGCGTCCCCGCCGGCGTCGACAGCTTCAACCACGCCGTCGAAGTCCTGAAGGAAATGGGCCTCGAATAACCTGCCCTGCCTGCCGTCATTCTGAGCGGAGCGGCCCGACGATTTTGCGCTCGTAAATCGCGCCTTTGCGATTTACGAGTCGGGACGCGCAGTCGAAGAATCCCTCTCTGCGTGTCAACCGCGCCGATACCTTGTAGAATCCCTCGGACGCTGAACGCCTTTCGGAGGTAATACAATGCGCGTAGGATTCATCGGCATTGGAAACATGGGCTGGCCCATGGCGGCCAACATCGCGAAGGCGGGCCACGATCTCGCGGTCTTCGATCTCGATGCCGAGCGCACCGCCCGCTTTTCGCGCGAGCACAACGCGCGCGCCGCATCGAGCCTCGCCGAAATCGCCCACAGCGAAGCGACCATCACCATGCTGCCGACCGGGCAGATCGTCCGCCGCGCGCTGATCGAGCAGGAGGACGGCGCGTTCGCGAAAAATCTCCGCCCCGGCTCGCTCATCATCGACATGAGCTCGTCCGAGCCCGTGGGCACGCGCGAACTCGGCAAGGCGCTCGAACGCGACGGCGCGATCCTGCTCGACGCGCCTGTTTCCGGCGCGGTGCCGCGCGCGAAAACCGCGACTCTCGCGATCATGATCGGCGGCAACGACAAAGCCGCGATCGAGCGCGCCAAGCCGCTCCTGCGCTCGATGGGCGACCGCCTCTTCGAAACGGGCCCGCTCGGCACCGGCCACGCGATGAAGGCGCTCAATAATTACATCGCAGCGGCGGGATACACGGCGGTTGCCGAGGCGCTGCTGATCGGCGAACGCTTCGGGCTGAATCAGGAAGCGATGGTCGATATTCTGAATGCGTCGACCGGGCGCAATTTCACCACGGAATTCATGGTGAAGGAGCACGTGCTCTCCGGAAAATTCGCCACGGGCTTCGCGCTCGGCCTGATGGCGAAAGATGTGAGGATCGCCGCCGATCTCGGCGAAGCGGTGAAGCTCGACGCGCCGCTCTCGCGTCTCATCCGCGAACGCTGGGCCATTGCCCGCGACCGCATGGGAGCTACAAACGATACGGCCGCCGCCATCCTCGGCTGGAAAGACAACCTCCCGGATTAGCGCGGCGGATGTTCGGGTCCGGCGCTTTTTCCCTGCTGCAAGTGCAGCATCAATGATGCTCTCGTCGGGGGCCTTAGCTGGCGCAAAATGGCAGACAAGAGCCGCGTTCGGGCGCTTATCTCCGAGATAGCGCGTCCCAGGATCCGAAGTCTGGTGGGCCCAAGCGCGGTACGCGCGGCAGAAATTAGCCCAGGCCGGAAGGCCTGGGAAACGAACATGGAATTAGGACGGAGCGCCGTAGGTGCGACACCCAGCCGGCTAACTCGAGCGAGGACGACATGAAAAGAAGGAAACCTGGCGGTCGTGGTTCTTCGGTGAAGGGCACGGGCCCCGCCAAGACTGTTGACGAATACCTCGCGCGCGTTCCCGAGCCTGCGCGCGGCACTCTGAAGAAGGTCCGCGCCGCGATTCGCGCCGCCGCGCCGCCCGACGCCATCGAAACCATCAGCTACCGGATTCCCGCATTCAAATACAAGGGCATGCTGGCGTGCTACGCCGCGTTTTCCGATCATTGCAGCTTGTTCCCCGGCGCCTCGGCAATCGCCGCCTGCGCGGACCACCTCAAGAAGTACTCCGTATCGAAGGGCACCATCCGCTTCCCAATCGACAAGCCGCTCCCCGCCGCGCTCATCACGAAATTGGTGAAGGCGCGCATCGCCGAAAACGAAAGCAAGAAACGCCGCTGATCGATGCGATGGATAGATCCCGTCAACGCGCGGCAACACGTTTCTTCGGTGGCCAGCCCGACGTCCACACATTGCCGGCAACGATGACCTGCACTGGAACCGCCGCGATGCGCGCGGCCGCTTTTGCGACCGCCGCGGTCCGCTCGAACATTGTCTGTCGGTCGCCGATCGCGGATGTGGCAAAAGGTACAGGCGTTCCTTCGCATGGGATTAACTCGAGGTACCACGTCGAACCGCTCTTGCCGGCTCCTCTTTCGCGCAAGCGGATTGCGGCGATTTCGGAAAAGCGGAACGTCGTATGCTTTTCTTTCTTGCTCAATTCAACCTGCTGGAGCGAGGCGTCGAACGTCACTTCATCGACGTTTGCTTGCGGGCCCGCGCCAGCCACCCAGCGATACCAAAAATGCCAGGCTCGCGCTGCTCGGGAGCTGTTGCGGAGCCGAAGGTAGCTGCCCGGCCGGTTTTCCTCGACGACAAGAGTTCTTCGAAACGCCTCCGGAGGGCCGAGGTCGTCGTTGGCGACGATTTCTTCGAGGACGGCGTGCCGGCCCTGCCGCACAAAGATCGCGATCACCAGGATGATCATCACCGCCATCACGAGGAAGGGCACGTAAAGATCGAACCAGCCATCCGGCGTCAACAAATAGACTGAGGTCGCGGCAAGCATGAAGTTCATCGTAGGGCGTTTCTGCCGGACGATCTATGTGTTTGAATCGCGGATGTGTCTATCGAAAACGATCGCGCTCCTCGAAGCGTGCGTGTCGCACCTACGGCGCTCGCGATTCGATCCCTCAATTTTTCCCAGCCCTTCCGGGCTGGGCTAAATTGTGTCGCGCGTACCGCGCTTGAAGCGGGCGGGGGATTCCGTGACTCCGGCAGGATCTTCGAAAGCACCGTAGGTGCGGCAGAAGTTGGCCCAGCCCGGAAGGGCTGGGTCGCCGAAACATGAGACGCCAAGCGCCGTAGGTGCGACAGATCTTTGTGCCTGTGACTTGTCACCCGCAGCTACAAAAAGACAGGAATTTGCGCCCGGTCGAAATCTGTACTCAGGGACAGGGCATATCGCGCCCACGTCGTGGTAGCTTGGATTCGAGATATGTTTCAGACGATCGCATCTCGGACAAATCACCCGGGCAACCGGGGACGCCGCTACTGCGCAGCCCTTGCCTTGCCACGAGTCACGACCCCGCCTGCCGGACGGGCAGGTCACTCTTTTCCGCACGCCACCACTCACTCACCGATCACCAATCACGCCTTTCCGCGCGCCCACGATTTCCTTGCACTCCGATTGCGCTTTCCCTACGATAGATGCGTCCGAAAATTGGCGGAATCTAATCGACATTTGCCGATTAGAAATGGATGCAAATGGTCGAAAACAAAAGAAAGCGGTCGAGTCTAATCGACACGGTTAGCGCAGGCGTTCCGGCGCGCAAATGGAGGGCGATTCTCGCCGCGGCGCTCGCTGCGATTCTTTGCGGCGCTCCGCTGGGGCAGCCGCTTGCTGCGGCTACGCCGCGCGCCACCACTTCTTCGAACCCAACATCGCCAGCTGCGGATTTGTCCAACCCGACCGTGCCGGCTGGGCTGCCGCAGAACACCTACTCCGACGTCACGCAGGGCAAGGGCTACCGCTTCAATCGCGGCGGCTGGATCTACGTGCACCTGGAGGGCACGCCGCACGACATCGGCTTCCAGCACGGCTACTTGCTCGCGCCGGAGATTTCGGACGCTTTCGAAGTCGTGCGCCTCGAGGACACGCACGACACCGGGCGCGACTGGGAGTTCTTCCGGCGCGCCGCGCGCGAGATGCTCTGGAGGAAGATCGATCCCGAATTCCAGTCCGAAATGTTTGGAATCGTCGACGGTTTGAAGGCTCGGGGAGGCAAGCTCGACATCTGGGATATCGTCGCGCTCAACGCATTTTCGGAGCTGGCCGATTATTACGTCCCGTGGCTCAACAAGCAGACGGGCGCTGCCCAATCGACGAAACTCGAGCCGTTCGCCCATTGCAGCGCGTTCGTCGCCACCGGAAGCTGGACGAAAGACCACCAGATCGTGATGGCGCACAGCAATTGGACGACGTACATGGAAGGCGCGCGCTGGAACATCATTTTCGATATCGCCCCGGAGCACGGCTACCGCATGCTGATGGACGGTTTTCCGGGCGTCATCACGAGCGACGACGATTTCGTTGTGAATTCGGCGGGGCTAATGATCACTGAGACGACCATCGCGAATTTCCACGGATGGGACCCGAACGGCAAACCGGAATTCATGCGCTCGCGCAAGGCCGCGCAATACGCGGACTCGATCGACAGCTACGCAAAAATCATGATCGACGGCAATAACGGCGGCTACGCGAACGACTGGCTGATCGGCGACCGCAAGACCGGCGAAATCGCGCGCCTCGAACTCGGTCTGCAGCACACGAAGCTCTGGCGCACGATGGACGGCTACTTTTCGGGCGCGAATTTCCCGAGCGATCCCGACGTAATAAAGGATGAGACGACGTACGATCCCATCAATCCGGCCAGCTCGATGAACGCGCGCAAGATCCGCTGGGACGAGCTGCTCAACGGCAACAAGGGAAAGATCGACACGCAGATGGCCGAGGTCTTCCTCGCCGATCACTACGACACGTTCACGAAGAAGGAAGGCGCGAATCGCAGGACGCTTTGCGGCCACGGCGATATGGAGCCGGTGACGCTGCCCGGGTCGGATTCGCCGCCCTTTTCGCCCAGCGGGGCCGTCCAGGCGAAAGTGATCGATAGCCAGCTAGCCGCGCAGATGGACTTCATCGCGCGCATCGGACATCCCTGCGGAATCAATTTCGATGCCGCGAAATTCCTCGAGGCGCATCCCGAATTTTCGTGGGAATCACCCGTGCTGCGCGACATGATCGCCGGTCCGTGGACCGATTTCCGGATTGGCGAGCACGCCGCGCAGCAAGGGCAGTAACGCTGGAGCCGTTAGCTGTTGTCGACGTGCAGGTTGTTGGTCACCGAAAATACGTCGGGGACCCGATTGGCCACAAGGCCGGCTAGATTCTTGTCAGCCTGAGTGGCGACGGCGCCTTCGAGCGTAACGTGGCCGTTTTCGACGATGATGTGAATCGGGGCCACGCTGCGCCCCTGATACATCTGTAGCGTCGGAGAACCGTAAATGGCGCGGTATTCGGCCCGGCGGATCTGCCAGTCAAAAGGCGAGAGCGGAAGCACCTTGATCTGGTTGTCGACTTGCGTCACGCCTTCGATATGCTTGACTGCGCCAGAGGCGTCGTCTTTGAGAACGGGCTGCACGACTTGCCCCATCAGGACAACCTTGGAGCCTTCCACCTGGTATTCGAGATTATCGAACACCGAATAGTAGGGAAGCAGCACCAGTTGATGCCGAACTTGCTTGGTGAGCCAGGCTTCGTAATGCGGCGAATCGCTCGCCGGAGCCTGGACCGTTTTCGGCGCTGCAAACGCCGCACTTGCAACGGGTAAGACCAGAATCAAAGCAAAAACAGATACGAGAGCTTTCCGAATTCCGCTTGGAATAGGACGTATCATTTTTTGTAACCTCCTGTAGGCGTTCGCTTGAAGCACTCCAACCTACATTCGATTAGATGCGGGAAAAGGGTCCCGGCATCTGCTGTCTTGCCGGCAGCCGGATGCTATCGAATTGGGCGCAGCGCATCGGGAGTAACTGGAAATTCATGGCCGAAGGTGTTACAAAAAAAGGGGTTGTCGGGGATCAAGCTCCGTGTCAGAACCGTGCTCTTCCAAAGGGTGCAAGGGCTCTGTGCCGGCGGGACTCGCCGCTGAGCACTTTTGCGTTCTGCATTTCACTCTCTTCATCGAGCAGGAGTGCGCGGAGATGCGGCGCGAGACCGCGCTCGGCAACGCCAACCACGAGCGCCAGCTCGAATTCGTGCGAAAGATTGCCGCGCGCGGAGAATCGCTCGTGCACACGGCCACGAGCGGCTTTCCGATGTCGGATGAGATTAAGGCGCGCGTGTTGAGCACGCTCCTCACGCTGATGAACTGCCGCGAAAACATCGACCGCGCCGCGATGCGGCAATCGGCGCTGCGGCGGTTTGCGGGGTAGAGTCTCCTCCACTCGTTTCAGCCTCAAGTTTCACGCTTCCGCCTGCATGAGAAGGCCGGCGGGACGCCGGCGCTACGACTTTTATGCGCCGATGTAGCGGGCGTAGAGCGAGCGGGCGACGGCGGGGTCTTTTGTGCCTTTGATGATGGCGCGGCCGTCGGCGAAGACGGTGAGTTCGTAGGGTGCGACGCGGAAGCGCAACAGGAAATCGTTGTTGCGGACTTCGGCCGCTGAGGCGGACACGAGGCGGCGGCCGAGTTCGGCGAGATCGAGGCGGCGGTGGCGCTCGTGAATCTGGACGGAATCGCGGCCGCACAGGGTGATGTGCGGCTGGGCCTCACCGGCAAGATAGGTGAATTCGCGGCGTGCGCACGCGCGACAATCCGGATTGCGAGAGATTCCGATCGATTGAAATTTTCCCGTCCATACATCGCAGGAGATCAAGCGGCCATTGAGAGCCTCGGGTTTTCCCGCCAGAAGCTTGATCGCTTCTGCGGTCTCAATCGATGCGATTACGCCGACGGCAGCGTTGAGTACGCCCGCCGTGTCGCAGGTCGCTTCTACGCTGGGCATGCCGGGGACGGAACCGTGGCGATTTTCCGGATTGCTGCTCTCCAGCAGGCATGCGAGGCAGGGTGAGATGCCCGGCCGAATCGTCATCGTGACGCCGTAGCTCCCGACCGCAGCTGCGTAAATCCAGGGGATGCCGAGGGAAATCGCGGCGTCGTTCAGGAGCAGGCGCGTCTCGAAATTATCGGTCCCATCGAGAATCACGGAGAAGCCGGAGAGAAGCTCGGCGGCGTTTTTCGGCGTCACGTCGGCCACGATGCCTTCGATTTGCGGATCCGAATTGATGGCGCGGAGGCGGCGCTCGGCGGCAACGGCTTTGGGCAAAGCGTCGCGTGCGTCGGATTCCTCGAAAAGAGTCTGGCGCTGCAGATTCGAGAGCTCGACGAAGTCGCGGTCGATGATCCGGAGGCGGCCAACGCCCGCGCGAACGAGGAGATTCGCCGCGACGGTACCCAGCGCGCCGCAGCCGACGACTACGGCGCTCGACGCGAGGATGGCCTCCTGTCCCGCGTCGCCGATTCCGGCAAAGAGAATCTGGCGGGAATATTTATCTTGCTGATCGGGCTTCATCCAGTATTTCCTCGCTCATCATAGCGCCTTTTCACGGCGGGCAGGCAACGCGGCTGTGCTAACCTTTCCTCTCAATTAGCGAATGGAAATTCTCGCGATATTCACGTCGTCGACCGCCCGCCGAAATCTTCTGCGCGCCGTCGCCTTCACTGGATGCCTCGCCTCGATCCTGCCTGTGGCGCTGCCGGTTCGGGCGCAGGAAGCCAGCATCGAAGGAAAAGTGGTGGCGGAAGTGCGCGTGGTGGACGAATCCGGGAAGCCGGTAACCCGACAAATACCGCCGCTTCCGCTCGAGGCGGGCAAGCCTTTTGATTTCACGGCGGAACGCGCAAGCCTGCGCGAGCTTTACCGGATGGGCGATTACGCCAACATTAGGGTTACGTCTGCTACGGAGCCGGCCGGCCTGCGGATCGATTTCGTGGTCCAGCGGAATTTCTACAACAACGTGATTCAGATTGTGGGGATTAAGGAGCCTCCATCGAATCCAGCGGCGCTGGCGGCGGTGCGTTTGAATCTGGGAGAGGCGTTTCGAGAGAGCTCGCTGCGCGAGGCGGTGGCGCGGCTGCAGAACTCGCTGCGCGACGACGGACTGTACGAGGCGAACGTGTCGTGGAAGCTCTTTCCCAACGTGAACACGCGCGAGATGGATGTGACGTTTCTGGTCGACCCGGGGCCTCGCGCGCGCGTGGGAGCGATCACGATCGACAACAGCACGCCATATAAGGATGCACAGCTTCTGCGGCTATCGAAGATATCGCAGAAGAATGCGGTGACCTCCGCGGGGCTTTCACGCGCGTCGGATCGCGTGAAGAAACACCTCGTGAAACAAGGATTTCTGGGCGCGGGAGCGCTTTTCGAGCGCGGAACCTACGACGCGCAGACGAAGCGCGTGCCGCTGACGCTTTCGGTGACCGCAGGGCCACGCATCCGCATCGAAGTGAATGGCGCGCATATCAGCGGAAGCCGGCAAAAGAAGCTCCTGCCGATGTACGCGGAAGGGGCGGTCGACGAGGACTTGCTGCAAGAGGGCCGGCGGAACCTGCGCGATTACCTGCAGAGCGAGGGCTATTTCGATGCGGACGTCCAGGTCGAGTCCCGCCAGGACGACACGCTGAAGGAACGCGTGATCACCTACGACGTGACGCGCGGCAGCAAGTATCGCCTCGCCGGTGTGGCGTTTGATGGCAACAAATATTTCCAGACGCAACTGCTCGCGCGGCGCTTGAGCCTGCAGCCCGCGTCTTTCGCTTCGAATGGCCGTTTCAGCCAGCAGTTGCTGCGGGATGACATCGATTCGATCCGCGCCGTGTACCTTTCCAACGGCTTCCAGGACGCGCAGGTGACGGCTTCAGTCGACGATCGCTACCGGGACAAGAAGAACAATTTATTCGTGACATTTCATGTGCTGGAAGGAACCCAGACGTATATCTCGAGCTTGAAGATCGAAGGCAATCACGCCCTCGACACGCCCACGCTGCTCAACGTGACGGGATCGACGCCGGGACAACCGTATTCGGAGGCGAGCGTCACCAGCGACCGCAACAATATATTGGCGCTCTATTACAACGACGGCTTCCCGGAAGCGAGCTTTCACGAAGAAACAGCGCGCGGCGGCAAGCCGGACGAAATGCAGCTGGTCTATCACATCACCGAAGGCAACCGGATCGAGGTGGCCAAGGTCTTGTTGACAGGTTATCAGTATACGCGGCCCGGAATTATCGCGCGGCAGGTGGAGATCAAGGCGGGCGGCCCGCTGCGGGAAGCGGACGTGGCGACGACGCAACGGCAGCTTTACAACCTGGGAGTTTTCGACCGCGTGCAGATCGCTCCACAAAATCCTTCCGGCGCCGATCCGGAGAAGGCCGTTGTGGTCGAAGCGCTCGAGGGGCACCGGTACACGATCGGCTACGGCTTCGGATTCGAAGTGCAGCGCGTTGCCGGCGGATCGAATCCGAGCGGCACTACGCTCGGCGCCAGCCCGCGCGGCATCTTCGAGATTTCGCGGGCCAATATGTTTGGGCGGGCGCAAACGCTATCGTTCCAGGCGCGAGGGAGCACGCTCGAGTACCGGTTTGCGTCGACGTACACAGCGGACAACTTTCTCGCGAACCACAACCTCAGCCTGCAGTTCACCGCATATGCGGAAAAGACGCAGGACATCAATACGTTCACATCCACGCGCTATGAGGGCGGGGCGCAGCTTGTGCAGAAGCTTTCGCCTTCGAGCTCGCTCCTCTACCGGTATTTCTATCGAGACGTGAAGGCTGCCAACCTTGCCCAGACGATCAGCAAGGAGGAAATACCCCTATTCAGCCAGCCGGAGCAGGTATCGGGATTCGGGATCACGTATGCGCGAGACCGGAGAGACAATCCCGCCGACGCAACGCACGGAACGTTCAATACGGCCGACGTGAGCTATGCGTCGACGGCTCTTGCATCGAGCGCGACCTACTTCCGCGGCTTTTTTCAAAATTCGTCGTTTTATTCGATCGGGCGATCGTTTGTGATCGCGCGATCGACGAGATTCGGGATTGAGGAGCCGCTTGGGAACACGGTCGAGGGCATCAACGCTCCTTTCAATCCGGCGCAGTGCTCGCCGAGCACGCCGCCTCTGACCCAGCAGATTATTCCGCTGCCGGAGCGATTCTTCGCGGGAGGCGGAACTTCGCTGCGTGGCTTCGGGTTGAACCAGGCGGGGCCGCGCGATCCGTGCACGGGATTTCCGATCGGCGGCCTGGCTGTGCTGATCTTCAACCAGGAACTGCATTTCCCGATGAGACTGCCGTGGGTGGGCAATAGATTGGGCGGCACGATCTTCTACGACGGCGGCAACGTGTTTACGGACGTGAATCACATCACACTGCGTTGGAAGCCGCCGTCGCTTACGGATCTGGACTACTTCTCGCACACGATCGGGTTCGGCGTGCGCTATCCGACGCCGGTGGGGCCGGTGCGCGTCGATATCGGCTACCAGCTCAATCCAGCGGAGTATCAGGGGTTCAATACAACAACGCAACAGCCGGTGATTTACCATCTGTCACATTGGGGATTTTCATTCAACATTGGACCAGTCTTTTAATGGAAGCTGATGGAACGGAAGATGCAACGGGCGATCCTCGTTCTCGCGATCATGGCATGGCTTGCCGGTCCCGCGGCGAGCCGCGGACTCGCGCAGACGCAGCAGGCGGCAGCGCTGTCGCCCCCGGCTGACGCTGGAACCGCAAAGCTGGCTGCTCAGCCGATCGATGGCATCGCGGCGCGCATCGAGGACGACATCCTGACGGACAGCGAAGTGCGCGAACTTGCCGCCTTTCAGCAGCTGGTGGATGGAAAATCGAAATTGCGCGACGAATTGATTCGCGAGCTGGCCGATCAATGGATCGTGCGTGGCGAGGCGGATGCGAGCAAGTATCCGCCGCCGACAAAGGAAGACGTCGACCGGGCCTATAAGCAGCTAGTGGCGCAGTTTCCTTCGCCCGGTGAATTCGAGAAGCAGCGTGAGGCTGTGGGGCTCGGCGACGCGGCTGTGCGCCGGATGCTCGAGCAGCAAATCTATCTGGCGCGGTTCCTCGATTACCGGTTTCGTCCCGCGGCGCAGGTGGACGAGAAGCAGATCCAGGCCTATTACAACGATGAATTCGCTCCACAGCTCAAGGCGCGCGGCGAGAAAGTGCCGCCCGTGGACGACGTGGAGGATACGATTCGCGAAGTCCTCGTGCAGCGCGACATCGACACGCTCGCCAAGCGGTGGCTGGACGACACGCGCGACCGGCTGAAGATCGACATCATGTCGAACGGAGAAGCACCGTGAGCGGGCGCTGGAAAAAGTGGACGATACGGCCGCTGGTTGCGGTCGGCGTGCTCGCGCTGGTTGTGGTGGCGATTTTCGAGTTTGGATTCGCCGACAGGTGGATCCGGTCCGCGATCGTCAGCCAGATTCAGGAACGCACGGGGGCGCGCGCGGAGATCGGCGGATTTCATTTCAATCCCTGGCGCTTGAGCGTCGGAATCAGCAATTTCACCGTGCATGGACTCGAGGAACCGGGCGCGGCGCCGCTGTTTCACGCCGATCGCATCGACGCGTCGGTGCGAATCCTGTCGTTTTTCGGCCGCCAGTTCGCTTTGGACAGGCTCGCGATCGACGAGCCCGAGGTGGCGATCTCGATCGACAAAAACGGGCACAGCAACGTGCCGACTCCCAAGCAACGCGGGCCGAGTCGCCCGTGGCGCCCGACGCTATTCAGTCTGCGCATCGGGCAGCTGGCGCTGCGCGGCGGAGGCGTCAGTTACAACAACCAGCGGACGCCGCTGGCGCTCGACGGGCGGAATTTCGAGTTCACGTTGCACTACGACGCGCCGGCCATTGGAGCCGATTCGTATGTAGGGAACTTCCAGTGGAAACAGGTGAGGCTCGCCGCGAAACGCGATATGCCTTTTCGCTTCGACGTTTCGGCCAAATTCACGCTGCACCGCGATTCATTCGAGCTGCAGGAACTGGTGTGGACGGGGCCGCATTCGCAACTGAATCTGCGCGCCGATCTGGCGAGCTTTGCGCGGCCGGATTGGGATTTCCGCTATCGCGGGCGGCTTTCGCTCGACGATGTTCGGATGATTTTCCACAAGGCGACTGTGCCTCGCGCTATCACCGATTTCTCGGGGCAGGCTCACTATGCGGCGAGCGTGGAGGCCGGAAACGGGGTGGCGAAGCCCGGCGAGTGGACCGCGAGCGGCTACTTCAACGCGCACGACATCGATCTGGGCTACGAATGGTTTCACGCGAAAGGCTTTGAGACGTCCGGTGATTACCAGGTGGCGAAGGAAAGGCTGGTGGTGCCGAATCTGAGCGCGAAAGCGCTGGGGGGCGCGCTTGCCGGCCAGCTCCAACTCGACTTCAAGGGATTGAAGTTTCGCACGGAGACGCATTTCCACGGCGCAAGCCTCGCCGCCACTTTCGCCGCGCTCGATCACAATGGCTTTCCGGTGAACGCGCTGCATTGGGACGCAGCGATGGAAGTCGACTCGGTGAATTCCTGGGACGCAGGGTTCAAGGATTTTCGAACCGTCGGAACCATGCAGTGGATGCCGCCTGCCACGCTCGCGCCGGGAATCATTCCGGCGTCGGCGCACTTCCAATACGATTACGACAACGACACGAAAATCGTGACGATCACGCAGAGCCAGATCACGACGCCGAAAGCAGAAGTGGACGTAGACGGAACCCTCGGGAGAGACGATTCGGCTCTCGAAGCGCAGTTCCACACGGACGACCTGGTCGACTGGGACGATTTCATCAACGCGATTCGCGGCCCGACCGCCGAGCCGCAAAAAATTGCCGGCCGCGTCGAATGGACCGGGCGGGTGCTCGGTCCCATCGCCGGACCTACTTTCGTCGGCGACATGAACGCGACGAACGCGCAGTACGGCAAGCTGCAGTGGGACGCCTTGCGAGGCGATTTCGGGTATTCGCCCGATGGTTTCCGGCTTTCGAAAGCCACCGTGCAGCGCGCGCAGAGCCTGGCGACCATCGATATGTCGCTCGAGTTCGACGGCGACTGGGGTTTTCTCGACACGAGTCCCTGGACGATGACCGCGGAGGTGAACCACGCGGCGTCGGGCGATTTGCAGGAGATCATCGGCACGAATTATCCGGTGACGGGTACGCTGAGCGGAGAGATTCGCGGCAGTGGGACGCGCGCCGCTCCCGTGTTCGATTCGAAGTTTGTTTTCGACGATGTCGGCGCGCTCGGATGGAAATTCGATAGCCTGACCGGCCAATTCCACTGGGAAGAAGGAGAAGTGCGGCTATCGCAGGCCGTGCTGCGCGAGAATTCGGCGGCGATTTCGGGAGATGTCGCTTACTGGCCCGGGGAACTGCGAACGGAATTCGATCTCAACGGCTCGGGGATCGCGCTCGAGAAGATAAAGAAGCTGCAGACAGGTTCGCTGCCGATCGGCGGCCAGCTCGGATTCCATCTTCGCGGCAGCGGGCCATTGTTCGCGCCGGTGGGGCAGGGCGACGTGACGCTTACCGGCTTGAAGCTGGGGACGGAGGTGGAAGGCAACTTCGACGGGCACCTGACGTCCGACGGCAAGACGGCGAGCATTACGCTGGCGTCCCAAGCGTCCGCGGCGGCAAAGCTTGAGGGACAATTGAGCGTGGGGCTGGAAGGCGAACACGCGATCTCGGGGCGGCTCGCCGTAACGCGATTCGATCTCGATCCGCTGATCAGCGCCGGGCTTCACGTGAGCCAGGTCCAGCTGACCGGCCACAGCAGCGCCGACGGCGTTTTCACGATCTCGGGCGCGCTGAGCCAGCCCGACTCGATCGAAGTGGACGCGGACATTGCGCGCATTTCGTTCGACTACCAGTTCGTACAGCTCGCGAACGATCAGGACATCAAACTGACCTACCATCGAAACGAGGTACGCATCGATCAGGCGCATCTGCACGGGCCCGATACCGATTTCAAGTTCAGCGGGTCGGCGCGCTTCGACCGCGACCAGCCGTTGCGATTTTCGCTTTCCGGGGACGTCAATTTGCGGCTCATCAAGGGCTTGTTGCCGTCGCTGAATGCGCAAGGCAGCACCAGCGTGAACGTGTCGATCGAAGGAACGATGGCGCGGCCCGCGATCACGGGGCGAGCGACGGTGCGCAACGCGTCCGCCGTCTACGGCGATTTTCCGGTGGGGCTGAGCAAGCTGAATGGAGATTTCCTGTTCGACAAGAGCAGGCTGGTGTTCGATCGCGTGACGGCCGAAGCGGGCGGCGGCCAGCTGACGCTGAGCGGCAACCTCGCGTATGGCGAGGGGCCCGTGCGCTACGAAGTGACGGCGACCACGTCGCAGGCGCGCATCCGCTATCCCACCGGCATGAGCTGGCTCGCGGGCGGCACGATCCGGCTTTCGGGAACAACGACGGCGGGCCTGCTCAGCGGGCGCGTTCAGGTGCAGCGAATTCTCTTCGCGCAGGGCGTGGATGTGGCGTCGTTCTTCGCCGCGGCTTCGGAAACATCACCGGGACCGCCTTCGACCACGCCGTTCCTGCAGAATCTGGCGCTGGACGTCGAGGGGCAGACCAGCCCCGGTGCGCGCATCGAATGGAGCGGCGCGCACGTTGATATTGACGGCGATGTGAGGCTCCGCGGCACATTCGACCGGCCGGTGCTGCTCGGCAACGTGCACCTGCTGGGCGGGGAGATGCCTTTCCGCGGCAACGTATTTCAGATCACGCGCGGCGATATCAATTTTGCGAATCCCTTCCGGCTCGATCCGGAGCTCGACGTAGAGGCTACGTCCACGATCAGCCAGTATCAGGTGACGATCGATTTTTCCGGCAGAGCCAGCCACCTGGCGCTGAATTACCGTTCCGATCCGCCGCTGCCGGATTCGGATATCGTCGCGCTTCTCGCGCTGGGGAGCCCGGGGGAACAGAGCGGGCTGCGTTCGTCGCCCGGGTCCTCGCAGAACTATGGCGCGACCGCGCTGCTTTCGGAAGCGATCTCGAGCGGAGTCGGAAGCAGGATCGAGCATCTTTTTGGGATCAGCTCGTTTCGCGTCGACCCGTTCGTGGCGGAAACTTCGACGGAATCAAACGCTGCCGCGCGCGTGACGATTCAGGAACAGGTGGCGCGCGGGCTGACGGTGACGTATTCGAGCAATGCCGCGACGTCGAACCAGTATCAGCTGATCCAAGTGGAATACGCCATTAAGCGCGATCTCTCGGTTGTTTTTCTGCGCGACATTACCGGCACCTATGGCATGGACATCAAGTGGGTGAAGCACTTCAAGTAATCCCGCGCGCGGCTAGCGCTGTCGTTTGACTGCGCGAGTAGCGCCGGCGTCCCGCCGGCTCTTTCTCGCAGGCGGGAACCTGCGAATCGCAAACCCACCTATTCGGACAGCAGGAAAAGTGAATCGGGGGAAAGCCGCACGTGCCACGGTTGCGGGAGTTTGCGGAAGCGCTCCCATTTCTCCTTGAACACCTCCGCTTGCAGATGATGCTCGCCGGATTCTGTGGGCGGCTGGTGCAAGCGCAGGTAGAGCGTAATGCGGAAGGGCGTCTCGGAGGAACGGACGAGCCAGCATGGGAACACGTTGTCTGCATGAGCTTCCACGGCCGCTGCGTTTGACGGCTCGGCGAAGTCGATGTGGTGCGCGCGAATTCCGACGTGCGCGGCGGGGCGAGCGAGCGTGTGGGCTACGCGGAGATCGCATTCCCAATCGAGAGCTTCGATCGCGTCATCTGAGACTGCGCGGGCGCGGGAGAAATTCTTGCAGCCGGTGAGTTGCGCGACTTCGAGGCTTGGCGGATGGCGAAAAATCTCTTCCTTGCCACCGAATGCGGCGACGCGGCCGCGCGCCAGCACGAGCAACTGTTCGCCGAGGCGATAGGCTTCCTCGATGTTGTGCGTCACAACGAGCGTGGGGCGGCGGTACGCGGCGAACGTTTCCTGAAGCTGAGCTTCCACCTGGCTGCGCAGGTGCGTATCGAGCGCCGAGAGTGGCTCATCGAGCAGCAGCGCTTCGGGCTCGATCGAAAGAGCGCGCGCTAAAGCGACGCGCTGTTGCTCGCCACCGGAAAGCTCGCGCGGATAGCGGGCTTCGAGCCCTCGCGCGTGCGTGCGGTCGATCAGCGCGGCCAGGCGGCGCGACCGCTCTTCCGCAGGCAAATTCCGCAAGCCGAAGGCGATGTTTTCCGCTACCGTGCGGTTGGGGAAGAGCGCGTAATGCTGGAAGAGCAGGCCCACGCGCCTGTCGCGCGCCGGGACGTGAATGCGCGCTGCGGTGTCGAGCAGCACGCGGCCATTGAGATCGATGCGGCCGCGGTCGGGCTCCTCGAGGCCCGCGATGCAGCGGAGCAACATCGTTTTTCCGGCGCCGGATGGGCCGAGGATTCCGAGCGGCGCGTCGCCGGCCGTAAACGACACGTCGAGCGCGAAATTCGGGAGCTGCTTGGCGACTTGGACCTCGAGCGGCATGTCAGCGGCGCATCCAGCGGGCGCGTCCCTGCGCGCGTGTCCAGTGATAGAGGCCGGCGAGCAGGGCGAGCGAAATCGCGACGTCGATCGCACACCAGGCGAAGGCGCGCGTCATGTCGTCGGACTCGACCGCGAAATAGATGGCGACCGGGATCGTTGCGGTGCGGCCCGGAATATTTCCGGCGAGCATCAGCGTGGCGCCAAATTCTCCGAGAGCGCGTGCGAAGGAGAGGACGGTTCCCGCGAGGACGCCGGGCCAGGCGAGCGGGAGCGCAATCTCGCTAAAAACTCTCCATTCGGACGCGCCGAGCGTCCGCGCCGCTTCGAGGAATCGTGAATCGACCTGTTCGAGGGCCGCGCGAGCGGTGAGATACATCAGCGGGAACGAGACGGCGGCGGCGGCGATCACCGTGGCGGGCCAGGAGAAAACGACCGTCGCGCCAAATCTCAGAAGAAGCTTGCCGAGCGGACCGTTGCGGCCGAAAAGCAGAAGGAGCAGAAACCCGACGACGGTCGGCGGCAGCACCAGCGGCAGCAAGAAAATGCCGTCGACGAGCGCCGCGGCGGGCCCCCTGCGCCTTTCGCGCCAAGCTGCGGCCGCGAGCCCAACTGCGAGCGTGATCAGCGTGGCCATCACGCTCGTCTCGAGCGAAATTCGGACCGGAGACCAGTCCATGGGGTCGGCCTGGATAAGGTTGAGCGGGGCTAATAGCGTCATCGGAGAGCATTGTAGCCGAATTAGTGCAATTCAGCTCGTACTTACGCTACGTAAATCGCCATTTTGGCCGACGGCGATCGCGCGCGAAATCGCCGGCTCGTCTGGCGAATCGCTATGGCTTCGTGGGTGGTGGCGGCCGCGACGTATCCGGGGAGCCTTTGGATTCCGAGTCCGCCTTGATGGCGGCGGCGTTTTCTTGGATCCACTGAATCGATCCGGCCAAGGCATCGCGGGTAATGTCCGCCTGCTTGTCGACGAGCTTGCGTCCAATGGGGCTTTCGTAGAACTGAACCAGCTGATGAATGTCGTCCGCGGTGAAATATTTGTCGTAGATCGTGACGTACAAATCCTCGAAGGCGCCCGAATCGATCCGGGCCTGCATGCGGGCCATCGTGTCTTGCATCAGGCGTTTCTGCTGTGCGCTCGATGCGTCGTCGTGCGAGAACTGCTCCATCTGCGCCATCAGCGTCGGGCCCATCCGTGCGATTGCCGTCTTCGTTCCCATCAGGTCGAGGAGGTGAAGGATATCGGCGCGCTTTGCTGGATCGACGGAATGACCCGGGGCACCCGAGGCTGGCGTCGCAGCGGGCGGCTTCGATTGGTCCCGCTCCTGCGCGTGAAGGCCGCCCGCAACCGCAACGACCGCCAGGCTCGCCGCAGATAGCACCAGCATCCGAAGAATGATTCGTACTCTCATCATTCCCTCCCTGCCGCTGCTCGCCACGAGCGAGCCTGCATTCCAACGCGACCGCGATGGCTACTTCTGCGGCGGCGGCCCTGATTCCGGAGAGGGCGCAGCGCCAGGGGTGCCGGGAGCGCTCGGGGCCGGCTTCTGTGGCTGGAGCATCGGCTTCAGCTCGGGGTAATCGTCCTGCATGCCGTCGAGGACGCTCATGGCCGCGTTCTGCTCGATCTGCACGCCGGTGTTTTGCGCTTCCTGGTTGACGACGGGCATCTGTTTCACCATCTTCTGCCCGACGGGCGATTCATAGAACTTGGTGATCTGCTGGATGTCGTCCATCGTGAAGGCGCGCGCGTAGATGGGCACCATGGCGTCGGTCACCGCGCTCGAAGGGGAAGCGGCGGAAAGCTTTTGGCTGAAGCTGTCCATGAATTTCGGAAGCTTATCGGCCGATAGGTTGTGGCTCATGATGTTGCGGATGCGGTCTGTGAGAAACGCATTGATGTTGTCGCCTAGCTTGGATGTTTCGGTGACGTCCATCAGATGCCGGATCGCGGCATCTTCGGCCGGATCGACCTTTCCTGCGAGAGACGGCGGGGCCGCCTGGGAAATCGCGGACGGCGGGGGCGCCTGGTGCTGCGCGGGAACGCCCGGCTGGTGCTGGGGCGGATTGCTGCTGGCGGGCACTTGCGCAAAAGCGGGCGCCGCCACACACAACAGGGCAGCGATGAGGGTAATGGAAAGTTTCATAATTCTCCTTGGAGGGCTGACGGTTGCGAGAGTTCGGTCCTTATCATATCGAAGCTCGAACCCGGCGTCACGGCGGATTTCACCGTGGGACCACGCATGGCAGGGAGACGCCGGCTCGTTTCTGGTATATCTTTCTCTCACGGTTCACGGGGCGATCCAGCATCTGCTGTTTGACGTGACCAGAGGCTGTCTTGGGTTCCAATGAACAATAACGGCGACCGTGCAGCAGCTGCCGGTCAGGATTTTGAGGCGGAGCGCCGCGATATGGTTGCTCGGCAGATCCGCGACCGCGGAATTCGTTCGGCGCGCGTGCTCGACGCGATGGAAACGGTGCCGAGGCACCTGTTCGTCCTGCCGGAGTGGATTCGCGGGGCGTACGCGGACGAGCCATTGCCGATCGGGGAAGGGCAGACGATCTCGCAGCCGTTTATGGTGGCGGCGATGGCCGATGCGCTTTCGCTCGAGGGACGCGAGCGCGTTCTCGAAGTGGGATGCGGCTCGGGCTATCAGGCAGCCGTGCTTTCGCGGCTCGCCACGGAAGTGATCGCGGTGGAAACGCAGCCGGTACTGGCGGCTTCGGCGCGGGAGCGTCTGGCGCGCTTGGGCTATGCGAATGTAACCGTGGAGGAGGGCGATGGTTCGGCGGGGTGGCCCGCGTCCGCGCCTTACGACGCGATTTTGGTGACTGCTGCAGCGCCGGAAGTTCCTCAGCCGCTGATCGATCAAGTGGCCGAGGGCGGGAGGCTCGTGATTCCGGTGGGCGGATGGCAGCATCAGGAGTTGCTGCGCATTGTGAAGCGCGAAGGCCGGACAACCGAGCGATCGCTCTACTCCTGCCGGTTCGTGCCTCTGCTTGGCCGTTACGGCTGGCGGCAAGGCAGTCAGGATAGCGATCAAGGATGAACGAAATCCCACCCGAGCTTTCGATCATTATTCCCGCATACAACGAAGAAAAGCGGCTTGGCCGCACACTCACCCACATCCGGGAATATTTCGATGCTCATCCCGCGGGGCCGGGCGGCATCGAGATCATCGTGGTCGACGACGGTTCGACCGACGGCACGGCGCGGCTCGTGAAGGAGTGGACGCGAGAGATGCCGTCGTTGCGGCTCGTATCGAACGGCGAGAATCGCGGCAAAGGATACAGCGTCCGCCACGGAATGCTCGAGGCGCGCGGGCGCGTTGCCCTTTTCACGGACGCCGATCTTTCGTCGCCCATCGAGGAATCCCAAAAGCTGCTGCGGGCGATCCGGGTCGGGAACGACGTGGCGATCGGCTCGCGGGCGCTCAATCGTTCGCTGATCGCCGTCCATCAATCGCGCTTTCGCGAGATCGCCGGGATGATCTTCAACGGATTCGTCCGGCTGTTCACCGAATTGCCGTTCGAGGATACGCAGTGTGGATTCAAGGCGTTCGTGCGCGAGCGAAGCCGCATCATTTTCGAGCAGCAGCGCACCGAAGGATTCGGATTCGATCCGGAGATTCTGTTTCTCGCGCAGCGGCACGGCCTGCGCTCGGTGGAGGTTCCGGTCCGCTGGGCGCACGACCCGGCCACGAAGGTCCACGTGCTGCGCGACAGCCTGCTGATGTTCGCCGACCTGATCTACATCCGCTGCAACGTGCTGACGGGCCGCTACCCGAAGGCGCGACCCTGAGCCTCGGCTACTTGCTACTTTCCCGGTTTTCTTGGCTGGGCCGACGGCGGCAACAGTCCGTTGAGCCGCAGGTAAGATGCCTCCGTGCTGTAGTGATCGGCGAAATCAGCCGCCAGGACGAACATGAGCGTGGCGCGTGTGGCGGTCCGTCCACCGAAAAACGGCAACTGCTCGCCGAGTTTGGAATCATCGAGATTGGCAAGCGACGACGTGCAGAAATCGAAGGATCCTTTGAGCGCGCTGACCAGCTTGTCTTTGGGATCGGTTTCTTGCAGGTCCTGCTTCGGAGCCGCGACGCCAGAGATCGTCGAGCACATGCCGAAGTTGAACGTGGCCATGTGCGCGACCAGATGGCCGAACGTCATTTGCGCCGGAGTCGGATGATAGCTGTACTTGTCCGCCGGCATTTCTTCCGCCCCGGCAACCACCTCTCTGGATTCGCGGGCCACGATGGAACGCAGAGCGCTCGAGACGGGATTCGCTTCAGGCGCAGGCGCCTGCTGCGCGGGTGCGGCCAGCGGCGCGAGCGCAGCGGCCAGAATCGCAAGAAGAATTCTTTTCATGGTTCCCCCTCCACCGGATTTTGTGGTGCGCTTCAGGATAATCCGCGAAAGGGGTGCGTCACAAGGAGCTAGCGGCCTTGCCTTAGAGGTTTTGTGCTACGAAGCTTTAATGTACAAAGTACTTGAAAATAGTTCAAGGCATGCTATGCTGACTCTATGGCACCATCTGAATTTTCGCGTCCCCGCTCGGTTGATCCGGTTGCCATCGACGACCGCGCCCGCGATAACCTTCGTTTCATCCGCGAGACCATGGAGCGGGCCGGATCGTTCACCGCCGTGCCCGGCTGGGGCGGCGTCGCGATGGGCATCACGGCGCTCGGAGCGGCGGGCATCGCGTCGCAGCAGTCGTCGCCATCGAATTGGTTGCTGACCTGGGTGGCCGAGGCGGCAGTGGCAATTTCAATTGCCGTGTGGACGACGATGACGAAGGCGCGCGCTGCGGGAAGCCCATTGCTCTCGGGGCCGGGGCGGCGGTTCGTCTACAGCTTTGTGCCGCCGCTTTTTGTGGGCGCGCTGCTTACGTTGCTGCTCGCACGGCTCAGCATCACGGGGGCAATCCCCGGCGTGTGGCTTTTGTTGTACGGCACGGGCGTCGTGACGGGCGGCGCGTTTTCGATCCGCGTGGTGCCGTTGATGGGACTTTGTTTCGTTGTGCTGGGAACGGTGGCGCTGTTTTGCCCCTGGTCGTGGGGTAACGCGCTTTTGGCGGCCGGATTTGGCGGTTTGCACTTGATTTTCGGCGCCGTGATTGCGAGGAAATATGGCGGGTAAATCGGGAGCCTTCCGCTCGTCGCGGGAGGACAAGGGAAAACGTGGCTCCGCGCTCGCGCGGCCGCCGGAGACCGCTGCGGTGAATCTGGATCGAGTGATCCACGAACGCACGCGGCTTGGCATTCTGAGCGCCCTTGCAGTAAACGCATCGCTCGCGTTCAGCGAACTCAAGCAGCTTCTCAAAGCGACGGATGGAAATCTGAGCGTCCACGCGCGGAAGCTCGAGGATGCGGGCTACATCAGTTGCACGAAATCGTTTGCGGATCGCGTGCCGAAAACCGAATACCGGCTGATGCCGGCGGGCCGGCGCGCGCTCGAAAAGTATCTCGACCACATGGAAGCCCTGATTCGCGCGACACGCGAAGGTTGATCGGATCGAGCCGAAGGCCAAAGGACCCTCATGGTAGCGCAATCGATAACTGAGTTCCCGCATCCCGCTCCGAAGCTTCATGTCGCGATCCTGCTCGACGGCAACGGCCGGTGGGCGGCATCGCGAGGGCTCCCGCGCGTGGAAGGCCATCGCGCTGGAATGGCGGCGGTGCGCCGCGTGGTGCGGGCCGCGCCCGAGCTGGGGATCGGCACGCTGAGCTTGTACGCGTTCTCGTCGAATAACTGGGAGCGGCCCAGCGGGGAAGTGAATTCGCTGCTTGGCCTGCTTGAAAGCTATCTGCGCAGCGATGCGGCCGAGTGTGCGGCTCTGGGCGTCCGGCTGCGCATCATTGGCCGCCGCGATCGCGTTCCGCGATCGCTCGTCGAGGCGATTGAAACCGCCGAGCGCATAACCGCCGGCGGCCGCGAACTCGAATTGCGGATCGCGCTCGACTATTCGTCGCGCGAAGCGATTCTGCGCGCCGCCTGCTGGATGGTTTCAAGCCTCGAGGTTTCGGACAAGGAATTTGCGCGGCGGTTGGGGCAGGTGACTCATGCAGGCGGGCCGATGTCCGACGTCGATCTTCTGATTCGCACCGGCGGAGAGCGGCGCCTGAGCGATTTCCTCCTGTGGGAATGCGCGTACGCGGAATTGCTGTTCACGCCGAGGATGTGGCCGGAATTCGATGCCGCCGATCTTGCGGCTGCTGTGAAGGATTTTCTCGGGCGCGAACGCCGCTTCGGCAGATTGCCCGAAGCCGCTGTGAGCTAGTAGTTCAGGGTTTGCCGGTGGAAGCGTGGGCCCTTAGGCCCTCGAAAAGCGACGCTTATTATTGTGGCTTTAGCCACGGGGGGTGCGGCGTCAATTTCCGCCCCGGCTCGCGATTCTCAGCTGCTCAGGGAATGCTCGCGGGCGATATCGAATGCTTTCAGGATCACGCGAGTCGCGGTTTCGGTCAGCGCGTACTGCGCGAGTTCCGCGGGAGTCGCCCAGGCGACATCGGTCACGTCACTTCCCGCGCGCGCTTCGCCGCGAACCGCTTCGCACAGGTAGTCGAGAACCACGTAGTGATATCTCGCTTTCCCCTCGCCGTCGAGATTGATGCGCTCGAAAACCTCGATCAGCTCGAGCACTTTCACTTCAATGCCGGTTTCTTCGAGCAGCTCGCGGCGCACTCCCAGCAGAAGAGTCTCCCCCGATTCGAGCATGCCGCCGGGAATCGACCATTGTCCCTCGAGCGGCGGGCTGCCGCGCCGCACCAGCAACGCGCGTCCTTGGCAAATGATGACTCCGCCGACGCCGACCACGGGGCGATCCGGGTATTCGCGATTACGCGTCATCGATGCGCGATTCCTCTCGCAGATTCCTTGACACGGGCGTTATATAATACGCCGTCGGGCCGAAAACCCGCACAGGAGAGATAGCCTTGACCAGATGCCCGGAATGCGACACTGAAATCGATCTGGATGAAGACGAAATCGAAGAAGGCGAAATTCTCAGCTGCCCGGAGTGCGATGCGGAACTCGAAGTAACGCAGACGCACCCGGTGCATTTCGTCGTGCTGTCGGAGGACGAAGACGACGAGGACGATGACGACGACGGCGATGCCGACGAGGGCTCCGACGCCGAGGACGCCGAAGAGGAAGAAGAAGACGAGGAAGTAGAATGACCCGGAGCAGCGCCGCGGCCCTTGGAATCATTTGCCTGATGGCATTCGGCCTGGCGTTTGCCCGGCCGGCGCGCGCGCAGGATCAGAAAGGCGATCTGCCGTTGCGCACGATCCACGGCACAGTGGTGGATAAGGACGAGAATCCAGCTCCCGCGAGCGTCGTCTATCTCTTGAATGACAAAACGCAGGCCGTGAAGACCTACATTGCCGACAACGCCGGCCTCTACCGCTTCAGCGGCCTCGATCCAAACATTGATTACGAAGTGCACGCGGAGAAGGACAACATGACTTCCGCGACCCGCACGGTCTCCAGCTTCGATTCCCGCCGCGACATCGAAGTCGTTCTGAAGCTCTCGCACGTCAAGAAAAGCGCGCACTAAGGGTTCGTGCAAAAATTAGTTCGCATTCTTTCTGGGACTTATAGTGTAATTCCACCTGGGCAAATTCTTATCCGGGACGATTTGCAGTTGCCTCATTTGTTCGTCTCCCACTTTGATTCCAGTTTTGTATTTTTTGCGGATCAAACTCGCCCTGACCGCTAGTCCCTTTACTGTCGTGGTGGTGCGAATGTAATTCAAGATCGTCTGGTAGCTGTCCAGCGGGCGGCCTGCCCAGTTCTTGCTGATCTCGCTGAAGAGCCGGTGCTCGATTGGATTCCATTTGGACGCACCCGTGGGATAGTGACTGACGCTCACGGTGATTCCGTATCGGTCACAGATCTCGCTCTGGATTCGTTCTTTCCAGAGACGACACGTCGGTCCGTTGCTGCCGCCGCCGTCGGCCAAGATCAACAGTTTCCGTGCGGTTGGGTATCGTCTACATCCCTCGATGCTCCACCATCGGCGGATCGACGCAACCGCAAATTCCGGTGTGTCGTGCGATACCCCGACGAACACCGCCCCGCAGTTCACCGTCGGATCATAGAGCCCATAGGGAATGGCCATGCCCACGGCCGTGGAACGAAAGTCGTGATCGTTAACCAGAAGCGGACTCTTTCTCCAGGCCACGCCCGCGTTCTTAAACGGGCCTACCAGCTCTTTCTTCTTCGTGTCCACGCTCACCACTGGCTCTGCGGTACGCGTGAATCGCTGGCGCAGCTTCGCGATGTGCAGCATCTGTTCGTTCCGGTCCATAGCGGAGCTGGTGGCAATGGCCTTGCGGTTGACCCGCAGGGAGTAGTCCATTTCGCGCAACAATCTTCCCACGGTGTTGGCACACACCTGGATCCTCAAGGAACCGAGCTCCGCCGCAATCTTGCGCAGCGTCTTCCGTGTCCACTTCAACCGCGTCATGGGATCTCCGGCGGTCTCATATTCCAGCAGCTCTTCGATCCGCGCGATTACTTCAGGCGTTTTTTTTCCACTGGCTTCCGCCCCGCCCCCGGCTTGCGAGACCGTCCCCGCTCGAACTCCCCGGCCAGCAACTGCTCTCGTCCTCGGGCCACGGTATGAGGGTCCATGCCCAAAAACTCCGCCACCTTCCGATCGCCGCCGTAGCCGAGTTTCAGAGACTCCAGGCCGGCGTACAGGCGTCGTTGCTTTTCGTCGAGCAGGCTGAAGTACAAAATGACTTTCGCCCGCAGCTCATTCGGCACTTCCTCCCCGCCGAAAACGCTCCCGCTCAGGCTGCGCTTCGATTCCTGCGACCGCCGAACCCCCACCTGATGCTCCTGAACGGCTGGATCCGGCGAAGCATAGAGGTATCGTCCCGAGATCTCTTCCCGGCCAACCCGCGCCGCACGGAACAGATTCAATAAGGCTGCCTTCGTCTCCACGTGAAGCACGTTGTCCAGTTCCTCGGCGAAGTACCCCGCTTCCGAACCAGTCACGAAAGCCTCGCAGGTCTTAACCAGTGTGCCGTAACGGGAAAACCACACCCCACGGAACAACCACAAACCTAAGTCGTTAAACAGTGCAATCTCGCGGAGAGTGTAATATCCACCTCGGTGCGAATAGCTCGTCCGGTAACCGAGTTCCTTGAGCTTGCGGAACACGGTGAGGTCCACTTTGGTTCCGAGAGCCGCCTTCAGCTCCGCCATCGTGGCGATCTTGCCGGTGCGAAACAGTTCGACTAAACGGGCGGCGTGGAATGCTGCGGTACGCATTTTGTTAGAGTTACGCCTCCTATGGAATTAAGTGGCGCAACTCTAACATTAACTGAAATCGTTGTCCATATCGTTGCGTGGCAGATCTTTCCTGATTTTTAGCCCTGAATTGCGATCAGCAGAGGTTCTGTGCCCCATCAAAGGGAGCTTTACAGAGTTAGCAATGCGCCTTACTATGCGTATTTATTTTTGCGCGACCGCTAAGAACCGGCCGGTTTCCCTCCTCGCCTTTTCGTGACCCCGCGCTTTAAGGTTTTTCGGGTCGCCGTTGTCTTTGTAGCGGCCGCCTTGCCCTTAGGCGGGCGCTTTTGTTTGCGGCGGTGCCCGCGGCTTGTCCGCACCGGACTCCACCTCGCATATTCTCTATTGCCTTCCAATAGGAGTTGTGGCAGTGTGCCTATGGGAATCCAATAGGAGAATCCAAGCGATGGCCCCGGACAAAGCGGATGTTTGGCAGGGCACTCTCGCGCTGATGGTGCTGAAGACCCTCGAATCGCTCGGCCCGCTGCACGGCTACGGCATCGCCCGCCGCATCGAGCAGACCAGCGGCGATCTGCTCTCCGTGAACTACGGCACGCTCTACCCCGCGCTGCTCAAGCTCGAGCAGGAGGGCCACATCGCGTCCGAGTGGGGCACCTCGGACAACAATCGCAAGGCGAAATACTACAAGCTCACGCGCGCGGGCCGGAAGCGCATCGCGAAAGAAGAGCGCGAGTGGGAACAGACGACGGCGATCCTCGCGCGGTTCCTCGCGCCGAGCGAGGAATCATGATGCGCGCCCTGCGTGCATGGTTCGTGCGATTCGGCGGGCTATTCGGCAAGCAGCGCCGCGATCGCGAGCTCGCGGCCGAGCTGGAATCGCATCTGCAACTGCACATCGAGGAGAACATGCGCGCCGGCATGCCGCCGGAAGAAGCGCGCCGCCATGCGCTGATCCAGCTCGGCGGCCTCGAGCAAACGAAAGAAAGCTATCGCGACCGCCGCGGCCTGCCATGGCTGGAATCACTGGCGCAGGATATTCGCTTCGGCCTGCGCATGCTCGCGAAGTCGCCCGGCGTCACGATCGTGATTGTCGTCACGCTGGCCCTGGGGATCGGCGCGAACACGGCGATTTTCGGGATCGTGAACGGCTTCCTGCTGCGCCCATTGCCGGTGCGCGACTCGGAACAGATCGCCGTCCTGGCGATTCAACAGAAAGATGCGCCAGTCGGCTCTTCGGGATTCGCCTATCCTGAATTCGTCGATTTTCGCGAGCAAGCCAAAACGTTTTCCGACGTATTTGCAATCGTTCTGAGCAACGTGCAGTTGGCCTTCAAGGGCGAATCGGAGCAATGTTTCGCGAATTACGTTTCGCGAGGCTTCTTTACAGCGCTCGGCGTGACGCCGGCGACGGGGCGCTTGTTTCTACCGAATGAAGGCGAAACACCCGGCGAACCTCTCATTGCGGTCCTTGGATATTCCTACTGGCAGAAGAGATTCCACGGCGACGCAGGCGTGGTTGGACAGCAAATCGAGATCAACGGCAAAGCCGCAACGATCGTAGGCGTGGTCCCGCGGCGATTCCAGGGCATGTATTCCATTGCCGAGATGGACCTCTACCTCCCTCTCAGTGCAATTACGACGGAGGAAGACCCGAATCTGTTTTGGAACAATCGCGACCAAAGGAGAATGTTGGCGTTTGGAAGGCTGAAGCCGGGGATCAGCCTGCGCCAGGCGCAGGATTCTCTCGACGTGATCGCGGCGCGCCTCGCCGCCCAATATCCGGCAACGGACAAGTGGTTCACCGTTCGTGCGGTCCCTGAGAAATTGTCGCGGCCGATCCCGTATGCAAACAACGCGTTCGTGGCATTCTCGGGCCTGTTCATGGTGCTGGCAGCATTCGTTCTCCTGCTCGCATGCGTGAATGTGGAAAACATTCTGCTCGCGTGCGGCGCATCGCGCCAGCACGAAATGGCCACTCGCGCGGCGTTGGGAGCGGGACGTGCGCGCCTGATTTGCCAGATGCTCACCGAAAGCGTACTTCTTAGCACTCTCGGCGGAGCCGCCGGGTTGGTCCTGGGCATGTGGGTCGACCACCTGACGAGTTCGCTTCGCCTGCCGAACATCCCGCTCCATGTGGATACCACTTTCGATTGGCGGCTATTCGGTTTCGCGGTTGGATGTGCGCTCGCGACGGGAGTCATCGTGGGATTGTTTCCCGCGCTGCAAGCGTCCGCGGCAAACCTGAATTCTGTGCTACATGAGGGCGGGCAGCGTAGTTCCTTTGGTCTGGGCCATGCGGGTGCGCGCCATTTTCTTGTGATTGCGCAGGTGGCGGGCTCGTTTGCTCTCTTGATCGCGGCCGGGTTATTCGTTCGAAGCTTGCAGAGCGTCCAGAGCTTCCACCTTGGTTTCAATCCTGACCATGTGCTCAACGTAATCATGGACCCGCACGAGGCGGGCTACGATGAGGCGCGCACGAGCGCGTTTTACCGAGAGATCGAATCGAGAGTCCGCGCCCTTCCGGGAGTTGAATCCGCAAGCCTCGCTTCCTACGTGCCGATGGGTGGGTTTCCGAGCAAAGCCTCGATTTTCGTCCAGGGTCGCACGATACCTCCGGGGCAGCACGCTCCGCTTGTGCTCCTGAACAGGGTCGACCCGCCGTATTTCGATACGATGCACGTTGCGCTCTTCCGCGGCCGCGCCTTCCTGGACTCGGATAACGAGACCGCTCCGCCGGTCGCCATCGTCAATCAAACGATGGCTGCCGATTTCTGGCCGCACGAGGACCCCATCGGCAAATACTTCCGCATGAATAACGATTCGACGCCGCCTATCGAGGTCGTCGGCGTGACGGGCGACGGCAAGTACCAGACGGTCAACGAAGACGCGCAGCCGTTTTTCTACCTTCCACTTGCGCAGAGCTTCGCATCCAAACGCGCGTTGCAGATTCGAACGCTCGTTCCGCCCGAATCACTCGCCGGGCCCGTGAGGGAACAGATCAGCGAGTTGGCGCCCAATCTTTCCATCATGGACATCGAGACGATGAGTCAATCGCTCAATGGAGCCCTGGGCTTTCTGGTGTTTCGCCTGGCCGCGATTTTCGCCGCCGTCCTTGGAATGATCGGACTGATTCTCGGAGTTGTCGGCGTGTATGGCGTCGTTTCGTTTACGGCGAGCCAGCGCACGCGCGAGATCGGCATCCGCCTCGCGCTCGGCGCAACTTCGCGCGACATCCTTCGCCTGGTCTGGAAGCAGGGCATACGCCTCGTGATCGTCGGCGTCGCGGTTGGCGCCATTGCGGCGTGGTCGCTGACCCGGGCGATGACCCACATGCTCGCGGGCATCAGCCCCGGCGACCCCGTGACTTATATCGCCGTCACGATTTTGATGGCAGCGGTAGGCCTGCTGGCGTGCTGGATTCCGGCGCGGCGGGCGATGCGCGTCGATCCGATGGTGGCCCTGCGCTATGAGTGAACATGCACTGCTCACGTTTCGCGGGAGCCCGCGTCTTATCTCGCATCACGGCCGAACGATGCGTGTTTTGCCCACGATGTCGGCAGTTTGCCCCGAGTCACCCTTTGGCCGCGATCGACATCTGAAGCGAGTGAACATTCCTAGGACCCCGTACGTAATCACAGTGGAGCGCGACTGCGAGCACACGTGATCAAGCTGGTTAACGTTGAGAAATCCTACGAATCCGGCGCCGGCAGGACCTGGGTGCTGCGCCGGATCGACCTCGAAATCCGCGAGGGAGACTTCGTCACCATCATGGGGCCGTCCGGGGCGGGGAAGTCGACGCTGATGGGCATCATCGGCATGCTCGACGGCGACTGGAAGGGCGAATACTACCTGCTCGATCGCGCGGTCCACAAGCTCGACAACCGGCGGCGCGTCGAGCTGCACAAGCAGTACATCGGCTTCGTCTTCCAGCAGTATCACTTGCTCGACGATCTCACTGTCGCCGAAAATCTCGATCTGCCGCTCTCCTATCGCGACATCCCGAAGTCGGAGCGCCAGGCGCTCGTCGCGGATACGCTCGACCGCTTCCAGATCGTCGGCAAAAAAGCGCTCTATCCGAGTCAGCTTTCGGGCGGGCAGCAGCAGCTTGTGGCCGTCGCGCGCGCCATCATCGGCAAGCCGAAACTGATTCTCGCGGACGAGCCGACGGGCAGCCTCCATTCGAGCCAGGGGGAAATGATCATGGACCTCCTCAAGAAATTGAACGAAGAGGGCACCACCATCATTCAGGTCACGCACAACGACGCCTGGGCCGCCTACGGCAGCCGCATCATCGAGCTCGCCGACGGTTGGATCGTCGGCGCGCCCGCCCACGCGGGAAGCGCCAGTTGACCCTCTGTTGGCGCTGGAGTATGAAAGATGTACGAAATACTCAATATGAGCATTTGCAGTTGATGTATGGCCGCCTGTAAGCGCGCACGGAGGGCGATTTGGGCGAAGACATGATGGCGGAGACCAGTCCGAGCCAAGACCCGCGCGCACGCGGCAGCGCTGACTCGTCGAACGAGGGCCGCAGCGGCCGCCGCGGCATCCCATGGTTCGAAACGCTCTGGCAGGATCTTCGCTTCGGCCTGCGCATGCTGCGAAGGAATCCCGGTTTCGCCGCCGTCGCCATTCTCACGCTCGCCTTGGGCATCGGTGCCACCACGGCGATCTTCACAGTTGTGGATAAGGTCCTTCTGCAACCGATGGCCTATCCCGATGCCGATCGCATCGTCGTGCTGGAAAATAAGTTTCCGCAGGGAGCCGAACCCATCATCTCCATCCCCAAGTTCATGGCGTGGCAGAATCAGCCGCAGGTACTTGAGGATGCGGCTCTCTACGGTTTTCCCGGCCAGCAGCACGTCAACCTGCTTGGTGGCGATCAGCCGGAGCAATTGAAGGCCACGCAGGTCTCGGCGAATTTCTTTTCGCTTTTCGGCGTGCAGTTCGAGGCTGGCCGCCCGTTTAGCGCGCAAGAAGATGTTCCCAAGGGACCTCCTCTCGTTGTGATCAGCAACGGATTGTGGCGGAGCCGCTTCGGCAGCGGTCCGCAGGTTCTTGGGAAGACGCTCGATCTGGATGGCACCGCTTACACAGTCGTCGGAGTCATGGCTCCCTTCGATTCACCTGACCTGCCCCTTGGTGACGTCTGTCTGCCGCTGCAGGCGGATCCGAACTCCGTCAACCAGGGAAACTATTTGTTTGCAGCCGCGCGATTAAAGCCGGGCGTGCCTCTCGCGATGGCCAAGGCCGCATCGGAAGTCGTCGGCGGACAATTCGCCAAGAAGTATCCCGCGGCGGCGGGCCCAAACGTCACCTTCACCGTCGACACCGTCCACAACGTGGTTGTTGGCCAGGTGCAGGCCGCTCTATTCGTGCTGCTCGGCGCGGTGGGATTTGTGCTTCTCATCGCTTGCGCCAATGTGGCGAACCTGCTGCTCGCGCGCGCGACACTCCGAAAACGCGAAATCTCGATTCGCGAAGCGCTGGGCGCCGGCCGGGCAAGGATCGTGCGCCAAGTGTTGACCGAGAGTGTATTGCTCGCCCTGGGGGGCGGCGCGCTCGGCCTGTTCATCGGCTATTTCGGCGTGCGCACGCTGCTGGCCGTGAATCCCGTCACCATTCCGCGCATTGGTGAGAATGCCGGCACGATCCCGTTCGACTGGCGGATATTGGTTTTCACGTTGGCGATTTCCGTAGCCACGGGAATTCTTTTCGGCCTGGTGCCCGCCTTCAAAGCTTCGCGCAGCGATTTGACGTCCACGCTGAAGGAAAGCGGCTCGCGGTCCGGCAGCGGGTTTCGCCAGAATAAGACGCGCTCGCTTCTGGTGGTCACCGAGATGGCGCTCGCAATGATCTTGCTCGTCGGCGCGGCTTTGCTCATCCGCACGTTTTGGCAATTGCGCACGGTCAACGCCGGATTTGAGACCCACAATATCCTCACCATGGATATGTCTTTAACGGGAGCGCGATTCGACAAAACCGCGGCTGTCGCGCAAATCGTGCAAGAAGGACGCCAGCGCGTCGAGGCTTTGCCGGGCGTCGAGGCAGTCGGCGCAAGTTGCTGCCTTCCGTTAGAGGGAGGATTCTCGCTGCCCTTCGATATCGCAGGCCGCGCGCCAACCATGGGCCCGTTTACCGGTGGAGGAGCCTGGCGCAGTGTCTCCCCCAGATATTTCGACGTGTTCCACATCCCGCTGATGCGTGGCCGCGCGTTCGACGAGCGCGACGGCGCCGCGTCCGAACCCGTCATAATCATCAACGAAACGATGGCCAAGCAGTTCTGGCCCAAGGGCGACGAGATCGGCGCGCGGCTCACGATCGCCAGCGCAGGGATGGGTGCGCAATTTGCCGATCAGCCGCGGGAGATCATCGGGGTCGTCGGCGATGTCCGCGACAATGGGCTCCACAACAATCCCATCGCCACAATGTACGTGCCCATCGCGCAAGTGAGCGACGCCCAGACCGTGCTCGGCGACAGCATCTTGCCGCTGCAGTGGCTGATTCACACCCGCGTCGAGCCATATTCGCTCGCCACGCAGATCGAGCGCGAGCTTCGCGCCGCGAGCGGCGGATTGCCGGTCGGCAACGTCCGTTCCATGGCGCAGGTGGAAAGGCAGTCCACCGCGCTCGATGCCTTCAGCATGACTCTGCTGACAACCTTCGCCGCCATCGCGCTTCTGCTGGCCATGGTCGGCATCTACGGCGTGATGGCGTATTCGGTCCAGCAGCGGACGCAAGAGGTCGGCATTCGCATGGCGCTCGGCGCGAGCCCGCACGACGTTCGCCGCATGGTCGTGCTGCAGGGCATGCTGCTCGCGGCGATCGGATTGGTCGTCGGCGTCGTCGGCGGCTTGGGCCTTACGCGCTTGATGCGCACCTTGCTTTTCGAAGTAAAACCGTGGGACCCGGTCGTTTTCGTTTCCACTGCGGTACTGTTGGCTCTGGTGGCGCTCTTCGCCTGCTACGTGCCGGCCGTGCGCGCCTCGCGCGTCGATCCGCTGGTGGCTCTGAGGTACGAATGAGGTATTCGATATGGACATAGCGCGGCCGGATGTTAAGCGGCAAAAAAGGATTCGCCGCTACATCTATATCGGCGCGGCCCTGCTGGTGATCGTCGTGGTCACGGCTGCGCTGTCTCGCCTGAAGCCGGCCGCGCCGAGCGTCGACAAATCGACGATCTGGACCGACACCGTGAAGCGCGGTCCGATGCTCCGCGAAGTTCGCGGCCTCGGCACCCTCGTGCCGGAAACGGTGTGGGTGATCCCAGCGGCCACCGAGGGGCGCGTCCAGAAACGCTATCTGCTTCCCGGCACGCCGGTGAAAGCGAACACGGTCATCCTCGATCTGAGCAATCCGCAGTTGCAGCAGGAGGCGCTCGACGCACAATACCAAATGAAAGGAGCGCAAGCCTCCTACGAGCAGACGAAAGCGCAGCTCCAAAACCAGCTGATGGACAAGCGCACCCAGGCCGCATCCGTTTCCTCGCAGTACCGCACCGCGGAAATGACAAAAGATGCGGACGAGCGGCTCGGCAAGCTCGGCCTGAAAGCCGAGCTCGACGTCAAAACCGCCGAGGTGCAGGCCGAAGAACTCGCCAAAGAAAACGATCTCGCTCAGCAGGAAGTCCAGACCTTCGCAGATTCCATCACCCCGCAGCTTGCCGTGGCGCAGGCAAGCATCGACCAAAAGCGCGCGCTCTACGCATTGAAAAAATCGCAGGTCGAGCAGTTGCACGTCCGCGCGGGCGTCGACGGCATCTTGCAGGGGCTCGACGTGGACGTCGGGCAGCAGGTGACTGCGGGCGCCGCTCTCGCGAAAGTCTCGCAGCCAACACAACTGAAGGCGTCGCTGCAAATCGCCGAGACGCAGGCGAAGGACATCCAGATCGGCCAGAAAGCCTCGGTCGACACGCACAACGGAATCATTCCGGGCCACGTGATGCGCATCGATCCCGGGGTGGCGAACGGCACCCGCACGGTGGATGTAAAGCTCGATGGCGCGCTGCCGAAAGGTGCCGTTCCCGACCTCAGCGTCGAAGGCACGATCGAAATCGAGCGCCTCGCGGACGTTCTCTACGTCGGCCGCCCCGTCCACGGCGACGCCGACAGCACGGTTGGCCTGTTCAAGCTTGTCGACGGCGGCAGCGAGGCGGTGCGCGTCCCCGTCGAAATCGGCAGCGAATCGGTGAACACAGTCGAGATACGCAAGGGCCTGAATGTCGGCGACACCGTCATCCTCTCGGACATGTCCGCCGACGACAACTACGACCGCGTGGAGCTGAAGTAGCGCACTTCATAATTATTTGTGGAAAAAGGAGTCCAATGATGAATGCCACGGCCCAGTCGTTGATTCGCCTGGAAGGGATCACCAAGGTGTTTCAGACGGACGAAATCGAGACGCACGCGCTCAGCGGCATCCACCTCGAAATCAAGAACGGCGAGTTCATCTCGATTTCCGGGCCTTCCGGCTGCGGCAAATCGACGCTGCTCTCAATTCTCGGCCTGCTCGATTCGCCGAGCGGCGGAAATTATTGGATTCACAACGATGCCGTCGAGAATCTTTCGGTCTCGAGCCGCACGCGGATTCGCAATCGCGAGATCGGCTTCATTTTCCAGGCGTTCAATCTCATCGGCGACCTCACCGTTTTCGAAAACGTCGAGCTGCCGCTCACCTATCGCAGCATGGCCGCGGCCGAACGGAAAAAGCGCGTGCAGGACACGCTCGAGCGCGTCGGCATGGCCCACCGCGCGAAGCATTATCCCGCGCAGCTTTCCGGAGGCCAGCAGCAGCGCGTGGCCGTCGCGCGCGCTCTGGCGGGCCAGCCGTCGATCCTGCTCGCCGATGAGCCGACGGGAAATCTCGATTCGAAAAATAGCGAAGCGGTCATGGACCTCCTGCGCCAGCTCCACGCCGACGGCGCCACCATCTGCATGGTCACGCACGACCCGCGCTACGCCAGCATCGCCGACCGCACCATCCACCTCCTCGACGGCTGCATCGTCGAAAACGCCGACGCCGCGCAAGCCACCACCGCGTAACGAATTCAAAGCAGCGCCGCTGAACGTCTTGCGCGCCTGCGCTCGGCGGCGTACTCTTGGCGCCGATCTCACAGAAGCGGAGGGATCGGACATGAAACGCATCTGGGCGGTTTCAATGATGGCACTTGCGTTCGCGGCCGCGGGCGCGCCGGCAGTGGCGCAGATCACGCGCGCGCACGTCACGGGCGGCACGATCGCGGGGACCGTCGCCGATGGCTTGTCGGAATTCAAGGGCATCCCGTTCGCGGCGCCGCCCGTCGGCGCGCTGCGCTGGAAGGCGCCCCAGCCACTCGCGCCCTGGCACGGAGTCCGCCAGACCACCGCCTTCGGCCCCGCCTGCATGCAGAACTCCGGAGCCACCAGCCAGGCTCCCACAACGCCCAACAGCGAAGATTGCCTCTATCTCAACGTTTGGACTCCGGCGAAAACATCTCGCGAGAAACTCCCAGTGATCGCCTGGATCTACGGCGGCGGCTTCGCAGGCGGTTCCACCAGCGCTCCGCTCTACGACGGCACGCACTTCGCGCAAAAAGGAGTGGTGTTCGTCAGCATTTCGTATCGCGTCAACGCGTTCGGTTTTCTTGCCACGCCCGAGCTCAGCCGCGAAAGCGGCCACGGCTCCGGCAACTACGGCTTGCTCGACCAGATCGCCGGCCTGGAATGGATTCGCGCGAACGTCGCAAAATTCGGCGGCGATCCGTCCAAGGTCACGCTGCTCGGCCATTCCGCGGGAGGCTTCTCGGTCAGCATGCTGGCCGCCTCGCCCCTCGCCAAGGGATTCTTCCGCGCCGTGATCTCCGAGAGTGGCGCTAATTTCACGCCGCCCGAGGATTCCCCGTGGGCCGGGAGCAGCATCGAAACGCTGCGAATGTCCGAGGCCGCCGGCGAGGCGTGGCTCAAGAGCCTGGGCGCCTCGACTCTCGAGGAAGCGCGCGCGCTGCCCGCCGCGACGGTGTTGGCAGCGCAACGGACCCCGGGCGCGCGCTTCTGGCCGCCGGTCGACGGCTACGTCATCACCGGCGATCAGTACGATCTATGGCGCCACGGCCAATTCAACGACACGCCCATCCTCGTGGGCGACGTTTCGGACGAGGCGGCGGGCTTCGGCGTCCGCAAGACCGATTCGGCCGCCTTCGAAGCGCTGGTTCGCCGCGGCTACGGCAAGGAAGCGGACGCCATCCTCGCAGCGTATCCGCATGCCACCGACGCGGAAGCCACCCGCTCCTCCACCCAACTGAGCAGCGACACCATCTTCGACTGGGGCCAGTACACCTGGGCGCGCCTCAAGTCGTCCTACGGCAGGCACAAGGCGTACATGTACTACTTCGATCGGCCCAGCGCGCGCGATCCCAACGGCTCGACTCACGGCCAAGAGGTCGCCTACGTCTTCGGCAATCTCGGGGGCGCCGGCCGCCCTGCGCCGACGGACGCGGACCAGAAAATCTCGCAGCAGATGCAAAGCTACTGGGTCAACTTCGCCACCAAGGGCGATCCGAATGGTCCGGGCCTCCCGGCTTGGCCCGCCTTCACCGAGGCCGCGCCGCTCGTGATGCGCTTCGGCGTCGATCCCGGCCCAGCTCCCATACCCCACCTGGACAGGCTGAAGGTCCTCGACGCCTACTACACCTGGCGCCGCGCCGGCTCAAACTAGCTCCGCGGCGCAGCAACGCATCGCGCCGTTCTCCCAATGTAGCGCCGTCGCTTTCAGCGCGGCATCTTCGTGTTTTCCGACCGTAGAAGTGCGGATTTCCTTGGGCCGCGAAATGGGCTATTTCTTGTGCGGTAAGAGGTGAGTGGAGCACTCCCCTAGCGGGCGCTTATAAGGGCCTTAAAATGGCAAAAAGGCGGATTTTGGACGGTTTTACGCTGTGAGACGCTACGCGACCCAACGAGAGAAGACCTGGCGCGCGGTGCAAGCCGTTATGGATCTGATCGATACGGCGGAATGGCTGAAGAATGAGGTGCGCTTGCCGCTCGAGTCGTTCGACGTGACGCTGGGGGAATTTCGCACGTTGGAATTGTTGAACCGGAAGGGACCGCTCACGGTGACCGACGTATCGCGAGAGCGCAGAACCGGAATTGCGAATGTGAAAAAGACGAGCAAGTATCTGGAACGGCGCGGCTGGGTGCGGCGGGTCGTTGTGACGCGGCCGCCGGCGGCGTTCGAGGACATCCACCAGGCGAAGTGGAAGAAAGATCAGAAACGAAAGGGGCGGCGGATCGGGGTGTTGGCCCTGACAGATTCGGGGAAGAGATTCGTTCGCGATGTGATGCCGAGGCACCTAAAGATGATGAAGGCGTTGATGCGAGTGCTCGATGCGCGAGAGCAGTTGTCGCTGAGCCGCCTGTGCCGGAAGCTGCGGTCGCGCGAGGCCGTGTTGAAGTTCCTGCAGGAGATTCGAATGGTCGACGAAGATCAGGAGGCGGCGGAGGTGAGAGAGGAAGCGGCGACTGAGTTGGAGCGGCTCACAGCGCGGATGGGAATGAGGGGTCGAGCCCGCCACGGCGGGCGCAAACACCGCGCGTTGCGAATTCGGAGTTGAGGGTCAGAGGCGGGCGTGGGGTGGGGCGGTTACCCCGCGCTCTGTCGCGGCTTGCCCTGCTTGCCCTAACGCAGGAAGGGTCGCACGAAGGGAGCGAGGTCGAGGGGCATGTCGGCGGTTTTGCCGTATGGTTTGTCGGTCGCCGCCGCCGTCCGCGCTATGTGCGTCCGCCGCGAGCACGTTGACGGCGGTGCCGTGGCAGCATACAATCGTCCACATCGATCGGAAGTACCGGCAATACCATTCTTCGCATTGGCGAGGATAGATTCCTGGCAAACAAACCGAAGAGGCCGCCAAAGCCGCATCAGCCACCTCCAGAGCATCGCCATAAGAAGACGATTGACGAGGTCCATGGCGGACGAGAAGTTGGCCGAGACAGCGCTCCAATCCCCGAAGCGCCGCCCGTTCCGCCCAAAAAGGACCCACCTGCTCCTCCTAGAAACGCTTCGATCAGAAGGAAGCGGAAATAGGGAGCCCGAGGGGAAGGAGGAATGTTTGCACATGGCCCCACATTCGGGAGTCCTCGTGTTCAGGAGTACGATATTGAATTGATTCCAGAAGAAATTTTCGCTACCGACCAGAGGATCGCGGAATTTGATATTGGGCTCGAGGACGAGCTTGTCATCATCGGACTCTTTACGCGGTTCTTTGGGAGAACAATACTTACTCCCATCGTGCGCACAGGCAACATCGCCATGATGCCCAGAGACAAGCTGCCGATAAGAAATTTCGGCGAGATGGAGGCATATCTCGCGGAAGGACGCTCTATCGGGGGATTAAGTGGCTCGCCTGTGTTCGTTCGCAACACGGTCAAGATGCCCGCGCAGACAGCGGACAGACAACTCAAGCACCTCTCGGGACTTGGGCAGGCTCATTTGCTGGGACTGGTACATGGGCATTGGGACCTGCCCGTTTCATTCTCGACTACCGAACAAGCGGAGGCAGTCAATATGGGGGTGAGCATCATCGTTCCCGCAAAAAAAAATTCTGGAGACTCTTCATAACCCGGAGTTAGACGCGCTCAGAAAAGAATACTGGGAGAATAAAGAGCCGAATCCTGACAGCGGATTCAAGACTCCTCCGAGGAATTTTAGCGGCTCAACCGAGTCACTTTGACGATCTAGCTTCTAAGGCTGGTGGCCCATCCTCCGAGGAGCTGCGACCGAATCACACCCGAGTCCATTCGAGCCCCGAACGAAAGAAGGCAGTGGCGAGTGTTTAGTGGCTGGAACCTTAAAACGCAAGGCCTCCTCCATCCTGATCTCCCTCACAAATTTTGGCGGGTGGGGCACCCTCGCCCCGCGGCCGGGTGGTTTTGCGCATTCACGGCGGAGCGAAGGCGGATTCAAACGTCCCTCCGGGACTACGAATCCGACTTAGGCGTTCCCGGCATTCCGCTTCGCTGCATGCCGGGCTAAGGACAACCGCGCCTCCGGCGCTTGCGGGCAGGCTCAGGACGGGTCGCCATCCGCCGCGGGGGACGCACACAGCGCGCACGGCAACTGGAAGAATTCATCGAGAGTGTTGGAAAATTCGCGTTGCGTCTCGTCGGCAGAACGATCATCGCCTCGACTTCTTTTTTTTGGGCCTTCCGCCTAGTCTTCCATTGGCCCTTGAAGCCGCTTGCTTAACTGCACTCCTCGATTTTCCGCCGGCTTGACCAAGCGAGGATGCCATCCATTTCTTTGAGCCGAGGAAACCATCCAAAATTGCCGGCAGATAAAGGTCCGCGTCCAGCCTTGGAAAGTGAATACCGAAACCGGAAGGACTGATCTCAATATCTTGAAGCTCCGATGGTGTAGCTCGTTCCAAACCTTGAGCATCATGTGCCGGGAAACTCAAATCCAGGTCCGAGCTCAGCCGAATCACGATGCGCCCATTTTCCCTGTCATAGCGAGCAGAAACAGCTCTGGGAACGGAGGCTCGAAGAGCCCGAGCTCGCCGGTTTGCGGCTTCGAAATTGTCATGCGATGCCATGAATTTCCTCCCATGCCCGGCAAAGGTCTTCCAAGTGGTGCGACAGCACGGTTTCGATCTTTGAAATCTCCCGCATGGAAAATCTGTCATTCTCACGAAGCTCCACCGCGCCAGCCAGACAGTTAAGATTGAACACCGCTTCACAGCCCCGCCCAATTACATGGACGTGAGCGGGCCGGTGATCGTTCGGATAGATCGTAACCCGCAGTTCGTCAAATCTCAGAACCGTCGGCATCAATTCATGGTACCATAAACCCAAGCGGTTAGGTTAAAGGAATTGGCAGGCGCCCGAACGTTCCGTTTCCCATTTTCGTGTTCACGCAGGGCAGGTGGCCCATGCTATTCCAGGACAGGTTTTGAGCTTCCGACCAAATCTGTCCTCAAGGACAGTTTTCTTCGCCTTCGCAATCTGTCAGCCTGTTTGTGGCGGATCGAATCGCCCGCTTCCTCGACGGAAGCTGAAGCTCTTTGAAAACTCAGCGCAAGCCCGCAACCGACGCAAAAATATTCCGTCCGCGCTCTCGATTTCAGTCGTGACAAGCGCAAATTCTAATCGACATTTGGCGATTAGAAATCGTCGTAACTCCATGAAAACAAAAGATCGGGTACCAGTCTAATCGACACGTCTGCGGTAGCCCTTCGAGAGCGGAAACTTACGGTCGGGTGCCCCTCGGTTTTATGAGGGTGGGTCTTTTGACTTCCGTTACGACCGGTTAGTTCTCCTTTTCGCGCAACGTGGTCGGCTGCACCGACCGTGGGTCCGCGAGGAATTTCGCCACAGTTGGACCGATCGGGATGCACGAGAGGCTGCTGTGGCCGCACTCCGATTGGAGCAGCACGACCGGCGCGCCGATCGCGTTTGCAAAATCTACCGCGGGCTCCGGATTCACCATGTGATCTTCGGGCGAAACGAACACGAGCATTTTCGCGCGCACGCGCTTTGCGGATTGCTCGAGCGTCTCGCCATACTCGCCGGGAATATCCATCCGCATGATCGCTTGCCGCTGGCGGATCGCATCGCACGCGGCGGCGGCGTTGCCGAGGTCGTTCTTGTGTGTCTGTGCGAGAAATTCGTCGAACTCCTTGGGGCTTGTGTGTGCGACGCGATAGGGCGGGGAAGTGACGTTCATCGAATCGATCTCGCTATACACCGCGAATCCGCGCGCCATCGGCCCGCGCCCGTTTCCGTTTTTCCAGTTTGGGTCGAGTTCGAGCGCGCCGATCTCGGCCGTCCAAAGCAGCTTGTCGTAGGAAGTGGATTGCGGCGAGCCGGAAAGAGCGATGGCCTCGTCCATGAAATCCGGATACGCGGTTGCCCATTCGAATGTCTGGATGCCGCCCATCGAGTAGCCGACCACGGCGTGTAGATGCGAAATGTGGAGCGTCTCGGTGAGGAAGCGACGCTCGGATTCCACCATGTCGCGAATCGTGAATTCCGGAAATTGCATGCGCGGCTGCAACCGGCTGTTCGAAGGAGAAGTCGAAACGCCGTCGCCGATTGAATCCACGAGAATCGCGAAATACTTCGTCGTATCGACAACATTCGCTGGGCCGACGTACTGCAGCAGATCCTCGGAATGGCCTCCGAGATACGTCGGCCAGAGGACCGCATTCGATTTGTCGGCATTCAATTCGCCGACGGTCCGGTAGCCGAGATGGAAATCGCGGATCACCGCGCCGCTTTGCAGCTTCAGATCGCCGAGATTGGCGAAGCGTTCAGGCGCTTGCGCCGGCGTCGTCGGCGATTGAGCCCGCGCGGCGCCTGCCATCAGCGCGAAGAGAATCGGAATCAGGGCGATCGGGGCGGTTTTCATGTTGGAAGTTTACATGAAACAACCGGCGGGAACGGGACTGCGAGCAGGTGGGTCAGCTGCGGACGTGGCTCGGCAAAGATTTAAATGTAGCGCCGCGGCCTTCAGCGCGGCATCTTCGGCGTATCTTTACGGCAGGGCGAACGCGAAAAGCGCGCTGCCGGCGGAATCGACCACGAACTGCTTGCCATCGACCGAATACGTCATCGGATTCGAGCGCAGCGCGGAGCCGAGCTGGACGTGCCACTCGGGCGCGCCCGTTTTGGCGTCGAGCGCGAAGAAATCGCCGCCCGCATCGGCGGAGAAAACCACGCCGCCCGCCGTTACGAGCGTGCCGGTCCACGAGTCGCCGACCATTTTGAATTGCCAGACGCGCTTGCCGGTGGTCGCATCGAGCGCGCGAATCGCGGTGTAGACTTGATCGCCGGCCATGAACTTTCCGCCGCCGCCGCCCCCGCCGACCACTCCCACCGAATTTCCGGGCGCCATCTTCGGCTCGCCCTTGATGTAGTAAGCCCCGCTCTCGCGCGTGTTCACATAAAATAGGCCGGTGAGCGGGCTGTAGCAAGGGCTCGTCCAGTTGATTGCGCCCGTGAGCGACGGGTAGACGAGCGTGCCCTCGACGCTTGGTTCGATTTGCGCGGCGGGATAATCGATTGGGCGGCCTTTGGCATCGAGTCCCTTCGCCCAGGTTTGTTTTGCGAATGGCACGCCGACGAGGAATTGGCCGGTCACGCGGTCGAGCACGTAGTAGAACGCGTTGCGATTCGCGAGCGCGACCAGCTTGCGCGGCTTGCCGTCGATGGTCGCGTTGAAAAGGACGGGCGGCTCGGACGAATCCCAGTCGTGCGTTTCATGCGGCGTGAACTGGAAATACCATTTCATCTTTCCGGTGTCCGCGTCCACCGCGATCAGCGAGCAGGTGAAAAGGTTGTCGCCCATGCGGCCCTCGCCGTTCCAATCGGGAGCGGGATTGCCGGTGCCCCAATACAGCGTGTTCGTTTCGGGATCGTAGGAGCCGGTGTTCCACGTCGTGCCGCCGCCATTCGACCAGCTCCCGTTGGCCCAGGTGTCCGCGCCGGGATCGGTGGGGCTGCGCGGAACCGTGAATAGCCGCCACAGCAGCTTTCCATCGTTGGCATCGAACGCGCTGAGGAATCCATGCGCGCCTGCTTCGCCGCCGCCGACGCCGACGATGATCTTGCCGTCGATCGCGAGCGGCGCCTGCGTGATGGCGTAGCCGGCCTTATTGTCGGCGATGCGCGTGATCCAGCGGACCACGCCGCTTTTCGCGTCGAGCGCGATGAGGCGCGCGTCGATTGTGGCGACGTAGACTTTGTCGTTGAGCACGGCCACGCCGCGGTTGGTGGGGAAGAGGCCGATGGCGACGAGATCGCGCGGGATTACCGGATCGTAGTGCCACAGTGTTTTGCCGGTGCGCGCATCGAGCGCGGTCACGTTGCTCGGCGGTTCCGTGACGTACATGATGCCGTCCACCACGATCGGCGTCGATTCAAGCGCCCCGCCGCCGCGCATCTGGTAGACCCACGTCATGCGCAGCGCGTTCGCATTCTGCGGCGTGATCTGCTTGAGGCCCGAGAAGCGCTGCGAGGCGTAGTTCCCGCCGTACGTCAGCCAGTTCTGCGGCTCTTTGTCCGAGTGCAGGATCCGGTCGTACGGCACCTGCGCGATGGCCGCCGCGGGAAGCAGCAGCGCGAACGCAATCGCAAAATGTCTGGCGATTCTCATTGGGCCTCTCCCTTCAGGGTTGCGAGGTACGCCACGAGATCGTCGAGATCGCTCGCGGAAAGATTCGCGAAGCTCGGCATGAAGCTTTTTCCCGGCTCGGTCTTGATGCTCTTGAGCGCGGATTTGTCGAACGAGTAGTAGTGGCCGCCGACGTCTTCGATCTGGATCGTGAAGGTATCTTCATTGATGCGGATTCCGGTGATTTCTTTTCCGCTCTTGGTCACAACGTGCGTGACGAGATAGCCGGTAAATGCACGGCGCTCGGGCAGCGCTGGATCGGCCGGGGGATGCGCTCCCGGATCGAGCAGGAAATCGCGGAAATATTTGGGCGCGCGCTCGGCGCCGATGCGCGTGAGCTGCGGGCCGAATCCGCCGCCCTGATCGCCGATTGCGTGGCAGGCCGCGCAGCCGTTCGCTTCGTACACCGCTTGGCCTTTGACGGGATCGCCCTTTACGATTTCATCGGACGCCGTCGGCGAGAGGGTATGGAGGTACGCGACCACTTCCCAGGCGCGCTTGTCGTTGAGATTCGAAACCCCAGCCATACCTGTGCCGGGAATTCCATTGCGGATTACGGAGAAGAGTCCTTCATCGCCGCGCTTTTGCGTGACTCCGTGCAGATCGGGGCCCGCGGCGCCGCTGGCATCGACGCCGTGGCACTCGCCGCATTCGCCCTGAAACAGGAGCTTGCCTTCCGCGAGTTCTTCGGGCGACGGATTCTTCGCCGATTCCGGCTCGACCACTTTTTGCGGAGGACCCTGCGGCGGCCCTTGCGGCGCCGCCGTCAGCGAATCCCATCCCAGTCCCGCCAGCGCGACGATCAGCGCAGCCAAACACATGCGACGAATCAAGACCATGTCGTCCCCCTGCAAGATTGATTGCCCCTGCTGAATCTTACTTGAAACCTGAAGCTTTGACTGAAGTATAGATACGTGTGCCGACCGCAGCAGGTTTCGCTCGTGCTGCAAATTCATCGTCGCGCCGGAGAAAAACCGCCGCCGAGTGTATACAGCCCGCCCGATTTGTCATCTTGCTCACTCCAGAATGCTGGAGACGAGAAATCGCGGAAGCCGCGCTTGTTTTCAACTCGTGCGAGCTCAACCGGCCGAACACTTGACGAATGCTTGTCGGGACTGCCGCGAGGAGGGAGAATGGGGCCTGTGTGCTGACTCTTCAGAGTTACTCGATCTGAGATTCGGGGAGGATCGTCGTGGCTGAAAACCAATTGCCTGAGCCGAAGAACAGTTTAGTGATCCGCGTGCCGGTGTCCGCGGACGGCTATGTATCAATTTATTTTGCGAGCAAAGATGGAAGACTTATGAGCGAGAGCGAGTGGTGGCATCTGAAGCAAGTGGTCGAACTGGCCAGCGCAGTTTGCAAGAAGGCTGAAGAGAAGGCTCAAGCGGCAGCAGCCGGCGGTTGATCTATCGCACCCGGTTTATTTCTTCCTCGTAAGCCGGACAAGCGCACAGGCGTTTCAGACTTCCAGAATCACGGGGAGAATCAGCGGGCGCTTCGAGGTTTGCTTGTTCAGATAGCGCTTCAGGTCGACGCGAATCTTTTCCTTGATCACGCTCCAGTCCATTTTTTCCTCGGCACTGGATTCTTCGATTGTTTTCAGGATCACTTCGCGCGCCTTGGTGAGGATCGCCTGGCCGTCGTCGCTCGGCAAAAAGCCGCGCGTCACGATTTCCGGCGAGATTTCGACGCGGCCCGTGTGCTTATCGATCGCGATGATCGGAACCACGACGCCGTCCTCGGATAGATGCTTGCGGTCGCGGATCACCACGTCCTCGATCTCTTCAAGCGATCCGGAATCGACCATGACGCGCCCCGCGGGAACCGGCTCGCGCTCGTAGGCCCGGCCGTCCGCCGTGAATTCGAGCGGATGTCCGCTCTCGAGCAGGAAAATCTGGCCTGAAACCGCTCCCACTTGCTCGGCGAGCGCCGCGTGCCGGAAGAGATGCCGGTATTCGCCGTGCACCGGAATGAAAAACTTCGGGCGCACGAGCTGCAGCAGGATCTTCATTTCCTCCTGGCTCGCATGCCCGGAAACGTGGATCGGCGCCGAGCGGCCGCTTTCGTAATAGACGAGCACGCGGCGGCGGAAAAGATGATCGATCATGCGGAAAATGGCTTTTTCGTTTCCGGGAATGATGCGGGCCGAGAGGATCACGGTGTCGTTTTCGTTGACGCTCATCAGCCGGTGATTATCGACGGCGATCCGCGAGAGCGCCGACATCGGCTCGGCCTGCGTCCCGCTGGCGAGCACCACGAGCCGCTTCGGATCGAAGCTGCGAATATCCTGCGGGCGGACGACACTGCCATCAGGGATGCGCAGCTTGTTGAGGCCGTGCGCGATCTCGATGTTGTCCACCATGCTCCGGCCAACAAATCCGATCTTTCGTCCCGCGCTTCGCGCGATATCGATCACCTGTTGAATCCGGTGCACCGAGCTCGAGAAGCACGAGACAACGACTTTTTCGGGCGCTGCGCGGAAAAGCTCTTCGAGGCGCACCACCACGGCGCGCTCGGACGGCGTGAACCCGGGCCGCTCGACGTTCGTGCTGTCGCTGAAGAGCGCGAGCACGCCCTCCTGCCCGTACCGCGCGAACGCGTGCAGGTCGAAAGGTTTGCCATCGACGGGAGTGGGATCGATTTTGAAGTCGCCGGTATGGATGATCACGCCGACCGGAGTGCGCACCGCGAGCGCGACGCAATCGATCGTGCTGTGCGTCACGTGCAGATATTCGATTTGGAATGGGCCGAGCGTGGTCGTCTCGCCGGGCGCGACTTCGTGCAGCCGCGCCGAATCGAGGAGGCCGTGCTCTTCCAATTTTTTTCGCACCAGCGCGAGCGTGAATTTCGTGCCGTATATCGGCACGTTGAGGTCGCCGAGAATGTAGGGAATCGCGCCGATGTGGTCCTCGTGCGCGTGCGTGAGGATGATCGCGCGCACCATGCGCTTGTTCTGCTTGAGGTAGGTGATGTCGGGGATGACGATGTCGACGCCGAGCAGTTCCTGCTCGGGAAACATCAGGCCGGCGTCGATCACGATGATGTCGTCGCCGCAGCGAAGAGCGAGCATGTTCATGCCGAACTCGCCCAGTCCGCCGAGCGGAATGGCCCACAGCGAAGAAGATGTGCTCAAATCTGTTTTCTATCCTAGAACTTCACGGAACATCGTATCACAGCGCGGTGACGGCTGCCGGGAGAGCGACGCTCAATACGAGATTCACGCCGCGTGGCGTGACGTCGCCGTAATCCGACGGGCGCACACTCGGTGAGCGTTCGATCGCGTCGCCCTGTGCGCATCCGAGGAGCACGCTTGGGCAAGCCCAGGCGGCAAGCGGCGGTGCCGAGGCGCCGCCCCTCCACAACGCGCGCGAACTAGGGCGGTGCAAGGGCGCTACTGCTCGGTGGCGATGGCCTGTTCCACGTAGCGGCGCGCCTTGCCGATATGCTCGAGGACGCGTCCTTGGAGACCTTGCGCCGAGGGATCGTCCTCTTCCTTCGCGGCTTCATCGTGCGCGTTGTCGAGAACCTTACCGGCTTTGTTCAGCCGCGGAATCCAGCGGAGATGCGAATCTATTCCTGGATGGTCGTTGAGATCCTTGCCGTCGTCGATGCCCGCGGCTTTGAGTTCCTGGATGGCCGCGTCGATGTCGGCCATGGCCTGGCGCTCGGGATCCTGGATTCGCCCGCTGTCGGGATTCGAGATCAGGGCGCGCGCGAAGCGAAGATCGACGAGAGCGTGGAGATAGTTGGCGTGCCGCTCGGGCGCAGGCCGCGCGTTCGCGAACGACGCAAACGCAAGCACGAGCGCAATCGCGGCCGCAGCAATCGCGAATTTCTGCATGATCCGGGTCATGGGCGTCTCCTCAGGTTGTCGGGGTTTCGAGCGCCCATAATTTAGCACCGGCGATGCTTCGAAGCTAGGTGTTGAGCTTCTGGGTTAGTTCCTCGAAGGCCGGCGAGCGGGTGGTGTCGCCGTGAACTGGTGAACTTACAGTTGTCTCCAAATTGGCTTTTGCAAGGCGAAGGCACTCACTTGCAGCCGCACCACCTTCTCATGGGCCTCAAGTCGGGGCCTCCGTATCCGTCAAACAGCAGACAAAGCTCGGTTCCCCCGTAGTCTGTGAAGCGGAACCGGAAAGATTGTAGTGGTTTCCCGGCCGAGTACACAACTACGAGATGCTTTTCTGCGAGGCTTAATCCTTCTATTTTGAAGCCCATTTTCTGAGGCCACGGTGTTTTCTTTCCATTGTCTATCCTAAACATGAGCGTCTTGAGGTCGAAGGGAATGGTAACCCGATCGCAGCAGCCGGGCGGATCCGGGATCACACAGAGCATCCCCGTCTTAGGCTCAGCGGAAGTCGGAAGCGCCAATAAAAGGCTAACAAGGAGAAACAGCGCCGCATGTCTGACACGCCGCATAGTTTCCTCCCGGCTATTCGGCACTTGTGTTCCAACCCAATTAATTAGGGCGACCATAACGCATTTTGTATCACGACTCCCTCCCGGCTGGCCATCCATTGCATGGCCAACTAGACGTGTAATGGGCCAGCCGGAAACCCCACTGCCGGCGAGCGTTGGCGTTCGCAAATTGCTCGAAACGCTTATAGAATTACGGGCGCATGAAGAAAATTGCGATATTGGGTTCGACGGGCTCGATCGGGCGGCAATGCCTGAGCGTGGTGGATTCGCTGCCGGGGCGCTTCGAGGTGGTGGCGCTGGCGGCGGGCTCGAATGTGAAGCTGGTTGCCGAGCAGGCCATTCGCCACAAGCCGACGCTGGTGTCGGTGGCTACGGAAGCCGATGCGGCTGAGCTTTGTGCGCGGCTCACGGAAGCGCGCGGCAAGGGCGCAGGCAAGCCGGAGGCAATCCCCGAAATCGTATTTGGCGCGGAGGGAATCGAGCGCGTCGCAACGCATCCCGATGCGCAGACGGTCGTTTCGGCAGCGGTCGGCGTGGTCGGATTGCCGGCAACCTACAAGGCGATCGAGCTGGGGCGGGACATCGCGCTCGCCAACAAGGAAGTGCTGGTGGCGGCCGGGGAAGTGGTGATGGCGGCGGTGGCGCGGCATCGCGTCGCGCTGCTGCCGGTGGATAGCGAGCACAACGCGATCCACCAGTGTTTGCGCGCCGGAGAGCATCGCGAGGTAAAGCGGCTCGTTCTCACGGCATCCGGCGGCCCATTTCGCAAGACGCCCGTTTCGCAGCTCGGCAAAGTGACGCCCAAGCAGGCGCTGGCGCACCCCAACTGGAATATGGGCCGGCGCATCACGATCGATTCGGCCACGCTGATGAACAAGGGCTTCGAGGTGATCGAGGCGTGCTGGCTCTTCGGCGTGGGGCTCGACAAGATCAAGGTCGTAATTCATCCGCAATCGACGATTCACTCGATGGTCGAGTTCGTCGACGGGTCGATCGTGGCGCAGCTTGGCCCGACGGATATGCGGATGCCGATCCAATACGCGCTAACTTTTCCGGATCGAGTTGCATCTAACGACTGTGAGCTCGATTGGTCAGCACTGAAGAAGCTCGACTTTGGGGAAGTCCCGGCGCGAAAGTTCCCGTGCTTGGAGCTTGCGAAAGCGGTGATCCGCGAGGGAGGGCCGCTGCCGTGCGCGCTGAATGCGGCGGACGAAGTGGCCGTGGCTGCGTTCTTGGATCGCAAGCTGCCGTTTCTCGGAATAGCGGCAGTGGTGGAAGGCGTGCTAGAGCACATGCCGCGGAGCCCGCTGCGCAGCATCAGCGACGTGGTCGCGGCGGACGCGGAGGCGCGGCGGCTGGCGCACCTCGAGATCAAGAAGTTTTCCGGGCGCAGCGCGAAACGCCTTTCGCACTGATCGCTACTGATCTGGGAGCGCAGAAAAAGCTGCGGTGTGCTTTTGGGTACCGTGCCCGCTTCGGGCGCATTTTCAAATGGAAATGGATTTTGTAGAATGAGTGATCGGCTAAATCCAACCCAACCGAATTGAGGGATTCATGGAAGCTGTCGGTTTTTTGCGGGCGATCATCGCCGGCGCCCTTGTATTGGGCGTCTTAGTCCTGGTGCATGAGTGGGGACATTTCATCGCCGCGAAGCTCTGCGGCGTGCGCGTGGACGTCTTTTCGATTGGGTTTGGCAAGCGCCTGTGGGGCGTGAAGCGCGGCGACACGGATTATCGCGTCAGCGCGCTGCCGCTCGGCGGCTACGTGCGCATGGCCGGAGACAATCCCGTCGAAGAGCGGACGGGCGCTGCCTACGAATTTCTGTCGCGCCCTCGCTGGCAGCGTTTCCTGATCGCGATCGCCGGTCCTGCGACGAACATCATCCTGACGTTGCTGATCTTTTGGGGCATTTTTTCGTCCGTGGGCATCCCGTACGTGCCGCCCACGATCGACCAGGTGCAGGCGGGTTCAGCCGCTGAAAACAGCGGATTGAAGTCAGGCGACGCCATCGTCTCGATCGACGGCAAGCCCGTCAGGACGTCGGCGGACTCGGTGGCCGCGATTCGCAGCTCGAACGGACAACCGATTCATCTGATTGTCAACCGCGACGGCAAAGACATGCCGCTGACAATTTCGCCCGTACATCAAAAGGCGCCGGACGGCGAGATGGTGTGGATGATCGGCGCAGGGATCGTCTCGCAAGAAGGGCGAAAGCGCGAAGGATTCATCACCGGCGCGCAACACTCCGTCCGGGAAGCCATCTACGACACGCGGCAGATCGGGCAGGTGCTCGTCGGCCTCTTCGATGGCAAAGTTTCGGTGCACGATCTGGCAGGGCCGGTGGGCATCGTCCAGCTATCGGGCGAAGCGGCGAAGTCGGGCCCGATGACGCTGCTGCAACTGACGGCGCTGATCAGCCTGAATCTTGGCCTGCTTAATCTGCTGCCGATTCCGATTCTGGATGGCGGGCACGTGCTAATGCTAGCGATCGAGGGCCTGCTTCGCCGCGAGCTGAGCATGACGTTCAAGGAGAGGTTCGTGCAGGTGGGGCTCGTCTTTCTGCTGAGCGTCTTCGCCTTCGTGATGTATAGCGATATTTTGCGCGTGATTCAGACGCACGGGCACTAGAATTCAGTTTTGTAATATTGGCACGCAACGAATCCAGGGGCTGAAGCCCTATCTACACTACGCGTTTTCCGAGGGCCTAAAAGCCCACGCTTCCACCGGTACTTCGCGTAGCGCAGGCGTCCCGCCGGCTCTTTTCCTTCGCGGCTTCTCGTGCAAACGCGCCGGCCAGAGGCCTGCGCTGCGGGACTCCTGTGCTCGCCGTCTCCAAGCCGAGCAAACCCTTCTGATATGCTATTCTCCAGTTAGACCATGCCAGCCACGCCAGAACATCGCGTCTCGACGGGCGAGCGCATCAATGCGCAGGAACCGGACGGCAGCCTCCAGCGCGAATTGCGCGGGCGCGGAATCCGGCTTACCAAGCAGCGGCGCGTGGTGTTGCAGGTGATCGAAGCGGCGTCGCGCCACATGGACGCCGAGGAGATTCTCGGCAACGCGCAGCAAATCGACAAGGACATCACGCGCGTCACCGTTTACCGCACGCTCGACCTGCTGAAGCGCCAGGGCCTGATCGACGAGCTCGATCTGCTCCACCTGCGCGGCCATCGCCACTACTACGAGAGCCACGGCCCGCGAGACCACATTCACGTCGCGTGCATCCGGTGCGGGAAAGTGCGCGAGGTCGAAAGCCCGCTCTACGAAGAGCTGAAGCAGCAGATCGCGCGCGATTGCGGGATTGAGATTACGGTCGCGCGCACGGAAGTCGGCGGAATCTGCGACGATTGCCGCGCGAAAGCGTAGTTTCGGCGGATTCCCGGCCGACGGCCCCTTCTCGACACCTGAGACACAGCTTTCTCATTAGCCGATGATCAAAACTAGCGCGGAGGATGACCGTGCAGCCCGAATCGTCACATTCGTTGTGTGCGTTTTGCTTTCGTTCCCTGGCGCGCTTTGCGGTGCGATTGTGCTGCTTCCGGACGGCGCAAGGCGATGGCTTGGCCATCAGGCATTCGGCCTGAGGTTATCGAACCTCGTCGGATCTTTCTGGTTCGTGTCGCTGTTTGTCGGGCGCCCGTTGCTGGTTGTGCCGATTATCGCCCTCGGCTTCGTCCTATGGCGCGGCTCTGTATGGATGAAACTCACCGCGCTCGTGCTCGTCGCCTTGTGCGTAGCGTTTCAGGTGATCATCGAGTTGGACGCCCGCCATGCTCCCGGTTGATCTGAGCATCGTCCGCTAGGCTGGACTTTCCGTCTGGAAGAGGCAGGAGTTAAGCTCGCACGTCCGCGAAGTAGCGGCGGGCTTCCTCGATATCCTTCAAGACTTGGCTGCGCAGGGCATCCGGGCCGGGAAATTTCTGCTCGTCGCGCAGGCGCGCCCAGAAGTGCACTTCCATTTTTCCGCTGGTGAGATTCTCGCTGAAATCGAAGAGGTGGGACTCGATGGTGATGTGGCCGCCGTCGAAAGTGGGGCGGAAGCCGACGTTGGTGGCGGCGCGATACGTTTTTCCGGCACCGAGACTTCCGTGGCGTAGACGCCGTTCTTCGGCAGCATTTCCTGCTCGGTTGCGAGATTGAGCGTCGGGACGATCAGCTTTCTGCCCTGGCCGGTGCCGGTGCGAATTTCGCCGGCCAGCGCGTAGGGCCTGCCGAGGAGACCGCCCGCGTCTTCGACACGCCCTTCGCGCAGCGCGCCGCGAATCGCGGTGCTCGAGACGACGATGCCATCCTTGATCACCGGCGGCTGGGTCTTCACGTCGAAATTCCAACGCTGCCCGAGTTGCGCGAGCATTTTTACATCTCCCGCTTGCTGGTGACCGAAGCGGAAGTCGCCGCCGACCAGCACCGTGCGCGCATGCAGCGTATCGACGAGAAAGCGGCGAACGAAATCTTCCGGAGCCACCGAGGCAAGCTGGTTATCGAAGCGGAGAACGAGGGCTGCGTCGATGCCGAGCTGTCGGATCGCGTCGAGGCGCTGATCGAGCGTCATCAGCAAAGGCGGAGCCTCTGCCGGGCGCAGGACGCGCGCGGGGTGAGGGAAGAACGTCAGCACGGCCGATTTGCAATGGGCCTCGCGAGCGAGTTCGTGAATGGTGGCGAGGATGCGCTGATGCCCGAGATGCACGCCGTCGAAATTGCCGACGGTGACCACGGTAGGTTCGCTCGGCTGGCCGGCGAGCGCAGCCCACTCGGCCTCGGAATGCGCGATCGCGAAAGCCATCAGAGCGGCACCTCGAATTCGAGTCCATCGTAAGCGAGACGCACATTTTCAGGCAGCCGCGCGTTGGCTTCGACGTGGCCGAGATCGTGGCAGATGTGGGTGAACCACGCGTGCTTCGGCCTTAATTCGCGGACCAGCGCGAGCGACTGCTCGACGGTCGAGTGCGTCGGGTGCGGGACGTAGCGCAGCGCGTCGAGGATGATGTGATCGAGATTTTGCAGCAGCGCCTTCGAGCTTTCGGGCACGCGGCTGAAGTCGGTGAGATACGCCACGCTGCCGATGCGGAATCCAAGCACGGGCTGCGAGCCGTGCATTGCCGGCACGGGGATGATTCTCGCGCCGAAGAGATCGAACGGGCCGTCGATCGCGCGAAGTTCGACGAGCGGCACGGTGCTTTCCGCGGGCGCTTCGTCGAAAATGTAGGCGAATTGGCGGCGGAGGAGAGTGAGCGTTTCGGGCGAGCCGTAAATTGGGACGACGCCCTTCTGCTTCAGGTTGAACGGGCGGATATCGTCGAGGCCGAGAATGTGGTCGGCGTGCGCGTGCGTGTAAATCACAGCGTCGAGGCGGTCGATGTGGGCGCGCATGGCCTGGTAGCGGAAATCGGGGGTCGTGTCGATCACCACGTTGCGCCCGGCGTAGGAGAGCAGCACGGAGGGGCGCGTGCGCTTGTCGTGCGCGTCGGAGGATTCGCAGACGGCGCAGTGGCAGCCGAGCGTCGGCACGCCCATCGACGTGCCCGATCCCAGGACCGTTAATTTCAGAGAAGACATGAACTCGGAGGAAGGGTTGCGAACTGCATCGTCGGATGCCCGGCCTTGCCCTTTGACGTGCCCGCTTCAGACCGCTGTTAGCGCTTTACGGCCTTGTTGGCCATGGCTTCGGCCGCGGCCTTTGAAAGTTCCATGAAACTCAGCTTCAGGCTGCCAAGAACTTCGATCAAGAGATCTTCGTCCGCCTTGGCGAGATTGCCGCGCGTCTTTTCACGCAGGGCGTCGAGCATATCGATCATTTCGCGCGCGCCTTCGAGATCGAGGAAGGGCTGGCCCGTGCGCGGGTCGGCCATGCCGCCGAGCATCGCGGCTGCGTTGCGCGTGAGAAAATCGACCAGCATCTGGAAATTGCGTGAGGGAGGAATTGTCTCCGCATCAGCTGCCTCGGTTTCGCCAGCCGGCGCAGCGGGAGTGGCCCCTGTAGGGGCCGGGGAAGCGGGCTTCGACGATTGCGCCTGTGGCGCGGGCTTCCGGGCTTTCGCGGCTTCTTCCTCGCGGCGCTCCTGCTCGACGGCATCCTTGCGGAGTTCGCCATCTTCGGTGAAGAGGCGCCGGTCGACTACCTTGAAACCTTCATCCTGCTTGGGATCGGGCACGTGGTGTCCTCAGAGTTGCGCGATGCTTGAATTGAAATTCTAGCATCGGCGTGGGTGAGCCACAAGCGAGCGCCTGCAGTGGTAGGGTCCTAATTTCAGATCAAGGCAATTCCCGTTTTTGCAGGCTACCTTGGTGGACCTAGCACGCTGCTCGGGTGCCATGGCGTGTTCGGGGCGCGGGCATATGGGGGAACGGCTCGGAGGCCAGCGGCGGTTGCGGGTGGCGCTGATGGCTTGTACATTAGCGTGTTTCTGGAGAGGCGGCGAATTTTCATGGCGAAACGACGAAAGACATCGCGCGGCCGAGCAGCGAAACGGGCCCAAAAGCCGGCGGTGTCCGCGCGGGCGAAGATTCGGATCACGGCGCGCGACCGGGCGGCAGGTAAATGGTTCGAGAAACTTGTCGCGCTGCAGGCGCGGCTGCGCGGGCCAGGCGGGTGCCCATGGGACCACGAGCAGACGCACGAATCGCTGCGCCGATTCCTGATCGAAGAGGCGTACGAAGTGCTGGATGCGATGGAGGAGGGCGGTCCGAAGGAATTTGCCTCTGAGCTGGGCGATCTGCTGCTGCAGGTGGTATTTCATTCGATTCTTGCGGAGGAGACGGGCGCGTTCACGATTTCGGATGTGATCGAGTCCGTCCACACTAAGATGGTGCGGAGGCACCCGCACGTCTTCGGCAATGTGAGCGCGAAGACTTCGGGCGAGGTGCTGAAGAATTGGGAGCAAATTAAACGCGAGGAGCGGGCGGAGGAGGGAAGCGCCGCCGAGGATTCCATTCTGGCAGGCGTGCCCCGCTCGCTGCCGGGCGTCCTCGAGGCGCAGGAGCTGACCAAGCGCGCGGCGAAGATCGGCTTCGATTGGGAGAACCTCGCGGGCATTCTCGAAAAGCTTGATGAAGAGAAACGCGAGCTTTCGGCTCTGATGCCAGCTGAGCGGGCGGGTTTGAAACCCGCCCCTACGAAGGACAAATCGGCGCATAGACTGGAAGAAGAAGTTGGCGATCTGCTCTTTACCGGCGTGAATATCGCGCGATTCCTGGGCGCCGACTCGGAGATTGCGCTGAAAGCCGCGAACCGCAAGTTCAGGCGGCGATTCCATTGGATGGAATCGGCGGCCGCGCGGGAGGGCGTTGATCTCTCGGATTTGCCGCGCGAGCGGATGGAGGAGTTGTGGGACGAGTCGAAGGCTTACGAGTCTGCCTCGAACGCGCGATGAGCCCGAGGGTGCCGCCGCATAAAGCCGCCTTATATTTCCAGCAAACACTATAAATTCGACGCGGCGCCTCGCGGCAACGCCTAATGGGTGCGGGAGGAGCTGCCCGAATGGGAACATCGCCAGAAGTGAATCTATGGTCCTCGGCCGAGCATGCGCTCGAATATCTTCGCCGCGCGGATTCGATTCCGCATCGCGTGGAAGGCGAAGCGACGTTGTTCGAATTCATTCCGGCAAGCGCCGCGCGCATTCTCGATCTTGGCAGCGGCGCGGGGCGCCTGCTGGCGCTGGTGAAGGCGGCGCGGCCACGCGCGGAATTCGTCGCGCTGGATTTTTCGCCGACGATGCTGGCTGAGCTGTGCAAGCTCTTCGGCAATAATCCCGCCGTGAAGATCGTCGCGCACGACTTCGATCAGCCGATGCCGGCGATGGGCCGATTCGACGTCGTGATTTCAAGCTTTGCGATTCACCACGTGCCGCACGCGCGGAAACGGGCAATCTACCAGGAAGTATTCGCAATGCTCGCGCCGGGCGGCGTGTTTTGCAATTTCGAGCACGTGGCGTCGCCCACTCCCGCGCTGCATCAGGCGTTTCTCCATGCGATCTCGTGCGAAGTAGAAGATCCGTCGAACAAGCTGCTCGCTCTCGAGACGCAGCTCGCGTGGCTGCGCGAAATCGGGTTCGAGGAGGTCGATTGCCACTGGAAATGGCGCGAACTGGCGCTATTCGCGGGAGTCAAGCCGTTACGATAACGGGTTCGCACAGACAGGATTGTCTGTGCCACTTTCCGTCGCCGTCACGAATGCGCCTGCCGCGCGCGACAGAGTCGGCTGCACTTGGCGCGAAATCCCGTATACTTTCCTTCACTGAAAATGAGTTCGCCGCGCGCCATTCCGGAGATCGTCGTGCGTCACTGCACCACCCTCGAGGAATTCGAGGAAGCCGTGCTTATCGAGCACGCCACGTGGGGCAAGGACATTTCCGTCGTGTCGTCGATTTTCGTGGTGGCGCACCACACGGGCGGACAGGTCCTCGGAGCCTTTGACGGCAAGCGGATGCTCGGATTCACGTTGGCGCTGATCGGCGTGCGCCGCGGCGAGACGTTCCTTCACTCGCACATGACCGCCGTGCTGCCCGAATTTCGCGATTGCGGCATTGGACGCCGGCTCAAGCTGTTTCAGCGCGAAGGTGCGCTGAAGCGCGGGATCAAGCTTGTCGAATGGACGTTCGATCCGCTGGAGCCGAAGAACGCGCACTTCAACACGATGCGCCTCGGCGCCGTGGCGCGGCGGTGGATTCCGAATTGCTACGGCGTCACCGAAAGCCCGTTGCACGGCAGCCTGCCGACCGACCGCTTGGTGGCGGAATGGCGGCTCGATTCCGAGCGTGTGAAGTCCATCGTGGGGGGCAATCGAATGCCGGTGAGCGGATCGGCCGAGCGTATCGAGTTTCCCGCGGATTTTCCACGGATCAGGGACACGGATCTCGAAGCCGCCACGCAGATTCAATCGAAGGTGCGCGATCGCTTCGTGGCTTTGTTTGCGAAGGGCTACGTAGCGACGGGGATCGAGACGCGCGATGGCGTGGCAACCTACGTTCTGGAGCCTCGCGCGGAGATCGCGGGGCTGAGCCTGCCGGAATTCACGGAGCATCTCACAGAAGACGTCACGGAAGATCTCACGGAACACTAAGGAACGAATGCGAGTCCACAAAGTCACGTTGCGCGAAATTCACCTGCGACTGCTTTCGCCGTTTCAGACGAGCTTCGGTACCACCGACCTGCGGCGAATCCTGCTGGTCGAGGCCGAAGCGGACGGCGGCATCGCGGGCTGGGGCGAATCGACGGCGGGCGAGCATCCGTTCTATTCGTACGAATCGATCGAAACCGCGTGGTACATCCTGCGCGACTATCTCTGGCCCATCGTGCGCGGCGGGGAAATCGCGTCGGCGTCGGAAGTGCTGGGCCTGTTCGCCCAAGTGCGCGGGCACAACATGGCGAAGGCCGCACTGGAAACGGCGCTATGGGACGTCGAAGCGAAGCAGAAGAACCTGCCGCTCGCGAAACTGCTGGGCGGCACGCGCGCGGAAATTCCCTGCGGCGTATCGATCGGCATCCAGCCCACGATGGACAAATTGATCGCGAAGGTCGAAGAGGCGCTGGCCGCCGGATACCAGCGCATCAAAATCAAGATCAAGCCGGGAACGGACATCGAGCCGGTGCGGACGCTGCGCGAGCGCTTCCCGCGCGTGCGGCTGATGGCGGATGCAAATTCGGCGTACACACTCGCAGATGCGCCGCTGCTGAAGAAGCTCGACGCATTTCACCTGATGATGATCGAGCAGCCGCTCGGCTGCGACGACATCTACTCGCACGCGCAGCTCCAGCGCCAGCTCGAAACACCGATCTGCCTCGACGAGTGCATCCACGACGCGGAAGACGCGCGCGCGGCAATCGGATTGCGCGCTTGCCAGATCATCAATATCAAACTCGGGCGCGTGGGCGGGCACGCGTCGGCGCGGCAGGTCCACGACATGTGCCAGGCCAACTCGATTCCGGTGTGGTGCGGTGGGATGCTGGAATCGGGAATCGGGCGCGCACACAACATCGCGATGTCGTCGCTCGCCAATTTTTCGCTTCCGGGCGACGTTTCGGCAAGCAAGCGCTACTGGGCGGAGGACATCATCGAGCCGGAGGTCGAAGTATCGAGCCAAGGCACGATTCACGTTCCGTCGCCACCCGGCATCGGGTACGCGCCGCGCGTCGATCGCATCGACGCGCTGACGAAGCGCCGCGAAGTCCTCGAATAGCCGTTGGTGCCCACACCTATCACCGAGAGCGCGAGCGCACCGCCACAAACCGCGGAAGCCCACCACCCGAGCGGGGTGTTGCTTGGCGCGAGCCTCGCATTGATCCTCCTGCTCTGGTCCTGCAACTACACGGCGGGGAAGATCGCCCTCCGGCACATGAGCCCGTGGACGGTCGCGCCGATGCGAATCGAGCTAGCGGCGCTTCTGATGCTCGCGCTCCATTTCATGCGCCACGAGCGCGCTCGCTTCCAGCGGCGCGATCTTTGGATGTTCGCCTATCTGGGATTTCTCGGCGTGTTCTTGAATCAGGGCTGCTTCATGGTGGGCTTGAACTATACGACCTCGGAGCGCTCGGTGCTGGTGAAGGCGCTCGGGCCGATTTTGATCCTGGTGTTCGCGCGCGCGATGAAGCTCGAGGCGTTCACCACGGCCAAAATCGCGGGAATGGCGCTGGCGTTTTTCGGAGTGATGCTGCTTGAGACGGAGGGTGGGCACGTGGGCCACTCATCGCCCGTAATTGGTGATGCGATCACCTTCGTGAGCACGATCAGCTTTGCGGTCTACAGCGTGCGCGGGAAAAAGATGTTGAGCGCATCGCGAGCGGAAAAATACGACTCCATTTCCCTCAACGCGTTCATCACCGTCGCCGCGGCCGTGATGCTGCTGCCGCTGGCCGTGCAGCAGGGGGTCACGCTCGATTGGAAGAGCGTGGGCTGGGTGGGCTGGGGCGCGCTGATCTACATGGCGGTCGGAAGCTCGGTGGCGGCGTACACGCTGTTCTACTGGGTGCTGAAACATCTCGATGCGTCGCGCGTGGCGGTCATCAACTACATTCAGCCGTTCCTCGTGATCATCCTGTCGATGCTGTTCCTCGGCGAACGTCCGACGGGCCACCTGATTTCGGGAGGCGTGTTCGTGCTCGTCGGCGTGTACTTCGTCGAGAGAGTTTCGGCGGGCGGTGCGCGACTAAAGGAAAGTGAAGGCCCGGAGGCGGCGTGAGCTTCCGGGCCCTCGAAAGCTGCGAGAATCGAACAGCGTCAGCGACTGCCAGCGGCTACTGCGCTGCGGGCGCCGGTGCCGTCATTTCGCAATCGATCTGAATCGCAATCTCGTCGCCAACCATCCCCGGATCGGCGGCCACGCCGAAATCCTGGCGGTTGATCGTCAGCGAAGCAGCCGCTCCTCGACGCATTCCGCCCGTCCGGCTCATGGGGTCCTTGCGCGGAGCGCTCAGGGCGCCCACGTTGAGCACGGCTTCCTTGGTGACGCCGCGAATCGTGAGGTTGCCGGTGACCTTGTAGCCGTCGCCGGTCTTCTCGACCTTCGTCGACTTGAACGTGATCGTGGGGTACATCGCGACGTCGAGGAAGTGCTCGCTCTTGAGGTCGTTATCGCGCATCGCGACGCGCGTATCGATTGAGGTCGCGTCGATCGTGACGTCGACGCTCGAATTCGCCATGTCCTGATCGTCGAGCGTAACCGTGCCGGTGGTCTTCGTGAAATCGCCCTGCACGTTCGAAATCCCCAGGTGGCGAACCGTGAACTGCGCGTTCGTGTGATTGGGATCGAGTGTCCAGGTCGTGGTCGCCGCAAACGCCGGGACCGCCAGAATTGCAGCCAGTCCAAAAGCCATTACAAACTTCTTCATCTGGTGCCTCCTAGAAAAACGCTGAAATTTTCAGTCGCTCGCAACGACGCGTGCCGCGCAAAGCGCCTTCGTCGCCTCGCAGCGGCGGGCCGAAGCCCCGCGGGGCCCCTGGTCCGGGCGAGAGTATATACCAGGTTGCACCGCCGCTCGAATAGCAGATGAAAGTGGAGCCTCGAAGGGAAAACCCGTCAGGGCCGCACGATACCACGGCGGACAGCGTAGAGCACGAGGCTGGCGGTTTCGTGGATATCCAGCTTCTGCATGAGTCTGGTTCGGTGGGATTCGGCCGTTTTGACACTAATCCCCAGCAGCGAGGCCACGTCCTTCGTCGATTTCCCCTCTGCGATCAGCTGCAGCACTTGTCTCTCCCTCCCCGTCAATGGATCTTTGGGCTTTTGCGCCTTGGAGCGATACGCTTCCATGATTGCCCCCGAAACACCGGGGCTCAGATAGACTTCCCCGCGGGAAACTTGCCGCAAGGCCTGGATCAGGTCGTTTGCAACCTGACTCTTCAAAACGTAGCCCTTCACTCCTGCTTCGAGAGCTTCGGAGAGGTATTGCTCCTCATCGTGCTGCGTCAAGAGAATAGTTTTGGTTTGGGGGTTAGAAAGGCTCAGTTGTCGTGCGGCTTCAAGACCATTGAGCGTGGGCATGCTGATGTCCATCACCGCGATATCGGGCCTCAGCGATTGAACGTGACGCAGAGCTTCCTGGCCGTCGGAGGCTTCCGCAACGATTTGGAATCCCTCGCGCTCGAGCAGCGACTTGAGACTTTGACGCACGAGGGCGTGGTCATCCGCGAGAACAACGCGAATCGGCATTCGGATACTCCGACAACACCGGTACTTTGATCAAGAGTTTCGTTCCTCGACCGGGCGCGGAATCGATTGAAAGGGTGCCTCCAATGGCACTCAATCGTTCCCGCATACCGATGAGTCCCAATCCCGATCGTCTGCGGTCTGACTGAACGGCTCCAACGTCAAAGCCCGCGCCGTCATCTCGGATGGAACAGCTCAACCCGCTGCCAGAGCGGCGCACTTGAATCAATATTTGGCTGGCCCTCGCGTGTTTCGTGGCATTGGTCAGAGCTTCCTGGACGACTCGATAAAGGGCAATCTCAACAGCGCCAGGGAGGCGTCCGTCAAACGTCGCCTTGACCCGGACGGAAAGATTGGCGCGCTTCGAGACCCCTTCCGCAAGTACCTGAATCGCCGGAAGCCAGCCAAGGTCGTCTAGAATTGTAGGTCGAAGGTCATGAGAGTACCGCCGCAATTGCGCCTCAACTTGATCCAACAACGGCTCAATTTCCTTAAACTGCTCCTGCTGGGCCTTCGGCAATCCCCGCTCCACATCGGCCAGTGCCAGACGGACGGCCACGAGCAACTGGCCAGCCTCGTCGTGCACGGCATGCGCGATGCGCTTGATCTCCTCTTCAAGGGTTTCGTTCAATTGCCGAAGCGCTTTCACGGCGTCTTGAAATCCCCGGTGCGCCATTTCATAGGGAGAGAGGCTCTCTCCTAAGAAAGCGGCACTCGCTCGCAAGAATTCCGTTCGACGTTCCACGCCGGGACTTTCGTTAAACAGCTCCATCAAGGCTTCATGATGCAGAGAGGCGATTTCCAGCAGGCTCTTCCCGGCTTCGAGTCCGCCGCGACCGAGCTCGTACGCATGGATTAACCCCTCTTCATCGTTCCTCGCCGCGAAAGTCTGAAAAGCGGATCGGTACTTCTCTTCAAAACCGCGGCGCGGGTCCTTACCGGTTTTTGTCACGGCCTTCATGAACGGACTCCAGGTAGGCGAACGACAAGGACCAGAGCATCGTCATTCCCCGTGTAGTAGCGTTCGAGAATTCTGTCGGCTGCCCGTTTTGGGCTTTCCATGCCGAGCAGGCTCTGCATGAACTGGTCTCTCACGCCGTCGGTCGCAAAAACCAGCGTGTCTCCCGGAGAGACCGGAAGAACGGCAGCCTGGAGGGGCGGCAATTGAGCGCCTACCACGCCCCCACGCAGCATCAAGACCTCCTGACCGTTTCCAGCATGGGCGCCAGCGCGCATCAACACACCCTGGACGTTTCCAACACCCAGCCACGTCATCATGCCATGCGGGACGTCAATTGACGCAAGGCTCAGGACGACACCGCGGGTGGGCCGAAGTTCCTCGTCACATAGCCGCATGAGAGTGATGATCGGCTCATCGGCATGCTTCTCGAGGATCGCAGTCGCCGCCTTCGCGGCAGCCGCGGCGCTATCTCCGTGTCCGAGTCCGTCGACTGCAGCCACAAGAATGCCGTCCGGACGAGAACAGATCAAATAGTGATCGCCCGACTGGCCCTCGCCGGGTAGAGCAATCCCGGCCACACCGTACTCTGCTTCAGAAGTTCTCATCTTTTCCACTTCTTCACGGACACAGTTGTGCCCCGGTCGGGCTGCGACTTGATCTCAAACTCATCCATCAGACGCCGCACTCCCGGCAATCCAAGCCCAAGGCTGCCCGAGGTGGAAAAGCCGTCGCGTAAAGCTTGGGGAATGTCACGGATACCTGGACCGTTGTCTGAGGCTACGACTAATATGCCTTCGCGGCTCGAGCCATGAGTCGCCTGCAGTATGATCTCGCCTTTGCCTGCATAGGCCAGGATGTTCCGAGCAAGTTCCGAGATTGCCGTCGCTATGAAGGTTGCGTCCACTCCTGAGAAACCGAGTCTGGTCGCCAAGGCGCGCCCTTCCTGCCGCGCAGACACGATATCCTGGTCGGAATTGATCGCCACTCGAATTTCCCCAAGGGGCACAGTGGCTCTCTCTCTCAGTCAGTCATCTTCGACTTTTCAATCAAATAAGCAAGACCTTCTTCCAAGTCGAGGGCTGTGGAAACTCCTTCCAGCGTCAGTCCGAGTTGCACCATCGCAAATGCCACTTCTGGTTGGATGCCAACGATAACGGTTTCCGCTCCCCGCAGCCGAATCATGTGCGCGGTTTCCCGAAGAGTCCGCGAGGCGAATGAGTCCATCACGTCCATGGCCGTCACGTCCACAATGACGCCGCGCGAGCGAAACTTGACGACCTGCTCCAGCAGGCCCCGGCGCAGATTTTCCAGGTCAGCATCCGAGAGAGCCGCCTGAAACATGGCGATCAGGAACTCTCCCTGTTTGAGAATGGGGACTTCCATTGGGTCTTCCTAAGAATTCGGCTACCGTGGTTCGGCTACCGCCATTACTTTGTATCCGAGCAATCTCTCCGCCTGCTCGATTCCGCCCTGCAGGTCGCCGACCGTATTCATTTTGCCAAGGTCGACGCCGATGGTCACCAGCGTCTGAGCAATTTCCGGCGAAAGGCCGGTGACGATTACCGTGGCGCCGAGCAGCCTCGACGCTTCCACCGTTTGAACCAGGTGATTCGCGACCGTAACGTCCATGGCGGCCACGCCCGTGATATCGATCACCACAACTTTGGCGCGATTGGTCCGAATCCCCCGCAGGAGTTGTTCGGTCAATTGCCTCGCGCGCTGCGGATCGATTACGCCGATGATCGGTAGAATCAGGAGGCGTTCCCGAACCTGCAATACGGGAGTAGAGAGTTCGCGGATGGCCTCCTGTTGCTGCCGGATGACGCGTTCGCGTTCCTGGACGAAACCCACAGCCACCGTGTTTGCAATGCGATTTGCCGCAGGCTCGTAAGCGTCCAAAATGCGGTTCAGTTTCTTGAAATCAGTCTGGTACTTCGCGAAAAGAGATCTTGCCAGCACATCGCGCAGCAGCAGGACGATTCCCACGACTTCGTGCGTCTCGACGCCTCGCGGAATGATGCGTTCGGAAAGATTTCGGGCGTAAGCCTGCAGCGCTTCGAATGTCTCGGTCTCCAGAGCCTCCACGTAGCTGTCGTATACCGATGTTGCTTCGGCGAAAATCTCCTCTTTGGTCATTGCGGTGAGGAGGCGCGTTTCGGAAATACGGAGGACCCATTCCTCGCGGAGTTGCGTTCGATTCTGGCGCAAGTGCGCCACGAGTTCGCGAAGAAGCTCTGATGGCGCTTCGGTCATCACCAATTCCCCGGTCGCATTATTTCGTGTCCCCGAGTCCTTTGTGGAGGTCTCTCGTTTAGCCATGAACTAGTCTCCCGGAATAGACGGCCGCAAGCCCTTGCCATGCAGCCGATTGAATAGCATGAGGATCCTTGGAGAGATACCACGCGGTGCCCCATCCCTCAAGCAAGTAAACCCCTGATGGCAGCTCGGGTAAATACCTGAGATCTCGACCTGATTTGCGGCCCCGCCAATCTTTCTGGGAGCCTTCCGGGGTGTTTTGAGCGCCACTGACGACTTCGACTGAGGGAAATCACCCGGGCCGACTTTAGGTGGTTTCCTCGATTTTCACTGACATCAACTCGCGCGATTATGGCGCGAACTTGTTACATCGAGCGTGAGCGACTTTCCTCATCTCGTTCCAGGAGGCGTTATGCCGGCACGAAGTTCGCAGGATAACAACGGCCATCATGCAAGTAACCTCGGGGAGGTGCCTCTTCATATAGTAGCCCCAAGCAAAAAGGCCATCGTTACCGATGATGAGGACGCCCCAGCAGCGAGGGACCTCGAGGAATTGCTCTCCCGTGCTTTGCTGGCCGGGGACAAGGAGCTTGGCAACGTTGTGCACGAGGTCGATCAGATTGCCAAGGCTCTGAGATCAGGCACCAGAGACTCGGATGCCCTTCGTCTGGCTGTCCATCCGGCGGTCTGGAGTGCCGTTCGGCAGACAATAGTGGAAAGGGAGCTCCGCTATCTGGCCCTCACCGATGATATGACCTGTCTGTTCAACCGGCGCGGATTCTTTGCTGCGGCAACGCAGCAACTGAAGCTTGCACAACGCTACGCCCGGAGTGCTTTGCTGTTCTTTTGTGACGTGGACAATTTGAAGCAGATCAACGATTCGTACGGTCATCGCGAGGGTGATCTCGCACTCGTTCGCATTGCCGATGCGTTGGAGCGTGCGTTTCGTGACTCCGACGTTCTGGCCCGCCTGGGAGGCGACGAATTTGCGGCGTTGGCATTGGAGACTTCGGGTGAAGACGAAGGAATAATCCTCCTTCGACTGGAAGAAAGCATCAAGAAATCGAATGCAGACGAGTCTCGCTACACCTTGTCGCTCAGCGTCGGCATGGCCCGCTTCGACCCGGAGCGCCCCATTTCGCTCGGCGAGCTCATGGAGAAAGCGGATCGGAATATGTACGAACAGAAACGTAACCGGCCTAGGCTTCGCTTGAACAACCTCTAACAATAGTCCAGCCCCCCTGAAAGCCATTGTTAAGGAGGAATCTTGGTCCAATGCAATCAGAGGGACGAATTGAGAAAAGAGTTGCGGTTGAGATAACGGCTCGCCTCGTGGCGGGAGAAAACAGCTTTCTCGCAGAAGCCACGACGATCGTTAACGTCAGCGCGCGCGGCGCTTGTGTACTCACAAGCCGGCGCTGGCCCCTTGGGAAGCAGCTGGACCTCACCTCTGCCTCCGGAGAATTTCGGCGGCAAGCACGAGTCGTCTACTGCCATCCCGTGGCCAACGGTCACTTTTGCACGGGTTTGGAATTTGGTGCGCGTGCGCCGTGGGTCAACGTTGCGCTAACTTTCTAGCTAAACGCAAAGTATCACCATCAGAACAGCCGAATCCCACGCTGTCCAGGACCGCTCGTCGCGGCAGGCTTGGGGCTTCGAAGGCTGTCGTGCGTTGACACGATTTAGGGCGCATGCTACGTTCCCCGACCGAACGCTCACTGCAAAGGGGAAAGCGCCAATGCCTTCGACGATTGATTCGCTATTCGATCAGTACGATCGCGGCGGTATGACGCGGCGCCATCTCGTCCAAGCGCTGGCCGCGCTGGTCCTGCCGGCGAGGATCCTGGCGCAGGATGCCGGCCAGGCTCCCGCTCCCATTGTTCCCGGCCTGGGCGTCAACCATATCGGGCTTACGGTCAGCGATATCGAGCAGTCGTTTGTTTTCTACCAGAAATTATTCGGGGTCACAAAGGGCTGGCCGGCAACGAATGCCGGGACGGGAATTCACCTGGATCTGCCGACCGGGTACATCAGCGTTGATTCCGTCGCCGAGAAAAAGGGCGTGATCACGCATTTCTCCATTGCGATCGACCATATCGATCAGGATTCCTCGAAAATTCTCGCCGACAAAATCAACAGCGAACTTCCGAATGCCAAGGCACGAGCCGCCTTTCAGGCAAATGACGGAGTGTCCACGGTCAATCTCATCGATCCCGACGGCATTCACGTGCAAATCTCGCCAAAGAATGGGCGCTAGACGAGATTTGAAACTGCACACCGAGCGCGCGACGGAGGCCCGCCCGCGTTGACACGACTCGGGACGCATGCTACGTTCCGCGACGGAATGACGGAGGCGACAACTTCGCGGCGCAAGCGCATTGCGGTGATCCCCGGCGACGGCGCCGGCAAGGACGTCATCCCCGAGGCCGTGAAGGTGCTGAAGGCGGCGGCCGCGCGCGGCGGGCGCGAGGTTGAGCTGACGGAATTCGATTGGGGCGCGGATCGCTACCTGCGCGACGGCACCACGCTGCCCGAAGGCGCCGTCGGGATGTTCCGCCGCGAATACGACGCGATCCTGCTCGGCGCGCTCGGCGACCCGCGCGTTCCGGCCAATCAGCACGGCGCCGACATCCTGCTCGGCCTGCGATTCAAGCTCGATCTATATGCGAATGTGCGCCCCTGCGCCCTCTTCGACCGCAGGCTGACCCCTCTCAAAGATCGCGCTGAAAAGGATATCCAGATCACGGTGTTCCGCGAAAATACCGAGGGCGCCTACGTCGGGATGGGCGGATTCTTCAAGAAGGGAACTGCCGACGAAATCGCGACGCAGGAAGACATCAACACGCGCAAGGGCGTCGAGCGGATTCTGCGCTACGCCTTCGATTTTGCGCGCGAGCGGGGGCTGAAGCGCGTCTGCATGAGCGACAAGGCCAACGCGCTCGCCTTCGGGCACGATCTTTGGCAGCGCGCGTTTGCCGAAATGCGCCGCGAGTATCCCGAGATCGAATCAAGCCACATGTACATCGACAATCTGCTGATGCAGATGGTCCGCGATCCGGCGCAGTTCGACGTGATCGTCACGTGCAATCTCTTTGGCGACATCGCCAGCGACCTCGGCGCGCAGCTTGCGGGCGGGATCGGCCTCGCGCCATCGGGGAATATTCATCCGGGGCAAGTTTCGATGTTCGAGCCGGTGCACGGCTCGGCGCCCACGATCGCCGGGAAGAACATCGCCAATCCGATGGGCGCGGCGCTGGCCGCCGGGATGATGTTCTCGTATTTCGGCTGGGCGGCGGAGGCGCAGCGCATCGAGGATGCCGTCCGCGCCGCGATCCGTGAAGGCAAAACCACGACGGATCTGGGCGGCTCGCTCGGCACGCGCGAAGTAGGGGACTGGCTCGCGAATCACGTGGCGCGCTGATCGGGCGCTCGCCATTGCGACGTTGCGTTTTGCTCTTCTCGCTCTTTTTCTTTATCCTGTTCTGGACTTCCTGAAATGCATGGGGCGAATTTATGGAGGACTTATTCCGATGTCGCGTAGAAATGTGTTGTTGGGGACTTTGGCGCTATTGCTGATCGCGCTGCCCGCTGCCAGCCAGACGGCGAAGCCCGATCCCGCCCCGGCTGTCGCCACTTCGCCCGAAAATGACGCGCTGCTGAAGTCGACCGGAGCGTTCGTGCGCAAGCTTTTCGCCTGGGGGCCGGAGATCAAGGTGAAGCTCGGCCCGCTCGCGCAATCGACGGCGGCCGATTTTTACGTCGTTCCCGTGGAAGTGACGCTCAACGACCAGAAGGAAAATGGCGAAGTCTACGTGAGCAAGGATGGGAAGACGCTGCTGCGCGGCGAGATTTTCGATATGCATGCGGACCCCTTCGCCGACAACGCCGCCAAGATTCATTTGGAAGGCAGCCCGTCGAAAGGCCCCGCGGATGCGAAGGTGACCGTGGTTGAATTCGCCGATTTCGAGTGCCCGCACTGCCGCGAGCTTTACGAAAGCCTGGAGGGGATCGAAACGAAATATCCGCAGGTGCGGTTCGTCTACAAGAATTTCCCGCTGACGCAGATTCACCCCTGGGCCGAGACGGCCGCAATCGGCGCGCGCTGCGCCTACGAGCAGTCGCCCGAGGCGTTCTGGAAGGTCCACAACGCGATCTTCGACGATCAGGATGTGATCTCGCCCGAAAACATTTGGGACAAGCTGGTGTCGTACGCGTCGCAGGCCGGACTGAATGCGGACACGTATAAGGCGTGCCTGTCGTCGGCGGGCGCGCAGAAAGCTGTCGATGCCGAGCACTCGGAGGGTGTGGCGCTCGGAGTGAACAGCACGCCCACGGTTTATGTCGACGGCCGGCCGCTGGCCGGAGGCGATCCGCAAACGCTCATGCAGTACATCGATTTCGAACTCGCCGCGCACGGAGAGCCGAAAAAGTAAGCGAGCCCTCCGTTTCACGGTGTCTGCGCCGCCATACACTCGCGCGAGCGATCGATTTTCGCCGATGCGCACATTGTGTGCTCCCAGTGCCCGCGCTATTTGATAGACTCGAATTCTCCCCAGCCTGACCTCTTCTCCGAAAGGACCATCCAAATGAAAGTTGTCGGGGCAATATTCTTGTTCGTTGGCCTTGCCTGCGCGGCACGGGCCGATACGATCCTCATGAAGAACGGCGATCATCTCACCGGCACGATCGAGCATTCCGACGGAAAGCAGTTGACGCTGAAAACCGATTACGCGGGAGAGATCACCCTGCAGGTATCGGCGGTAAAGCAGATTGTGTCTGAGGCGGCGGTCGTCGTCACCACAAAGGACAAGAAGACCGTGACCGGCAAGCTGAATATGGAGGACGCGAACCTCGACGTCGGAACAGCGAATGCCGGCACCGTCGCCGTGCCGCTGGGCGACGTGACCATGGTGCGATCCGAGCCCGAGCAGGCGGCCTACGACCATTCGCTCCAGCCGGGGTTCACCGAGAACTGGAATGGCGCGGCGACCGTCGGATTCTCACTGGCGCGCGGCAACAGCAACACGACGAACCTTGCGATCGGCTTCAACGGAACGCGCACGACCCTGAACGACAAACTGCTGACTTATGCCACGTCGATCTACGCCTCGAACGACAAGCCCGGCGCAGGAGGCGTCACCGCCGACGACATTCGCGGCGGTGCGCGCTACGACCACAATATCGCCTCGCGAACCTTCGCATTCGGCAGCGCGGATTACGAATACAACGAGCTTCAGTTCTTGAATCTGCGTTCGATTTATAGTGCGGGCTTCGGCTACCACGCGATCAAACAGCCGAATATGACGCTCGACCTGCTGCTCGGCGGCAACTACACGCGCGAGTCGTATTCAGCGAACACCTCGACCCCGGCCGTGCAGCGCAACATCGCCGGCGTCACCACCGGCGAAGACTTCATGCGCAAGCTCGGCAAGACGACTACGGTGAACGAGCAGTTCTATTTCTATCCCGATCTGAGCAATACGGGCCAATACCGCTTCGCGTTCGATTTGGCGCTGGCTACGAAAATCAATAAATGGCTCGGCTGGCAAACGACCGCGAGCGATCGATTCCTGAGCGATCCCATTCCGGGCACGCTGAGGAACGACCTCATTCTGACAACGGGCCTGAACTTTACGTTCAAGGACTAGCCGTCGTTAGGCCGGACGGCCACGGCCTCTGCGTCGATCGCCGTCGTGCGCCGCGACACCTCGTGATGATTCGATCAGTCGTTTGGCCTGGCGCAAGATTTGATCGGCGCTCGGCGTCGCAGCGGGCTTTTCATTCGCGGAAAAATAGGCTTGCCAATCGATGTCGGGGAAGCCCATGCGCGTGGCCTGCGCGGGAAGCTGTTCGCGCAGCGCTTGCGGATCGCGAGAGCCAAGGCGCTCGATCGCGGCGTACACCAGCCCGTGTTCGACATCCCGCCATGTGTATTCGCGCAACCCGCGCGCGATCTTGGTCCACCCAGCACGCGTCAGCCTGGCTCGGCAAAGCTCGCGTAGCACGCGGCGCTCGAGACCGACAGGATCGGCGGAGGATTCGCGCGAACGCGCGCCAGGCGACGGGGAACTGCGCATGCGGCCATTCTAGCGGTGGTCTTGAGCATGCGGCAAACGCGAACGCAAAAAGAGGGCAGTCGGCGAACACTTCCAGCGAAGCTTGAATCAGCGGGCAGAAACGCGCGATTAGGCGGCGTTGGTGGCGACGATCGGGCGGACGAAGTCGATCCGGTCGATGCTGGCGGCGATGCCGTAAATGGGCGTCAATTCACCCTCCACCGCCGCGACCCGCAGGGCCTTGGCGCTCGCGCGAACCAGGACGGAGGCACCGCGGTCCTTATCCGTAGGCAGAGCGAATGTGAGTTCCATCCCCGCGCCCGGCTCCACGGTTACACTCGACTGGAAGTAGATGCCGGACCGCGAGATGTCGCGAAGTTGCGCCGTGTGGAACTCCGCCGGACGCTTGCGCGAAATGCAAACCTGCAAAGGCAAATAGACTTCGTATCGACGAGCTTTTCTACGCTCCCCCATCAGGCTCCCCCCAAAACCTCCGTATGTGCACGACCTGTGCCAGCTCAGACCCGAAACGCCTACTGAATACACACGGGTTAGCTGAGTCCCAGGACGACAATTTGACACGAACCAGGGAAAAATTTCCTGGTATAGGAAATAGCTGCACGTCGGTGGGGGGAAGGGCCGAATGTGATAGGCGGCCCGGCGACCCGTTCCGAAGCTCCTTACAGCACGGGGTCGTGCAGCACGGACTGGCCCTCGGCCTCGGTCAGAAGGCCCTTGCCAATTAACAACTGGACTAACCGAACGACCAGCGCGCGATCAGCGCCGCCAGACTGAGGGGCCCGTTTTTCGCGCCGAAGCTCCACTGGCGGAATGTAGCGCCCACCCGTGAGCTCGCTGAGCCAGGTTTCCAGCTGTTGCTGTTGCGTCGCGTCCAGAGATTCGAATCCGATGCCCATGCCGAGCCCGTCCTGCGAATACAGGACGTTGCCTTCGCACTGGAAGTGCGTCTGGCCCTTGCGGACGCTCACGTGAACTTCCGAGCCGATCGGCAGCGGCGACATCGTGTCGACAAAGCATCCGCCGGGACCCAAATCCGTGGTTCTAGTGGAGAATCGCGCGCCCGTCGCCATATCGATGATCTCGGCTGACGCCGTGAAGATATGACGGTCCGCGCCGCGGCGTTCGGCTTCTGCCGTGGCGGTTTCCCGCGTGGCCCCGCCCGACGAGTATTTCTTCTGCCCCTTATCGTGCATCGTGTTCGTTACCTGCTTTCCGTTTTCGTGCTTGGGATACTTTTCGTCCGCGAACGGAGGACGGACGGCTGCTATTCGACTATTGTCTCCAGTGGTTCGATGCGCGACAAGCACAATCCCGGGGCGCTTGCCCAAAGGCCAAATTGAGAGGAAGCTCACGACGCGGACCTCGCAGCCGAGAGCCGGATCCCGATTCCGCGGCTGCCGATCCAGCGGTGCTCCACGCGCACAACCGAGCCGGTGAATTTCCGGCGCGCGGGCACGTTCTCGCCGAAGGGAAACGTGATGTCGAGCTTCATTCCGGGCGCGTAATGGAGTTTCGACGTCGTGAAATAGAGTCCGTGGCTGTTGAAATCAACCACTTCGCCCAGATCCTCCTGATCTGCAAAGCGGTGGTCGACCGGCCGCACGTGAAGGGGCAGCGACATCTTCAGCCTTTTCCGTCGCGTCGACTCGCGGCGCATGGTGCGCGCCCAGACTCCTCCCAGCTGGTGGCTCGACCATGTTCCCAAGCTCATACGGACGGTGCGTTTCGAATCCATCGTTCAGTCTCCCAAGGCCGATGCCGGCCCGCCGAGTCCCTCCCCAGGGTTGTGAATCAGCGGGCCGAGAACGTCTGTTTCTGAATCGCTTGTTTCTGAATCGGTCGCGATCTCGAAGGAGGCGCGCTCGCCGGCTTGCGCGAGGCAAGGTGGCCAATCATGGGCGACACGCACAGAAATAGGAGGCAAGCCAAAACTCCGATCAGTAAAAGCACGATCATGGCGCCCCCTTTCCCTCTCCTTTGATGTTACGAATGCACGGCATGATCCATTTGGCCGAGCTTCGTAAGCGATTGATTGCAGGGTAGAAACGCGAACGGGGGAAATCTCCGAAGTGTGCCGAGAGGAACATCCGTGGCCATCAGCCCACGCCGAATGAATAGTGTTTCCACTAGCTCGTACTAGAGCTTGTCCTAGTACACCGCCCGGAAAACGACGGACGAATGCAGGACGCGAGGCTTCGAGCACTACTCGATCGATTGCTCGCCGCGCGGCCTCGGCGCTTGAACCATCGCGCGAAGGCATTGGGTCAGTTTCCGAATAGCTCGTGATACGACCAGAATCGGTCGCAGTCTTGATCGAGATTGTAACTTCCCCAGAAGCGGACTTCTGACCCGTGTCACTGTTGGAGTTCGACCGACGCTCTGCAGCCGTGCAGACAGTCTCGGATTCGGAGCGAGTGGGATGAAGAACGATGCAACTTTGCACGGAGCCAAGAGTGGTGAAATCGTTCATCGAGTGTGACGGACATCTTGTCGAGAAGAACGGTCAAGACGAATGGATTTCAATCGTCGGCTTTCTGAGGGAAAGAAAGGAAGGATGGCCTTATGATTTTCCGTGTGCGAATCGAGACAGCGCCCGCACCTTCTAGGATTGTGAGCGTGGCTCGAACTTGCCGTATCGCAAAGCGAGCGTTGGCAGGACCAGAAGATTCAGGACGGTCGAGGTCACGAGCCCTCCAAGGATCACCGTTGCCATCGGGCCTTCGATCTCGCGGCCTGGATCGCCGCTACCGATCGCCAATGGTAAGAGGCCGAGGCCAGTAACCAATGCGGTCATCAGAATTGGTGCGAGGCGTTCGGAAGCGCCTCGAAGCGCAGCGTCCAACCCCCAATGCATGCCTTCGACCTCGATCAAGTGCTCGTAGTGCGAAATCAGCATGATGGAATTTCGCAGCGTTATTCCAAACAGCGTCACAAAACCCACCATGGAACCCAGCGAAAGGTCGCCTCCCGTAGCGAGCGCGGCAAGAATTCCGCCAACCAGGGCAAACGGAAGGTTCGCAAGAACCAGCAACAGGTTGCGATAGTTTCTCATCACGACGGAGAGGAGCAAGACGATCCCCAGCCCGGCCAGCAAGGAGTTCATCAGAAGATCGTGCCGGGATTGCGCCTGCGCTTCAGCCGTTCCGGAAAATTCCACGTACATGCCGGCGGGAAGCCTCAACTGTGAGATCCTCGCCTTCGCCTCGTCGGCGAACGCCTCGACGGCTCGCCCTTGAACGGTGCAGGTGACGGTCTGCACGCGGCGCGCACCCTGGTGCAAAATAACGTAACGGCCAGAGGAGTCGTAGATGTCGGCCAGCTGATTGAGTACGATGTAATTTCCGTCCGGCGATCGGAGAGGTAGTGCATTTATCTGAGTGACCTGCGGCCTATTCCCGTGAGCGAGAACGACGGACACATCAAAAACCCGGTTTCCTTGATAGACCTGTCCGACTACTTCTCCGCCATAAGCCGTTCGCACAGCGTCCAGGATGGCCAGTGGATCGAAGCCCCATCGGAGAACATCGTTTTGTCGCAGACGGACGACAACTTGAGGCATGCCGGGAGGGGATTGAATCTGTATCTGGCCAGCTCCTCGAACGCCGCCGAGGACTCGGGCGATCTCTCCTGCCTCCTCATCGAGTTGATCCAGATCGTTTCCGAAGATGTTGATCACGACCGGCGCTGTATAGCCCGATAATGTCTCGTTGACGCGCTCGGTCAGAAAACCATTGGCCGTGAGAATGGGACCCGGAAACTCGGACATCACTTGGCGGATACCGGCCTGAGTCGCCGCCACTTGCTTTCCATTGAACGCTTGCATGCTCACATCGATTTCACTCTCGTGAGTCCCCATCGTGTCGGTTCCGAGTTCGGCCCTTCCGGCTCGCTGGGCCACCGTTTTCACGTTTGGAATCTTCAGCAGGGCCGCGGTGATGCGGTTTCCCAGTCGCAGCGATTCTTCGAGCGAGGTTCCGGGGAGTGCGGTCATATGTACGGTGATGTCGCCTTCGCGCAGTTCGGGAAGGAACGATTGGTTCATGAGGAGCAAAGCTGCGATCCCCGCAATTATGAAGGCAGCGACAACGGTCATCGAAAGACGAGGCGCTCTGTGGACGCGAAGCAGAAGCTCGCGATATCCCTTTCTTAGCCACTCCACCACGGGCGGCTCGTGTTCCGGCAGGTCGCGCCGGCCCAGAAGCACGGCGCAAAGAGCGGGCGTCACCGTGAGCGCGACGATTAACGAGGCGAGAATGGCCCATATGTAGGAAATGCCGAGAGGCCCAAACAGGCGTCCCGCCAGGCCGGACATGTTTAGAACCGGGAAGAAAACCAGCATGACCGCGAACGTCGCATAGACGACCGCGCTCCGCACTTCGATCGAAGCGGCCAGGATGACCTGAAGCGGGGCGCGGGGGCTGGCGGATGCCCGGTTCTCGCGCAGACGGCGGTAGATATTCTCGACATCGATCACGGCGTCGTCTACCACTTCGCCGATCGCGATCGAAAGTCCTCCCAGCGTCATCGTGTTCAGGCTGAGCCCCATCTTGTCGAGCACAATGATGGCGGCGAGCAAGGAAAGGGGAATGGCGGTACACGAGATGGCCGCCGTGCGGAAGTTGAGGAGAAACAGGAACAGGATGACGACCACCAGCACCGCGCCAATCAACAGCGAATCCCGGACATTGCGAAGCGCGACATCAATGAAGTCGGCTGCACGAAAGAGGTCCGACTGAAGCGACACTCCTTGTGCTGCAAGGGTGGGACGAAGCTCGTTGAGAGCCTCGTCGAGGCGCCGCGTCACTTCGAGTGTGTTTGCACCGTAGGCCGAATCGACGATCAAAATCACGCCCGGCTGGCCTCGGATTGCCGCGGCTCCAATCAGCGGGGCCGGCGCGTCTGTGACGCGGGCAAGGTCGCCCAGGAGTACGTTCGCGCCGTTGTGGTGGACCAACACGGTGCGAGCAAGCTGTGCGGCGGTCAAAGACTGCCCTTCGGTCTGCAACACGATCCTCTGATTCACCGTGTCGACGAATCCCGCTCCGCGAACGCCCGTAGCTTGATGCGCGGCAGCAATTACGTCGTCGATGCTTACTCCGTATTGAACGAGCTTCTGTGGTTCGAACTGGACCTGAAGTTGACGGACTTCGCCGCCGTTGACCTCTACCCCGGCAACTCCGGGCACAGCCAAAAGGCGGGGCCTTACAGTCCAGTCGGCGATCGTTCTCAGGGTCATGAGTGGCTGCTTGTTCGAGGTCAAGCCGACATGCATCACCCAACTCAATGAGGTGGTGAGTGGCGTCATCAGCGGGGCCTGAACCCCCGCGGGAAGCTCGCCGGAGATGGTCGACAAACGCTCGGCCACGGCTTGACGGTCCCGGTAGATATCGGTTCCGGCTCGAAAGACAACTGTGATAACGGAGAGCCCCTGAATCGAGCGGGACCGGAGAGTGTCGATCCCCGAAACGCCGTTGGCGGCGTTCTCGATCGGCTGAGTGACGAGAACTTCCACTTGTTCCGGCGAAAGCCCTTGCGCTTCCGTTTGGATCGATACCTGCGGCGGCGCAAACTCCGGGAACGCGTCGTACCGTACGCGCGAGAGCGAATAGATTCCGTAGATCAGAAGGGCGCACGCCAGCGAAATGGCGACGCCGCGAAATCGAAGGGAAATCCGAACGATGGCGTTCAGCATCGAGCGGCCCGCGATTTAGTCGTCATCGGACTCCTCGCCGCCCTGAGCGTGCACAAGTAATTCCTCCGAAAGGAGTGTCTGAGCCCCCTGCGTCACGATCTTGTCGTTCGGCGACAGCCCCGTTGCAACGAAGAACCCCTTCTCCACAGGCGTGTCTGTCGCGACCGCTCGTCTGGTAAAGCGGCCGGGCGCTGTTTTCTGGTACACCCAGGCTCTGCCCTCGGACCAAACCACCCCCGAGGCGGGCACGATTACGCCGCGCATCTCTTTGCCGATCGAGAAATCAGCAAGCACATTCGCGCCCGGCGCAAGACCGGAACGAGCGTGGACGAGGTAGAGAAAACTCTTGCCTTGGATCCGAGGATCGACTCTCGGCAAAGGCGAAACGAAGGTCGCCTCGGTGCGTTCGCTCCCGGAAATTTCTATCCAAAGGCCTTTTGGCGGGGCCAATGTCGATGTAGAGGGCATCGTCACCTGCACAAGCAATTCGCGCTGGTTGAAAATGCTTTGCAGTTCGGGCGAGCTCGTCGACACCCACATGGCCACCACGCTGCCCCATGCCTGTCGCACCATCGACGCCTGCAAATTCACCTGCTGCTCGCTGGCGTTCACATCGGCTTCATTCGCTTGCGCGGTTCCTTGCGCGGCCTGGAGCGACCTTTGGGAGATATTTTGGTTTTCCTCGAACAGGGTCCGCAATCGCGCATATTCTTGGTTCGCGACGCGTGCCTCGATGCGGGATTTCTGAACTTGCGCCTGGGCGACAAGATAACCGTTCCGGGCAGTTGCCAGATCCTCGGTGGAGAGAACGGTGGCGGGCAGTGTCATCTGCCGGCGGGTGACGATCTGCGCGAGAGTCGCGATTTCCAGCCCGAGACGACTCTGTGTCGGAGAATCAAGCGTCAGAACCGTCTGGCCGTTCTCCACCGAAATCGAAGCAGGCGAATTGTTTGCTTGAGCCGGGCGAACCTCACCGTCCTCGTCAACGCGCTTGTTGCAGGCTCCCAACAACGCGACCATCAAAAACATGCCAACGAAAATTGCAGCACTCTGCATAGCGGCGAATCTTGGTCTGCGTCTCATCGCTTCGACTCCTGGGGTACTTTGGTTAAAGCGGGAGAATCGGGGCTCACGGAGGGCGCCTCGCCCGCCGCAAGAGGGCGTTGGACGGCATCTTCAAGCTCCCCGAGTGCCGTCTGGGCTTGACTCAGGGCAGCGAGCCGTGTTCGTTCCGCTGCGAGCGTTTCGATCCGTACACTGTCCAGGGTTAGTCGATCCTCTTCACCCGCACGGACCCCTGTTTGCACGGCCTGCTGTCGCGCGTCTTGTAGCGTGCGGAGGGATTGTTCTGCCTCGGCGAATGCTTTGAATGCCGCGCTATAGAGGGCAAGAGAGCGTTCACTGTCTGCGATCACCTGCGCCTGCTTTTCCAAGAAAGTTGCCCCGGCCTCCTTGCGCCGCGCCTCGGCCTCGGCGATAGGTCCCTGGTTCCGATTGAAAATCGGAAGAGTGGTAGAGAACCCGACGGTGAAAAAACTATTGCCCTCCTCGTAGGTGTAACCCGGCCCGATCTGCACGTCGGGATACTGCTTTGCAATCTCCAGCTGCAAGTCGGCTTCGGCGGCGGCGTATTGCGCAAGAGACCGACGTACATCCAGGCGATTCACAACGGCGTCGCGCTGAATCTGTTTGGTGGAGAGGAAATCGACATTTGGCGGCGCGTCGAGGTCGGGCCACGAAAACTCGAAATCCCCAAGTCCAGCCACCGGAATTCCTATGGAGGCTGCCAGAGCAGCTTTGGATTCGGCAAGTTGGCCCTCCGCATTACGAATGCCCAAGCGCGCTTGGGAAAGGAGAATCCGCGCGAGATCAACGTCCGGTCTTGGTATCTCTCCAACAGCCAACCTCTGTTCCAGGAGCTTCAGCTCGTCTGCACGAACCTGCTCTTCGGAGCGAGACAGATCCAGGCCGCGGGAAGCCAGCAGGTACTTGAGCAGCGCTGAGCGGACTGCCCTGCGAACCTTCCAGGCGGCATTCGCCAGATCGAACCGGGCAGCTTCGTTCAGGCTTCGAGCGATTTGGGCGCGATGACCACGCTTGCCGGCTGTTTCAACGGGAATCGTAAAATCCAGGCTGAGCAGGTACGGACTGGGAATCCCCGGCGCCAGGCTTAGAGTGGGGTTGGGCCGGCCGCCCGCCGTGACGACGGCTGCCTGAGTTTCTTCGGTCCGGGCTCGAGCCGCGTCCAGCGCGGGACTGAAATAGAAGGCGGCGAGCGACAGTGTTTCGAGATCCCAGATCCGGGGCGGCCATTCAGGGACGGGATGCCCCAGGCCTGTCTCGATGAACGTTCGCACATGAGGGTCATCCAGGCTCCGCGCCTGTAATATTGCAGCCGTCTGAACCGGCTCGAGCGGAGCAGCCTTGTACCGCCGGACGGCACACCCAGAAGTGAGCATGACCGCCAGCAACGTGTAGACCCTAAGTTTCGAGAAATTTCGCACGGCTTCGCTCCGAACACGAAAAGATCACTCCCCCCAGCGCCAGATGGCGTCGGGAGTAGCACTGTTCAGAGTCGAAACCTAGATGCGCAGGGGAACGGGCGGGGAGGAATCCGGACAAATCGCGAGCTCGAAAGGTGACGCCGGGATTTCAACCTGCAGAAACGCCAGAAGGCCTTCGGGTCCGCGAAACAGCTTTGCAGCGGCGTGAATGAGTTCAACCAACGCAAACGCCAAGCCCAGCAGCAGGAATACCACGAAAAGGGTCGTTTCCGTGTCTCTCCCAGTAGGCAGGAGTTGTTGATCCCACCCGACCAAGCCTTCGATGACGTGGTCCAGCAGGCAAAACCCAAGGGCGAGGAGAATCAGAGAGTGCAACACCGATCGGCGTCCCTTTGCAGCACTACTCTTTGGGGTCTTCCAGAGCCTGAACTTGGGACCTAGGATCTCCACGATGCGTGCCCTCGCGACGGCTAAAACGCCCCTACCATACCACTCGTGCGCATATGCGGTCATCGTTTTTTCTATGCGCAAGAGCTTGTCTCCTTGTGGAACGTCATCCCGGCCCGGTCGTTGGCCACGAATCTCAATCTATCCAGGCGTGACGACGACATGGTTTCTATAAGTGAAACACGGGCCGGGCAACTACCAATCCGTCATCTCTGCCGGGCCGGGCATATTTTGGCAGGCTGGTGCCCGCTTGGCCGGTACACGAAGGTCATCCAGAACGGGTTTCTGGGAGGATAATCGGCTTATGCGGAAACTGATCCGTTACCCGCGCGAAACCTTCCTTGACATACGAATCCGCTGAGGATAACGTAGTTCGTGTTTAGCTGTCGCGCGAGTTCAGCGCGGCCAAGGAATCGCTCAGTTGGTGGACGCGAATATGAAGCTCACGACAAGCCGGCTTCGACTCGAAATCGTAGTAGTAGTAGTACGGCTCGTAAACGCGTCTCTGCCTGGAGGGCATGACTGAGCTGAGTAACACGCAACCGGAAAGCTCAAGAAACCCACCCGCCAGAGACGCTGGCAAGGTGGGTTTTATTTTTTGCGGATGAGGGAGAAGAGAAATGGGCAGTCAAAAAGAGTCCGGCCAGAAGAAAGAATCGCCGAAGGGATCGGCAAACGACCCAATGATCGGCGGAAGAATTCTTTGGGAATGTCTCGAGCGCGAGGGCGTGAAGACCGTCTTCGGTTATCCCGGTGGGGCGATCCTGCCGGCGTACGACGCGCTTCGATACAGCTCGATTCGCCACATCCTCGTACGCCACGAGCAGGGCGCGACGCACATGGCCGATGGCTATGCGCGCGCGACGGGAGGCGTCGGCGTGGCCGTGGCCACCTCCGGCCCCGGCGCGACCAACATGGTCACCGGCATCGCAACCGCGATGATGGATTCGTCGCCGATCGTCTGCATCACGGGCCAGGTCGGCAGCAAGCTGCTCGGCTCGGATGCGTTTCAGGAAACGGACATCACCGGCGTCACGCTCCCGATCACGAAACACAATTACCTCGTCACGCACGCGGACGACATCGCGCCTGCGGTGCGCGAAGCGATGTACGTGGCGAAGTCCGGCCGGCCCGGACCCGTGCTGATCGACATCACCAAGGACGCGCAGCAAGGCGTGGGTAGCTATGACTGGGACGCTGCGGCTCCGAAGATGCGCGGGTATCGCCCCGATCTTTCGCCCGCGCCGGCGGAATATGAGAAGGCGCTGAAGCTGATTGCCGAAGCGAAGCGGCCCGTGATTCTCGCGGGCCATGGGATTCTCGTTTCGGGAGCGCAGCGCGAGGTGCAGGCGTTTGCGGAGAAAACCTGCATTCCGGTGGCGATGACGCTTTTGGGACTTGGTGAACTGCCCGCTTCGCACGTCTTGAATCTGGGCATGATGGGCATGCATGGCGAAGCGTGGGTCAACAAGACAATTCAGGATGCCGACCTGCTGCTCGCCTTCGGCATGCGCTTCGACGATCGCGTGACCGGCAACCTGAAAAATTACGCGCCCAACGCGAAGAAAATTCACATCGAAATCGATCCCGCGGAGATCAACAAAAACGTGAAGGTAGATGTTGCGCTCGTCGGCGATCTGAAACACATTTTGCAGGAATTGCTGCCGCGCGTGGCACAAGCAAATCGCAGCGAGTGGATCGAGCACATCCACAGCCTCAAGGGCGATACGGCGGTGCGCGACATACAGAATCTGCCCGATAACGGGCACCTCTACGCCGCGCACGTGATCAACGATTTGTGGCACGAGACGCGCGACCGCGACACGATCATCGTCACCGACGTGGGCCAGCACCAGATGTGGGAGGCGCAGTATTACAAGCACGAGCATTCGCGCTCGCTGGTAACCTCCGGCGGGCTCGGCACGATGGGCTTTGCGCTTCCGGCGGCGATCGGCGCGAAAGTGGGCCGGCCCGACGCGGACGTGTGGGTGGTGGTCGGCGATGGCGGATTCCAGATGACGATGGCCGAACTCGCCACCATCGTGCAGGAAAATCTGAAAATCAACATCGCCATCATCAACAACGGATTTCTCGGCATGGTCCGGCAATGGCAGGAATTTTTCTACGAGCGGAATTACGAGGCGACGCCGCTGCTGAATCCGAATTTCGCCAAGCTTGCCGAGGCGTATGGAATCAAGAGCACGATCGTCCAGAAGCGCGCCGACGTGGTGCCGGCGGTGCGCGCGGCGCGGGCGCACGAAGGTCCCATGCTCATCGACTTCAAGGTCGAGCAGGAAGATACCGTGTACCCGATGGTGGCGGCCGGCGCGGCCCTGCACGACATGATCCGGCGGCCGAATCCACTCGTCGAAACCGCCGACGACGAATAGGCAATAAAACAAAGGCGATTCGTGAAGAAAGACGAATAGGAAAATCATGCTGCATACATTTGTGGTTTACGTTGAAAACAAGCCGGGCGTGCTTTCGCGCGTCGTTTCGCTCTTCCGCCGGCGCGCCTTCAATATCGACTCGCTGACAGTTGGGCGCACGGAAAAACCGGACGTCTCGCGCATGACAATTGTCACGGATGCGGACGAAGATCAGGCGCGGCGCATCGTCGCCAATATTTATAAGCTCGTGAACGTGCTGCTGGTCGACGACGTCACGGGCAAGCATGCACTGATGCGCGATCTGACGATGATCAAAGTGAAAGCGGCTCTCGATACGCGCTCGCAGATCCTCGAGCTGGCCACCGTGTTTCGCGCGAAGGTGCTGGACATTGCGGCGGAATCGATCATCGTCGAACTGACGGGCGGGGAAGAGAAAGTGGACCGTTTGCTCGAACTGCTGAGCCCGTTCGGGCTGGTGGAAGTGGTCCGCACCGGGATCGTGGCGATGCGGCGCGGCGTTTCGAAATCACCGGCGGTCGCCTCGAAGTCCGCCGGACCGGTGATCGTCGACGACGATACCGTTTCCTACTCGGTGTAGCCGGGTAAAACAAAAGCGAAAAAACGATTGCAATAAGAGGGGACTGGAGCACCCCCCTAGCGGGAGCTTAAACGCCCCTAAAAAGCCAAGAATGGCAGGCTTTTGTCCCGATGGCCGGGGAAGCGCGCCGCGTCAGGCGGATTTGCGTTTCGCCGCTGCATGTCCCTTGGCGGCGTGCGGCTTGGGGCGCAGCGCGGCCAGGAACTCGTCGAGCGGCAACGTATTGATGACGTCCTTCTTCTCGATCCAGCCGCGGCGGGCCGTGGCGACTCCGTATTTCATGAAGTTCAGATGATTGGTGGTGTGCGAATCGGTTGAGATCACGATTTTGCACCCGCGCTGCTTGGCCATGCGCAGGTGGACATCGGATAGGTCGAGACGATCCGGATACGCGTTGCACTCCATGGCGACGCCGTGCGCGGCCGCCGCGTCGAGCACCTTTTCCATGTCGTAGACGAACGGGTCGCGCCGGAGGACCAGCCTGCCGGTGGGGTGCGCGATGATCTGCGTGTAGGGATTCTCGATGGCGGCGAGGATCCGGTCGGTCATCTCGGCGCGCTCGAGATTCATGTAGGAGTGGACGGACGCGACGACGACGTCGAGCTCGGCGAGGACTTCATCTTCGAGGTCGAGCGTGCCATCCTTTTTGATGTCGACTTCGATCCCGGCGAGCAGCGTGATTCCCGGGACGCGTTCGTTGGCCGCGCGAATCTTTTTGATCTGCGCGAGCGTGCGTTTTTCATCCATTCCGTTCGCGACCGTAACGGCTTGCGAATGGTCGGTGAGCGCGATGTATTCGTAGCCGAGGCCGCGCGCGGCTTCGCCCATTTCCTCGATCGAGTTGCGTCCGTCGGAGGCGGTGGTGTGCATCTGGAGGTCGCCGCGAATGTCGGCTAGCGCGACGAGATTCGGCAGCGTGCCATTTTCCGCGGCCTCGATTTCGCCTGTCATCTCGCGTAATTCAGGTTCGATATAGGCGAGCTTCAGCTTCGCATAGATTTCCTCTTCGGTTTTGCCCGCGACGGTGCGGCCGCCTTTCAGCGTGGTGAGCGCGTATTCGTTGAGCGTCCAGCCCATATCGTTGGCGCGGCCGCGCAGGGCGACGTTGTGTTCTTTCGATCCGGTGAAATAGAGGAGCGCCGCGCCGAAGCTTTTCTTTTCGAGCAGCCGGACATCGACCTGCAAGCCGCTGCCGAGAACGACGCTGACTTTGTTTTCGCCGTGCGCGAGTTCGCGGTCGATGCCGGGATATTTCAGGATGTGCGTGGCGACCGCGTCGATGTCTTTCTGCTTGTCGTGGCCGGGGCGCATGGTAACGAGCAGATCGAGGTCACCGACGGTTTCCTTGCCGCGGCGCAGCGAGCCGGCAGGTGTCACGGATTCGACGGCTTCGCCGGCCTTCGCGATGTAGGCGCCGAGCTTTTGCGCTTCGTCATCCGCGACATTAAGGAGGAACCGCCCACTGCCCGCCAGATGTTTGAACTGCTCGGCGGCTTTCAGGATATTCTGCTCGCTTTTTTCGCCGAAGCCGGGCAGATCGCGCAGCTTGCCTTCGCGCGCGAGCTTTTCGACGCCGTCGACGGTGGCGACCTTGAATTTCTTGTAAAGGAAGGCCACTTTCTTCGGACCGAGCGATTGGAGCTCGAGCAGGTCGAGCAGGGTGGTCGGATATTTTTTCAGCAGCTTCTGGCGCAGGCTGTAGTCGCCCGTTTTCAGGATTTCATGGATGTGCTCGGCCATGCCTTCGCCGACGCCGGGCAGTTCCTTGAGCTTCGCATCGTCTTTGGCGAGATCTTCGATCCGCTCGTGGATGCTGTAGAGCAGCTCGGCGACTTTTTCGTAGCTGCGATAGCGGCCGATGATCGCGCCGTCGATTTCGAGCAGCTGCGCCGTCTCTCTAAGGATTCTCGCTACTTCCCGGTTTTCCATTTTCATTCGTTGCTCGATAGTGGAGCCGAATCGAGCAGACGCCTCCGCGTTAGCATTCGCCCGAAGAAGAAGGCCGCGGCCAGTGAAAGCCGCCGAGTTCGTAGTGATCGCAGCGATCGGAATATCTCGACAAAAGTTTCCGGGCCTTTTCGGAAATGACTGGACGTTCATAGTCCTTGCCGGCAAACGATTGCACGGAATGTAAGGTTTCAAACCAAACCATCGTGACGAACTCGACTTCGTCATTCCTGGCGAGCTTGAGCAGATGGTAGCCGCGGTAGCCATGCCCGGCTAGCTCGTGTTCGAGGTGAGGGAAAAGCTCTTTTTGCAGATAACAGTCGTAATTGCCCGCGTTCGCCAAAGTCGTCCAGCCTCGCCACATGCGGCAAATCATCGGTGGCCTCCTTTTCTTGCATGGCCTGCCCGGTCGGCGACGAAGCGCGCGTAGAACAGGATTCCGGAGACGGATTTTGCGTCGCGGATCTTGCCGGCGCGAGTCCAGTTTTCGGCTTCGCGCAGCGTCAGGATGCGCGAGGTGATTTTCTCGTCGTCCTCGGGGCGCGCGGCGCCTTTCGTGAGTCCCGTGGCGAGGAAGATTTCCATGCGCTCGCCGAGGAGGCCAGGAGAAGGGAAGACCGTGAGAAGTTTGCGGACACGCTTCGCGGTATAGCCGGTTTCTTCGGTCAGCTCACGCTTGGCACACTCGGCGAAGGTTTCGTTCGGTTCCTTGTGTCCCGCGACGAGTTCCCAGAGGTATTCGCCAGCGGCGTGGCGATACTGGCGGATCAGCAGGATGCGCCCGTCGGGAAATACGGGCAGGACCACGGCCGAGCCCGGGTGGACGATGATGTCGCGCGTCACCGTGAGGCCGCTCGGCTCGACGACCTGTTCGCGCTTGAGCGCGAACACGCGGCCCTGGAAAATCAATTCGCTGCTGAGAACCTTCGCGGCCTTCGTCGCTCGCGCCACCATGTCTCCCCTTTACGGCCCTGCGATTCTACCGCACCCGAGAAAACTTGTGCACGTCCGCACACCCGGCCGCCGAAGTCCAAAGTAGCTCTCTCTGCGTAACATTGGCCAGGAGTTCAAATTCATGCAGCCGCCTTGATGACGAATCCGGCATATGTTTAAATATGTAGAAATGTCTCCTGACTCCGATTCAGGCTCGGTCTTGGAGCCAACCGTCTACAAACTAGAGCCAAGTCGTTTCGCTGAGTATCGCCGGGCATTGGCCATTCGGCTGGGCATCGCAATGCCGCTGGTGACGGCCGCGTTGCTATATCTGAATTGGCATTTCGACAAGGATCGAGACTCTTTCGTTCGCTTGTTGTTGATACCAGTTCTGACCGGTTGGATCGTCCACCGCTTGTTCAAGGACGAACGCGACAAATGGCAGTCGTTGGCATTGGAGTTTCGAGATGGCAAGCTAATTCGTCGATTAAATAAGTACCCGACGGTGGAGTTGAGGCCGAGTGAGGTCACGGCGATTCTCGAATCTCCACGGGGAATCACAGTCAAGACGAACGACCGGCTTAAGGCGTTGTTTCTTTCAAATAGGTTGGTGGATTACGAGACGCTTCGAAGTCGATTGGTTTCGTGGGCCCCTGCGGTAAGAGTCACCAGTTCGCAACGCTCTTTTTGGGGCTATACCCGCGGTTTCGCCGAGATCCTGCTTTGTTTGTGCGTGTTCGGAGGCCCCCTTTATTTGATGTATGCGCCGCAGCACGCTGTCATTCTTCCGCTGGGAATTGTTTTATCGCTCGCTATGTTGGGCATGATTCTGTACTTCCGCAATTCGCCGCAGATACCTACCTCTTCAAGAAAGATGCTCTGGGTACTTCTGCTCCTACCGATTCTCGTCCTGCTAAACACAGCGTCTTAAGTAATTGCGCATAGGCGGCGCAGCGTCTCATTTCCGTTGGCCCAATATCCAAATTGTGTTTCCACGGCAGCGACGACTTCCTCCAACGCAGGAAAGTATCGGTTGTGGATGCACTGGCGACGCGTGAGTTTCCAAACCCGTTCGATCGGATTCAGTTCGGGACTGTAGGGCGGCAGGTAATCCAGCAGGAAATCCTTCCTATGGTCCTCTCGCCATTCTCTGTGCAGCCGGGCGTGATGGTATTTGGCGTTGTCCGTAATGACCACGACGAAGCGGCCGGTCCGGATACTCGTGCGGCGTAACCTCTTCAGGAAGGCAAAGAAGGTCATGGCGTTGAATTTGCCCGTCTCCCGAGAAAACCGAAACTTGCCATCTCGCAACCGCACCGCACCAAAGTATCCTACGCTGCGGCGCGTCGGATGGTGCAGCAGAACGGGATCCTTGGTTTCCGGTGGCACCCACATGCGACACCGGGAGCCGTGCTGCTGAAAGTGCACTTCATCGGTGGCCCAGAGGTCCACTTCGTCATTCTCCATTAGCGCCTGTAGTTTTTTTTATGCGCCTTCTGCCGTTCGGGATCGGCTGGGGCGATCGCGGGTCGTGGTTTGCGCAGTCGGAAACCCAACCTCCGGAACAGACGCTGGCATTGTCGCACGCCTAAGCCAATCCCGTACTGCCGCTCGATCCAGGCTGCCAACGTTTTGCCGTCCCATACATTCCCACCCAGACCTACCTCTCGTGGCATCCGGCGAAGAGCAACATTAATCCCTCGCAGATGCTTTTCGCTCAGGCGTCCCGGCCGCCCAGATCGGTCGCCCTCACGCAGTGCCCCTAGACCACGCTCTTCGAACCCGCGAATCCAGTACTCGACGGTTCTCGGTGCATCGCCCAACAGCGCCGCCACTTCCGGACAGGTCATACCTTGGGCCACCAGCAACAGGCCGTGAAGCCGGTGGTCATAGCGTGATTCTTCACTTCGTCGAATTTCATCCTGCAATCCCAGAAGGATGGTTTCCGAATCTGCAACAGTGAGTGGTTTCATTCCACCAGGAAACCACAGATCGTCTCTATGCGCAATTACTTATGACGCTCTGTTTAGATCGGCTCTACTGGGGCTAAGTCCCGATCACGCGGTACCGGGCAACTGCGGGACTCCAAGCTTAGTCATTACCCGCGCTTCCGCGAGGCCGCACGACTCCCTTATACTGGCGTCGGCTGGATTCGGCTTGGGTAGGCTCGATCGACGCGGAATGCCGGCGCTGCCCTTCCTGCGTCAGGGTAAAAGACCGCCCTTCGCCTTCGCTCCCTTCCTGCGTCAGGGCAGCCAGGGTAAAAAAAGCGGCGCAACATACAATCATGCCGATGAACACGATTATCGTGGACGACGAGCGGCCGGCGCGCGACGAGCTTGGGTTCCTGCTGAAGGGGCTTCCGGACGTCAACGTGATTGCGCAGGGGAAGAACGGGATCGAAGCGGTGGCGCTGATCAAGGAGCACGAGCCCGACCTCGTCTTTCTCGACGTGCAGATGCCGGGGCTCGACGGATTTGGCGTGATCAAGCGGCTGGTGGAGCGCAAGCTGAAGCTGCCGCAGATCGTCTTCGCGACGGCCTACGACAACTACGCGCTGAAGGCATTCGAGGTGAGCGCGGTCGATTATGTCCTGAAGCCATTCGACAAGGCGCGGATCGCGCGGGCGGTGCAGCGCGCGAAGAAAATGGTGGATACGAAGAGCTCGCCGGTCGACCGGCTCGAGCTGCTGGTGGGGCAGCTCAACGCGAGCGCGCCGAAGACGAAGGCGCCGCTGGCGGTGAAGCTGCTGGTGAAGGCGCAGTCGCGGATGATCCTGGTGGACGCCGAGGACTTGATCTACGCGTCGATTCAGGACGGCGCGATCACGATTTTCTCGCGCGAGATCGAGGGCGAGTCGAACTACCGGACGGTCGAAGAGCTGGCGGCGGCGCTCGATCCGGATGTTTTCTGGCGGCCGCACCGGTCGTATTTGGTCAACATCAACCACATCAAGGAAGTGATGCCGTGGTTCAAGTCGAGCTACATTTTGAAAATGGATGACAAGCGCGCGAGCGAGATTCCCGTGTCGCGGGCGCAGACCAAGCGGCTACGAGAATTGCTGAAATTGTAGCCGGGGAAAAAGGAAACAGCAGATCCCTCACACCCGCTGAAAGGCGGCGGGGATTCGGGATGACAGAACGTTGGGCCGGGTGCGCGGGGCCGCGATGCCAGCCTTGAACTTACGATTTTGCTGAACCCAGAAGAAAAGGAAAGACCGAAGGCAGACCGCGGAGACGCAGAGAACGCAGAGGAAGCGAGAAGCAAAGAGGCAGGGAAGCAGCGAGGCAAGGAGGAAGCGAAGCAAGAGCACAGACAGGATTGTCTGTGCCACCGAAGAAATCGCGCGCGCTGCGCTTTTCTGCTCCCAACTCCCAACTCTGAACTTTCGACTTCTGTGCTAGCATCGCTCGTACGCTATTCTATTTTGCTTTTCTATTTCCCGATTGAGGAGCCTTTCCGCAGAGTGGCGCAACGCAAGACAAAGCCCAAGCGAGTATTGAGCGGCATGAGGCCGACCGGTCGCCTCCACCTCGGCCACTTTTTCGGCGCTCTTTCCAACTGGCTCCAGCTTCAGAACGCGCGTCTGCCCGGCGGGGAGGAAGAATACGAGTGCTTCTTTTTCGTCGCAGATTGGCACGCGCTGACGACGCATTACGAAGACACGTCGTCGATCGCCGAAAACACGCTGCAAGTGGCGATGGACTGGCTGGCGGTGGGGCTCGATCCCGCGAAATCGACGCTGTTCGTCCAGTCGAGCATCCTCGAACATGCGGAGCTGCACGTCCTGCTCTCGATGATCACGCCTCTATCGTGGCTGGAGCGCGTCCCAACGTATAAGGAGCAGATCGAGAATCTGAAGGACCGCGACCTCGGCACCTACGGCTTCCTCGGCTATCCGCTGCTGCAATCGGCAGACATCGTGATTTACGACGCCGATTTTGTGCCCGTCGGCGAAGATCAGGTGCCGCATGTCGAGCTCACCCGGGAGATTGTTCGGCGCTTCAATCTGCAATTTGGCTTCGAAATTAAAGGCGCATTGTTGCCGGACGACCTGCCGAATAGCGAGACGCTCGAGAGAGTTCTTGACAGTACCGGCACTAAAGTTCCCAGGGTTGTTGAGGCGCGGGAAGGACCCGAGGTCCAAGCTCTATTTCGTGCCGCGTTTAGGCGTCGCGCCATGGAAATGGGTATAGATAACTTTCTGAAAGCCGCCGGCAAGGATCGGAAGTTCTTTCGCGAGACGCGAGTTTTGCGCGAGCCGGGACATTTGCTGACGGAAACGCCGCGGCTGCCGGGGACCGATGGGCGGCGGATGGCGAAGAGCTACGGGAACGCGATCTGGCTGAGCGATGCGCCCGATGAAGTTCGCGCGAAGGTTCGCAACATGATGACGGACCCGCAGCGGCAGCGGCGTACCGATCCCGGGCGGCCGGAAGTGTGTCCGGTGTTTGCGTATCACAAGCTGTTTTCGTCGGGCGATACGATTGCGCAGGTGGATCGCGATTGCCGGACGGCGGCGATCGGGTGCGTTGATTGCAAGAAGCTGATGGCCGAGAACCTGGTGACGTGGATCGAGCCGATTCAGGACAAGCGCCGAAAATATGAAGCTCAGCCCGAAGAAGTTTGGCGTATCCTCGACGCCGGCGCGAAAAAAGCGCACGTAGCCGCGCGGCGCACGATGAAGCGGGTGCGCAACGCAATTTTCAAATGGGATGAGGCGAGGAAGTAGCGAGATCCTTCAGCCCGCAATAAGTCAAAACGCGGGCATCCCTTCCTTCGTCAGGGCAGGCAGGATGACGAGCGCACAGGCAGGATTGTCTGTGCCACCAAGGATGTGAATTATGAACACTACGACGGTGGATCCGGGCCTTTTCAATAATGTCGAGCGGTACGAATCGCTGATGCAGGTGGTGCGCAACCGCATGACCAACCGCGCGTTCGCGGCCTACGACGTGCCGCGCGAGCATTTCGAAATGATTCTCGAAGCTGCGCGCCACGCGCCATCGGGCGCCAACGCGCAACCGTGGCATTACATCGTCGTTACCGACGCCGCGGTGAAGGAAACGATCGGGCAGTGCTTCATGGACGAGCAGCAGCGTCGCGCCAAGCTGCACATGGGTTTCCCGACGCCCAACTACAGCGGCGTGAAAACGGCGCCGGGACTTATCGTGGTGGCGGCCGACTTTCGATTCATCCGGGCGTTCCCGGTGCTGAACGACGGCTCGGAGCTGGATCAGAAGTATCGCCAGAATGCGGAGCGCATCCTGCTGCAATCGGTGGCGGCTTCGACGATGTCGGCGCATCTGGCGGCGGCCGCGCTGGGCTACGCGGTCTGGTGGATCACCGCGATCGGCCAGGAAGAGATTCAGGAGAGGCTCAAGCCGCTGCTCGGCGTTCCCGAAGAGCTGGCGGTGATCGACATTATGTGCTTCGGGCCGCCGGCGAAGCCGTCGTACAAGCGGTGGAAGCGTTCGCTGAGCCAGATTCTGAACTGGGGCAAATTCAATCCGGCGAATTTCATGACCACCGAACAGATCGATCAGTGGATCAAGGAGACGCGGCACAAAGCGATGTATCGGGATGAGTCGCGGGTTGACTAGAACTGCGAAGACCCCACCCCCCCACAACGAGGATTGAGGGCACCCGGAAAGTCAAAGGCCGAGCTGATCCTCCGACCACCCGACGAGTATTTGGGAGATGACTTGTAGCGCTGGGCGCGAGGTGGGGCTTTCGGAATTTCGCGGAGCGCTATAACATAGGCGGCGAATGGCGTCACCCTATCGCATCAATTTGCCGGTGTACGAGGGACCGCTCGATCTCCTGCTCGATCTGATTCGCAGGCAGGAGATGGACGTCCACGACATTCCCATCGCGAAAGTCACCGAGCAGTACCTCGATTACCTCCACCAGCTCGAAAAGCTCGATATCGACGTCTCCGCCGATTTCATCTACATGGCCGCGACGCTGATCCACATCAAGTCGAAGATGCTGCTGCCGGCCGATCCGCTCGCGGGGCCCGACGCGCTGGAAGACCCGCGCGACGAGCTGGTCCACCGGCTGCTCGAGCACGAGAAATTCAAGAACGCGGCGCAGCTGCTGTATCAGAAGCAGCAGATCGAGGATCACGTTTGGTCGCGGCCGGACCGCGCGCTTTATACCGGCGATGCGATCGAGGGCGAGATGGTCGTCTCGCTCGTCGATCTGGTTAAGACGTTCCAGCAGATCCTCGAGCGGCGCAAGGAAGTGACGAAATTCGAGCTGCGGCACGAGTCGGTGACCATCGCGCAGATGATGGACCGGCTGCGCCGGCAGCTGACGCAGAGCGAGGAGCCGGTGTCGCTGATCGCGTTTTTCGATATTTGCGAAACGCGCAACGCAATGATCGTCGCGCTGCTGGCCGTGCTCGAAATGGTGCGCATGCAGGCCATCATTCTCGTGCAGTCGGATTTGTTCGAGGATATCCGGATTCGGAAGCATCAGATGTTCGACGCGGTGTTCGCCGGGCCCGAGGCGATGTCGAAAATCGAGGAGCAATATTTGTGAGGCCGGAAAATCGAAATTGGAAACTCGAAATTCGGAAGAGCAAAAGCAGATCCCTCGCTGCGTCCCGCGCCCGCACACACCGCCCTTCCTTCGTCAGGGCAGGCGGGAACGGCAAAGACGCGCGGGACTTCGCTCGGGATGACAGCTCCGCGGGAGGGCGCGCGGATACTTTTGGTTTGAGGTTGGTGAGTCTATGACGCCACAGGAAATTCAGGCTGCGCTCGAAGCCATTATTTACGCCGCGGATGAACCCGCGACGCTCGATCAGATCGCGCACGCACTCGGCGTCGAAAAAGCCGAGGCGCGCGCGGGGCTCGATCTGCTGGTCGCCGCGTATCAGACGGACGACCGAGGGATCGAAGTGCGCAAGGTGGCGGGAGGATGGAAGTTCTACACCAAGGCGCAGCATCACGACGTGGTGCGCAAATTCATCAAGAGCCTGCAGCCGCCGCTGCGGCTCACAATGCCGGCGCTTGAGACGCTCGCGGTGATCGCCTACAAGCAGCCGGCCACCGTGCCTGAAATCAACGAGATTCGCGGCGTCAACGTTGGCGGCGTGATCAAGACGCTGCTCGAAAAGCGGCTGATCACTACCGCCGGGCGCAAGGAAGTGATCGGGCGGCCGATTCTCTATCGCACGTCGAAGCAGTTCATGATGCGCTTCGGGCTATCCGATCTCGACGAGCTGCCGAGCCTCAAGGAATTCGAGCAGCTGGCGCAGGCCGCGCTCGATTCCGACGCGGGCATCGCGCCGACCGAACCTGAGGACCTCGCAGTTGCTCCGCCAGCAACGCCGGAATCTCCCGAAGCGGCCGAAATTCTCGCATCGGGGGAGACGAACGATCTCGCGGAACTCGGCGAAGACACGCCGGAAGAATCGTCCGCCGAGCCGCGCGCCGCCGCGGCAGGCTCGGCCGAGCCGTCGTAGCGCTGGCCTCTGGCCGGCGATTTCGATTGAAATGGCACGCAGTGCAGGAGCCGGCGAGACGCCGGCGCTACGCAACAGCCTCCAGGCCGTTCTTGGCGACGAGCGCCAAGAGCTTCAAGGACGCCCCCCGCGGATGCTTTTCGCCGCGCTCCCACTGGCTGACCAAGCCGGGCGTCACGTTCAGATAGCGCGCAAAAACCGCCTGACTGGCCCTCTCGCGCCGCCGAAGATATCGAATCTGTCGGGGGCTTAACGGCTGCACCGGGGTGAGACAGAGGACATCGAACTTCCGCATGGTCCGCTTGTTCATTACGCCCGCGGCGTGGAGGCCCTCGGCGGTTTCGTGCACGGCAGCTAGCAGGCCGCTGCGATATTTGCGGCTTCTCGAATTCCGGTTCTTATTCATTGCATTTCACCTCGATCAGCGCTCCCGACGCGACTGCCTTCGCGATTTCAGTTTCGCCATAAGCCAGCATTTCCGAGGCCAGATCCTTAAGGCCGGCCAGTTCATCCTGCGAAATGTTAGCGCGCTCACTCTTCGCAAAACCGTAAACGAAAAACGCCCGGGCGCCTCGCCGGTACAAGATCACAACGCGAAAGCCGCCGGATTTTCCCTGACCAGTCCGTGCGACTCTCTGCTTGATGACGCCCCCTCCGAGGTCGGCGCCGATTAGGCCGCGCTCGACATCGGAAACCACCGCGCAGAGTGCCGCATCGCCGAGCGCAGCCTTTCGGGCAAACCTGGCAAACGGCTTGGTCTTGAATATCCGCAATGGCCCTCACAGCCAGCCTTAGCCCAAAGCCATTCTATAACACTTAGTGCTAGGGTTTCAAGAAGGTGCGTTGAAAGCGTTGAGCCGGAATCACCGCGCCGTTGATTGACAAATGTGTTAAAAGGCTAGGCGTGATTCGAGCTGACAAGGCCGCTGTTATCGCGATAGGCGCGTTTTTCCTGGCAATCGGCACAGGTGTGTCGCAGCAGCGGCCGCCGGGGCTGCAGGACTACCCGCGGCGGCCTGTGCCTGGCACTTCGCAAACCCCAGTTTCCCCCGGCACGGTAAAGTCGGTGACGCGGCTGATCACGGTCGACGTGGTAGCCACGGATTCGCACGGCAATGCGGTCCGCGATCTCAAGCAAAGTGATTTGCAGGTTTTCGACGAACGTGGCGGGCTGCAGAAGGTTGCCCGGTTCGAATTCATCGATACGTCGGTGGCACCCGTCGGCCCGATGCCGGGAGCGCTGCCCATTGGCCCGCACATCTACTCGAATTTGCAAGCAGCGCGGCTCAGGGTGCCGCCCACGGCGATTCTAATGGACGCGCTCAACACGTCGCTCTTCCGCCAGATGCAGGTTCGCCGCGACATGATTCTGTTCCTCAAGAATCTGCCGCCGGATACGCCGGTCGCCGTGTTCCTGCTGGGGCATGAGGTGCACATCGTCCAGAATTTTACGACCGACCCCAAACTTCTGCGCTCGGCTGTGGATCAAGCGCGCCGGCCGGACAACGTCCTGCAGCAGCAGAATCCGCAGGATGATGCCAACAGCGCGTCGGCGACGCTGCAGGAGATGTCGCCCAACACGCCAGCGAACGTGATCCAGTCTCTCCAGGATTTCGAGAGCCAGGAGTATCTCGAGCTCATGGATCAGCGGGTGAGCGAGACGGCCGATGCGATGCGGGCGATCGCGAAATATCTCGGCGGCTATCCGGGGCGCAAGAATCTGGTCTGGTTCTCCGAGTCGTTTCCGATTTGGATCGAGCCGACCACTGATTTTGGCAACGATCCCTTCATTGGCTCGACTACCTACAACGGCAAAGTTCGGGAAGCCGCCGACGCACTGACGGACGCGCAGGTGGCCGTATATCCGGTGGATGCGCGCGCCCTCGAGGGGCCCGAGGCCTACTCGGCAGCTAACCCGACAAACCCAGGCACGAATATCGGCGGGGCGCTGAGCCGCGAAGACAGCTTGCGCATCAATTCGCAGGCGACGATGGACGCGATCGCCCAGGAAACCGGCGGGAAGACCTGCAAGAACACCAATGGCCTAGCTGGCTGCGTTCAGGCAGCCCTAAATGAGGGTTCGGCCTACTACGAATTGGCGTACTACCCGGAAAACATCAAGTGGGACGGCCACTTCCAGAAGATTACGGTGAAGACGCCACGCCGCGGGGTGAAGCTTGCCTACCGGCGAGGCTTCTTCGCGGCAAGCACGGAGATGCTCGCCAAACCGGAGCAGCCCGACGAGCTTCTCAAGCAAGCCTGCATCGATCCGCTGCCCTCGACCTCGATCGACATGACGGTAGAGCCGCTCGCGCCGAGCGCAACTCCCGGCCAGCCGACCGAACCGCGTTACCTGCTGACGATTTCGCCTAGCGCGCTAAGCCTTGCGCCCGTGGGCGGCGCGCGCCAGTTGAGCCTTCGGATGGCGATCTGCGAATACGATCCCAAGGGCGACAAATTCGACTTCTTCCCGCGCGATCTTTCGCGGCCCGTGAACGACGCGCTGCTGAGAAGCTGGCAGCAACGCGGAATTCGGGACATTTTCGACTACGGCGCGAAGCCCGAGAATCCCCGGCTGCGCTTCGCCGTGCTCGACGTGCCGACCGGAATTGTCGGCTCGGTGGATGTTCCCGCGCATCCACGCGATTTCGGTGCGATACCGGGAGCACCGGCGCCTGCCGCTGCGCCTGCGAGCGGTGGCGCACCGCCGCCGTCGCAAATATCGCAGGCTGTCCCTCCGCTGACGGCCCCGCCTACCGCTCCCGCTGCTCCTGCCCAAGTGTCGGTCACAACGGCTCTCACTTTCCGGTCGAGTTCGGGCAAGGCAAGCAAGCTCGATTGGGGAGCCGGGAACGTCACCTATCAGGGTGATCTCGGCGTCGAACTCGGCGCGCAGGGATTCTTCCAGAAGTTTTTCGCCGGGCAGTATCATTGCGAGGCCGGGACGCTCGTGTCCAACGATCCGAAGGCTACGACGCCGCCCAGGCTCGCGCTCGTCCTGCGAGGCGCAACCGGACCCGCCGTGCTGGTCGATCTGACGGGCACTGACCCGCAATATACGGGCGACCTGCAGGTCGATCCGGACGCTCGCGCGTTCTTCAGCCAGGTCTGGAAGCTCGCCCACTGCCAGGCGCCATAGCCCTTCGCCGCTGGCGCCTTTTCCGCTACTCTCTCTACATGGAAGAACGCTTGCAGAAAATCATTGCGCGCGCGGGGCTGGCTTCGCGGCGGCACGCCGAGGAAATGATCGCGTCGGGGCTGGTCACCGTAAACGGCCAGACGATTACCGAGCTTGGCACAAAGGCCGATCCCTCGCGCGATCACATCAAAGTAGCCGGGAAGCTCATTCGCGCTGAGGCCAAGCACGTCTACATCGCGCTGAACAAGCCGCCCGAAGTGGTTGCTACGATGAGCGATCCCGAGGGGCGGCGGTCGCTTCGCGATTTCCTGTATGGCATCAGCGAACGCGTGTTCCCGGTGGGGCGGCTGGAATACCACGCGCACGGGTTGGTGCTGCTCACCAACGACGGCGACCTCGCCAATCGCATCCTGAAGGCTCATCATCTGCCGCAGGTCTACAACCTCAAGCTCAAGACGCTGCTCACCTTCGCCGAGATTGAGAGCCTTACGCGCTCGACGGGTGCGCGCATTTCGCGCCTCCGCGGCAAGGACGCACCCTGGTACGAGGTGACGCTTTCGGAAGCCCGCAGCGACGCCTTGCGCGACAAGCTTTTCCGAACCGGCCACCCCGTCGAGAAGATGAAACGCATCGGCATCGCCAACATCGAGCTCGGCGCACTTGGCCCGGGCCACCACCGCGAGCTTTCCCCGGGCGAGATTGTTGGACTCAAGCAAGCCTTGGACGGCCGGCACCCGGCGGCGCCCAAGCCCAAGCCAAAGCGAAGGCCAAAGGTCCGCGGCCGCAAACCCTCACGCTAGTCGCTGCTGTGTCATTCGACTGGGCGCGGCTTCCCGTCAAGCCCGTTTCAACACAGAGAGCGAATTAAGAGGGCGCGGAGCCAGGTCGATGTCAACCGTCCCTCCGGGGCTGTGGATTCTGCCGACGGATTCCCGGCACTCCGCTGCGCTCTGTGCCGGGCTAATTTCAATCGCGCCTCCGGCGCTTGGTGATCGAACTCGAGAAGCCACGACCCACAAGGATGCGGGGCGGTTGTCACACGGGGCTCTGCTCAGTCCCCTCTCGGTGAACTCTATGTTTAGCCGGGCACCCAATCCACGCTGCGATCAAAATGACACTGCGACTCGTTGGGCCGGCGCTTTTCTTTTGCCGGATTTCGGGTATTATGAAGCCACCCTTGGGCGGGGGATTCCCTTAGTGGGGGTTTCGGGGACCAGGTACAAGTTCGAGCGGCCAAAGTGCGTTCGCCTAGGCGAACGCGCGACCGGTGGCCTTGTACCGCAGGGCATTTGCACCGCTTCGGCAGCACCCTCGGGCGCCGTCTTACTGGCGGCACAATCGAAACGCACTGAAAGGATGTATATGACCAGACCCGGCGAGAATCCGAATGTGGGGGCGGGCGGCCCGTCAGAATCCGGGGCGATCGATCCCGCCAGCGAGATTCTCAAGACCAGCCGCACCATCGCCATCGTGGGGCTTTCCAACCGCCCGCATCGCCCAAGCTACGGCGTCGCGCAATACCTGCAATCGGCCGGCTACCGCATTATTCCCGTGAATCCTGCCGAGACCGAAGTTCTCGGGGAGAAGTCCTACGCGCGCCTTGAGGACATTCCCGAGCGCGTCGATATTGTCGATATCTTCCGCCGCTCGGAGTTTGTGCCCGCGATCGTCGAGTCGGCCATCCACATCGGCGCGCGCGGCGTCTGGATGCAGGAAGGCGTGATCCACGCCGAAGCCGGCGAGCGCGCGCGCCGCGCCGGCCTCTTCGTCATCATGAACACCTGCATTCTGAAGGAACACATCAAGCGCTTCCGCCTCCACTAGGCATTAGGCCGACCAAGGAAATCGCGCCCGGCCTCGGGTGGCCGGGGCGACCCTTTGCCATCGAATCCCATTGAAACCTGGTTGAACTTTGACGCTTTGGCAGATACGATCTCACCGCTATCAGAGTTTTGGCGACTGGCAGGTGAGTGAGCTGCTGATCCCGGCGCGATCCATTGTGAATGAGGCGCGCCACAGGAGACTTCGATGAAGAGAGTTTACGCAACTGTGTTGGCGGTAACCGCTGCGCTGCTGCTCGCAAGCGCCGCGCACGCGCAGGTGACGCTGAACTCGGCGCGCGTGGGCGGGCCGGACACTGCCGTCTTGGCGAAATTCTACGAGGCTGCGTTCGGCATGTTTGAGACGAATCGGATCACCGTCCCTGGAGGAGCGGAGATCTTCTTGAACTTCGGTGCGACGGCCGATGAGGCAAAGGCCAACAAAAGCACGCCCATCGTGATCACGCATCGCGATTCCAACGACCTCAAGGATCCGATCGCGCACCTGATCCTCAACGTGAAGGACATGACGGCAACCGTCGCGGCCATCAAAGCGGCAGGCGGCTCGATGGCCGGCGATCCACGCGCGTTCGGAAACACCGGCATCATGATCGGCATTGCCATCGATCCGGATGGCAACCGCCTCGAGCTGATTCAGCGCCCGTAAATCAGGCCCGGAGCCGTTACTCCAAGGAATAGAGCTTTAGCACGCGCTTGCCGGGGACGGTGACTGCGAGCGACTTGCCATCGGGCGCGATCTGGAAATTGTGGAATTCGAGGTCGTGCAACGCCGGGGTGAACGAATCGTCGTACAGGCCGACCCAGACGAGATCGTTCGATTCATCCGCGGGGCCGCGCTTGAGCAGGACGCGGCGGTCATCGCTGCCCCATTGGAAAACGCCGAGGCCTGCATTCACCATCACGCGCTTCGACGGATTGTCGACGTCGATCACCTCGATCGTGTCGCCATCCTCGAAAAATCCGATCTTCTTCCCCGATTTGGAAACGGCGAGCGAGCCGTTATAGTTGTCGATGGTGGCGATTTCCGTCACCGCTTCGTGCAGCAGGTCGAGCTCGAGGATCGTCAGGCGGCCGCGCAGGCTCAGGTTTGCGCTAACGGCAAAAGCGCGGTTGCGCGGCGCGTCCCAAATCACGTTGTCGAACGTGTGGCCCTCGAAGAGCTGGGTGGTCTGGTCGTCGGAGGGGCGCACGCGCGTGATCGTGTAGGGCGGGCCGAGGCTCAGGTAGACCACGGTTTGGCCGTCGGCGAGCCACGTGGCGTCGACGGCATTTTGAATGAAACGATCCTTCGAGCCGGCCACTTTGATCTCGTTACCATCGTTATCGAAAAGCGCGACGACCTTGCGCCCACCCACGCTGAAGACGTCGGCGTCGTCCGAACGGTCTTCCTCGCCTTTTTCCTTGACGTGCGGGCGATAGCCGGGCGGCGGTTCTTGCAGGGTTATGCTCGCGGCGATGTGCTTTCCATCGGGGCCCCACGCGAGCGTGTTGACGACGTATCCGCCGCCCGGCAGCTGCTCCGGCATGAATTTGTCGACGTCGACGATGCGCTTGCCTTTGCCGGGCCCCGTCGCGACATCGATTTCGTCGCGTTCGATGATCAGCTTCTTGATCCGCTTGAGTTTCGGGACCGCGAAGACAATCTCGTTGTTCGTGGAGATGTCGAATGCCTGGCAATCCTCGTCGATCACCATCTTCGGTTTGTCTTGCGCTCGCGCTGGCGGAGCACCCACTGACAAAATCGCAGCCGCGACCAACATCGAAAGCAGACCGGCCGCGCGCATGCCGGGCGGGGCAGGGAATCGACTTCGCGCGTGCCTGAAAATTTCCGAGAAAATGCCTTTCACGCCGCGTCGCTTACCCGTCATTTTTCCCCTTTGTCTTAATTCGCCGAATCTCTTCCATGCGCTGCCGGATGCGCGCCTCGAAGCCCTGGTCGGTCGGCTTGTAGTAGACGCGCCCCGCGAGGCTCTCGGGCAGGCACGTCATGTCGGTAACTTTCTCTTCCGCATCGTGCGCGTATTGGTAGCCTTTGCTGTAGCCGAGGTTGCCCATCAATCCCGTGACCGCGTTCCTTAGATGCAGGGGGACCGGCTCCGCGATGGTCCGCTGCAAATCTTCGTGGACCGCGCCGTAGCCGGTGTAGAGCGCGTTCGATTTCGGGGCGAGCGAGAGATAGACGGCCGCCTGCGCGAGCGCCAGATATCCCTCGGGCGGGCCGATGAAATCGAAGGCTTCTTTCGCCGCAATCGTGACGGCCAGCGCGCCCGGCTCGGCCAGGCCGATATCTTCGCTCGCCATGCGCACCATGCGCCGCGCGAGATACAGCGGATCTTCGCCCGATTCGAGCATGCGCGCCAACCAGTAGAGAGCGGCGTCGGGATCGGAATTGCGCACGGATTTGTGCAGCGCCGAGATGAGGTTGAAGTGCTCCTCGCCGGATTTGTCGTAGGGCAGAAGCTTTTTCTGCAGCACGTCCTCGAGCCGCGCCGCGGAAAGCACGCGCCGCCCGTCGGCGCCGGGCTCGGTGCCCAGCACAAGCGCCTCGAGAGTGTTGTAGGCAGCGCGCGCGTCGCCATTGGCGAGGACCGCAATGCGATCGAGGATTTCGTCGCTCGCCTCGACGCGCTCTTTCCCCAGGCCGCGCACCGGGTCTTCGATCGCCTTGCGCAGCAGCACGACGATCTGCTCCTGCGAAAGTGGCCGCAGGACGTACACCTTCATGCGCGAAAGCAGCGGCGCGATCACCTCGAACGACGGATTTTCGGTGGTTGCGCCGATCAGCAGGATGTTGCCCGCCTCGACGTGCGGCAGAAAGGCGTCCTGCTGCGCGCGATTGAATCGGTGCACCTCGTCGATGAAGACAATCGTGCGCCGCCCATACCGGCGCATGCCCTCGGCCTTGGCCATCACTTCCTTGATTTCCTTGATTCCGGCGAGCACCGCGCTGAAGGGAACAAACTCCGATTTCGTGCGCCGGGCGATCACGCGCGCGAGGGTCGTCTTGCCGCATCCGGGAGGGCCCCAGAGCAGCATCGAGCCGAGATCGTCGCGCTCGATCTGCGTACGCAGCGGCTTGCCGGGGCCGAGCAGCTCTTCCTGGCCGATGAATTCGTCGAGCGTTTGCGGACGCATGCGGTCGGCCAGCGGACGCCCCGCCAGCGGCTCGTCTTCCGGTTCGATCGCGCGAAACAGGCCCATGCGTCCTTACCTCGCGCCTTTCGCGGCTTCCGCTCGTTGCCGCGCCGCTTCGTACAGCACGATCGACGCTGCCACGCCCGCATTCAGCGACTCGACCGTGCCTGCGGTCGGGATCGAAATCACGGCGTCGGCCGCGTGCGTGATTTCGGGCGGCAAACCCGCGCCTTCGTTGCCGACGAACACCGCCGCCGGCTCGCGCCAATCGGCGCTCGCGCGCGATTCGCCCTCGTGGCCGTTGCGCACCGAGCTCGCCGCATAAATCTTCAGGCCGGCAATTCGCAACTGCGCGAGCAAAACCGGAATCGCCATACCGCGCAGCAGGGGAAGCCGCAGCGTCGATCCCGCCGACGCGCGCAGCGCCTTGGGCGACCACGGGTCCGCGGTGCCGCGCGTGGCAATCGCGCCCGTCGCGCCAAACGCCTCAGCCGACCGCAGGATCGTACCCACGTTTCCCGGATCCTGAATTGCCGCGAGCACAACCACAAGCGGCGAATTCCCGCGCATCGCGCCTACTCCGTGCAACACATCGTCGAGTCCCCACGTCGGCTGCCGAAAGAGCGCGGCAAGACCTTGCGGCGCCTCCGTCCCTGATACGCTTTCGAATAGCTTGTCGCTCGTCTTCAGAATCTGCGAACGCGGGATGCCCGCTTCGGTCTCGCTCGCCGCTTTCAGGACCGCCGCAGCGTCGCGTTCGCCCGATTCGCTCAGGAGCAGCGCTTCGACTTCGAGTCCCGACCGCAGCGCCTCTTCCACCAGCTTCGGTCCCTCGATTCCTATTGGCTCGTTTTTCGCCGGGTCCGGCCCCTTGCCGCGCAGCGCGGCGCGGAAGGCTTTCAGCCACTTATTGTCCCGGCTCGTGATGGTGGTCATGGCGATCGGTCCGGCCTCGGGAGCACGCCCTGCTGCAAGCCTAACAAACGTCACTCCCGGCGTAAATCACCGCGCCCGGCGTACATCCCGGTAAAATCTTGTGCTGGTTCATCTTGCGCCGCTCGCGGCGGCTATGTTAACTTGCACTGGTAATTAGGCAGCCGCGAGCGAAACCTTTGCCCGTCGAAGTCCTTAAAATCTCATCGGAAGCGCCCAACCGGCAAACAATCGACTACGCCGCAAGTTTCATTCGGCGCGGCCGTGTGGTTGCGATACCAACGGATACCGTCTACGGCCTTTCCGCCGATCCCTTCAATCTTGCCGCTATCGAGCGCGTGTTTCGCATCAAGGGACGTCCCGAATCGCAGGCGCTGCCGATCCTGGTGAATTCGGTCGAGCAGGCTATCACGCTGATCCGCGACGTTCCCGACGTCTTTCTGACGCTCGCGAACAAGCTCTGGCCGGGCGCGTTGACGCTGGTCGTCGGCGCCACGCATCGCCTGCCGCTGAAAGTGACGGGGAACACGGGAAATGTCGCGCTTCGATGGCCGGATTCGCGCATCGCATCCGCGCTCATCGAAGCCGCCGACGGGCCAATCACCGGAACGAGCGCCAATCTCTCCGGCTATCCTTCCTGCACCAGTGCGGGAGCGATCATGGAGCAGCTGGGTGACCGGTTGCCTCTGATTCTGGATTCGGGCGAGACCGGCGGCACTCTCTCATCGACGATCGTGCGCATCGAGGATGATACCTGGTTCGTCGCCCGCGAAGGCGCGCTGCCCGAATCGGAAATCCGCAAAGCCCTCGGCGCATAGGCAACGGCGTCGCTGGGCCGCCTGCGCGTGCATCTGTGGTTACCACGGTTATGCGGAGCCTCAGTTCAGCTGTTCCTCAGCACAGAGAACACCGAGCAAACCAGGAGGACGCGGAGAAGCATTGCCGGATTCTCCGTGTACTCGCTCCTCTGTGCACTCTGTGTTTAGCTGGGGGATCAAATCTGCCCTGGGGTCATGGGACCACAACCCGCGAATAACGCCGCCTGATTCGCGGGGTGCGGCTACTGGATCGACGCCGTGTCCAGAAAATCGTATTCGCCGGTCGGCGCGAGCGTGATTCCCGTGACGCGCGTCCGGTGGACGCACACGTTATCGACGTACCACAAATTGATATACGGCTCGTCTTCCGCGACGAGTTTCTGAATCTGCGAGAGAATCGCCTTCCGCTTGTCTCGATCCATCTCCACTTTCTCCTGCTGGATCAGCGCGTCGAGCGCGGGATTGCGATAATGCCCGCGATTCGCGCCGAGCGGAGGCATTCGTTTCGAGTTGAAGACGTAATCGAAAATGTCGGGGTCGTTGTTCGCGCCCACCCAGCGCAGGCTGTAGAGCTGAAAGCTTCCGCGGCTGACGTCGGAGAGAAATGTCGCGGTTTCGAGCGGCCGCAGGTCGAGCACCACGCCGACGCGTCTCCACTCGCCCGCCAGCGCCTCGCTCAAGAGGCGCGCCGATTCCTCGGTTGAAGTCTTCATCGTCACGTGGAATCGCACGCCATCCGCGCCGCGCGCAAATCCTGCTGAGTCGAGCAGCCGCTCCGCCTGCGCGGGATCGTAGGGGTATTGCTTAACGTCGGGCTCGTACGCCCAGTGATTCGGCGGCAGCAGACCCGACGCCGCCCGCGCCTGCCCACGCAGCAGGTAGCGGATCAGCGACGCGCGGTCGGTGGCATAGGCCAGCGCCTGTCGTACTCCACGGCGCGAAAGAATCGGATCATCGAAATTGAATGCGACGTATTGAATTACCGTGCCCGGCTGATCGTCCACGACGAGTCCCGCTTCCTTGGCGAGCGCATCCACCATATCCGGCGTCAGCGACGTCACTCCGCCGATGTCCGCCGTGCCTTTACGCAGTTCGAGCGCGCGCGTGATCGCGTCGGGAACCACGCGAAATCGGACCTCCGGGATTTTGGGCGCGCCGCCGAAATAGTCCGGATTGCGCGCGAGGACGACATCCTGATCCTGGACCATGCTGACGAATCGAAACGGCCCTGTCCCGATCGGATCGCTCGTCGGCGTGTGGCCGGAGCCTGCCGGGACGACGCCCATGGCCATCGCCGTGAGATTCCAGACGAACGACGCGTAGGGTTCGCTCAGATGAAATACGACGGTATAAGGATCGGGTGTGTCCACGGATTGGAGCATCGGGAAGGTGCCGCGCTTCACCGACGTCACTTCGCCGTGCAGCAGCGAGTCGAACGTGTATTTCACGTCAGCAGAAGTGAAGGGCCGCCCATCGTGAAATTTCACGCCGTGGCGCAGGTGAAAGACGTAGGTGCGGGGGTCCGGCGTCTCCCAGCGCTCTGCGAGATCGGGCACGATATTCATCTGGGCGTCGAGCTTTACGAGGCCGTCGTAGATCAGTCCGTCGAGGTGCTGCGACTGGGCGTCGGTCCCGATCCGCGGATCGAGATTGGTGGGCATCGACTCGATCAGGAAATTCACGGTGCCGGGCTCGTTCGCCTGGCTCGTGCCGTTGCATCCGGCGGCGAAGATCGCGATCCCGAGCAGCGCCGCAAATGCGAGAAATGCCACCCCGACCTCGGCCGCTCGCTTTGTCCCGTATCGTTCCCTGTGGATTCGCAAATTCAGCTCTAAGGTTTCTTCTTGCGGCCAGAAGCCTTTATTGGCGCGTGCACGATCTTGCCGAGCACGACGGGGTGCCGCGCGCCTGTGGCCGAAGGCACGTTGCTCGGCCGCCCGTGATACGTCTCGTACGCCAGCGCGGCGAATGCAAACGCCTCCTTCGCTTCCGGCGGAACGCCGAACCGCGTCGGCGAAATGATTTCGATGCCAGGCAAGGCCGCCGCCAATTGCGCCATGATGAGCGGATTCCTGGCGCCGCCCCCGGTGACGATCAGCTCATCCACCTCCGCGCGAGGCAGAATTAGCCGGCGGAACGCATCGGCAATCGAGAGCGCCGTGAAGACGGTCGCCGTCCGCACGATGTCGGCCGGCCCGGCATGGTGCCTGTGCCCCCACGCCAGCAGCTCGCGCGCGTACGGCTGCCCAAACTGCTCCCGCCCCGCCGATTTCGGCGGCTTCTTGCGCAAGTAAGGCTCGCGCATCAAGCGCAGCAGCAATCCCGGGATCGTGCGCCCGCTCAGCGCGATGTGCGCGTCGCGATCGTAAGCGGAGCGCCCGCGCGTGATCTGCTCGACCAGCGCGTCGATCACCATGTTTCCCGGGCCGGTGTCGAACGCGAAGACATCCGTGGGATCTGCGCCTGCCGGGATCACCGTGACGTTGGCGATGCCACCGATATTGAGCGCTGCGCGCCCTTCCTGTGCATCGCGGTAGAGCAGGTAGTCGACAAACGGGACGAGCGGCGCGCCCTGCCCGCCGGCCGCCATATCGGCGGGACGGAAATCGCCCACCGTAGTGACGCCCGTCCTCTCGGCAATCACGTTGATTTCACCGATCTGCAGCGTGGAGGGCGAGCGCACCTTGCCCTGAAAACGCACGGCGGCGCCGAGATGAAACACCGTCTGCCCGTGCGAGCCGATCAGTGAAATTTCACTCATGGGAATGCGCCACTTCTTGGATGCGGCGAGAGCGGCGCGCGCCAGCTCCTCGCCTAGTGTGAAGTCCAGCTCGCTGATTTCGGCGGTGGTGGTCGGCGCGCCGTTGGCAAGCCGCAGCACGGTCTCGCGCACCGAAGGGCGGAAGGACACGTGGTGGTGCGCCTCGAACTGGGCCACAACATTCGGCGGCTCCCCGGAGATTCGCACCAGGGCGACGTCGATTCCGTCGGCCGATGTCCCGGACATCATGCCCAGCACGCGCATCGCCTTGCTCATCGAGTGTCGCCAGCCTTTGGCGGTAGCCACTGGTCACTGTAACTGTTTTTGCAATGCAGCGAGCAAATTGAGCGCCTCGAGAGGCGTCAGTTTGTCGAGATTTGCACCCCGTAGCGCTTCGAGCACCGATTCGTCGATTGCCGTAAAACGTGCTTGCCGCGGCGCGGGTGGCGCCGAGCCCGGCGTACCGTGCTCGGAAAGCTCCTCGGTGAGGCGATCTTCCTTGCGCTCGTGCTCGCGGAGAATTTCTCGCGCCCGCGCGATCACGTCGCCGGGAAGGCCCGCGAGGCGCGCGACTTCGATTCCGTAGCTCTTGTCCGCGCTGCCCGGCTCGACGCGCCGCAGAAAGACAATGTCGTTTCCCGCCTCCTGCACCGAAACGTGGACGTTCTTCACGCCTGGCAGGAGCTGTTCGAGTTCCGTAAGCTCGTGGTAGTGCGTGGCGAAAAGAGTTCTCGGTCGCGCGTCCGCGTGCAGCGATTCGACCACCGCCCATGCGATCGAGAGGCCATCAAACGTCGCGGTGCCGCGGCCCACCTCATCCAGCAGCACCAAGCTCGCAGCAGTTGCCGTGTTCAGGATCGCCGCGACCTCGCTCATCTCGACGAGGAACGTCGAGCGCCCGCGCGCCAGGCTGTCCGACGCGCCGATCCGCGTGAAAATCCGATCGAGGATCGGCAGCTTCGCCTGCGCCGCCGGCACGAACGATCCCGCTTGCGCCAGAATCGAGATCAGCGCCGCCTGCCGCAGGTAGGTTGACTTCCCGCCCATGTTCGGCCCCGTGATGATCAGCAGGAATTGCGAGTCGTCGCCGAGATAGAGATCGTTGGGAACGAATCTCTCGCCGCGCTCTTCGAGCAGTTTCTCGATCACGGGATGCCGCCCGCCCGCAATCATCAGCGCGCCGCGCGAGCCTTTCCGCGAAATCTCTTTTTCGGTGAATTCGGGGCGCGTGTAGTTGCGCGCCGCTGCGATGCGCGCGAAATTTACCAGCACGTCGAGCTGCGCCACCGCAGCCGCCGTGCGCCGCAGCCGCCCGGCCTCGCGCGCAATCGACTCGCGGATTTCGCCGTAGAGCCGCCGCTCGATTTCGAGCACGCGGTCTTCGGCGGTCAGCACCTTGCGCTCATGGTCTTTCAGCTCGGCGGAAGTGAATCGCTCGGCATTCACCAGCGTCTGCTTGCGCTCGTAATCGGCGGGAACCAGCGAGAGATTCGGCTTCGACACCTCGATGTAGTAGCCGAATACCTGGTTGTAGCGGATCTTGAGCGACGCAATTCCGGTGCGCTTCCGTTCGCGGTCTTCCATCGCGGCGATGATCTGCCGGCCTTCCTTCAGGATGGTGCGCAACTCGTCGAGTTCGGCGTGAAAACCCTGGCGAATCACGCCGGGCTCGTTCGGCAGGGCGGGTGGATCGTCGGAAATGCCGCGAGCGATCGTGCCGGATACGTCGGCAAGCTCGTCCATCTGCTCTCGAAGCGAGGCCAATCTTGCGGGCGGTTTTTCGGCCTTTGCATCGTGCAAGGCGATTGCACCGGCGATCAACGCGCGCAGCCGCGGGATGATTTCGAGTGAGCCGCGCAGCGCCAGCAGATCGCGCGGCGTGGCGACGCCCAGCGTGATGCGGCTCGTCAGTCGCTCGAGATCGAGAATTCCTTCGAGCTCTCGCCGAATCTCCTCGCGCGCCACGGTCCCCGATTTCAGATTTTCGACCGCCCCAAGCCGCTCCTCGATTTCCGCGAGGGAAATTTCCGGCCGCAGGATCCAGCTGCGAAGCAGCCGCGCGCCCATGCTGGTCGCCGTCTCGTCGATGGCTCTCACGAGCGTGGCTGAAGCATCGTCTCCCGGCGCAGGCTCGACCAATTCCAGGTTTCGCGTCGTGACCTGATCGAGGATCATCGCGTCCTGCTGCTCGTAGTAGGCGATGCGGTCTAGATGCTCGAGCCCCGCGCCGGCCGGGCGCAGCGACGGGATTGCGCTCGTGTCCTCCGGCTTGCGCGCGCCGATGGCGGACGTCTCACGCAAGTAGTGGACGATCGCGCCGGCGGCGGCTGTCGCCTGCGGGTGCGCCGCGAGGCCGAATCCATCGAGCGCCACCACGCGGAAATGCTCCTGAAGTTGCCGCACCGCGTAGCTGCTTTCGAAGATCCAGTCGTCGAGGCGCGTCTCGACCGCGCCCGAGCCGTTCAGGTGCGCGGGAGCAGCAGCGGGGAAGAGGGTGGTCGGCTGCGGCACGAGAATCTCGCGCGGCCGCAGAATCCCGATTTCGTCGCGCAGCCTCGCCTCGGCTTTGTCGCCGGTGAATTCCGTCGCGCGAAAATCTCCGGTCGAGAGATCGACGAACGCCAGGCCAATCCGCGCATCCGCCGCACGGCCCTGCGTTCGACCGCCGGCTGTGGCCGCATTGGCGGCAGCGCTTCGCGCGACCGCCGCCAAGAAATTGTTCTCCTTGGGTTCGATTAGCGACGCGCCCGTCGCCGTCCCTGGCGTGAGGACGCGGATCACCTCGCGCCGCACCAGCTTTTTGCCCGGCCCTGGCTCCTCCATCTGCTCGCAGATGGCGACCTTGTGCCCGGCGCGGATCAGGCGGGCGATGTAGTTCTCGGCGGCATGGTAGGGGACGCCGCACATCGGGACCGGCTCGCCTCGTTCCCTATTGCGCGCGGTCAGCGTGATCTGCAGGACGCGCGACGCCAGGACCGCATCGTCGTAGAACAGCTCGTAGAAGTCGCCGAGGCGGAAGAGCAGCAGCGCGCCGGGATGCTGCTTCTTGACGGCGTGGTACTGCTGCATCAATGGCGTGGTCGGTTCCGTCATGTTCGCGCTTCGAAGCTCGGCAGGAATGCGATTATGCGGGCACATCCCCGCCTTGGCAACAAGCTTGATGCTTCGCGGGGGCCGATCGAGGCGCAAGCGCATCGTCGGCGCTGCGCTATACTCGGTCGCGTCCCGATCATGTCCCCGCGTCTTCGCACAGCTCGCGAAATCGAAGTGAAGCTCCGCGTCACCGATTTGCCGGCGCTGGTCCGCAGCCTGAAGCGGCTGGGCGCCAAGCTGCACGGGCGCGTCCTCGAACAAAATACGCTGTACGACACGCCCTCCGCCGACCTCCGCAGCCGAGGACGCCTGCTCCGGCTGCGCATCGAGACCCCGGCGCCCTCGAAGCTTCTGCCGGGCGGCGCGCGGTGCGCGATCCTCACCTCGAAGGCTCCCGTTCCCGAATCCAGCCGCCGCTCGCGCTATAAGGAGCGGCTCGAACGGGAAGTCGCGGTCGAATCGCCAACCCGGTGGCCATCGGCCTTGCGCGCCATCGGCCTCCGCCCCAGCTTCCGCTACGAGAAATACCGGACCACATTCCGCCTTCCCGACCTGCATCTGGACCTCGATGAAACACCGATCGGCACGTTCCTCGAACTCGAAGGCTCGCCGCACGCCATCGATCGAGTCGCCCGCGCGCTCGGATGTGCACCCGGCGAGTACATACAGGGAACGTATTGGGATTTATATGCAGCCGATTGCCGTCGCCACGGCCGCAAGCCCACAAATGTGCTTCTTTCGGCGTAAAAATTGCATAAAGCAGCCACTCTTTGCTTGACAAAATTTGCGTCTACCTTTACTAGTCAAAACGGGCATGCGCATTTCATGGAAGCGCGTTCGTCCAATTCGGAGGCTGGAAGTAGCGGCTCCGCCGGTCTGGCAGGCGACACCCGGCGGTGCGCGACCTTCCCGCTTGCTTTCGGTCACCGTTTCGACGCGATCCGCACGCGGGCGCGCCGGGACAGGGAGGCGAGGCCCGGCCTGAACTAACGCGAGGCAGCTATTTGGTCTGCCCGTGGCCGGAAGCACCGCCGGTCTCGGGCATTTTTTTTGCCCGGATTTGCCGCCCGACCGGCAAAGGAGCCACCTATGCTGCACGCAACGGAAGTCCTGGGCGCCCAAACCTACGATTCCGCCGGGAACATTGTGGGGCGCGTGAAGGAGATGTTCGTCGTGCCCGAAGAGCAGCCGAACCGCATCTCGCGGCTGCTGCTCAGTCGCGGGCAATACCGCCCGCTCGTCGCCCGCTACGACCAGATCGCCGAAGTGGCGCCCGGGCGCGTGAAGCTGACCACCGACGAATCAGCGCTCGAGCTCTACCAGCCGAATGAGGCGTGGCTCGCGGTCCGCAAGGACCTGCTCGACCAGCAGATCATTGACACCAACGGCCGCAAAGTAGTGCGCGTCAACGACGTCGATCTCTCGGAGCACCGCACGAACGGCAACATCGAGATGCGAATCACGGACGTGGACGTCGGCCTGCCCGCGGCGGTTCGACGCCTGCTGCAGGGCGTGGTCCCGCCGATGGCGATCCGGCGGATCCAGAGCAAGCTGCCGCCGCGGACGATCCGGTGGGAATTCGTCAACATAATTGAGCCCGACCCGCTGCGTCGCGTGAAGCTGCGCCTCTCGAGCCAGAAGCTCGAGGCGCTCCATCCGGCCGATCTCGCGGACATCATGGAAGAGCTTTCGCCCGACGAGCGGCAGTCGATCATCGGCTCGCTCGACGAAGAAACGGCCGCGGAAACCATCGCCGAGCTCGACAAGCGCTTGCAGACGCAGGTCGTCGAAAAGCTCGATCCGGAGAAAGCCGCGGACATTATCGAAGAGATGGGCCCGGACGAAGCCGCCGACCTGATCCAGAGCCTCGAGCCGGCCAGATCGAAGGAAGTGCTCGAGGAGATGGAAATCCCCGAGGCGCAGGAAGTCCGGCAACTGATGCGCTTCGATGAAAACACGGCCGGCGGCATGATGACGACGGAGTTCGTGGTGGTCGGCGAGGACGCTACGCGCGGCGAAGTGGTCGACTTCATCCGCTTCCACGAGGTGCCGCCCGACCAGCTCGACAACGTCGTCCTGATCAATCGGGAGGCCGCGCTCGCGGGCGTGGTGCCGCTTGCGAGGCTGCTGCTAGCCGACGGCGACACGCGCATGGGCGAAATCACGTTCGAGCCGCTGCTTTCGGTGAAATCCAACGTGCGCGACAAGGACGTTTTCGAGCTTTTCGACAAATACAATTTGCGCAGCCTCACCGTGGTGAACGACGAAAACCACCCGATCGGCTCGATCACGGTGGACGACATCGTCAGCCGCCTCTGCGCGAAGATATAAGCAACATATAGATCGACCCGGCCTCGCGCCGGCAGCTCTCGGGGAATCAAAACGCTAAAGCCATGAACACGTGGGTCACACTCGTCGACACGTTCGAGCAGCTCTCGGCGCGCGGCAAGGGCTTTGCCCGTCGCACGCGTCCGGCGCGCAGGCGTCTCGCCTTGTTTCTGGCGGTGGTCGGCCCGGGGCTCATCACATCGAACGTGGACAACGACGCCGGCGGAATCGCCGTGTACACAACGGCGGGCGCGCAGTTCGGTTACGCGCTCCTGTGGTCGCTGATTCCGATGACCATCGCGCTCTATGTCAGCGAAGAAATGTGCGCGCGCATGGGCGTCGTGACCGGCAAAGGCCTCTCCGACCTGATTCGCGAGGAATTCGGCTTCCGCTCCACGTTTTTCGTGATGATCGCCGCATTTCTGGTCGACTTGAGCAATACGGTCGCGGAATTCGCGGGCGTCGCCGCGTCGATGCAGATCTTCCACATCAGCAAGTACGTTTCGGTGCCGCTCGCCGCGATTGCCGTCTGGATTCTGGTGGTGCGCGGGAGCTACCGGCAGGTCGAAAAGATTTTCCTCGTGGCGTGCGGCTTTTATCTTTCGTACGCCGTTTCCGCGTTTTTGGCCAAGCCCAGTTGGATGTTCGCCATGAAGCAAACCGTGGTCCCGAACGTCCAGTGGAACGCGCCGTACTTGCTGATGCTGATCGGCCTTATCGGCACCACGATCGCGCCGTGGCAATTTTTCTATTTGCAGGCGGGTTTCGTCGAAAAGCGCGTGGGCCCGCGTCAGTATAAGCACGCGCGCACGGACGTGCTCGTCGGCAGCATCTCGTGCATGGCGATCGTTTTTTTCATCATGGTGTGTTGCGCCGCGACGCTCCACGCGCACGGCATGACCAACATCACCGATGCTGGCCAGGCCGCGCAAGCCTTGATCCCGCTCGCGGGCAAATGGGCGGGCATGCTGTTTGCGTTCGGGCTGCTCAACGCGTCGCTCTTCGCCGCGTCGATTCTGCCGCTTTCGACTGCGCACGTGATCTGCGAAGGCCTCGGCTTCGAAGCAGGCCTCGACCGCAAACTCAAAGAGGCGCCGACGTTCTATTCGCTCTACACGCTGCTGATCGTCGCCGGTGCGGGCATCATCCTGATTCCCAAGGCGCCGCTGCTGAAGATTCTCGTCCTGTCGCAGGTGGCCAACGGCATCTGGCTGCCGGTCGTACTGATTTTCATCTTGCTGCTGATCAACCGCCGCGACCTGATGGGCGACCACGTGAACGGCTGGCTCTTCAACGTGATCGCCTGGGGCTCGAGCATCATCATGATCATCCTCACGCTGATCCTGGTGTACGTCGCGATCTTCGAGCCATCCGCCGCCGGCCTGAGCGGCTCGCTCGCGCACCCGCATGCTCACTCGTCGCAAGCATTCGCCGCGCTGTGGCGCCACGCCCGCCACGCGCTTTCCGTCATCTAGCCGCGCGAAACGCGCAGCATCTCGTTGCCGCCCTTCTGGAATTCATACTGGACGCGCTGGAGTTCGCAGCGGTAGCCTTCGGAAGTGAGCACGCCGAGAACATTCGCGAGATGCGGCGAACGAGCGATACCGAAGCTCGCGAGCACGGGGAAAATGCGCGCTTCGCGGGCCACGCGGCAGAGTTCGCGGATCGAGGCGAGGTGGAATTCGAGCGACAAAATATCGGAGTACGTGAAGAGAAAATGCGAGCAGAGCGCGAGATCGAATTCGGCATCACGAAAGGGAAGCGCGGGAAGCTCGGCGACACGGTAGCGTCCTTCGGAGACCCCCGCCGGGAGATCGTCCAGGAACTGCTGCATCGCCGCCATCCGGATTTGCGACAAATGCTCGACGGATTTGATTTCGCGCCAGACGAAATGCTCGCGCGCTTCGTAGGTCATTTTGAGGATGGTGTCGCGCGTCTCTTCGACCCGCCTGGCAATCTCGGCGCGAGAAAACTCGTAGATCGGGTCGCAGGAGACCGCCTTGCCGCCGAACCTGCGTACCTCGGCGTTGAAGCTGGCGGGCCCGCCGGCGCAATCGAGGATTCGCGATGCGAGGTTTGCCGCACTCAGGTCGAACATGCGGACATACTCGTCGAATGTCCGCCCCCAGGGAACGGCTTTATCCAATGATTGCGCCATCTTTATCGACCACCGTGCGACCCTTAGTGTTGCACGGGGATAGTCGCTGTGCTACTTTCGCTGGCGAGCATTTTCTGACGTGCATAACCTGCGCTCCCTGAGCGATTTCCGGTGAAAGCCAGCGACCTCCTAAAGCCCGCGAACCGCGAGGAAGCGGAACTTCTCGAAAAGCTGGACGCGAAGCGATTGCCCGACCACGTGGCCATCATCATGGACGGCAACGGGCGGTGGGCGGAGCGGCGCCACCTGCCGCGCATCGCGGGACATCGCGCCGGCGTGAAAGCGGCGCGCGGCGCGATCGAGACGTGCGCGCAGCTGCACGTCCCGTGCCTCACGCTCTATGCGTTTTCGCTCGAAAACTGGCGGCGGCCGCAGACCGAAGTCGATTTCCTGATGCGCCTGCTGCGCGACTACCTGAAGCGCGAGCTGCCCGCGATCCACAAAAACAATATCCGCATGGTTTTTATCGGGCGCCAGGCGCAGTTGCCCGAAGGCGTGCGCAAGGACATCACCGAGGCGATGCGGTTCACCGAGGGCAACACGGGGATGAAGCTGGTGGTCGCGCTGAACTACGGCGGTCGCGCGGAGCTCACCGACGCCTTCAACGCGCTGCTCGCCGAGGTCCATGAAGCACGCGCCAATGGCGGCGCATCTTTTCGCGCGCACGAAGACGACATCTCGAAGCATCTCTACACCGCCGGGCTGCCCGATCCCGACTTGCTGATCCGGACGAGCGGCGAGATGCGCGTGAGCAATTTTCTCTTGTGGCAGATCGCGTACGCGGAAATCTACGTCACCGAAGCGCTGTGGCCGGATTTTTCGCGCGCGAGGCTGCTCGAGGCGCTGATCGAATATCAAAAGCGCGAGCGCCGCTACGGTGGCCTGGGCGCGCCGCGCGCCCGCGCCGGATCTTCCGGCCGGGTCGATGCGGGCACCGGTCACGAAAGCCGCGCCGGGGGCACGAGCCGCCCGGTGCGGGGCTGACGCTCGATGCTGGTTCGCATTCTCACCGCGCTCATCCTGATCCCTGTCGTCGTAATTCTGGTGTGGTGGGCTCCGCCTGCGATTTTGACGGTCGCCGCGGCGCTGGTGGCGATCCTCGCGCTCTTCGAATTCTTCGATCTCGGCGAGCGCATCGGCCTGCACGCCTTTCGCAAGTGGACGATCGTCTGCACGGCGGCGCTTTTTTATGCGCAGCACTCGCTGGGATTGATTGAGACGCACAACCTGAGCGGCGGCGTCTCGATCATCCGCGAAGCGGCCAGCGGCACGCTATCGATCGAAGCCGTGCTGCTGGTTTTTCTGTTTGGCGCGGTGGCGATCGGCCTCGGCACGCGTCGTTCGCTGCACGACGTGCTGCCGGGAGTGGCGATCAGCTCGGCGGGATTGCTCTTTGTCGCGCTGCCGTTCAGCTACATCGTGCGAATTTACGAAATCGAGCACATGGGCCGCGAACTGGTGCTGTTCACGCTCGCCCTGGTGTGGGCGGGAGATATCTTCGCGTATTTCGTCGGCCAGGCGCTGGGGCGGCTGCCGATGGCGCCGGCGCTCAGCCCGAAGAAAACGTGGGAGGGCGCTTTCGCGAACGTGCTCGGCTCGCTGCTGGTGGCGATCTTTTTCGCGAAGTGGATGCAAGTGGACGCCGCCGCCCTGCTGATCACCGCGGCGCTCGCCAACATCGCCGGGCAGGCGGGAGATTTGATCGAATCGGCCTACAAGCGCGGCGCCGTGGTGAAAGATTCAAGTTCGCTGCTCCCGGGCCACGGCGGGATGCTCGACCGCATCGACAGCTTGATCCTCGCGAGCCCCGTGGTGTGGGTCGTCTTCCAGTGGTTATCATCGAGGTGAGGGTATGCGGCCGGTTTCGGCCAGATGTTTGGTCTCACGCCTAAAATGCCTCCTGTTTCCGGTCTGTCTCGCTCTTGCAGCGAGCACAGGCACAGGTTCGCGGACAGCGGGCCAGACCATCCAAGGCGAGCAGTCTACCTTCGGCACGGAAGAGGTTCCCGGCGAGCCATTTCTGAGGCGGCCAGTCCCCGTACCCGACGCAGTTTCGGAAGTTCTGAGGAGGGACCACGGGGTTCAGTCGTGTTTGGAATACAACCCTTTACCCTCGGGCGAGCCGTTGAGTTCTTGGTTTCTGGCTTCCGAAATTCACTTGGACGGTCCGAATGAGACCGACCTCATGGTTCTAGCGAATCCTGAGCCGGGAAAGGCTTATCTATGCTTTCACAGCGTCGAAGGCATTAGCTGGTTCTGGGTTTTCCGGCAAACTGCCGGGCAATACGAATTGATTTTGAAAGCACCAGGCCAGGGAATGGACGCGCTCAAGGCTAGGCATAGCGGATATAAAGACATTCAAACCGTCACTGGCGGCCAGGCAGGAAGGTATCTCACCACGATCACGTACCGCTTTGATGGCAAACGCTATCGGCAGTATCGCGAGAGGACCAGAGAAGTCCACTAGAAAGACTCAGTCGTGCGAGCTACCGGAGAAGATGCGCGCGATCAGGACGAGCAAGACCGCGCCGACCGTGGCTGCTGCGAGGCTGCCCAAGAATCCGGCGGCGGTGATGCCAAGGCGCGTGAAGATCCAGCCGCCGATCACGGCGCCGATCAGCCCGAGAATCACGTCAACGATGCAGCCAAAGCCGCGCCCGCGCGCCAAATGGCCCGCGATCCATCCGGCGATCAGGCCGAGGACGATCCAGCTGATCAGCCCGCGCGATGAAACTCCAATGAAGTAGACCTTATCCGAAAGAAGCGCGATCCATGCGGCAAGAATCATCGGACCTCCCAAGTTGAGCGCCAAGCGACGCCTACGAAACCGCTCGCGGCCAGTTTACTCGCGGCAGAAAGCATATCCCAGGCACTTGTAGATCAGCTTCGCGGCCAGGAAGTCGGAAGCGTGCTCGCCCGGCAGCGGCAGCAGCTCGACCACGTCCATGCCGACGATCTTCTTGTGATGCGCGACGGCGCGCACGAGCGACGTCACCTGGTGCCAATCGAGGCCGCCGGGCTCGGGCGTGCCCGTGGCGGGGATGATCGACGGATCGAAGCCGTCGAGATCGATCGTCAGATATACGTTGGCGCTCAAATCGGCCAACACCTTCGCGATCCAGGCTTTGAGCGGCGCGCGGACGATATCGTTGGCCCAGTAGATTTTCGTGCGCAAGTGCGGAATCGCCTGCGCCTCTTCGACGCACAGCGAACGAATGCCCACCTGCACAGCGGGGCAAAATTCGAGGACGCGGCGCATCGCGCACGCATGGCTCGAAGAATTGCCCTGATATTCGTCGCGCAGGTCCGCGTGGGCGTCGATTTGCAGCACGCTCAGGTTCTTGTATTTCTTCGTGACGGCGGAGACGAGCGGCGGCGTGAGGCTGTGCTCGCCGCCGATGGCGACCGGGAATTTGTCGTCGTCCATCAGGGCACACTCGGCCGTGAAAAGCTCGGTGATCACTTCGTCGAGCGTGCCGTCCATGGTGTCGATCGGCGGCAGCGTATGGATGCCGATTTGCTTGTAGGGCTCGAGCTCCAGCTCCTCGTCGTAGAGCTCCATATTCTGGCTGGCTTTGAGGATCGCGGTCGGACCGTTGCGCGTCCCGTGTTCATAAGTGGTGGTGCGCTCGAGCGGGACCGGGAAGATCACGGCGCGCGACGTTTCGTAGAGTGAGTGCTCTTCGGATAGGCCGCCGAAATTGTCCGGCGGCATGGGAGTGTATCGGCTCATGGGCGGTTTGCTTTTCCTTTGGGAATTACGCTCTTCGCTCTGCCCGCAGCCTCGGTGCGAGGCGTATTGCCGTCGAGGGGGACGGCTCAACTTCAGATTGCAACGCCGGGCCTTCCAACGCAACTACGAATCCGCTAATCGTCTTCGCCCACCAGAATCGCCGCCGCCAGCACCGTGGTCCACAGGCCGCGCTTATCGCCCACGGCCGATTGCGTGATGTTCATCGTGCGGACGATCTTATTCGAAATGCGGTAGACCTCTTTTTTTTCATCCCAGGAAAGATCGGGGTCGAACTCGACGTTCAGGGTGGTGGCCAGCATCTCGGCGGCGAGCTCTTCCGTGTATTCGCCCGCGACTTCTTCCGTCTCGCCAAAGGAATGATGCTCGGAGAGGTAGCCGTACATCGACTTGTCACTCGGCAGCGCCAGGCCTACACCCGCCGCGATCAGGCGGTGCGGCTCGCGCGTCTGATTCTCGCTGATCACCGTGAACGCAACCTGCCCGGGCTTCAGATGCTTCAGCCCTTCGCTGCGCGAGATGAGCTTGCAATGAGGAGGAAAGATCGACGAAACCCGCACGATGTTGCACGCGGCAATGCCCGCGTTTCGCAGCGCGAGCTCAAAGCTCGAAAGGCGCTCGCGGTGTTTGCCGGTTCCCTTGGTGAGGAAAATTTTCTTCGCGACGAACGCCATGAGCTTCCCGGCCTGCGGTGCCTCCCGTCTTTCAGTCGAAAGAGAAGATGTTGCGAACGAAAATTAGCAAGCAGGGTGAGTGATGTCAACTCATTTCATAGCGAAGGATTACAGCCATGTGAAAGGTACAACCGGATTTGCGTGCAAGGAGCTACGCGGTGGCTTCCGGCTCCTTGTTGCACAGCAGGACGCACGGTCCGAGCGCGTCGGCGATGGTTTGCAGCTCGCGAAGCTGCGGATTGGTGAAATCGGCGCCCGCATCGGCCATCGCTTTGCCCTTGCGCGACACTTGGAGCACGCCGATCACCTTCTGTCCGATCGCGATCGGAGCGCTCATGATCTTCTGGATCGGGTTGCCACGCTCGGTTTCGCTGATTGGAACGCCCTCGAACACCGACGCGTGAGGCACCACGGAGAAATGATTGACAAGTTCCGGGCGCTTTTCCCGGGCGGTTCTCGCGGCCAGCGCGTTGACGCTCGACAATGGGATCTTCCCGATGATGCGCAGGCCGTCCGGCGAAAGAAATCTCAGCGACCGCTCGTCCGAAGTGAGTCCGAGAATGGCGACTTCGTGCCATCGGACGCCGAAAGTCTTGCCGATTAACTCGATGATTCGCCTTAGGGGGACGGACCTGCCCTCGTCACTCTCGCGCGCGAGTTCGGCGACGCATTTTTTCAACTCTCCAATATGTTCGACGGTCATGGAAACGTCCGAAGTCGACTCTGGGGCGCAGTCTAGCATGTTTCTTTTTGGCACGACGCAATACTGATGCATGCTGTTGTCGTGAATTCAACGGCGCATTGCGGCGCAAACATGTGGTTTAATCAAAGTGGGGAATGGCATTCGGAAGGGGGCCGCAAGGCTGATGGCTGAGGTGGAAGCTGGCATTGCGTCCGGCATCTCCTCGCGGGCGCGCGATCTGCACTTTCGTTCGCTGGTGATTGACACCCATACGGACACCACGCAGCGCCTGCTCAGCGACGATTTCGATCTTGGGGCCGCGCACGCGGACGGCTCGATCGACATTCCCCGGCTGCGCGAAGGCGGCGTGGGCGCGATCTTTTTCGCCGTCTGGATGCCTGGCACCGTAACGGGCGCGGAGGCGGTGGAGCGCGCGCTCAAGCAGATCGAAGCGGTGCATCGTACCGTTGCGCGGCACCCTCGCGCTCTCGTTCTCGCGAGGAGCGCGCAAGATATCCTTGCTGCTCGTGCGGCGGGGCGGATCGCCGTCCTGCTGGCGGTCGAGGGCGGCCACATGCTGAATCACGATCTCGGCGTGCTTCGGCAATATGCCGATCTCGGCGCGCGTTACGTGACGCTCACGCACATGCGCAACACGGATTGGGCGGACGCGTCGACCGACGAGCCCCTGCACAACGGCCTGAGCGATTTCGGCAAGAACGTGATCCGCGAAATGAACCGGCTGGGCATGGCGGTGGATGTGTCGCACGCGTCGGATAAGACGGTCGCCGACGTGCTCGCCACGAGCGAAGCGCCGGTTTTCGCATCGCACTCTTCGTGCTACGCGCTTTGCGCCAGGCCGCGCAATCTGCGCGACGACCTGATCCGCGCTCTGGCGGCCAAAGGCGGCGTGGTTCAGATCAACTTCCACATGGGTTTCCTCAGCCAGAAATTCCGGAACGTGGAGAAGGCCGACGCGCAGTTCGAGCGTGAAATCGATGCGGAGGTGAAACGGCGCGGCGGCGGGGACCCCGGCCGGTTTATGATCGATGCCGGCAACGTGGTGCGCGAGATGGTCGCCGCGGGCAAGCTGCCTCGCGTCGATTGGACGGAAATTGTCGATCATATCGACCACGCGGTGAAAATCGCGGGCGCCGATCACGTCGGGCTCGGCTCGGATTTCGACGGCGCCAACATGCCCTACGGCATGGAAGACGCGTCACATCTGCCGCAGATCACCGAAGCGCTGCTCGATCGAGGTTACTCGGAGGAAGAAATCCAGATGATTCTTGGTGGCAATGCGCTACGCTTCCTGCAAAATGTGGAGGCTTTTGCGCAGCCGCATTTGCGAAATCAATGAGAGGAAAGCTCGTATGAAACGCATCACTCTTTTGTTGTTGCTTTGCATTTTTGTGGCGCTTGTTCCGGCATTGGCGGCGGGACAGGCTCAATCTGCGGCACAACCGTCAGGAGAGCACTCGAGGGCACATATGACAACCGATCCTGCTTTGTTGCACCCGGCGGAACTGAAAGCGAAAGCGCCGGACGTTTACGATGTGAAATTCACCACCACGAAGGGCGATTTCGTGGTGCAGGTCAACCGCGCCTGGGCGCCGATCGGCGCGGACCGCTTCTACAATCTCGTGAAGCACGGCTTCTTCACCGGTGCGCCGTTTTTCCGCGTGGTTCCGGGGTTCATCATCCAGTTCGGGCTTACGCCTGATCCGGCGGTCAATCGCGCGTGGCAGAACGCGAACATCAAAGACGATCCCGTGACCCAGAGCAACAAGCCCGGTTATCTCACGTTTGCTACAGCCGGCCCGAACACGCGCACCACGCAGCTCTTCATCAATTTCGGCAACAACACGTTTCTCGATAACCAGGGCTTCGCTCCGTTCGGCCAAGTCACCTCGGGAATGGACGTCGTCAAGAACCTCTACAGCGGCTACGGCGAGCAGCCCAATCAGGGCTTGATTGGGTCGCAGGGGAAAGCGTACATCGAGAAAAATTTCCCGAAGATCGACAGCATCGTGAGCGCGACGGTCGTTCCGGCCGCTGCCGAATCCCACTAATGGTTCAATGAACGCGAATTCAGCCGGCCCACGCAACCTGCTTTTTCAGCACGGGGTGCAGCCGGCTCACATTCCGGCGTCCGCCGCATGAGCGAGACTCGCGTCGAGGAGTTCAGCGAGGGCTCGCTCAACGCCGCGGTGCGCGGGCGCGCCCTCACCGCAACCGCCATTCTCGCCGGCCTCGCCGCAATCAAGCTGATCGCGCAGCTCGCGGGCGTCGCGCGCTACGGCTTCTTTCGCGACGAGCTCTACTACATGGCTTGCGGCCAGCACCTCGCCTGGGGCTACGTCGACCAGCCGCCGCTGATCGCGCTCGTCGCGTGGTTCGAGCGCCACGCCTTCGGCAATTCGCTCGTTTCGATCCGCTTGCTTCCCGTGCTCACGGGCGCAGCGGTCGTTTTTCTCACCGGCATCCTCGCGCGCGAATTGGGCGCCAAGCGCTACGGCCAGTTTCTCGCGGCCAGCGCGATTCTCTGGGCGCCCGCGTATTTCGCCTTCGACAGCTTCCTTTCGATGAACGCGTTCGAGCCGCTTTTCTGGCTGTTCGGCGCGTGGATCGTGGTGCGCATCGTGAAAGGCGCGTCGCCGAAATGGTGGCTCGCGTTTGGCGCCGTCGCCGGCATCGGACTCGAGAACAAGCACACGATGCTCGTTTTCGGCTTCGCGCTGGTCGCAGGACTCAGCCTCGCGGGCCAGTGGCGTCTGCTGCTTTCGAAATGGGTATTGATCGGCGGCGCGATTGCGCTGGCGCTGTTTTTCCCGAACCTGCTGTGGGAGTCGCGCCACGGCTGGCCGCAAATCGAAGTGGTGCGCAACGCGCAGCTCTACAAAAACATCTCCATCTCGCCGTTGCGCTTCCTGAGCGACCAGATCCTTTTCCTCGGCCCGATTGCGCTGCCGGTGTGGGCCGGCGGGCTGGCGTGGCTGCTTTTCGCGCCGAAAGGGAAGCCCTTCCGATTTCTCGGAGTGGCGTACGTGATCGTGCTCGCGGTTTTCATCGTCCTCGATGGCAAATCGTATTACGTGCTGCCTGTCTATACGATACTGATGGCGGCGGGCGGCGTGGCGATCGAGGATCTTGTCGAAGTGAAATCGTGGCGCTGGCTGCGGACCACGCTGCCCGCGCTACTGGTCATCGCCGGCTTGGTGGCGCTGCCATTTGGCGTGCCCGTGCTGCCGGTCAACGCATTCCTGCGCTACTCGCGGATATTGCCTTACGCGAATTCGGTGAAGACCGAGCGCGACGCGGTGGGCGTCCAGCTTCCGCAACTCTACGCGGATATGTTCGGCTGGGAAAACATCGCCGAAGGCGTCGCGCAGGTTTACGACGATCTGCCCGCGGCCGACCGCGCTGGATGCGCGATCTTCGCGGGGAACTACGGCGAGGCGGGCGCGATCGACTACTACGGCCCCGCGCTCGGATTGCCGCGCGCGATCGGCGGCCACAACGCCTATTTTGATTGGGGCCCGCGCCAGTATACCGGCTCGTGCGTGATCATCTTCGGCGAGCGCTCATCCGACTACATCCGCTACTTCCGCGACGTCCAGCTCGCCGCCACTATCACGAACGCCCACACGATGCCCATCGAGTCGAAGATCAACGTCTACATCTGCCGCCACCCGACAGAACCGCTATCCGCCCTGTGGCCCCATTTCAAAATGATCATTTGACGATCCGACGAGCCCGCCTGCCGCAGGCAGGGATCTTCATCCTGCCTGCCCTGACGAAGGAAGGGAGGTAGCCGCTTTGGTCTAGTGCCTGCCGAAGGATCTTTCTCGCTCTGTGGCAAATCTGAGGTTGGCTCTACGACAACGGTGCGCGCTTGGGGGTAAACACGTCTTTCTCGAGCTTCGCCGCGTCCATGCCGGTCGCCAGCAGCTTCTTGGTGATTTCCGTCCCGTAGGTGCGCGCGATGCACAGCAGGACGCACTCGCTCGTCAGAATCGGAATCGACCGCTCGGGCGTGCGATCGTAAAATGGCGTGATCTGCTCGGCCTCCTTCAGGACGGTCGCGAGCGCATCGGATAGCTGCAGCGGCCGCTCGTCGGGCATCCGTTTCAGCAGGCGGCGCAGGGGTGGCCAGGTGCGCGCCAGCCGCTCTTCCTTGCGGCGCATGCCATCGTACTCTTCGATCCACGCGTGCCAGCGCTGCGGGCTGATCTGGCAGATGCGCTGCAGAAACTCCTCGATTTCGTCCTGGCGATAATCGTCCCAGTATTTCGAGAGGCGTTCCCAATCGCAGATGTACATTCCCGCAAGCAGGTCGGCCACCTCGACCGTCCGCGAGGCGCGGCTCTTCGCCAGCATGTGGGCGAAGTTCTCGGCGTTCGTCAGATTGAGCGTCAGCCGGTGCGCAGGAAGCGCGTGCCCGTTGCCGCGCGCGCGTTCGCCCTTGTCGCCGGAAGCCGCACCGCCGCCTTCGCGTCCAAAAAGTTTCATCGTCGTGGCCAACCCCAACAAAAGTTTAGCAGATTCGCGGGCTTACGCAGTAGCGCCGCATCCCGCCGGCTGCTTATATCACAACCAGCGCACCGTGGCCGCCGCGAAAGCAATTTTCCCCTACTTCGGGAGCCTTATGTCCACGTGGCTCGAAGCGCAACGGACGTGGATGATTAGCCGCGGATGTTAAACGCTATTCTTACGTTCGTTCCAACCCCAGTACGTCGCCCAAAACCAGAAAGAGCCGGAACACCCACTTACAAACGGCGTTGACCGCTGTCCTCCGCAATTCGTCCGACCCTCTGATGGCGTCGGCACTTGTGACCACATTCCGTGGAGGCAGATGGGTGTACACTCATGCGGGCCGGGGAATCAGAGGGAATTATTCTGGCCAGAAGGAGATCACTGATGAAAAGCATCTATAGAATTTTGGGTTGCATCGGCCTCCTGTTGTGTTTTGCTTCTTTCCCTTTGGCCGCCGACAGGACATGGATGGGTCAAATTGTGGATAGCTACTGCGCCGCTAGTCCCGTTCAAATGTCGGCCGAACATAGGCTGACCGAGCATGACTGCACGCTTGCTTGCGTGAAACTCGGAGCAAAATACGAATTCGTCTCCGGCGGGAAAACATACAAAATTGCAAACCAGGACTTCGCGGACTTGCAGGTGAACGCAGGTGACACCGTGCACCTCACCGGCACCCTGAGCGGTGATACGCTTACCGTGTCCAAGATTGAAAGGGACTTTGATGGCATTTTGCAGAGTTACGTCTCTCTCGCAGACACTAGAACGATAGTTCGCGAGCTGCAAAAAACGACCGATGCTGCCACCCGCGCCAAACTCATTGCGGAATTGCGAATTCTCGACAAGCAGCGGCTCGACCTCCTAGACCAGATGGACGCCTCTTCGGCGCCATAGGCTTCCGTCAGCCGTGGTCAGGCAGTATATTCCGGGGTGGGTGTGCCGATTCGACGGCAGAGACCGATAGCGTGCCCCGGACGAATCGCCTAGTGCGTACCTTTTCGCGGGACTCGTTTCCGTTGCGCTGCCTGGCTGCAACTCGCCTCTATCTGCGCCACCATTCGGCGGACTCCAGCTTGACTTGGTCCACAATTGCCAAGCCGAGTGGTTCCAGATGAGGAGAACATTTCCGCACCTCTTTCAGGTAACGGGCTGCGGCGTCCAGTTCCCAACCCATACAGTAGTGAAGGTAGCCGACGGCGACGGTCGGTGAGCGTCCGATCCCGGCCGTGCAGTGGAGATATACCGTGTGCCCGGCCGAGAGCAATCGCTCCAACGCGCTGATGCACTGAAAAAGTTTCTCCCGCATCTCGCCTTGTTCTTCCTTCATGGGAACTCGAAAGAGAACCACGGGGCAAGTGCTGTAATGGATCTCAAGGGGCTTCCAATCCAAGCCGGTGGTGGCCATGTCCTCGTCCGCTTGCAAATTCAGTATGGCCGTGATCGCCAGATCCCGGCGAAGCCTCTCGATATCGTCCACGGTCTGCGGGTGCGATCCAACGAACAGCCGGTAAGTGATTTGCGCGTATTCCATGACCGGAGCCCGGAGAACAATAATTGCGCAGTGCCTGCCGGAGAGGCAAGGGCTGCAACGCAGAACGTGCAGGCGCGGCCCCTTGGCCGCGAAAACGGTGGAAGCGTGGGCCTTCAGGCCCTCGACAGGTAGGCCAAAGTAGTGGTGGCTTTAGCCACGGGGTTCACGCGTCGCTACATGCGCAAGCACGAATCGCAGTGCACAAAAGAAAACGCCCCGCCGGGCGGCGGGGCGTTTTTTCGTTGGGACGCGGCCTGAGCCGCGGACCTTCGGAAGCTCCTAGCTAGATGTCGTAATACAGCTCGAACTCGTACGGGTGCGGGCGCATCCGGACGGGATCGACTTCCTTCTTCATCTTGTAGTCGATCCACAGATCGATGAACTCCTTCGTGAAGACGCCGCCCTTCGTCAAGAAGGCGTGATCTTTTTCGAGGGCTTTCAGCGACGCATCGAGCGAGCCGGGCACGGAGGGAACGTGCGCCAACTCCTCCACCGAAAGATCGAAGATGTCCTTATCGAGCGGGCCGCCGGGATCGATCTTGTTCTCGATTCCGTCGAGGCCCGCCATGAGCATCGCCGAATACGCGAGATACGGATTGCACGACGCATCGGGCGGCCGGAATTCGAGGCGCTTCGTCTTGGGATTGGTCGAGTACATCGGGATGCGCACCGCCGCCGAGCGATTGCGCCGCGAGTACGCGAGGTTCACCGGCGCTTCGTAGCCCGGGACGAGCCGCTTGTAGGAGTTCGTGGTTGGCGCGGCAAACGCCACGATCGCCGGCGCATGCTTCAGCAGCCCGCCGGTATACCACAGCGCGAGCTGGCTGAGGCCGGCGTACATGTCGCCCGCGAAAAGCGGCTTGCCTTTGCCCCAAAGCGACTGGTGCGTGTGCATGCCCGAGCCGTTGTCCGAAAAAATCGGCTTCGGCATGAACGTCACCGTCTTGCCGTATTGATACGCCACGTTGCGGACCACGTACTTGTACTTGCACATGTTGTCTGCCGCTTTGATCAGCGTGTCGAATTTGAAGTCGATCTCCGCCTGGCCTGCGGTGGCGACTTCGTGGTGATGGCACTCGATGTTGATCCCGACTTCCTGAAGCTTCAGCACCATGTCCGTGCGCATATCCTGGAAATGGTCCATGGGCGGAACGGGGAAGTAGCCTTCCTTGTAGCGCGTGCGGTAGCCGAGGTTGTGCTCGGCGCGGCCCGTGTTCCAGCGGCCTTCGTCCGAATCGATGTAGTAGAAGCCGTGTTGCGGCTTCGAATCGAAGCGCACGCTATCGAAAATGAAGAATTCCGCCTCGGCGCCGAAAAACGCCTGGTCGGCCACGCCGCTCTTCTGCAAAAATTCCTCGGCGCGATGCGCGAGGTTGCGGACGTCGCGCTCGTAGGGTTTGCGCGAGAGCGGATCCTGCGCGTCGCAGATCATGATCAGCGTCGGCGTGTCGCGAAACGGATCCATGAACGCCGTATTGGGGTCGGGGATCAACAGCATGTCGGATTCGTGAATCTGGGCCCATCCGCGGATCGAGCTGGCGTCCATGCCAAACCCGTCCTGGAACGATTCCGCCGTAAGCTCCTGAATCGGGTAGCTGACGTGCTGCCACACGCCGGGCACGTCGATAAAACGCAGATCGAGGATCTTGGCGTTGTGTTTCGAGGCATATTCAAGAACGCTCTTTGGGTCCATCCGTCCGTCCTCCCCGCCGCAGTGGGTTGCGGTCAGTTTCCATAGCTAAGTTAAAGTAAGGCGCGGCGACGTTACCCCAGGCATTCGGCTCGCGTCAAGCGCCACGTAAACCCGGCCCAACGGATATTTTCATCGCTTCGATCATTTTTCCTGATGGGTTCGAACGGAATTTCCTTGGGTTGCTTTACGGTGGGTCAGTTAGGGCGTTAGGACGTAGCCGCCCGGCGGCGGACGCTTCGCGTGAGGTGGTGGGCGATGGTTGCCTGTTGGTTGAGATAAGTTGTCGGGTCATAGGAGGTCCCCATGACCCGACTTCGCAAAATAATGCTCGAAGAACTCGAGCGTCGTAATTACTCGCAACACACCACACGCTGCTACATCCGCACAGTCGAAGATTTTGCTCGACGATTCAA
>CAWJDM010000013.1:0-321614 GCA_963841605.1 uncultured Acidobacteriota bacterium
GCCTGGGGTGACGGGTGGCGCACCATCGAGAATTCGTGCAAGGGTCAGTTTTGTTCGCGGGTGCTCTGGAATGGGCAGTTACCATGCGCACCCTTCAACCCCGGAAGGGTGCGCCACCCCCCCCCACGGGCAGTGACCTCACTGCCCAAATTCATCGGGTTAAGATGCGCCACCCGGCCCGCTAGGCGCGGGCCGCTTTTTGTCCCCCATAGGCGGGCGCGAAAACTTCGGCTACAAAAGTCTCCAGCGTTGTGGGAGTGGTGTTCCTTGGGGAGCGTGGCTCGAGCGCCTTTAAGTAGCCCGAATTCTGCGCATCCGCCAACTCCAACAGCAGATCCGCCATATTCGAAGACATGCCCATCTGCACGAAACCGGGCTTCAACTGTGCCGCGGGCATCTGCTTATATGTCAGGTCGGGCTTGCCGATCGCGGCGCCGATTATTTTGGCGGCTTCCGTGTTCGTGACATCGCGAGCCCCTTGCAGTTCGTGCGTGCTCTTTCCTTGAAAATCGAGCTGCAACAGGGCGTCGGCGGCAGCGACGCCGATATCGCGCGTTGCGATCATGGGTATCGGCAGATCGCCTCTGACAGGGCCGGCCATTGTTCCAAAGGCCTTGATGACGCCAACCTGGGACAGAAGGTTTTCCATGAAGGCGGTGGGTCGCAGGTAGAGGGCGTTCAATCCAGGAATCGCGCCAAGCTTCTTTTCAAGATTGTACAGCCCGACCACCGGGCCTGTCTTATCCGGCCTGTCCGCGCCGACACTGCTCAGCACGACGGCGTATTTTATTCCGCTCTTCTCAATCGCGGCGGCCAAGGCGTCACCCACGCGCTGATAGTGTGCCAGCACGTCCGGGGCGCTCACGTCCGGCGGTATCACCACGTACACTCCCTTGGCACCCGAAAAAGCTTTCGTGAGCGCCCCCGTGTCGGTGATGTCCGCAACGAAAGCGTCTGCGCCCTTCTTTACGAATGGTTCTAGCCGTTTTGCGCTGCGGCCTACAACACGCACCTGTTCCCCTCGTGCGAGCAACTTTTCCGCTACCTTGCCTCCCGTGTTTCCTGTCGCGCCGGTAATTACGTACATAGGCTCCTCCCTACTCTCTATTGAATTGTAGGGCTGGTATCAGAGTAGATGCCGGCCGCTCTCGGAGGGTTCACCAAATCTTACTCCGCGGGATCCAGACACTCGATGGAAGCACCCTGACTTAGATGTCGAACACGGTCGAAAAACCGAGGCGAGGCGTTTGTTTTCAAGGGCCTGCGCTTCGACTTCGCTCCCTTCCTGCGTCAGGGCAAGCAGGGTAAAAAGGCCCACGCTTCCACCGTGGCGGGCTTCGCGCCGCCCACATTGCTCCCGTCGCACAAGCAAAGAGAAGTACAAGAGACCGCTGACGTTGCCGACGAGCGCGCGTTCGATGTCGTGAGCCTGCGCGCTATTGCGTTTTCGCGGCGGCGGCTTGATTGGTGGCAACCGCGGCGTTGTTGGTGCAGGGGTCGTGAAAAGCGCCCGCCATCGCCGCGCAGGCGTGAAACGCCTCAGCGGCTTCAGCGAAACGGCTGAGGTGAACACGGTCCAGGCCGAGCACGTAAAGATCGGTCTGGTCCGGCGCGGGATTGTCCTTGGTGGCTTGCGCCAATTCCTTTTCGGAATTGTCGTAATCGTTTCTGCGGAAATAGACAAGCCCCAGCGCACTGTGCAACTGATAGGTGCGCTTGGCCTTCGCCGCGGTGAACTGCGCGTCGCTCATAGCGGCGGGCTTTGGCAGTGTGGCCAGCACCTCCAGCGCATGCTTCGAGTATCTTTCGGCCTTGTCCAATTGCTCGCCGGCATTCGGAGCCTTCGGATCGAATATGTGGGGAATGGTCCAACTGACCGTCGCGAGCACGTCCACGTCGTTTGGATTCAGGATCAGGGCCAGGTCCGCGTAGTGGTACTCGTCGTTCCAATCGGCCTGGGTGCGGTAGGTGTCAACGAGCGAGGCGTCGACCTGCTCCTCAAACGAGCTCTTCGGATATTTCTTGAGAAACTCGCGGCCCTTCTCGATTCTTTTGGTGGCGTTGGTTTCTTTCGAGAAAGACTGGAAAGCCGCGAACTGTTCGCGCTGATGCTCGTCTCCCACTGTTCCGTACGACAGCGAATCGCCCAAGCCGCCGCCGACGCCCATGGTCGTTTCATTCGTGACACCGCCGCCGCTCGGCGGCGTAGGCGTGCCGGGCATCTGCGCAGGCGCCGCCGACACAGACGCCAATATTGCCGCAGCCGCGATCAGCGCGCTGCGCAGCCAACGCCCACCCATTCCCATGTTCATGCTGCCCTCCTCGTAGCTGACGAAATAGGTACCACTGGCGGGAGCGCGCGGTCAAGGGCGAGAACTCCATTAGCGTCGCACAAAGCGCGCGTGCGTTCAGCGCGGCATCTTCCGGTTCCACGGACGTAGAAGTGCGGATTTTCTTTCCACGCGAATTGGGCTATTTTTTCTGCAGTAACAGGGGACTGGAGCAGCCCCTAGCGGGGGCTTACAAGGCCCCTAAAAGGCGAAAAAAGGCGATTTTGGACGGTTTTACGGGATGGGACATTACCCGACCCATCGAGAGAAGACCCGGCGGGCCATGGAAGCCTGTCTGGATCTGATCGACACGGCAAGTTACCTCGCGCACCCTTCGCAAACGGCGCGAAGAGTGCGGCACCCCTTAAGTTTGTCCGGGCTTGAACGGACTCCGGTGTGAGTCGCTCGCGGTCGCTCCGATGTATGCGCCACCCACCACTCGCTCAGGGTAGCTTGTCGAAAAAGAGATAAAGTGCGGCAATCCGGCCATCGCGGACAATGATGAAATCAGTTCCGGCGTAAGCCGGCGCCTCGCCAGGGCGGCCCGCTACCCATCGGACCCGCCCGCCGTTGCCCGTTTCCTCGGGTTCGGCAATTGGCGAATACCGAAAGTCAAAGTGGGTAGCCCTGATCTCGCCCGCGATGCGGGCAATTTCGTCACGGCCACGATAGACTCCCTTGTTGGGGTCGTAGAACACGCCATCTTCGGTGTAGAGCTCTTGAACGGCCGCGCGGCGGCGAGCGGGGTCGTTCTCACCGAAGACTTCTTGAAGATTGCGGGTCAGCAAGGTCGATATGCTGAAGGACATGTTTTCCCCCTCTCGGCGGGTGGCGTACCCTCCTTCGTGTTCTGCGGATTTGCCGCCGACTTCCATGTTTGCTCCCCCTCCGCTGCAAGCTTACATCGTGAGGACCACGCGGAATTCGGCCTTGCCGCTCATCATGCGCGCGTAGGCCTCGCCGGCTTTCGCGAGCGGATACTTTTCGATCATCGGGCGCACGCCGGTCATTTCCGCAAAGCGCAGCGCATCTTCGGAATCCGAGGGGATACCGGCCACCCAGCCCTGGAGGTTGCGGCGGTTGATGATCAGCTGGACGGGAGACACCTCGATGGGATCGAACGTCGCTCCCACCACCATCATCGTGCCGTTCGCGCCCAACCCATCGATCAGCGACGACATCGCTTTTGAGCTCGGCGCGGTGGCGAGAATCACGCGGGCGCCGCCCAGCTTTTGGAGTTCGGCTGCGGCATTGGTTGCGGCGCTATCGATGTAGATATGCGCTCCGAGTTTTTTCGCCAGTGCGCCGTTGTCCGGCCCGCGCCCGATCGCCGCGACTCGGTAGCCGAATTTCTGCGCGAACTGAATACCCAAATGGCCGAGCCCTCCAATTCCCTGCACCGCGACGAGATCGCTTGGCAGCGCGCCGCTATGGCGGAGAGCGTTGAACGTGGTCACGCCAGCGCACATCAACGGCCCGGCATCAGCCGCGTCGAGCGATTCCGGCATGCTCGCGACCGCTTCGACCGGCACGACCGCGTACTCCGCATAGCCGCCATCGTAGCTGATTCCGCAAATCTTCAGGTTGGCGCAGATGCCGAAGTCGCCGCGGCGGCAATTGGGGCACGTGTTGTCCTGCCCGCCATGCCAACCGACGCCGACGCGCTGGCCCTTCTTCCATGCTATGACGCCGGGGCCAACGTCGTCGATGACGCCGGCAATCTCGTGTCCGGGAACGCGCGGGAAAATGATCCCGGGCCAGGCGCCTTCCTTGGTCAGCACATCACTGTGGCAAACGCCGCACGCCTGGACGCGAATCCTTACCTGCCCCGGCCCCGGCTCCGGAATGTCGCGTTCTACAATCTCGAAGTCGCCTCCCGCCTTCGGCACCTGCACCGCTTTCATTTTCGGCATCGATGTTCCTTTCCTGGCTCCTGGCTCTCCGCTTCCTCCGCCTTGGATGCATCAGCTGCACCTGAAGCTTCACCACTTCTTTGGGCGTTCGCGAAGCACGTCCAGGGGATATCATGTGTTCGTCTCACATTTCCGCGGGGATGACTCACTGATGAAATTTGGCGACGCAAAAGATTTCACCACCCGCATCCGGCAGGCGATGGGCCGCGAACCCGCCGATCTGGTGATCAAGGGCGTCACGATTCTGGATGTGGTCACCGGCGAACTCGCGCAATCCGACATCGCCATCACGGATGAGACGATCACCGGCACGCTCGCCGAATACAAAGGGCGCACGCTGATCGATGGCAAGGGTCTCACCGCCGTTCCTGGCTTCATCGATACGCACGTCCACGTGGAAAGCTCGATGATCACGCCGATGGAGTTTGACCGTTGCGTGCTGCCACGCGGCACCACCACCGCCATCTGCGATCCGCACGAAATCGCCAACGTGCTCGGCGAGCCCGCGCTCGCCTATTTTCAAAAATGCGCCGAAAGCACGCTGATGGACCTGATGGTCCAGCTCTCCGCTTGCGTGCCTGCTTCGCCGCTAGAGACTTCCGGCGCTACGCTCGACGCCGCGAGCCTGAAGAAATTCGCGGACCATCCGAAAACGATCGGCCTCGCGGAGTTCATGGACATTGGCGGCGTGCTGGCGCTGAATCCGCAGACGATCGAAAAGCTCATCGCATTCCAGGGCGAGCACATTGACGGCCACCTGCCGGGCATTCGCGGCTACGCGCTCAACGCGATGGCCGCATGCGGCATTCGCAACTGCCACGAGTCGACCGACCTGGCGCAGGCCGAGGAAAAGCTGCGCAAAGGCGTGCAGGTTTTCGTTCGTGAAGGGACGATCTGCAAGGACCTGAAAGCGCTCGTCAGCCTTGTGACGACGCGGCTTTCGCCCTTCCTCGGATTCTGCACCGACGACCGCAACCCTCTCGAAATCGCGCGCGAGGGGCACATCGACCATCTTGTCCGCGCCGCGATTCGCCTGGGCGCCGACCCACGCGACGTCTATCGCGTGGCGAGCTGGTCCGCGGCGCAGGGCTTCGGCCTGCACAAAAACACGCCGAAGTGGCAGGCGCGCGGATTAATCGCACCCGGATACAAGGCCGACATCGTCCTGCTGAGCGATCTTGCAACCTGCAAGATTCACAGCGTCATGAAGAACGGCCGCGTCGTGACACCGGAGCTTTTTGACCGGCGCGCGCGCATCGAGCCGGTCGGCTACAACAGCGTGAAGAATCGGCCGGTAACAGCGGCTGAGTTCGTGATTCACGCGGCGACGGATGCCCGTGACGGTGAGCAGGACGTGATCGGCATCATTCCCGGCCAGCTGGTGACGAGGCATCTGCGCTTGCGCCTGCCACAAAACCGCGACGGCGAAATGCAGCGCGATTTCGAAAACGACGTTTTGAAGCTCGCCGTCGTCGAGCGCCACGGGAAGAACGGCCACATCGCGGTCGGCTTCGTGAAAGGCTTTGGATTTCGCGAAGGCGCGATCGCCAGCTCGGTCGGGCACGACAGCCATAACATCAGCGTGGTCGGCGCGACAGACGAAGACATGGCCACCGCCGTCAACCGGATCCACGAGAATCAGGGCGGCTACGTGATCGCCCGGGATAGAAAAATTCTCGGGGAAGTCGCGCTGCCCATCGCTGGTGTTATGTCCGACCGGTCTTTCGAAGATGTCTCCAAGGACCTGCAAAGATTGCGCGAGGCCGCGCGCCAGATCGGATCACGGATCGAAGATCCAACGATGGTTCTCGCCTTTCTTTCCCTCTGCGTGATTCCCGCGCTGAAACTGACCGATTTCGGCCTGGTTCGCTTCGCCCCGCCGCAGGACGAAGGCCCCGTCTTGATTCACGATCAGCGCGCCCTTCACCGCCATCCTGCATAGACTCATCTCGATGGCCACCCGCATCGCAGGTCCATTGCGTCACAGAGGGGCGTGATTTCCATCACCGCCAGAAACCTCGCGGACTGCGAGTCTATCGGAGCCAAGGAAATCGAGAATATGCCCCGGGCCTACGACATTCTGCGAAAGATGGAAAACGGCGAGGTGCTGCCGATCGCGTCGCGCGGGAATCTGCAAGAAGCAAGGGAACTCGCGGAATCGCTGAATGACTATTGGCCCGCGGAATATATCGTACGGGAAAACGAGTCGGGCGCGGAGTTCCATCTAAGAGAAGAACGCCTTGCGGATCGGCGGCAAGACGCTCAGAAACGGCAATACCTGATGTAGCGGGATCTAGGGTTCTTGTGCGAATTCCTGCGTGATGTAGAGCGTTCCGTCCGGTCCGCGCGCGATCCCAACCCCGATGTGTGTGTAGGCCGAGTTCAGGATGTTTCCTCGGTGATTCTGCTGGTACTTCGGCTCGTCCATGAACATCGCTTCCGCCTCAGCAACGTCGTGGCATTTGGCAATGTTCTCGCCGGTCGATCGCCACTGGATTCCCGCCTCCGAAACGCGATTGGATGGCTGGCTGCCGTCCATACCTTCATGACCGAAAAATCCCTCGTGCGCCATTTCTTCGGAATGCAGTCGCGCGACCTCGGCGAGCCTGCCGTCCCACTGGAGCGGCCGGGCGCGGCCCTTGGTTTCCTGCTGTGTGGTCGGGTCGACCCGATCGTGGTTCACCAGGTCCAGCATCTGTACTTCGAGATGGTCCGTGCGCGGGCTATAGTTCGCCACCGCCAGCACTTGCTGCGCGCAGAGCGAAGTTCCCAGCATCCCAGCACCTAGCAGAACGGCCAGCAAAATCGCTGGGCGCGGCCCCACGAGCCTTGAAACAAAGGGGATAGCGTGTCGCGTCGGAGCGGTCATGGGTAGTTCTCCCACTCCGAAAGGCTACCCTTAGACTCTGGCGCAAGACACTGGCCCAAAGGACATATTTGGTACAGGTACGAGCGGACAACTGGGATGGAACCTTTAGGCTATTGCCAGCGGAATGGCCTTCTTCCACTTGCCTTGGGACTTCAGGATCAGCTCCACGACCTCGCGGATGGCACCGTGGCCTCCCGCTACCGTGGTGACGTAGTGCGCGGCACGTTTCACCTCCACGACGGCGTCTCCGACCGCCACCGCCAGCCCAACACGCTCCAGCAGCGGCAGATCCGGCAAATCATCGCCGACGTAGGCCACCTCCTCGTCCGTGACGCCGGCGCGAACGAGGATCGCCTTATAGGCCTCGAGCTTCTTTGGCTGGCCTTGTACCACAAATTCCATCGACGCCTCGCGAGCGCGGCGAGCGGTCGCGGGCGAATCGCGCCCGGTGATCAGTCCCGTGCGCAGCCCCATGATGCTCGCGAGTTTGATACCGGCGCCGTCGTGGGCGTGGAACACCTTCATCTCGGCCACGCTGCCGTCCGGAAAGGACTGCAAGCAAACGTAGCCGGGCGTCATCGTGCCATCCACGTCCATCAGCAGGACGCGAATCTTGCGCGCGCGGCGCATCGCTTTTGCCGGGAATTTGATTTCGCGAATGGGCATGTCAGAGTCAGAAGAGCTGCAGGGTCCAGAGGTCGTGGATGTGGACCACGCCTTCGAGGCGTCCCTCGGCGTCGACCACCAGCACGGACGTGATTTTCTTTTCTTCCATCACGCGCAGCGCCGCGGCGGCAAGTTCCGAGCGCGGGAGTGTGACGGGATTTTTCGTCATGCAATCGGCCGCTTTCAGGCCGAGCACGTTTTCCTTGCGCTTTTGCATCACGCGGCGCAGGTCGCCGTCGGTGATGATGCCGAGCAGTCGCCCATTCGCATCGGTGACGGCGGCCATGCCGAGACCCTTGCGGCTCATTTCGTAGATCACATCGGGCATTTTCGCCGCTGTATCGACGCGCGGCAGGCCTTCGCCCGCGTGCATCAGCGCTTCGATGCGGCGCAGCTTCTTGCCGAGGCGCCCGCGCGGGTGGAGCGCGGCGAAATCGTCCTGCTGGAATCCGCGGCGTTCGAGCAGCGCGATCGCGAGTGCGTCGCCCATGGCGAGCGCGGCCGCCGTTGACGCGGTCGGCGCGAGATTCAGCGAGCACGCTTCTTCCTTCACGGCGATATCGAGCACGATGTCGCTCGCCGTCGCGAGCGTCGAGCGCGGGTGCGCAGTCAGCGTGATCAGCGGCACGCTCAGGCGTTTCGCCGCCTCGCTCAGCTCGATCAATTCTTCCGTTTCGCCGCTCGAAGAGATTGCGACGAGCACGTCGCCCGCCGTCACCATGCCGAGATCGCCGTGCAGTGCTTCCGCCGCATGCAAGAACATCGAAGGCGTTCCCGTACTGGAAAATGTTGCCGCCACTTTGCGGCCGATCAGGCCCGATTTGCCAAGCCCGGTGACGATCGCTCGACCTTTGCACGCATGCAAAAGCTCGACGGCCTTTTCGAAGCGCGCATCCAAGCGGTCGATCAAGCCTTCGATCGCCTCGGCCTCGATCTGCAGGACGCGCTTGGCTGTCTCGATGGCGGATTTCATTTTCGGAATGCTGGCGACGCGAGCTTTCACCGCGGTCGGTTTTGGGGTCATCGAGGCACATCCCATTCGCGAGCGAGAGCCGCGAGCTGCGTGATTTTTTCGAGCAGGGGGCGAAGCTGGGCGAGCGGCAGCGCGTTCGTGCCGTCCGAAAGCGCCTTCGCGGGATTCTCGTGCACCTCGAGAAAAATCCCGTCGACGCCGACGGCCGCTCCCGCCCGTGCCAGAGGCGCGATGAACTCGGGCTGGCCGCCGCTCGACTTCCCTTCTCCACCGGGCAGCTGCACCGCGTGCGTCACGTCGAAGACCACCGGATAGCCGAGCTTGCGCATGATCGGAAACGACCGCATGTCCACCACAAGATTCTGGTAGCCGAAAGACGCGCCTCGCTCGGTGAGAATAATTTTCTCGTTGCCCGTGCCGGCCACTTTTTCGGCGGCGTTGCCGATGTCCCACGGCGAGAGGAACTGGCCCTTCTTGATGTTGACGACGCGCCCTGAGCGTCCCGCCGCGACGAGCAAGTCGGTCTGGCGTGAGAGGAACGCGGGAATCTGCAGCACGTCGCAGACTTCCGCTGCCGGCGCGACATGCGCCACGTCGTGAACGTCCGTGAGGATCGGCAGGCCCGTGCGTTTCTTGATTTGCGCGAGGATGCGCAGGCCCTCCTGCAGTCCCGGACCGCGATACGACGCAACCGATGACCGATTCGCCTTGTCGTAGGAAGCCTTGAAAATCAGCGGGACGCCGAGTTCCGACGCGACGCCGCACAGCCGCTCCGCCATCATCATGGCGTGCGCCTCGCTCTCGATCACACACGGCCCCGCAATCAGGAAGAGCGGCGATCCCCCTCCAATTGCGAATTTGCCTACCTCAAAGCTGCGCGATGGGTGCATTGAGGCTACCAGCCTATGCGGCTTCCGACCGGTTTTCAATACTTTGAACGGAGCGCGGTGCGACGTAGAATACGCCCATGAGCCGCGCTGCAAAAGAACCCGAGCTGCTCGACAGATCGAAAGACAAGCCCGTCCGAGCCGTTTGGGACGTTGAAATCGCCCGGCGCATGGAAGAGCTCGATTCCGGGAAGGTCAAGTCCATCCCGATTGAGCAGGCCCGGCGACGACTCGCTTTATTGAGATGAGCGCAGACCTAGCAACGAACGTAATCGAGGCCGCGGATATCACAGCGATCACACAGCTGATCCTGCGCGAGCGCGAGAGCCGCGACCTTGCGAAATGGGAAACGATGCGCGAATGCTTCTGGCCGGATTCGCTCGTGCGCGTGAGCTGGTTTCGCGGCAACGGCCCGGACTTCGTCACGGGCTCGATCGACATGGCGCGCCGCGGCATTCCGGCGAAGCACCGGCTGGCGCCGATCCTCGTGCGGCTCGCAGGCGACCGCGCCGTCGCGAGCATGCACGGCATCATCGACCTGCCTGTCACGATGAAAGGCGTCGGCGCCACGCTCTCGACCCATTCCCGCTTCCTGTATCGCGCCGAGAAACGCGACGGTCGCTGGGGCCTCATGGGATTCGACGCAATCTACATGCGCGACGAGCTCGTGCCCGTTCTGCCCGGTCAAACCATTTCGATCGAGCCCGCAGAAGTAAAGGACTTCCGGAAATCATACCGGTTGCTGTCCTATTACCTGCACAGCCAGGGATATCAGGTTGATTCGAATTTGCCTGGAGAGGATCGCCCCGAAACGGCGCAGATGCTGTATCAGGAACTATTTACATGGGCTGGCCTTGAAGTTCCCAAGTGACTGTCGCTAATAGACCTAGGTCAATCGAAGGCTGGCTTTAGCCCTTTATGGCGAAACAATAGCGAAAATAGGTATGGCCAAATGGTGCGGAATGTGGTACTATGAAATACAGGAAATACCTTAGACCGAACGAAGAAACTTTTCGGTATGATACGGCATCGGATAACTATCATGGCTAAAGATAAAACAATGGGCACAGGCAATCGTAAGGGATCGGGACGGTTAGTTCCTACGCGTCCGACCGGGGTTGAATACCGGGTTCAGTACGGCATCCATATCGTCGATGCGGGCAACCAGCACGGTCGTGGTCAGCGCCCGACGAAGTGGGAGAAGTGTTCCGTGCGCCCGGCAAACGCCAGCCGCATCCCGCAGGGGGATTATTTCCTTCATGCGGACGAAGGCGGCGTGTTCCAGGTGAAGCTCACAGGGAACGAGTGGCAGTACCTCGCGGCAGCGTAAGACCGATCGTTTCGTCTCAGGGAACGTAATTCAAAGGCGCAGGCCTCTGCAGATTTTAGAAGCCTGTGCCTTTTTCTTTTGCTGCCAGCTTCCCTCTCGACCTGTTTCGCCGAGTAAATTCCCGAGTAGCGGCGATTTGCTTAGCGCCGGCGTCTCGCGGCCCTCTGCTGCGCACCAACAAGAACGCCGGCCAGAGGCCAGCGCTACGAAAGCCCTAGTCGGCGGATGCTGCGCCGGCGTGTGGTTCGGAAGCGTGCGTCTCTGCTGCGGGGAGGTGCGCTTTCGACTGCGCGTCGGCGCCATGCGCGAGCCGCCGGCGTCGGTTCTCGAGGCTCGCATGGACGAACGCCGCGAAAAGCGGATGCGGCGCCAGCGGCTTCGACTTGAATTCCGGATGAAACTGGCAGCCGAGGAACCACGGATGGTCGGGAATCTCGATGATCTCGACGTAGGTGCCGTCCGGCGTGCGCCCGGTGATGCGGAAGCCCGCGGCGGTGAGCGTCTTCTCGTACTCGCAATTGAATTCGTAGCGATGGCGATGGCGTTCGGAAATTTCCGTGGTGCCGTAGGCCTTCGCCGCGAATGAATCCGGATCAAGCTTGCATGGCCATGCGCCCAGGCGCATCGTGCCGCCCATTTCGTCCACGCCAAGCAGTTCGCGCAACTTGTAGATCACGCGGTTGGGCGTCGACGGGTCGAATTCGGTGCTATCCGCGCGTTCCAGCCGCGAAACCTGCCGCGCATATTCGATCGTGGCGCACTGCATGCCCAGGCAAATGCCGAAGAATGGCACCTTATGCTCGCGCGCGTAGGTGATCGCGTGCACCATGCCCTGAATTCCGCGTTTGCCGAAGCCGCCGGGAACTAGAATGCCGTCCACGTGCCGCAGAAGACGCTCAGCGGTGGCGGCTGAGTCGATATCCTCGGCTTCGATCCACTCGATCGAAACATGCTGCCGGCTCGCCAGCCCGCCGTGAACCAGCGCTTCGCGGAGGCTCTTGTACGCATCTTCGAGCTGCACGTACTTCCCTACCACACCGATCCGCACATCGCCCTGCGGGTGCTCGAGCGATTCGAGCATCGCGAGCCAGCGGCTCAGGTCGCGAGGCGGCGCTTCGAGATGCAACAAGCGCAGAATCTGCTCGTCGAGACCCTCGGAAGCGAGCGTCATCGGAACTTCGTAGATGTTGCCGACATCGGGCGCTGAAATTACGCGCGATTCCGCGATGTTGCAGAAGAGCGCGATTTTCGCCTTGAGGTCAGCGCCCAACTGGCGGTCGCTGCGGCAAATCAGAATATCCGGCTGGATTCCGATGCTGAGCATTTCCTTCACGCTGTGCTGCGTGGGCTTAGTCTTCAGCTCGCCGGCCGTGGCAATGAAGGGGACGAGCGTGAGGTGCGCGAAAACCACGTTCTCGGGGCCAAGCTCGAGGCGCATCTGCCGGATCGCTTCCATGAACGGCAGCGATTCGATGTCGCCGACCGTGCCGCCAATCTCGACGATCACGACATCCACGCCATCGGCGACCTTCCGGAACGCGGCCTTGATTTCGTCCGTGACGTGCGGGATCACCTGCACGGTTTTGCCGAGGTAGTCGCCGCGGCGTTCTTTCGCGATGATCGATTCGTAGATGCGGCCGGTGGTCCAGTTATGGTCGCGCGTGAGATGCGCGGAGGTAAAGCGCTCGTAGTGGCCGAGGTCGAGATCCGTTTCCGCGCCGTCGTCCGTCACAAACACTTCGCCGTGCTGATAAGGCGACATTGTTCCGGGATCGACGTTCAGGTAGGGATCGCACTTCTGGAGGGTGACTTTCAGGCCGCGGCTTTCAAGCAGGCATCCAATCGACGCCGCCGCTACGCCCTTTCCGAGAGAGGAAACTACGCCGCCCGTCACAAAGATGTACTTCGGGCCGGTCCGCAAGTGCTCGATTTCCTCCGGAGGAGTCGGCGTACGACATATTATCTGCGGAAAGCGCGCGCGTGTCAAATCACGTTTTGCGATTGCAAATTTGAACGCGCGACAAAATTTCAGTGTGCTTCGTAGGGGCGGGCTTGCCACCCGCCCCTGCGCACGAAGCATGCGCTACTCCTTCTTCTTCTCCACTGGTGCGGCTGCCTTCGGTGCCATCATCGGTTTCGGCTTCCAGAAGCTCGGATCGAACTTGACCCATGCGTCGAGCGGATAGCTCATTTCCGGGCTGAAACGCACCAGCGTCGCGCTGTCGGACGCAATCGCCGCCTGCTCCAGTTCTGCCCACTTTTTCTGTCCATCCGGACCGAGCGCCTCGTCAAACGCTTTTCCGGCGCCCATAGCGGTGTCCAGATCGCCGAGCGTCTTCCGCGGCGTGAAGATGTAAATCGTTCCCTCCGGGGCTCCATAACGCGCCTCGAAGAAAATGTCGTGCTCGTCGATATTGGCCTTCGTCGCGGTCGCTTGGTACAGCGCCACGATATCCTCCCATTCTTTGTCGCGCCCGGGGCGTAGTCGAATCGTTTCGATTTCAAAGTAGCGCATCTCGGCGACGTTCATATCGGGCCTGTAGCTCCACTTCTCGTTGTACGTCGCCACCACCTGATCGCTATCCGACACATAGTCCGAGTCTTTTTCCATGAGCGGGCCGAGCGCCGCCTCCACCTTGGGCTGGTCGTCGTACTCGCTCGCCTTTTGCCACTCCGCGTAGGAATCAAAGCCCACGAGGAACCAGGCCTCGCTCGGCCCGCTCATCGTGGTCACCGCGAGATAATGATCGGGCGTCTTGGCGAGACCGGCGGCCTTGGCAAAGGCAGCTTCATTCTTGGCGTGTCCCGCATCCTTCCCGAATTTCACCTTCTCCTTACCGATCAGCAGCACTTTGGGTATGGGACTGTTTTGATCTTGCGCGCGCAGCATTGCCGCGCCACCCGTCACCCACACGACAGCCACTGCAGCAATCAGAATCTTTTTCATGCACTTCTCCTTTTTCCGTCAGCTCTGGAATCATGGCGGATCGACGCCAGAACGATCCGGCCTGTGTGCTTGGGTTGTTCTTTATGGGTTCCGAAGGGGTCTAGGCCGAGAGTTAGGCGTGATCCGGCCGGGCGCTACTATACACCCTCGCCCGCACGGGATGTATTCGATATCCGTCCGCGGAGTGCAGTGGCTCGCTTGTCGCTATGCGCGCTAACCCTCTGGAAATCGCCGATGGCGCGATGCTATGATCGACTCTCGTCGTAGGCATTCCCGATTGATCGGCGCGGTCGCCAAGTGGTAAGGCAAAGGTCTGCAAATCCGTTTACGCCGTTTTCGTAACCACCGCCGAATCACTAACCCCATCTCGTTTCAATGGGTTAGGATTGGCGGGGGTTGGTTTGTTTTTGCTTGTTTCGGGGCAGTTTGGTGCGGTTCGGGGCAGTTTTCGGGGCGGGAAGATTGGAAAAAGTGGAAATATTTTAACTCGATCGCCACGTCCATGGGTCGTTATTTTCCAAAAACTCCGATTGACTTCGTCGGCGGCCCGTGATATTGTCGTGCCCGTTCAGTTACACCGCGGGGCTTCCGATGCGCGGATCGCTCGGAAGTTTAGGTCATCGCGGAATTGAGCCGCCCGTGGCAAGGTGGCTCGTTATCCTGAACTAGCAGGACAAGAATTTCTGGGCCGCAAGTCCAACTCGATGCGAGTTGGCGCTTGCGGCCCTTTTTTTTGGTCTACCCCATCCGCAGGGTGCACGGGCGGAAGAAATGACCAGTTACAGCTATGTCCTATTGCAAAATTGTCTATCACCGCTGTCGGCCATCGACGGAGGACGCCGGTTTCCCGTTCGATTGCGATTGCGCCGAGAAGGTCACGGCGAAAGAAGCGGCCGAACTCGTCGCTCGCGGCGCGGCGACGTGGAAACGGCAACGCAACGCGAACGGGCGCATCGTCGAAATCCAGGCCGGTATCGTGACCACGCGATTCAGCAGGACGTGGCGACCGCGCCCGTCGGGCGGGCCGCAAGGATGCATCGTCATGCAGCTTGTTCGTGACTGATCCGCTGAATTTTTCCATCCCAACCGTCTAAGGAGGACCTTCACAATGGGTGCCCAGATTTCTAGAGAACAATTGCGCGCGGACATCGAGTCGCTCGACATCCGGCAGTTCACGTTGGCGACGTTGGCCGACGTGACGCCATCCGCCGTTTCGCTTTGGCGGAACGGCCACCGTGGCCTGACCGAGTCCAATGCGCGGAAAGTGGCTAGCTTGATCCTCCGCCTAAAGGCAATTCAAGCGAAATTCGAGGGGGTGAAGATCGACATGAACAACGTGCCGTTTCTTCGCAAGGAACTGCGGAAATTGGACGATGGCGACGGAGCGCCGATCCCGCAGGAGTTCGGCATCGAGTTCGCGGAGCAGTGGAGCAAGCAATTCGGCTTCACGCTTGAAGAGACTTTCGCGATGCCGCAATTTCATCGGCGCATCCTGCGGGCGACAGTCTTGTCGCGGCCCGCGCAAAGATGGTTCCGAGCCTTCACCGTGTCGGTAGAAACAATCCTCGCCGGCGCGAACTTCACCGAGTACTCGAAGCGATTCACCGACCGTCACAGCGCCATGACCTGCCTTGCGAACGCGGCGTTTGCTGGGCTGCTCGCCGAGTGCGGCAAAACGAAACTTCTGTCGTACGTGGCGGCGTTGATCACGACTGGCGAACTTCGGCAAGCGCCGACCGACTCCGACGAGAACTAATATTTTGAAAGCCACGAAAATCATCGCCGCCTACTCCGTGCCGGGGCTTGATGTTCTGGTCGCGTTTTGCCCGAAATGCCGCGGCTGGCGCACCTATGCCCGTGGTGGCCGCCCGGCGAACGCGCCCGATTTCGGCATCCATTTTGTGCACCGCCGCACGTGGTTGTTGTTGAACGCCGGTCCCGCGACGCCCGCCATTTTGCGCGCGATAAATTGACTTTCGGGCCGTCGCCGCCTAGCTGACGCGTCCGGAAGTGAGGGCTGCCATAGCTTGCCTCGGGTGGCAGCCCTTTTCATTTCCACCGAGGCGATTTTTACCCGAGGCAAACCATGATCCAAGAAATCTTCGACGCCGCACGCGACACGCTCGCGCTCGACATCTGGCCGATTCCAACGCGCGACAAGGCTCCCATCGGAAGGAAGTGGACGGATCAGCGGATCGGCCTCGATGACTTGCCGGAATACTTCGGGAACGGGTGCGGGCTGGGCTGGTTGCTGGGCATCGGCCCGCGCTTCATCGTCGATGCCGACATCGACAGCGTTGAATGCCTGGCGCTTGCGACCTTCATCCCCTTGCCCGCGACGGACAGAGTCTTCGGCAGGACGTCCGCCCCGGCGTCCCACCGGTTGTACGAAGGCAGCGCCGAATTCAAGCGCAAGCCGTTCGAAGACCCAGTCCGAAAGAAAGAGAACGAAGGCCGCGCGGAAAAGCTGGAGCTCATGCTCATCGAGCTGCGCGGCACCGGCCAACAGACCGTCGTGCCGCCGACCTCGCACGGCGAAAGCGGCGAACTCCGGCAATGGGAACGGCAAGGCGCGTTCGCGAAGCCCGCGCGCGAGGCGCTCGTCGCCCGCACGGCGCGCCTCGCTGCCGGGGGGCTGCTGTTGCGCTACACCGCGGCCGGGTTCGAGGAATTCCAAGCCGTGGCGGGAATCTTCGCCGCCGCCGGGCTGCCCGAAGATGACGCCGTCGAAATCCTCGCTGCCGTCTACCGCGTCGCGCGCAAGGAGTCGCCCGACAAGTGCGAGCGCGAAACGCGCGAAGCCTACCGCCGCGTCGCGCGCAACGAACCGTGCCACGGCTACACGAAATACTCCAAAATCGTCGGCGACGACCGCGCCCGCCTGATCACGAAGGCCATCTACGAGTGGCTCGCGTTGAAGCGCCCCGCCCGGTCGAGCGAAGGCTTCGTGCTCAGTGACCGGGGCAAGATACTACCCGTGCTGGCGAACGCCGTCGCCGTGCTGGCGGGCGCGACGGAATGGCAGGGCGTCATCGGCTTCAACGAGTTCTCGCTCCAAACGGAAGCGCGCAAACCGACGCCGTGGACGCGCGGACGTGGACCGTGGGCCGACGCGGACGACTCCCAGGCAGCAATATGGCTGCAACATCACGGCGTCGTCTGCAATTCCCGCATCGCGTCCGAAGCAATACAGACGATCGCGCGGCAGAACACGTTCCACCCGGTCAAGGAATACTTCGCGCGCGTCGCCGCCGCGTGGGACCGACGACCGCGCCTCGACAACATGCTGATCGCCTACGCCGGAGCCGAGGACAACGACTACAGCCGCGCCGTGTCGCGGTGCTGGATGATCTCGGCCGTCGCGCGCATCTACAGGCCGGGATGCCAGGCCGACTACACCCTGATCTTCGAAGGCGCGCAGGGAAAACTGAAGTCGTCGTTCTTCCAAACGCTCGCCGGGCAGGAGTGGTTCGCGGACCACATCTCGGACCTCGGCTCGAAGGACGCGCGGCTGGAACTTCACGGCGTGCTCATCATGGAGCTGGCCGAGCTTGCCACCATCCGAAAGTCGGAAGTCGAGCGCGTCAAGAACTTCCTCACCGCCCGCGCCGACCAGTTCCGCGCGCCGTACGACCGAAGGACGCAGAACATCCCGCGCTCGAACGTCTTCGCCGGAACGACGAACGATGCCTCGCCCTTCACCGACGAGACGGGCAACCGAAGGTTCTGGCCCGTCAAGATAGGATTCATCAACATCAAGAAGCTCGCCGAGGCCCGCGACCAACTCTGGGGCGAGACCGTCGCGCGATACAACGATGGCGAACGTTGGTGGTTCAAGGACGACAAGCTCGAAGCCGCCGCAGAACAGGAACAGGAAAAACGCTACGAACCCGGCGTCTGGGACCCCACGATTCTAGAGTGGATCGAGAACCCGAAGCGGCGAACCGAAACCGCTCGGGATGTCGCCATCCCCGTCGCGTTCGACTCGACCAAGGACGCCGTCACCATCCGCGACATCCTGATCCACGCCTTGGGCAAGGAACTTAAGGACCACGAGGACCACGACCGGAAGCAGATCGCTCGATGCCTGACCAAGGCGGGATGGATACAGCACTCCATGAGGCTGAACGGCGCACCACAGCGCGTCTACTTCCGAAACGACGCCGCGCGCCTCGCCAGGATGAAGTTGACGGCGAAGGCGGAATGATGCTCGGGTTACGGTCGGTTACGGTCGGGTTACGGTTCGGGTTACGGCCATAAGTTGCGGCGGTGCAATCGGTTACGGTAGTTACAGTAAAAATATACGCGCACATATGGGATTATAGGTAACGTGTAACCCAATGTAGCGTTACGAAATGTTTATAAAAATGTTGGCGGAACCAATTTCCACCGTTTCACCGTAACGTTGGCACGCACCCGCACCGCAGTCCGTACCCACAAATTCTTAGTTGCTCCACGCCGAAGTGTATCAAACGAAAGGGTAAACCGATGGAGAAGCGCGTCCTCAATATCACGGAATCAGCGGCGTACCTCGTTGCGTTGGGGTTCGATGCCGTAACGGCGTGGACTGTGCGCGGGTTGATTGCCACGGGCGAAGTGCGCGCTACGAAAATGGCGCGGCGTTGTTACGTATCCATCGACGATCTAAACGCTTACGTGGACAGGGCGTTCGGGCCGAAAAGAACGGGGCAATATCGGGGCGGGCACGGTTTGGCACCCGTAAAACGTGTGAATTCATCGGGATAGCGCGCCTACTTGCGGTGAACGGTTCGCCATTCCCTTTGCAACGGGCGGCCATGGCGGCCCGATGGGGCGGTTTGGGCGGGTGTGGGCGGCCCGATGGGGCGGTTTCGATGCCCTCAAAACGGCCACCAGCGGAGTTTCGAGCGCCCTCGGAGCCGTTCGCGGCGGGCGTTCGCGGTTTGGCGCGCCCGCCCATCGTGGCGGGCAACGGAGGCGAAAAACCAACTATGGCCGATGATGAAGGGCGGAAGCGAAGGGCCGAAGCGGGCGCGGCGAACTTGGCCGCATGGACGGCGCGGAATCCCAAGGGTGCGGCGGCCCGAAAGCACGGCGTGAACACGTTGCTTAACAACGGCGTGTTGCCATCCGGTTCCGAAGCCACAATCACGCGCGCCGATGCGCTCATCACCAAAGCCATCGAAGAACTCGGCGGCGAATCCGCGTTGACCAGCAAGCAGATGATGATCCTCGAATCGCAACGCACGGCGCTCCGCGTGGTCATGCTCACATCCGACTACATCGCCGAGACTGGCCTTCTGGACACGAAGCGCGGGCGTCCACATCCACTGCTGGCGACGGCCGTCAGCTTCGCGAACGCCGTGCGGCTAAATTGCGAAATGCTGCAACTCGGAATTGATAGTTCGGCCGATCCCGCCACGATGTCGCCCGAAAAGCGGCGCGCGTGGTCCGCGCAATACGTCGCCGACGCGCTGGCCGATGACGGGAGCCTGAAGCCGTGAGCATCGCCGACACTTACCGTCGCATCGGCCTTGCGCCATCGGCCGCGCAACTGGCCTGCGCCAAGGCGATTCTAGGCGAGCCGTTGACGGACGACGAAGACGAGATCGCGTTCGCGTGCACGGGCCGCCGCCCATCGGGCACGCCGCCCGAAGAATTCGACCTGCTCGCAGGGAGAAAAAGCGGGAAGACGGAATACGTCGCCGCGCCGATCCTCGTCCATCGCGCGATCACGGACGACGACACGCCGGGCACCTACCTGCTGGTGTCGCCGTCGAAGTCGGACCAAGCGCGTCTGGGCTGGCAGGCGTTGAGCCGCCAGCTGGAGCGCGGGTTCCCCGGCCTGATCGCGGACGTGAAGGAATCCGAGGGTTGGATTCTCCTTCACAACGGGAACGATCTGAAGATCGCTTCCGCGAATTTCCGCAACCTGCGCGGGCCGAAGTACAAAGTCGTCGCGATTGATGAGGCGTGCTTTTTCGTCTCCGACACGCCCGATGATGGCGGGGCGAACCCGTTGCCGTTCATCTTGGATTCCGTCGTCGGCGGGATGGTGGCGACGGCGAATCCGCTGCTGCTGCTGGCATCGACGCCGTGGAACAAGTCGGGCGTGATGTGGGAGCACCACCGCGACCGCGACGCCACGCCCGACCGGCTTGTGTGGCGCGCGCCGACGTTGGCGATGAACCCGCACGCGAACCGCGCGCTGATGGAGCGGCACCGCAAGGATCGAGGCGAGAACTTCTACCGGAGGGAATATCTCGCAGAGTTCTCCGAGGATGCGATTGCCTACATCGAGGCGGCGGACATCGATGCGGCGATGGCGGGCGTCGCCGTTTTCCCCGCGCGCGCGGGCGTGCGCTACCACATGGGGCTTGATCCGGGGCGGAAGCGGGATCATTTCGGCGCGGCGGTGGCGCATCGGGATGGCGACGGCGTGACGGTGGACTGGTGCGCGGAGTGGAAACCCGGCCTGCTGGGCCTGAAGTACGCCGACATCTTGCCGCAGGTGTGGGGGCGGGCGCGCGAGTACGGCGTCAAGCGGATCGCCAGCGACCAGGTGGACTTCGGCGGCATCGAGGCATCCATCCCGACGCGGGCGGGCGTGCCCGAGTTCGAGATGGAGCGCGTCATGACGGGCGGGCAGTCGGGCGCGGAGTTGGCCGACGTCACCAGGGCGCTGTTCGCGCGGCGCGCGCTGGTGTTGCCGAACCAGCCCGGTCTGGCGGACGAGTTCAAGCGGCTGGCCGACTATTTGACGGCGGGCGGCGGGCGCGACGTGCGCGCGAAGCGCGGCGCGGATGACCGTTCCCGAGCGGTGATGTTGGCCGTGCACGAAGCGTTCAAGCAACCGGTCGCGCGGGTGCCGTGGGCGGCGTACATCGACTTGAGCGCGCCTTCGCGGCCCCGGCATGAAACGCCGACGGCGCAGGCGAGCTTGTCGCCGACCGACGCGGGGCCGGAGAGATGGTGGAAGCCGATGCCGAAAGGATGACTAGCGTGGATGAATTTGATTTTGCGGAAAGGCGCGGAACCACCGGACCGCAAAGCGGTGAACTCATGCACCGCCTCCTGCCGGGCCGCGCACGAGGGGCCGCGTCCACGTGCGCGGCCCTTCTCGTTTTACATTCAGGTTTGAGTTTGCGCCGAGGTCGGGCGACCGGGGGCGCAACGGCCGAGGTCCATCGGCCGCTTTCACCCGGCCCCGATGAGGGGGCGTTCGTTCATGGCCTTAGTCCATGTCGCCCCCTTTTTTTTCTTCCAGTCAGATTTCGAGCTTTCGCGGACGTGCGGAACCGCGTCACCAAGCCGCGCCCGGGATGGATGCGCCCGGAACCAATCGAGCATTCCGGATGCGCCCGGACAAAGCGCGCGTGCAGTCCAACAGGGGCGACACAAGAACCCATCGAAGGCGAACGAAAGGATTCGCCATGTCTACCACGCAATTTTCCAGTGAAGTTCTGAACACGCTCGAGCGCGTTTTGGCCGAGCGGGGAACGTTCGCGACGCAGACGCAGTTGGACAAGGCCGTCGCGGATGTGCTGAAGCGCACGGAAGAGCGCATGTCCGTGCTCGCAAACGGAAAGCGGAAGCACACTTTCTCGCTTTCGACGATGATTCGCGGGATGCGGAGCGTCCGCGGCGAAACGATGACCGCGGCGACGGCCGAAGCGGACGTCGCGTACTTGCGGGCGCTGTCAACCGGCGGAGCTCCCGGGAGTTATCTCGTTCCTACCTTGCAAGCCGAGGAAATCATCCAGTACCTCAACCAGGGCGGCGTCGCCCGGTCCATGGGCACGCGCGTGTGGCCGATGGATGGGATCCAAAAGATGAACGTGCCTGCGGCCACGGCGTCGCCGTCGTGGATTTGGGCGGCGCAGAACTCGGCGTTGACGCCGTCCGATCCCAACCTCGGGCAGATGCCGTTCGTGTTGAACGAGCGGCGTTGCCTGATCGCCATCCCGAACCAACTGTTGGCCGTTTCCGTGCCAGCTTACGATGTGATCCTGTCGGAGTTGATCGGGCTGGGCGCTGCCGAGCACGAGGATGTGGCGTTCTTCGCGTCGTCGCAAGTGACGGGCGGTCCCGTGCCGTTCATGGCGAACGGTTCGATCTCCGTCATCAACGCGAACAACGGGAACGCGAACGGCGGGAACCTGTTGTACGGCGACATCACGGCGGTGCTTGCGAAGGCCGCGGCCGTCAAGGCAAAGGGTCCGTTCGCGTGGGCCATGTCGCCGAGGACGTTCTACACCCGCGTCCTCGGGATGATGGACGCTCAGTCTCGACCGCTGGCCATTCCGTCGATGGTCGCAGGCTTGGCGGGCGCCGTGAACTATAACCTGATGGGCTGGCCCGTGTTCGTGACGTGGACCATTTCGGAGACGGAAGCCGTTGGCTCCGGGACGAACCAGTCGCACATCCTGTTCACGAATCCGAAGTACATGCACATCGCGCAGGATGGGAACATCGAGATGGCCGTGTCGACTGAACGCTATTTCGATGCCGCTCAGACCGCCGTGCGTGCGGTGCAACACGAGGACTTTGGATTCGCTCCGGCGCAGGGTCTCGTCACCTTGCAGGGAGTGAATTAAAAAATTGAAACTTCCGCGACGGTGACGTTTGCCGTCCTGGATTAACCTCGGGCCGCGTGGCCGCGCGTGGCCGCCCGGCCCGAGCTTTTTCTTCGAGAGGAGAAAACTTTATGAATGCCGTCGCAGAAGCCATTTCGCGTTACGTCGAACGTGAACCGTCGCCCGCATCGCGGCCGCACCTTGCACCCGCCCGCCGCGCCGCGCCCGAAGTGGGAAGCATCGTTCGCACGGCCGTCGTTCCGCACGTGCGTGGCGTGTCGGAGGAAGAGCGCACGATCGACTTCGTCGCCTCGACCGAAACGCCCGACCGTTACGGCGACGTGATCCGCGTCGCTGGCTGGAAGCTCGACCAGTACAAGAAAAATCCAGTGTTCCTGTGGGCGCACAACGCTTCCGAGCCGCCCATCGGCCGCACGGTTGACATCGCCACGGAAAAGAATCCGCCCGCGCTGATCCACCGCGTGCAGTTCGCCGACGCGGCCACGTCGCCCTTCGCCGATCAGGTCTTTCGACTCTACAAGGGCGGGTTCCTGAAGGCCGTGAGCGTCGGATTCCGCCCGACGGCGAAGCCGAGCCGCATCCTCGACGACCAGAACGAGTGGACCGGCGGCTACGAGTTCAACGGGCAGGAGTTGCTGGAACTTTCGGCCGTGCCCATCCCCGCCAACCCGGAAGCCGTGGCCAAGGCGGTGTCGGAAGGAATCGTCACGCGGGAATTCTTCGCCGAAGCCGCGCCGCCGACGCGGAAGGCGGATCGAGCCGCGCTGCTGCAAGAACTGGATGTCATGCACGTGCGTCTGCACTTGGATTTGATCGAGGTCGCGCTGCTTCGACACGTGTTGCTCGCGGAAGGCAGCGGCACAGCGCCGGATGAGAAGGAGATTGAAACGCTCGGCGAACTATTCGCCGCGCTCGCGGGGCCGCAATGAACGCGTTCGGCGTTCGCCTGAAAATTGCCCGCCAAGGATTCTTGTCTTTATCGAAATTGACTGAACGTCTTGAGCAGCTTCATTGTGGAGTCGTACTCTAGCCGGTCTCCATCGAAGTCACATCTGTAAAGTCCTTGGAGATTAGATGGTAGGACAACGCCTTTTTCTACAAGGAGGATGACCTTCTTTCCATACAGCGCCATCGCCGCGCCGATCTCTATAAGGACGTTATCGTTAATTTTTCTAAGCTTGTTACCATCGCGGTCAAGGTAGTCCCCTTCCGCGCCGACGTGAATGACTCCGGCAGCACACGACCGCATGTCCTCGAATACCTTTTCAGGGACTGAGATTGCGGTTGCTTCGCGTTCAACAGAGACAATCGGATCGAAGTTTCCGAAAGCAAGAAGCTCTTTGATTTGAGCGACAATGGCTTTTTGCTTTCCGTGAGAAATAAATACCCGGCTACTCTTTGGGTCAAACGTGGGAGCCTGGCTGGTTGGTGGGGTGACCGTCGTCGGCGCGGGAGGAGGAAGTTTCGGTGCAGCGCGTTCTAACGCCTCAACAGCTTCCTCATCAACATCGTGTTCTGGAAGTGCAGGGGTGGCTGTCGGAGCGGGAACACCTGGGGAATCTAGATTCACAAACGGACCGGTGGGCGTCTCGCGTATGATCCCGGCGTATCTGCCATTTTCCTTCGCGATCTCCAGTGCAGCCTGGATTCGATCCTGCGGAATGCCTAAGGACTTAAAAACATTGCCAGCGATGACATCGTTCGGAAATTTTGCGCGCCGGTAGCGTTCAAAGAACTCCCTTAAGATGCGAGGCTTCATTATCGCCTCACGCCGGGCCACTAAGTCATCACCTTCGACTTCGGGGGCCACGAGCTTGCGACCCAAGGCCGTTAATTTAATGGTGGTTGCGTTCACGCCGCCATCTGTCAGACCGTATGCGATCGCGCTACCCGTCAGGGGCGGCCAGGCACCACTCGTAGGACTGATGCCGATCGCTAGAGCAATGTCCGGTGGTGATCCGGCGGTTCCAGCAAAATTGTCCACTATTGCGGAGGCGATTTTCTGCGCCTGTTGAAGGGTCGCCTGCGGAAAGTCAGCTTGTTTGAAGTACGCGCGTTTGTCCGTCGCGGCTTTGGTTCTTGCGGGATGACTCTCGGACCTTTTCTTGGCAACCATTCATCACCGTCCACGCTTCTCGATCAAAGGTCGTGTTTATCAGCTTCAACCTAGGTTTGCAAGTGAATAGGTAGGCCCAGGCGGCCAGGCCAGGGTTTCGGCGGGCCATTGCGAAAAGCCGCATTTTTGTTGGGAAAATAGCGCGCCCCACCCCCATGCGGAATGCGGTATAATTCTAGTGCGCGCCGCACGGGTGCTTAGAACACCCGCACGGCGCTAACCACCGAACCTGGTAAGAGGTCGCGGATGGCTGGGATTGATTCTAACCCCGCTTTCCCAAACCGTTGTGCCTCCCGCCGGGCAGCCGTGGTGTACCCAAAACACAAGGAGAGACAACCATGGACGAAACAACGAAGCAACCGCGTGCACGCGGCACGGGCCGAATCTGGCAACCGGGAAAATTCTGGTGGCTGCAATATTACGACTCGCAGGGGCGGCAGGTGCGCGAAAGCAGCAAGAGCGAGAACCCGCGCGTGGCCGAACGGATGTTGAAGCGCCGATTGGCCGAGGCCAAGCTCGGCCTCGACCCCGCAGGGCGCGCCTTGCGCTACGACGACATACGGGCATCGTACCTTCGGGAGTGCGTCACCCGCGAAGACAAATCGTTGCCGTGGCGGCCCGATGACACGTTGGTGGTTGGCGAAGATGGGTTGCCGCGCATGAATCCCGTCGACCGTTTGGACGCGTTCTTCGGCCGCCGCCGCTTGAAGGTCATCCGACCCGACTTGCTGGACGAGTTCGTCGAGCACGAGAAACGGCGCGGCCTGTCGAACGGCACCATCAACCGGAGCATGGCGAAGCTGCGCGCCATGTTCAACGCCGCGAAGGCGCGCGGCGATTTGCGCGACGCGGACATACCGCCGAAGTGGCCCGTGTTGCCCGAAGCATTGCCGCGGCAGGGATTTTTCGAGCGCGACGAATACCGCGCGTTGCTCGCGGCGTTGCCCGACGAACTGAAGCCGCTGCTGGCAATCGGCTACGCCACGGGCATGCGTTCGGCCGAGATTCGCAACCTCCGCTGGGAGCAAGTGGATTTCTTGGGCGGAGTGTTGCGGTTGAATCCGGGCGAGACGAAAAACAACCTTGGCCGCACGGCACCGTTGACCAGCGAGCTACACGCCATCCTCACGGCCCACCACGCGACGCGCCCGGCGGGTTTCCCGTTCGTGTGCTTCCGCCTCGACAGGTTAGGCCGACCGCACAGGATCGGCTTCTTCCACCGCGCGTGGAACGAAGCCTGTGTTAGCATTGGCCTTGGCCGTTGGGTCGAGATGGTCGATCCCGTGACGGGCAAGATGATGTTTGAACGCCCGCGCGGGCCGCGGTCCAAGCCGAAACCGAAGATGACGTACGACGGCAAACTGTTCCACGATCTGCGGCGCACGGGCGTGCGGAACCTTATCCGCGCGGGCGTGCCGCAATCCGTGGCCATGCGCATCAGCGGCCACAAGACGGCTAGCGTGTTCACCCGCTACAACATCGTGGACGAGCGCGACGTGGTCGATGCGGGGCGCAAGCTAGAATCCTACGATGCCGAGCAAGGTCGGGGCGGTTTCGGGGCGGGCACGGGCGTGGAAGTGGAACGGAAATCGCTTAACTAGTTTACTTTTCAACACGTTGGCGCGGTCGCCAAGTGGTAAGGCAAAGGTCTGCAAAACCTTTATCGGCGGTTCGATTCCGCCCCGCGCCTCCAATTCCCCGCCGTCATCCTGAGGCAAGCGAAGGATCTCTCTTCGGCTGCAGCGACGCAGCGCGCGATCAGTGCAGCCACGGCAATTGCCCTTTGTGCGCCAGCGCCAGCAAATCCATCGTCGAAGCCACCGCGCAATGCACGCACACGCCGCCCCAAATCGATTTCGTCTTCCACGCCAGCCAGCCCAGGACGAATCCCGCCACCACCGAGCCCGCCGCCTCCGGCCACGGCTTTGTGAAATGAATCATCAGGTACGGCATCACGCACACCGGCACCGCCAGCGCTCCGAGAAACCGCGAGAGCCCTCCCACCAGAAATCCGCGAAAGAAAAATTCCAGCGCGATGAACTGCCCCGCGTACAGCGCCTCCCAGGTCAGCAGATCGAACCACGACCGCCCCGCCTGCGGGTACATCGGATAGAACGTGTAAAATTCCGGCGTAAGCGACACGAGCCAGATCACCGGCAGCACCGCGCCGTATAGCCCAACATAAATCCAAAAATGCCGGCGGAATCCCTCGAACCCAAGGTTGCAATCGCGCAGCCGCTTGCCGGGCATCGCGGCCATCACGATCGCAGGCAGCGCCAGATAGCTTGCGACAATCACCGCGACCCACCACGCCTTGTATCGCAGCACCCAGTACGAATCGAATCCCCGCGGCCCCGGCGGAAAGACATACAGGAACGTCTGCTGACTGCCGACAAACTCCACCAGGCCCAGCGCCAGGCACGCCGTCACGCAGATCGCGGCCACTTGCCACAGATTCGGCGCCGTCGCCGCGTCAATTCCCCCGAATAGCCACGTAATCGGATGCTTCGAATCGCCCGCATTCGCGCCCGCGCCGAAACCAGTCTCCCCCGCCCGAGCTTCTGCCGCAACGGCGTCGCGCCCCGGAGCAGTTCCCTGCCGCCGGTCCCGCCGTTTCCGCGTGGCCCGCGGCGTATCGGTCCGCGATTCTCTGCGGATCATTCGACTCATGGCGCCGGCCTTCTCCGAATCATGTCGAAGTCGCACCGATCGGCCCCGCCGGAATACTCTCGCCCGGGCTCATCATCAGCTGCAGATCGAGAGCCTCTTTTCGGACGCGCAAATCGAAATAAAGAATAGTCGCCGCAATCGCAAGGAACGGCTCGATCAGCGCGGAAAGTGACACGTCTACCACTGCAGTCAGCCCGCGCCACGCGAGTGCTATTCCGGGATCGACTGGCGATAACTTGATTCGACGGCTGTCCAGGAAGAGGATAAACAACATATGGGTAACTCTCAGAACGAGATAGAACGCCCAGATTCCGAACGCGCGTGTTACGTTACGATCAGTCAGCGAAACGCTCCGGGCGAAGGCCTGTCGTACCCCTAGACTCTCCAGAACAGCAGCCGGCAAGGCTACCATTAGCCGACAGGCCGCCAGAATTCCAGGTACGAGGAAAAAGAAGTTGCCGACAACAATTGCCAGTTCCCGTAGGATGCTGCAGGCCAATAAGCTCCACGTGCCCGCGCCGAGTCTTCGGAATGCCGATGTGATTGAGACCGCGCGTTCCAAGTACAGCTCCGCAATCGCATATGCGCTGGCGCATTGCACGAAAAAGCTGATGAGCCAACCTTCGACGATCGAATTCAATAGGATGAGTAGCTCGCGGTTAAGGAGGCTCGTTGACCGAGCCGGGGAACCAAATAGCTTTAGTCGAGCGAGAGCCCATGCCAGCACGAAAACATGAGGCACCGCCGAAATCCCGAACAACAGAACGAAGTTGTCGCGATATAGCGAGGCAGTGCGATCGAGGATTTCGCCTGTTGACATCGGACGCAGGTCGGGCCGAGCCATCTTCCGTGCCTCCCTCTAGATCGATACACGTGCGCCGAGGCACTTTAGCAACGAATAATACGAGAGGCGAGCGCCAATTGTCTTCTGCGGGCCGAGCTTGACCGAGGATTGCGTCCCACGTATCGTCCTTGCGCTGCTAAAATCGGGATCTACAATCGACTTCAAGCCTCGCGGAGACGCCCGAGATGAACTGCTTGAACTGCGGCACAGAGATGACCAACAACGAAGTGATCACGAAGAAGGATCGCATCTCCTACGACATGTGCGAAAAATGCGGCAGCCTGTGGCTCGATAAGGGCGAGCTCGACAAGATGGCGTTCACGGTCGAAGGAAGCATCGAGTATTGCGAAAGCGAAAAGGACAGCCTGCCCGAGCAGCAGGCGAAGAAGTGCCCGCGATGCGACGACTCGACACTCGCGAAAGTAAAATTCCTCGAATGCGACGATATCTTCCTGCACTACTGCCGGAACTGCGGCGGCTTCTGGCTCGATGGCGGCGAGCTCAACCTGATCGATCAAACGCTGACGAGAATCATGCCCGTTGCAGGCAAGGGATTCTCCGACTTCGTCAACAACACGCACGTGCCCTACTGGTCGAAGCGCGTTCAGAAACCGAGCGACGAAACCGATTTCCGCGTGGAAGTCCTGCCGATCAAGGGAGCAAAATTCAAGGAAACGACGGGCGACAGCTGCCCTGCCTGCGGAAACGCGCTCGCTCTCTACACGGTCTTCTCTCTCGATTTCGAGGGCTGCCCGAAATGCAAAGGCATCTGGCTGTTCAGTGCCGAGCTGCGCAAACTCAAGAATCGCGTCGCCGACGGCTCGCTGCGCTGGCTCAACGCCGAAATCGAAAATATCGACAAGGCCAGCGCCATTCCCACCAAGCGCCCCTGTGTGAAATGCCCGGGCGTGAACATGATTTCCGTGATCTTCGGAAGCTCCTCGATCGTCGTCGACTGGTGCCCGAAATGCCACGGAATCTGGCTCGACCGCGGCGAATTCGATGCGATCACCGCCTACCTCAGAGACGAGCTGGCCCACGCGCATCCGAAGGAAATCGAAAAGCAGGTCGCCGCGGACGTCCATCATGTTTGGAGCGGCGGCCTCGAGAGCCGCCTCGACGAGCTGCGCGACGCCAAAGCCGCCGTCTCGGCTCTGATCAGCGCCACAATCCTCGAGCATCCGAAGCTCTTCGGCATTCTCACGGGCATATCGAGCTCGTTCCCCGTCTGAGGTGCATGGGTCTCGCCCGCGCGGGCCGCAGCTGCAGTCACTTTCCGCGGAGGTGGCTCGCGGTTGCAGCACGCCGGGGCAAGCCCCCGGCGGCAAGCGGCGGTGGCGAGCCACCGCACTCCACATGGTGCGCGATACCCTGTCGCTTTGCCTCCGCGTCCCCTCCTGCTAGAATTTCCGTTTCGCCGTTCATCGAGGAAGCTCGCCATGCTCGTCGTCATGCAAGCGGACGCCACCGAAGAACAGGTCCGCGCCGTCTGCCAGCGGATCGAGTCGCTGGGACTTCGCCCGCACCCAATTCCCGGCGCGGCTCGCACCGCGATCGGCATCACCGGCAATCGCGGCGAGGTGGATACTGGCGCGCTCGAATCGATGCCGGGCGTGGTCGAGTGCATCCCGGTCAGCAAACCATACAAGCTCGTCAGCCGCGACGTGAAGGCGGAAAACTCCGTCGTCCGCGTGCCCACTCCCTCGGGTGACGTCACCTTCGGTGGGCAGGCTGTCGCCATCGTCGGCGGCCCGTGCGCGGTCGAAACGCGCGAGCAGGTGTTCACCATCGCGGAACGCATTCGCGCGGCAGGAGTGCGCCTTTTTCGCGGCGGCGCTTACAAACCACGCACGTCTCCCTACAGCTTTCAGGGGCTCGGCGAAGACGGCCTGAAAATTCTCGCCGACATGCGCGACAAATTCGGCATGGGCGTCGTGACGGAAGCGATCGACAACGAATCGCTCGACCTCGTCGAAAAATACGCGGACGTGATCCAGATCGGCGCGCGCAACATGCAGAATTTCTCGCTCTTGAAGCGCGCCGGCAGAGCGCGCAAACCGGTGCTGCTGAAGCGCGGCATGTCCGCCACGCTCGACGAATTTCTGATGGCGGCGGAATACATCATGTCCGAAGGCAACTACAACGTGATCCTGTGCGAGCGCGGCGTGCGCACTTTCTCCGACCACACGCGCAACACACTGGACCTTAGCGTGATTCCCGCCGTCCAGCGCCTCAGCCACTTGCCCATCGTCGTCGATCCGTCGCATGGCACGGGGCGCCGCAACAAAGTGCTGCCGCTTTCGCGCGCAGCGGTCGCAGTCGGCGCGGATGGAATCCTCGTTGAAGTCCACCACGACCCGGCCCACGCGCTATCCGACGGACCACAATCCATTCTCCCGGATGAATTCGACCGCCTCGTCGGCGAGGTGCGCGCCATCGCCGCCGTCCTCGGCCGCGCACTCAATTGAAGCTGCGCCTCAACTACCGCCTCGTGATCCTGCTGGTATTCCTCGCGGTGCTCGCTTTCCGCGAAGTCGCTCTCGAACTCCGGCCGTCGTTCTTGCGCCCCGGCCTGCATCTCTGCGCCTACGTCGACAACACCGCCGACGGCACCGTCACCGCCATCGATCTCGTTAAGCTCGCGCCCGTCGCCACGATCTCCGTCGGCGCCGACCCGACCGGCATCCGCGCGAATCCCGCGCGAAAGGAAATCTGGGGGCTCAGCTCCACGGGCGGCTACGCCTGGGTTCTCGACGTCACGACGAATCGCATCGTCGCGCGCATCCCGGTGGGCGCCGCGCCCTACGCGCTCGATTTTTCGCCGGACGGCTTGCGTGCCTACGTCGCCGCCTCCGGTGCCAACACGGTCGTGGCGATCGACTGCGCCTCGCGCCGCATCGTCGCACGTGGCCGCGCCGGCAGGCGCCCCTGGATCGCGCGCGTCACGCCCGATGGGAAATTACTGCTCGTCTCGAATCGCGACGACGCCACCGTTTCCCTGCTCGATCCCGTCACGCTCGCGCCGCGCGGCGTAATTCCCGTCGCTCCCGATCCCGAGCAAATTGCGATCCTCCCGGATAGCTCGAAAGCCTTCGTCACTTCCGGTACTACCGATCAAATTTCGGTCGTCGATCTAAACCGCCGCGTGCTGCTTGCGAATCTTGCGCTCGGCGGCACGCCCGGCGATCTCATCCTCAAGCCTGATGGCGGCGAACTCTACATTCCGTCGGCCGGCACGCACGGCCTGGTCGTCGTCGACACACAAACGAACGAAGTCGGCGACTTCCTTCTCCTCGGATCATCTCCCTCGGACGCGGCCCTCACCGCCGATGCTCAAGTTCTCTTCGTTTCCGATTTCGCCGGGGGCCACATCGTTCCCGTCGCAATCGCGGTGCGCCAGGTGGCGAAACCGATTTCGGTCGGGCAAGGTCCCCAGACCTGCGAACTCACGCCGGGCGGCGACATGCTTCTCGTGGTCGACACGCAGTCCGACGATCTCGGCGTGATCCGCGCAAATGAACCGACACCAAGCCTCGTCACGCTCGTGCCGACGGGCTCGCACCCGCGCGACCTGGCCATCAAATTGTTCTAGGGTTGGTTTGCGACGCCTTGCGCTAGGGCGTGACGCTCACGGGTCGCCGCCCTGCGACCCGGGGCCTTTTTGTTCAGTCCGGCCGATCGTTTCGTTCTACGGGATGTTCGCGGACGCCTGCGAGGAATAGCCGCTTTCCTGATTCTGCGAATTCACTGCGGTCACCACGTAATAGTATGTATTTCCCTGCTGCACGCCGCTGTCCGTATAGTCCGTCGCGCCGACTGGCGCCGGCGTCAGCTTCGCATATGGCCCACCCGGCAGGGTGCTCGAATACACGTTGTAGCCGGTCACGGAAGATGTGCTCGCCGCCCAGTTGAGCGACACCGAATACGTGGTCGGCGCAACGCCCGTGCCCGAAAGCGCGATTACCATCGGCGAGTTCGCGGCGTTGCTCGTCACCGTAATGCTGCCTGTCGCGCTCCCACCCGATGCCGGATCAAACGTCGCACTCAGCGCCGCGCTCTGCCCGCTCGATAGAATTAACCCGGACGGCACGCCGCTCGCGCCGAATCCAGCCCCCGCCACCATGACATTCGAAATCGCCACGCTGGAACTTCCCGTATTGGTCAACGTCACGTTCTGCGTGTTGCTGTTCGATACGTTGACATTCCCAAATGCCAGGCTCGTCGCATTACTGCTTAGAATGGAAGGCGCGGCATTCACGGTGAGAACGGCCGCGGTGCTCGTTGCGCTTCCCGCGCTGTTGCCGACCACCACTGTGAACTGAGAGGCGTTCTCTGAAATCGTCGTCGCCGGGGTTGTGTAACTGGATGACGTGGCACCGCTGATGGCCGTCCCGTTCTCTTGCCACTGATAGGCCAGGGGCGCAGTTCCGCTGGCCGTTACTGAGAAGCTCGCTGTTTGTCCGGCGGTGACTGTGCGGCCCGCCGGCTCTGAAGTGATCGCAGGCGCCGTGGCCAAAGAGCTTAAGCGACCGTGAGACCCTGTGGGCTTTTGTTGATGTCCGGCGTGTGCTGCAGTTCCTGAGAAGCATAGCAAGACAGCTACGATTGTCGCCCGCGTGGCTCGCGCTTGCATAAGTTTGGTGATACGCATTTTGCCCCCAGTTCACAGCGTTGTGCCGGCCGTCCGGGATGCGCCGGCGCGCAAATCGTCATTCTGAGTTCCACAAAGGCTGGGGGCCCCGAAGCATTCACAGGTTAGTGCGTCCGCGCAGAGAGACACTACTGATCGTTAGGGCAGAAGAAGTACAGGCAGGAGCAGTGGCCACACGACTGCCCAAAGGTCCGTCGATGAAAAGACGAAACGGAGCTTCGGGGATTAACGCGCGGAAGCCGCTGCGAGAATCTTCTTGTACAAGCCGTTGAGTTGCGATTCAGAACGGAGGCTTAACTCGGAAGTGTCGATGTTCATTACCTGTAATCCGCCCGTGGATTTATGATGGCGGGCATACGCGTCGCGCAACGCGTCCAGATATTTGGCGTCAATCGACGCTTCGTAAGGCCGGTTGCGTCCGCGAATCCGATCCAGCAGGACGTCGTTCCTCGCGTCCACGTAAACCGTGAGGTCCGGCCGGGAAAGGCTCGCGTCGAGTCCCACGCTGAGCCTTTCATACAATTCCACCTCGCGGTCGTGCAGCAGCGTCCGCGCGAAAATCGGATCTTTCGCTTGCGTGTAGTCCGAAACTACCGGCCTGCCGCGCAAGGCCGGAATCGTTCGCAACTGCTCGTACCGCGAAATCAGGAATGCTAATTGCGCGCCAAGCGCCCACCGCTCCCGGTCGGCGTAAAAATCCGGCAGGAACGCGTTGCCATCCACGTCTTCCGGAATCAGCTTCGCGCCGAGATGCAAAGCCAATAGCTGCGCGAGCGTGGTCTTCCCCGCCCCGATCGGCCCTTCGAATCCGATGTACGGCTGATTGATGACTGGCACGTTGTTTCCGCCCCCGCGTTACAGCGGCTGAGCCATCCTTCGCTCGGACGCCGGGTCCACCTCGACGTCAAAGCGGCCAGATCATACCACTCCGCCGATTCAAGTCGTAGTTTCGTTCAGCAGTCGTTCAGATGGGTGACTGACTCATTGGGGCTGTCGGCTGGAGCGGTAGGGGCCAGAAAAATTGCCTGTCTGCATCACAAAAAAATGAGGGCGACTCGGTTTTGGCCGGGTCGCCCTCTTTCGATTGATTCGCGAAGGTTCGCTTCTCGATTCAACTTAGTCGAAGGCGGTTCAGTTTTACCCGGACCGCCCTCGGTAAATTGAGTCGCGAAGCTCTACTTGCCAGTTCGCTCACGATCGCGACGCGGTTTTACCCTTGCCGCACCCTTGAGTGCACTTGCGAAGCTTTTCGCCTCCGCTTGCGTCCAGCGGCAACCCGGTTTTACCCGCGCCGCCCCTGCACTCAGCTGCGAAGCTCACCCCTCGGTTCGACTCAGCCGACCTCGGCTCGGTTTTACCCTCACCGTTCCTGCCGGATCGAATCGCGAAGTTCTCTTCTCAAATCTAATTCTGCCGAGACTCGCTCGGTTTTACCCTCGCTTTGCCTCTTCGAATTGACTCGTGAAGTTTTTCTTCCCGATCAATCTGGGCGCATAGTAAGAGTGTGCGGAAAAGTTGGCAAGAGTTATTTGGAAAAAACTCTGTGGAAATTTGTGCATGCCTGTGCAAAACAATCCAGACTTGGTTCAGCAAAAACGACTCCCTTTAGCCGATAGGAACGCCGTTCCACGAACATTTGTCGGCAGATCCGTTCTCGCCGTGCGTCAGTAATCCCGCCTACGCGAATCCCTCGCAACGAAACCCGAAGAACATCTCGTGTGCTAGAATCCCGTAAATCAGCGAACGTCGCCAGCCGTCGGATGGCGAAGCGAAAACTCGCACACCCTGGCGAAGGGCTGGCTGCATCGCGAAGCGTGGTTGAGGATCGATGAAGATCGCTCTCGTAGGCGCCACGGGATTCGTCGGATCGAAGATTCTTGCCGAAGCAATCGCTCGGGGGCATACGGTCACCGCCATCCGGCGCCATTCCAAGAACATCCTGCGGCATAAACGCGTCAATCCGGTCTACGCGGACATCGCCGATACAACCGCCCTTTCCCACGTGTTTCGCGGACACGGAGTAGTCATGCACTGCTACACCCCGCCAGCTGATCCGGACGCTCACGCGTTCGTTACAGCGGCTCTAAAGGCCAGAGATCATCGGCTCGAAACGATTGCAAAATACGTTCCTCCCGATCCCGCCGCCTACGGCGCGCACGTGAAAGGCCGAATCCAGGTGCAGAAGGCCGGAACGCGATCCCTGATCCAGGCCGCAAAATCGGCGGGGATAAAGCGAATTCTCGCCATCGGAGGCGCGGCCACGCTCCTGATCGATGGCGTTCCGCACATCGACCGCCCGGATTTTCCAAAAGTGTTTGAGGGCGGCGCCAGATGCACCGCCGTCATTAAAGATCTGCTGCGAGAGGAAACCGAAATCGACTGGACGATTTTGTGTCCCCCGACGATGATCGTGCCCGGGAAGCGCACCGGAAAGTTTCGCCTGGGACTCGACGATCTTCTGATTGCGCCGGATGGATCGAGCAGCATTTCGCTCGAAGACTTTGCCATGGCCGCGATCGATGAGGTGGAGAACCCGCAGCACACAGGCCGGAGATTCACCGTCGGATACTAGCGCGTCAAGTTTGGGAAAACGGTGGAGTTCGAAATCTGAATCGGACATGGACTCAGCGGAGACCCTATTGGCTATTCACATCAGGGCGCGGCATGTGGGCGAGGAGCTGACGCCGGGGGGAAAATGGCTGCTCGGTAGGGCTGCGGCTGTGGCTGTGGCGCTTGCGATACCGCTTGCCTTGGGAATGGCGGGTGCATCAAGAGGTGGAACCCAGAGCGCAGAAGCGAGCAACGGACGATCGCCTTCGTTTGAGACCACATCAATCAAACCGGACAAAGGGTACGAGCCGTTGGCGGCGGGTCGCCTTCTACCAGGCATGCCGCTGGCGGGCGTTCGACTATCTGGCGGCAATTTCGTCGCGACCACTATCGTGACGGCGATGATTATGGATGCGTACGGCGAGGGGTACTCGAGACCGCTAAACCCCACCCAAGTTTTGGGAGGTCCGGCGTGGATACAATTGTTATCGAACACATCGAGAAGCCAACCGAGAACTGAGGCGGATGCGTTTTGCCCGAATATAGTCGATTTCTTGGACCACTTCTAACGGGACAGTAGGCGCTAATATGAAGCGGCGCCCCACGCGGACTTCCTCCATACGACGAGCCGCCGCGCGCCCACAGCGCGTCGCTAAGGTTATCGACTCGCTCGCCGTCCTGCCCTTTGAAAATGCCGGCGGCGATCCCGAGCACGAATACCTCAGCGACGGCATCGCAGGCAGCCTCATCAACACGCTGGCGACCATACCGAAACTGCGCGTGATGGCGCAGAGCACGGTCTTTCGATATCGTAGCCGCGGAATTGCTCCTCAAGCCATCGGCCGCGAGCTGCACGTGCGCGCCGTCCTCACGGGAAGAATCATGCAAGGCGGCGGCTCCCTGCGCATTTCGACCGAGCTCGTCGACGTAGCCACAGGCTCTCAACTCTGGTGCGCGCAATACGACCGCAAGTCCGGCGACATCTTTGCGCTTCAGGACGAAATCTCCACTGAGATATCTGGAAAATTGCAGCTGCAAATCACCCGTGCACAAAAGAAGCGCCTCACGGCGCACCCCACGGAAAACGCCGAGGCGTATCAGCTCTACCTGAAGGGCCTTCATCACTGGAACCGCTGGACCGAGGAAAGTTTCTACAAGGCGATCGAGCATTTCCAGGAGGCCGCCGAAAAAGATCCCAACTACGCCCTCGCCTACGCGGGCGTCGCCAATTCCTACGTGCTTCTGGGATGGAACAGCTACCTACCGCCCAAGGAAGCGTTCCCGCGCGCGAAAGCCGAGGCCATGACCGCTCTGCAGCTCGACCCGCGACTCGCCGAAGCTCACACGGCTTTGGCGGCCGTGCTGTGGCTTCACGATTGGCAATGGAAAAAGGCGCAGACGGAATTCAAGCGCAGCCTCGAGCTGGGCCCCACCTACCCGACCGCCAACCACTGGTACGCCGAATATGTAATGACCATGGGACGCCACAAAGAAGCTTTGGCCAGGATGAGGAACAGCCAGCAACTCGATCCCGCTGTCGCTCATCATCAACGTCGCCGTCGGATGGGCCTTCTACTATTCGCGCCGATACGAAAACGTCGATCGAACAGCTCCGCCGCACCGTCGAACTCGAGCCAAACTACGCCGTCACGTATTGGATCCTCGGCCTGCTGCTCCGGAAGACGGCTCATTACGAGGAGGCGATCGCCGAAGGCGAGAAGGCGGTGAGGTTTTCCGGTGGCAGTCCTCTGATGCGCGCCGCGCTCGCGCAAACTCTCGGGAGGGCCGGCAGGACAGACGAAGCGACTCAGATTCTCGACGAGTTGACCAAGCTCTCAAAGGGAAAATACGTCGCGCCATACTTCCTGGCCGGAATCCACGTCGGCCTCGGACAAGAGGACCGCGCGATCGAATGCCTGGAGAAAGCCTACGCGGAGCGCTCCCACTGGCTCATCTATCTGCACATCGATCCGGGCATGGACACCTTGCGCTACCACCCGCGCTTCAAGGATCTCTTGCGCCGCGTCGGCCTTCCTGACGATCGGTGACGCGCATTGCCCGCCTAACTTCGTCGCAGCTAACGAATCGGTTTAAGATCTCGAGAATCTTTATAGGTCGTGGCTTCCAGGCTTAGCGGACTTCAAGGTCAGATTTCGCCGCGTACAAATTGGTGAGCCGGTCGTGAAGATTCTGCGCCCCGGGAACAGCGCTACGTATCGCGGTTTTCAGATTGCCGTATAGCGTGCGGTACACCGCCTTGAATTCCTCCGGGACGTCAGCAGTCCCTCCCCAATTCACCCGGTCGCCAATCGCCAGCACGATTTGATTCGCTTGGAGCGGAGTGATATTCCCCTGCAACCCGTGTTTCATCCATTCCTGGATAACGCCGAGCTGTTGCACCGCCGCGTCTTTCTCGGAATCGCTCATTGCGCCATTCCCGATGATATCCAGCACTGCCTGCTCGAGCGGCTTGTCGATACACTCTCCCACGCTGATCGTCGCTTTCGATTCCGCAAGAAGATTTCCCATCTTGAGCGCTGTAATCGCCGATCTTCCGATGGACCATGGCCAGTTGCCCGCCCGCAGCTTCCGCGGCCTCCGCCACGGACTTCCCTTGCTCCAGCGCGGCATTGTAAGCCTGGTAATTTCCGGTGGCCATATTCCAAATCGCCTCATCCACCATCGCCTTCGCCGGATTTCCATACGTGAGGTCGCGCGCAGGAGGTCTGGCGGATGACTCCGTCGCCCGTGTAGCCTTCACCTCGGGAAGAGCGCGCGCAGGCGCCTCCGGCGAAGCAGGCGCCTTCGCACTCGGATCAGCGACCTCCCGAATTTCAGGTTGATCGACGGCAGGTTCAGGAGTTGCCTCCGGAATACTGCGCGGCGCTTCCGGCAAAGGAAAAATCTTCTCCGGTGGCGCAGAAACTTCCTGAATTTCGGTTTGATCGGCGACAGGTTCAGCCATAGCGACGGGAACATCGCCTGGCGCTTCCGGCAAAGGAGAGCTCTTCGGTGCTGGCGCGGCAACTTCTTGAATCTCGGTTCGATCGACAGCGAGCGCCGCCTCCGCGTCATCCGAAAGAGTACGCGATACGACCACCGTGGCAGCCGCTATCGGACTTGCGACGGCGACCTCCTGAATATCGCTTCGAGCCTCGACTCTTACGGGATCGCCGTTTTGCTTCGATGGAGGCGTGATGATGCGAATGTCCGTCACTTGCTTGCGAGGCTGCCCTAGCCGTTTCGCGTGGCTCTCGCAGACGTAAATCGGCTCGCTGCCGCCGTCCTCCCAGCAGGTGATAACCCCGGTTCCAAAATCGCAATCGAGGCGGTAATGCGGAGAAAGGGGCTCCGCTGGTTTTCCCGGCTGGAGACGCCACTCCGCGCGGCTTGTGCAGTAGCGTTTCGGCACACGCTGATTGTAGCGGACTGCACAGCGCACACGCCGGGAGCCGTCAGGCTCCGTGACGGAACATGTAACCCCGGCGCACGCGGCTCAGCTAAGCGAATATCAATGTCACAGTCAGGAAAAAGTCACACGGCGCGTGCCTCGGCGACAGTCGCGGCCCCGTTTTCAATCTAGCTCACCCCCTCCGGGGCGAGCCTCCGAGTGTCCGGATGAGCTACACTTGCACAAGGAAGGGAGTCTGCACGCAATTCGATGCAACTTGCGGAAGAACAGGTACGCCGTATCATCGCGCGAGTCGGCGCATACTTGCAGCGCGAACGCGAGCGCCATTTTGGCTCGGGCGTTCCGTTGAACGACGAACAACGCGCCCTGCTCGAATCGTACTTTTCCGCCAAACTTCTCGACGCCGTCAGGGTGTTGGTCCTCGAGGGCGCCCGTATAGACCCAGCACCATTTTCCGATGCCGCGAAAGCCCTGGGGTTCACGGGTCTCCCCGACTTTGAGCACCTCGCGTCGTTTACCTACGTAGATGTCATTGTGTTCCCCGAAAAGATCACGCCGAGGACACTCTTCCATGGGCTCGTGCACGCAGCCCAGTTCTCCGTGCTGGGACTCGATCGCTACGTCGATCGCTACGTTCGGGCGTTCGTGAAAACCGGCCTATGGATCGCGATTCCGCTCGAGGAACAAGCGTTCAAATGCGAAGCTCGCTTCGCGCATTCTCCTCCCGACGTGTTCTCGGTGGAAGACGAAATAAGGCTCTTCGAACAGCAGGGGCGCTACCAGTAGGCGGTTTGCGTAATCGCCCAGCGATCGCTACCAGGCTGGATTCCCGCCTTTGTAAGCCCAGGCAGCCACCTGCTCGTTATAAATTTTCCGTTTGCTGAAATACCACTTGCCGTTCACTTTGACCATTTCGTCTTCATAGTGGCCAAACGAGTCCAGAGTGCCAGCTCCTTTCGGACCGCTGTTGCTGTAGTGAAACCAATACGCTCTTCCCTCAGCCTTGTCGCCGTCGATCTTTATCACGATGTTCGAAATGTTGTGGCGCCCGACGACCGGCGGCTGCCCCGCGGTGGCCGGCGCCGCCTGTCCCGTCCTGCGCTTGCCCATATCGGCGATCACTTTCTTAATCGCGTCGCGGCCCTTCACCACCGGACCGTAATCGAGCACGCCGTCCTCCGTGAAAGTGGATGCGTACGTATCGGGGTCCTTAAAATCCAGCGCGAACATATAGCGAGCCTGAAGGTCCTCGATCTCCGCCCGATCCTCGGCGTAGGAACTGCTCTGCGTCCTCGTAGCACGTGACGAAACTGTAGCCGCCAGGAACAGAACCGCAATACCACACAACAAAACACCTGTCGCTTTCCGCATTTCGGTCCCCCCTTTTTCTTGGATTCTTCACCCGGATCCTTCCGGCGGCGCACATCATACAAAATGCGCCACCCGCAGCGCATCCGGAAACGTACGGAGGGTAGATACACGCTCGAGAACTGGCTTGGCCGCCCTGACCGTCACTTGAATTTCTCGCGTTGCCCGACGCACCTCGGCTATCCTTAATGGTCGAAGCTGTTTCGCAGGAGGCGGACAATGCCGGAAGCAATTCCCGAAAAGTTTCTCGACCTGTTTCAAAAGCGGGCGTTCGCGAATCTGGGGACGATCATGAGCGACGGGAGCCCGCAGGTCACACCCGTTTGGGTGGACTACGATGGCAAATACGTGCGGTTCAATTCTGCGCTGGGCCGCGTGAAAGATCGGAACGTGCGCCGCGATCCGCGCGTATCCCTCTCGATCCTCGATCCGGATAATCCCTACCGTTATCTCGCGATTCGAGGGCGTGTTGTGGAAATCACGCAAAAAGGCGCCGACGAGCACATTAACAGCCTGTCGCAGAAATATATCGACAAGGCAGTCTATCCCTTCCGCGAGCCGGGTGAGGTTCGCGTCCTGTACAAGGTCGAGCCGGAGAAAGTGACGTCGCTGGGCTGAAGCGTCACGCGCCACCACCACCTATCGGAGAGGCCCGGCGTGCGCTATCCCTTCACCCCGAGGCTTTCAAACGGCTGGGGCGAGGGCTTCACGCCCACGTGATTTTCAGCTCCGCATACTTACCACCGGCAGAAATGGGGACGGTGAATTTCACCGCGACCTGCTTGGCTCCCGAGATTTCCAGCGCCTTACGATAAAATCCGATGATCGCGTAGCCAATGATCTCGTGTTGGCTCTGGAAACCCACGTATTTGATTACGGCTTGATTCGAGTCGTCGAACTCCGGAATAAAATGAATGCCTTTGAAGTAGGATTCGTGAACCGACGCAATCCGCTTGATGACGTACTCGGGCGAACCCAGTTTGATGAATAGCTTGTACATGCCCCGCAGTTGGGCTTCGAACACTTTCTCGGAGCGGAGGATTAGAACTTCCCGGTCGCCGTTCGCGGTTACGCGAATATCGGCTTCGAGAAAAGCCGCCAAGATGTCGAGCGAATACCAATCCCATGGAGAGATCGGGCCCTCGATGACGCTCCTGGAATCCCGATCCAACTGAGCCACGATGGTCGCGAACTTGTCTTCCCCGTCCCTCGTCTTGATCGCCTCGATCGTCTGGAGGAGAGTCGCACCCTTGATTTCAGTCATTCGACCTGCCTTACGAAATCATCTTGATTCGATCGTACGCTTACATGCAGGGACTGCCGGAAACATGCGCGGCTTCGTGCGTCTTGGGTACACAGGCAAGTCCGCGTGCGGTCTGTGGCCGGGGCCGGTTGGTTTGTACGCAGGAGACCACTTCGGCGCTCCCATGGAGTCTATCGGATTCCGTGGCCCTGATTCGCGCGGCAATCGGAAAATGAAGCGCTGCTTCACGTCTCCGGTAACCCAACCCTCCTCATCTCACCGGGTTGAACTCGAACCACGCCGGATGTACGCTACAGCCGACGGCACGCTGGATTGGGTTGCCGCAGCAGCAAATCATGATTCCCTAAGTGCGCTGGGAATCGCAAATGAAGTGGGGAGTCCATGCGTCATATCAAAATGCTTTCAGTCGTCATATTTTTGTTCGCATTATCGGTGCTCCCGTGCGTCGCGCAAAAAAGCAGCCCGATGGCTGCCGCCGAGGACATCGTCGGCACGGTGCAATCGTTCAGCGGGAATATTTTGGCCATCAAGCCGCCGGCCGCGCCGTCGGTCTGGGTGACCATCCCCGAGGGCATGAAGGTCGACCGAGAGGAACTGAAGCCCGGCACCGAGGTTAGCGTCGACGCCCGCTGGGCGATGGTTTGCTACGTCGCCACCAAAGCGCCCGAAGTCACTCCGAAGAAATCGTCCGGCGGCTAGCCCCCTAGCGCGGGCTCGTCTTCCGCGATATGTCTTGCGCTCCCGAGTCGCTTCGTCCCTGCGAATTTGTGAGGCGCTACTCAATTTTTCAATAAGACAACTTGCCCGGAGTTACCACGCCAGTCGGGGGCCGGCGTGATGAAGCAAGCAGCTCAAACGAATCTGTTTCCTATGTGTTGCGATTGCTGCATTATGTCGTTCCATTATGCGCTACGCCTACTGCATCAACGCCGCCGACGACTTCAACGCAGTCATCGATCTGGCCTGTGAAGCAGAGCAAGCGGGATGGGACGGATTCTTCGTTCCGGATGGAATCGCGATTGACGTCCCCAAGCTGGGCGCGTTTCCGCTCTTCGACCCATGGGTTGTTCTCGGTGCGATTGTGGCGCGTACGTCCCGCATTCGTGTGGGCACTATGATCACTCCGGTCCCGCGCCGGCGTCCGTGGAAACTCGCCCGCGAGTGCGTCACGGCAGATCACCTGTCCAAAGGCCGGCTGATTCTTTCGGTGGGCTTGGGCGCGGCGGAAGATGACGCGGGATTCTACAAAGTGGGTGAGGCGATGGATTTGAAAGTGCGCGCCGACCGGCTCGACGAAGGTCTCGCCGTCATTGACGGCTTATGGACGGGGAGAGCATACACGTTTGCCGGTAAGCACTTTCGGCTCGATGGCATGACGATGATTCCATCGCCGGTACAGAAGCCCAGGATTCCCGTATGGGTCGTCGCCGTTTGGCAGAAGCCGAAGTCCATGCGGCGGGTGCTGTCGTGGGACGGTGTCATCCCCCAGAAATACAACAGCCATGATCCCCTATCCCCCGACGAAATACGTCAGCTTCGCGCCTATGTTGCCGAGCATCGCGTCCGGCAAGGTGACTTCGACATCATTACTGGCGGGTCGTCTGTCGCAAAGAAAACCCAACGTTCTGCGGATATCGTCCGGCCGTATGCCGATGCGGGCGCCACATGGTGGATTGAAGGAGACATGGCCGCGGATACGGTTCGGAAATGCTTCGACCGTGTCCGGAAAGGTCCTCCAATTTAACCCTTCAGCTGCGCGCCGTTGCTTTCGCGTATACTACGCCGGTTTTATCACCCACACCACAGCGTGCCAAGGAGAGAACACATGAGTGCCACTGATGTTCCATTGAGTCAAACGAAAGGCAAGCGTTGGCTGGTCTGGGCCGGCTGGGTTGTTTCGCTCTGGCCCGTTTTCGTTGTGGGGATGAGCGCTCACTGGAAGCTGACCCGAAACCCGGGTTATATCAAAATGTTTGACCAGATCGGGTGGCCGGTGGACCTTCTGACGCTCCTCGCATGCCTGCAACTGGGCTGCATCATTCTGTACCTGATTCCGCCCACTGCGGTTCTGGGCGCGGTGCTTCTCACTGGTTATCTCGGCGGAGCTGTCGCCGCCTATACCCGCATCCATTACCCCTTTCCGATCACGGTCCCGCTGTCGACAAGCATGATTGCCTGGTTTGGAATCTGGCTGCGGGAGCCGCGCCTTCGACAACTGCTCCCGATCCGGTTCGGTCTACTGAAGAAATAGCGCCGCCTGCACCAATTTCCTTCTGAGAGTCGGCATTAGCATTCAATGTGTGCGCGCCGAGATGTCGTCGGGCGATTTCGAATTACGCATTCGCGATGGACAACCATGAGCGGCGAAGAATTTCAATGCCCAACCAGCAACCCGAAAACTCCAGCAGCCACAGAAGCACCGCGCTGACTCGAAAGCCGGCGGTCAATCCACCCGGCGCCATCTGGAAGACATTGTCCGAACCAGCACTCAGAAAATGGGAGTATCCGCCGATCGCGAGCGGCACGGCCAGAAACAGAAGGAGCCAGCCACCGAGCTTGGGAAACTGCGCCCACAACGAAATCAGAGCAACCAGCGGGATGACATTCGCGAGGCCGGCGAGAAGAGGGACTTGATCGGCTTTTAGCGCCGCATTCAGCCTTGCAAGTAGTTCGAGGTGCCAAAAGACGACCGCGGCATGCGTGAGCACCACCAGCGTCGCATACCAATATAATCTTCTCATCGGATCGCCTGCTTCCTCCGATTCGATTGCCTATCGGCGAGGGGAGGCGGGGAAGTTTTTCACGAGCCAGTCGACGGTCAGTCTGGCGTAGGACTCGGCGAGCGGGCCCGGCGTCAAATAGTGGCTCGCGCCCTTCACCCAGATCAAGTCGCGCTGCGGCGATGCCGTCAGGCTGTCGTAAATCGCCTGAGCGTTCGGCGGGAGGGCCAGCTCGTCCTTTTCGCCGTGAATCACCAGCGCCGGAACTTTGATCTTCGGGCCGTACTTGACGGAGCTGGGCGCGCTCGGATCGCTTGGCGCTCCGAAGAAGCTGATCAGCGACTTTGCCGTTCCCATGACGGACAGGCCGCCGGGAAACCAGTCCTCATATTCGACAGGTTTCTGCCCCTTGCCTTGGGCGACCAATTCGCGCGCGTGCCTGAGCGTGTCCTCCAGGCGCCGCTTCTCCGCTTCGCTGCTCCGAACTTGAAACTCCAGATACGGTGATGGGATCGAAGCCACAAAGCCGACGGCCTTCACCGCAGTGTCATTTCGCTCGGCCGCATACTGTGCCACGCGGCAGCCGCCAAGGCTGATGCCCAGAATCGCGATCCGCGCGTAACCCTTCGATTTTGCGTATGCGACGAAGGCGTCGATGTCCTTCACCGCGTCGCCATATTCCGAGTAGGCGTTGTTGTACGAGGCGCGCATGTTGCCAAGCAGGAACGCGTAGCCTTTGTCTGTCAACCCTGCGGCAAGTGGGGAGTAATCGTGCGCCGGGTATAGCGCCGCGCCCGTCGTGCCACCGGGCACCATGACGACCAGCGAATCGCTGGCCTTCGGCGGCTCCCAGAGCAGCCCGTTTAGCGGAACTTTGTCTTCCGCCTCGACCAAAATCAGATCCAACCGGCTTTGCGACTGCGGAATCGGTGTGCTTGCCATGCCGAAGACTATATTCCAGCCATCCTCGTCCAATCAAGCATTTGAGGAGGCGTAACCCCACACTCTGCATGGGGCGCTTCCTCGGTGTCTCTGGTCGGGCGCCACAACCAGGTTGTCCGGTTTTGGAAGGGAGCGCTACAATCTGAAACGCAGCGTTTGCCAAAAATCTCAGGCGGTACCCGAGGTCCAAGGAAATGCACATTTTATATTCACTCTCTTCTTGGCTTGAAAACACTTTGATGGGGAGATCGATACACGACTCAGAATGGCTGTTTCCGGTAATCGAAACGGTCCATCTTTTCGGCGTTGTCGTACTGGTTGGTTTTGCCTCCGTCTTGGACCTGCGCCTGATGGGTGTGGCATTCAAAGACTACACGGTCTCGATGCTGGCGGAGCGCTTTCTGCCATGGATGTGGGCTGGTTTTGCGGTTCAAGTGGTTACGGGAATACTCCTGTTTTCGTCTGAAGCGACGAAGATGTATGGCAGCGGCGTCTTTCGAGTTAAGATGCTGATGATCGCTGCGGCAGGACTCAATGCACTTGTATTTCACGTGCTTGCATACCGGAGCGTCGGAACGTGGGAGCGAGACCCAGTCGCTCCGTTGTCGGCCCGCTTTGCCGGGGCGTTCTCCATTTTGCTATGGTTCGGTATCGTTGGTGCAGGACGCTGGATCGCTTACAGTTAAAGGCCCCCGCCCATGACTCCAGCTTATTCCTTTTTTCACTGGCTCGCGCAAACGTACATTGGCACGCTCATGCGAGGGAACGATTACCTGTTCCCGTCGGTGGAAGCGCTTCACATCATGGGCAGCGTGGCCCTGGTTGCATCCACCTCAATCCTGAGCCTGCGCCTCGCGGGGCTTTTCTTAACCGAAATACCCGTCTCGAAAATCGCGGGCCAATTTCTGCCGTGGGCTTGGCTGGGCTTTGGATGCCAAGTCGTTACCGGAACTCTGTTGTTTATGTCCGAGGCCACGCAGGCGTATGCCAATGTGATCTTTCTAGTCAAAATGGCGCTGATCGTTTTGGCCGGCATCATTGCGCTTATTTTTCACCAGACGGTCTATCGCCGGGTGAAGAGTTGGGATCTCTCCAATCCGCCATTCTCGGCCAAGTTTGCGGGTTATGTTTCGATCGTGATCTGGTTTGCGGTGATTGCTGCCGGACGGTGGCTGAATAGTTCGGTCGCTAATACGCCAGCGCCACCACCCCCGATGTAGCGCCTCTCACGATCAGCGCTCCCAGCAGGATTACGAACAACACCGCTTGCCTTAAGTTTGCCTTCACTTGCTTCATCAAGGGCCTCCGCGTACCAGGAGTCTATCCGATCCTACTTCGCATTCGGGTCCGGGCCGCTGGGAGGCGGGGGGATCGTATCCACCTCAGCTTTGCCATCGCTGGTCACGGAGTTACGGTTGTTCTGCTCGCAGATGTATTCATCGATCGTCCAATTCCGATGACGCTTCAAGATTCGGGTCGTCGTGTACGGCTTCGTCAAAGCCACGGGATCGATAATCGTAGTCTCGATCTGCATGGTGTTGGGATCGAGAAGCCGAAAACGCTCGATGATTTTCATCTTCTCACTGTGCGGAACGGCCACAACATCACGGCCCGTCACAGGCGGTGTCGATAGCATTAGCGTTTGCGGAGAGAAGCCCACGGACTCGACCACCAGCGTGTTGCCTTCCCAATGACCGACCGACGTGCCCCAAAAGGTCGGATCGGGGTCTTTGGGAAGCGGGCGCCCATCGGTGTAGATATGACGAATCATCCGTTCTTCCTCACCGATGATGGTCACCTGGCCGGGAATCAGCAAGAACTCATAGGGATAGGGCATGGTCATGATTGTCGGCATGCCGTACGGCACACAGTTCGCCTGAACGTTGTCCTGCGCAGCGTGGGCCTCCAACTGTTTCACTTTGACGGCCCACGCAGGCGTGAGAGGCAGGGTTGGCTGCACCGAGGAAGCGGGAAATTTAGAGTGGGCCGCCGTTTTGGTCTGACCCTGTTTCGCCTCTGCAGGTGGCACAACGAGGTGAGTAGATCCCAGCGGCTCTTCCCAGACGCCAGTGAAATTGGGCAATTTGGCAATGGCAGCCCAGTCTGCAGCGGTGGACGCCGGGCGCTTGAAGTTTTGCCAAGTTTGAGCTGGAGTGACAGAAGCAAACAACGCCGAAGCGAGCGCGACGATAATGAATCGTCCGAAATGCTTCCTTAGTTGCTGATCCATTCGCGATCCGCCGCCCGGCGTCACCCGTGAGGGTTACTGCGCACCGCGTGGCACAAAGTTGTCCAGCACTTCACCGTTCTCCTTCGTCGCGCTGGCGAGGGTTCCGCCGTGCTTCGAGGGATCTTTGAACGGAAAGAAACTCACGGTGATCTTGTCGCCTGTTTCCAGAGAGTGTCTCGACCATCCGCGGCGGCCCAGGTAGTTTGGGCTCATTCCTTCAAAGGCATACAGGGTGATGCCCCCCTTGCCGTCGGGCACATCGAGCCAAAGCCACGTATGAGGATTCGTCCATTGGAATGCTCTGACCTTACCCACGATAGTTTCGTGACGCGTCATGTCGTAATCGGCAAATCCGTGGTGCGCGATTGCCGTACCCGCTGTCACGATCGATGCTCCCAGCAGGATTACGAACAACATTGCTTGCCTTAAGCTCGGCTTCATTTGCTTCATCAACGGCCTCCGCGTACTGGGCATCTAGCGATCCTACTTAGAACTGGGCTCCGGGGGCGGAGGAGGGGTGGTATCCACCTCAGCTTTGCCATCGCTGGTCACGGAGTTACGGTTGTTCTGCTCGCAGATGTATTCATCGATCGTCCAATTCCGATGACGCTTCAAGATTCGCGTCGTCGTGTACGGCTTCGTCAAAGCCACGGGATCGATCACCGTCGTCTCGATACTCATGGTGTCCGGATCGGTCAGGCTAAAACGCTCGATGATTTTCATTTTGTCACTGTGCGGAACGTCCGGCGCAATCGTCGTCTGCGGCGAGAAGCCCACGGATTCGGCGACCAGCGTATTCCCTTCCCAATGACCGACCGACGTGCCGAAAAAATTAGGATCAGGGTCTTCAGGCAGAGTGCGCCCATCCGTATAGATATGACGAACGATCATGTACGCCTCGCCAACGATCGTCACCTGGCCGGGCGTGAGCAGAAACTCATACGGATAGGGTTGCCCCATGATTTCCGGCATGCCGGGCGGCAGGCAGTTCGCCGCGGTGGTGTCCTGCTCAGCGTGCGCCCTCAAAGCCTGTACTTTGGCGGCCCAGTCAGGCGTGAGAGGCAGGGGTTTCGGCATCGGGAAACTCGGGAATTTCGATGTGCTCGCTGTTTTCTCCGGAGCCGCTTTAGCCGCCCCAGGTGGAATAACTAGCGACCCTCCTCCGAGCGGCCCTTCCCAGACGCCCGTGAAGTCCGGCAATTTGGCGAGCGCAGCCCAGTCCGCGGCGGTGGGCGCCGGATGCTTGAAGTCGAGCCAAGTTTGAGCTGAAGTGATAGAACCGAACAACGCTGAAGCGAGCGCGACGACAATGAATCGCCCGAAATGCTTCCTTAGTTGCTGAGCCAATCGCGATCCCTCCCTTGAATTTGAATTATAGCAAGAACCAATCGCCGAAAATAACAAGGTGTGGGGCAGAAAGCAATCGCCAAAAACTGTGAACGATCTTTGCGGCCTCACGTCACTTCCGAAACAGATAAATGGCAACCCGCCCCGGTGAAGTGCTAGTAGGTCAAATGTCCAGTAGCCGGGAGCTAAATGCGGTTCTGTGGGAAACTAACCTGTCCCATCGCGGAAGCGCGCACAGGGGCGGTCCAAACACCAATGAACTGCGGGTGCGAAGAGGAAGCGCGGAGTACTTCACGCGAGTTGCGCGACCGGCAACCTGAATAATCGACCCTGAGACCCCGTCAACGCATGCTTGGCCATTCTCGGGGGGATCTGGGCGCGCATAACTAACAGCCGATGACCAAACCGAATCTTGACAGATTTTGATACGGTCACTTACGCCCAGGGCATCGGCGCCATCGGCTCGAAGGTCGAGATTATTGGCCGCGTACCGCCAGTGCCGAGCGGAGGCTGGAGCGCCAGCACAATCTCATTCACGTGCAGAATGAACCGGGCCGACAACCGGCACGGCCGATTCTCTCTGAGGGCTGCGGCCTGCTCAGAGATGCCGCGCGCGAAATCCATGTGATGAGTATTGGGAGGATAGCTCTGGAATCGCGCCTCGCGAACCGCCGGAATCATCGCCGGGCCCGGCTGGCGAAGAATTTTGGGCGCGGCGAAGCGCCGAACCGCGCTTAGGAGTTTCGAGCGCGGTGGGAGTCGAGACACCTGGTTACCCGGTTGAAGTGGGGATTCGAAAGATTCAAAATATACTGGCGAACCATACGCCCATCCATTCTGGCACGACAGGATGCCCAGATACAACAAAACCAACCACTCTAATCGACACGGTCGTGGTACCTTTCCCTTTTGCACAATCGCCATGAAACTCGCCAAAGTTTTCTATTCATCCCGCGATCTTGTTTGCTATAGTCGTCGGCGCACTCGCGTTCCTCCTCTTGGGCTCCGCGCGCCAGCGCCCGCGCGACCCACATGGTGCGAGAGCTTTCCCCTGCCTGGCCATCGAGAGCTTTCTGCATCCGGCGATCCGCAATACCGGCTGGAGGGATCAAAGCTAAACGGAGACTTTTGTGCGCGTTCTTACACCAACTGAAAATAAGCGCCTCAACGAGCTCATCGGCTTCATCGGCCTCAGCCTGGCCGTTTTTCTCGCCCTGAGCCTGCTTTCGTATTCCCCGCTCGACCCGTCGTTCAATGTCTCTGCCGGGCCGATCGGTTCGACGCCCGTGCATAACTGGATCGGACCCGTCGGCGCGCATCTGGCCGATCTCGTCTTCCAGTTCAGCGGCTACGCGGCATTCCTGTTTCCCGTCGCGATCTGCATGGTCGCGCTGCGCTGGTTCCGCAGCCATACGATCGGCGCGCCTGTTGCTAAGCTGATCGGCGCGTGCCTTCTCCTCACGTCGCTTTCGGCTGAAATCACGCTGATCCATCTTCCCGCCGTCCGTGGCGCGCTCCCGCCCGGCGGATTGCTTGGCACCGTACTCGCCGAAGGTCTGCGTGCCGGATTCAATCCCGTTGGCGCGAACTTGGTCGCCGTCGCCACGCTGTTCGCGGCACTGCTGCTCACCACGAGTTTCTCGTTTCACGCCGCTGCGGATTGGATGAAAAAGCCGCTCGCGCCCGAAGGCATGGTCGGCAAGTGGTTCGCGCAGTTCAAAGGCTGGCGCGAAGAGCGTGAGGCCGCGCGCCTGCGAAAACGCGTCGAGGAAATCAAGATCGCCGGGCGCCCGCCCGTGAATCAAGCGGGCGCGCGCCGCACGGCCATCAAGGATCTCGACGAGGACGAAGAGAAGGACGAACCGGACCCCGAGCCGTTGCTCTCCGAGCGCGGCCCGGCCGTAATCAAGTTCCACGAGCTTGACGCGCCGCCCTCTCCTAAGAAGACCGCCGAACCAAAAATCTCGCGGGGCCGCACCAATTTCAAGCTGCCTCCGAGCCACCTGCTGCATAGCGCCGAGCGCGGCGAGAAAATGGACGAGGCTGAACTCAAAGAGTGCGCGCGCGCCATCGAGCAGAAGTGCGCCGAATTCGACGTCGCCGGCCACATCACGCAGATCAATCCCGGTCCCGTCGTCACCACATTCGAATTCAAGCCCGAGGCGGGCATCAAGTACAGCCGCATCACCAATCTCGGTGACGATCTCTGTCTCGCCCTCCGCGCCGAATCGATCCTGATCGAGCGCATCCCGGGCAAATCGACGGTCGGCATCGAAGTCCCCAACGCGCGCCGCGAAGTGATCGCCCTCCGCGACGTGATCGAGGCGCCCGAATTTTCGCACTCGCCGTCGAAACTCACTTTGCCGATGGGCAAGGACCTGATCGGTCGCATTCGCGCCGCCGATCTCACGCAGATGCCGCACCTCCTGATCGCCGGCGCGACGGGAACCGGCAAGAGCGTCTTCCTCAATTCCCTCCTCATGGGATTGCTCTACAAGGCGACGCCCGACGACCTAAAACTCGTGCTCGTCGATCCGAAGCGGCTCGAACTCGGCCTCTATTCCGATATTCCGCACCTGTTCACGCCGGTCGTCACCGATCCCAAGGTTGCCGCCAACGTCCTGCGCAACGCCACGCGCGAAATGGAGCGCCGCCTCAAGCTCCTCGCGGGACGCTCCGTGCGCAACATCGATCAGTACAATCGCACCTTCGAGAAAAATCAGTCGCTCTCGCTTTTCGATAGCGCTGAGGAAGAGCACCGCCCGCTTCCCTACATCGTGATCGTCATCGACGAGCTCGCCGATCTCATGATGGTCGATACGAACGGCGTCGAAGAATCGATCACACGCCTCGCGCAGATGGCCCGCGCGGTTGGCATTCACCTGATTCTCGCCACGCAGCGCCCGTCCGTCGACGTCATCACCGGCCTCATCAAAGCCAATTTTCCCGCGCGTATTTCGTTCCGCGTGGCCGGCAAAGTCGACTCACGCACAATTCTCGATGCCAACGGCTCCGAATCGCTCCTCGGCAAGGGCGACATGCTCTATCTCCCGGCCGGCTCGTCGCGCCTGCACCGCATCCACGGCCCGTTCGTCAACGAGTCCGAGGTCACCGCCGTGTGCGATTTCTGGCGCGATCAGGCCAAGGCAATTTACAACGAAGAGCTGCTGCGTCCGCCGCGCGATGAAAACGCGATGGGCGGCGGCGCGGATGGCGTAGACGGCGAGGAAGTTGACGACGATCTCTATCACGATGCTGTCCGGGTCTGCTGCGAGATGGGACGCGCCTCGACATCCACTCTGCAGCGCCGCCTTCGCATCGGCTATGGCCGCGCCGCGCGCCTGATCGACCTCATGGAAAAAGACGGCATCGTCGGCCCCGCCGACGGCTCCAAGCCCCGCGAAGTCCTCAAGAAGAAAGACTGGATGCGCGAATTCGACGAATCCATGCAGTAGCCGGCGGGAACGCTGGCCGCGAGGCGCTTTTCGCTTTCCAGCGCCGCCGCTTTTCCGTAAAATCGGGAGTTGTTCCGGTGCCGAGGTAGCTCACCGGTAGAGCGCGGCCCTGAAAAGGCCGGCGTAGGCAGTTCAACTCTGCCCCTCGGCACCATCTAAACCGCCTCGGTTTTGAATTACCGAAAATTTTCTTGCGGACACTCTAACCAGAAGTACCTCTGGATCGCGCTACTGGCTCGCCACTCACGTCCGCGCCGCATGGCCGCTGATCCGCATCGTCCGAGTGGAGTATCCACACGAGCACCAACGCGCAGGCGATCGCCAAGCCGATCTGCACGGCTGTAAACAGATGCAGGAAGAAGATCAGGAATGTCAGCACCGCGACGTAAAAAACATCCAGGAAGAATTCATAGTGACGGACCACAAGCTCTCTCATAGCGCACCCCTTCCATTTTGTTGGATGCAATCGCGGCGGTTCATGGACCGCTCGCACGGGTCACGGGTTGACGTTTTTGCGGCGAAGCTGCGAGGATCCGCTTACGGCGCGACTGGGATTCCGCGCAATCAATGGCAGCAGCATCGTACAACATATACGGCACGAAGGTTCTGGCGTGTTCGCCAGACGGGAGGGTCACTTCAGGGGGAGGGAGAGCGAATGCACGGCGCCGATCTGCGACAGGAATCCGAATGTGTCCGGGGATTGCCACGTTTCGATGCACTTCCCCGCGCGGAAGAGGTTGATGACGATTCCCGGTGACACCACGAACTTGCCCGTCGCAAGGACGCCCGCGAACTCGCCCTTGTGCGTTCCATAAAATGTGTAGCGGTTCGCGATCTTCTCGCCCGACGCAACCATGTCCTCGCTCGCGATTCTCATGTCGGGAAATCCCTGCCTGAGTTGCGTGTAATATTCCCGCAGCCCCGCGACGCCCGGCTTCAGTTTGCGCGAAAGCCCGTGAAACACCACAGACCGGTCGAACATGTCGAGGTAGCCTTCCAGCTCCTTCGCATTGAAGCGCGCGATCGCCCGCTGTAGCGTCTCGATATTCTGCTGTTCCGACATTGGCCCGCCTCGTTTCCTGGAGCGACTGCCGTTCAGTTTTGCGGAGTGGAAGGGCTCTCCGTCAACTCTTTCCAGAGAATGATCGCGGGCACCACCACCGCCCCTCCTCCGGCCAAGTAAAACCCGATCGGGCGGCGCGGGCTGTGACGCGGCTGTTGATCCTGTGAGTCCTCTTCGCGGCACACTGGCGAACCGCCTTCCGGGGAAGTGACTTTCGCAGTTTGCCCTTGCGGGATCGTGCGGAACTCGCCGCCATCATCGAGCACCAGATCGCCGCGCATCGCGGTAATTGTCATTTCCGGCCGCCCGGTGATCGTCACTTCCCCGGAGGCCGCTGCGCCGTTCGCCGCGCGGACGAACCCCGCAGGGGTCACCATCTCGATTGCCGCGCCTGCCATCACCGAAAATCCCATGGTTCCGCGGTCGATGTACACGTCGATGCCGTTGAAGCCCTCCTGCAACTGGCCTTCGCTCGCGGGCGCGAGGTAAACCTGGCCCGACCGGACCTGCACGCGCATCTGGCCACCTTGCTCGGTCTCCAGGGTGTCGCAGTCGTAGACATTCGCTCCGGACACGGCGTCCGCCGAATCGATGTGGCCGCGGTCGGTCTGGGACACGACTCCGACCGCCTTGCGCTGGATCGCCTGAGCGGACGGCATAATGAGCGCGGCGGCGCACAGCAGGCCGCAATAGCGCGCCAAAGGACGCATGAATTTCCTCCGAGAGGTGCTCCACCACTGTGTTCTCGAAGTCCTTCAGCGTCAATGAGACACGGCGAATCGGTTGTCACAACCGCACTGGTACCCGGGTACAGGTCACTCTTACGACAGATTTTGGGCAGCCGAGGCTATATCAACCGGACGCAGCTAATACCATTTATAGCGTGGGCCACATATCTCTCTTGGAGGTTGGTTATGAAAGCCGGACTCTCTGTAGCAGCAATGAGCCTTATGTTAGCCGCAGGACTTACTGTGGTCGTAGCTCCCAGTGCCGTCGCCCATGACGCGCCAAGCTACGACAAGGGCACCCTTCTCTCGATGGATTCATCGGCCTGCGGCATGGCCGAAAAGCAGGGCAAAACCCTTGCGGGCGAGGTCCTTGGCACAGATGCGTCCAACAAGAACACGCAAGAAGTCCTTTGCCAGGAGTACGTGCTGCAAGGTGAGCACATCGTCTATCACATACGCCCGGTCGATGCGAAGCATCCTATGCTCTTGCCTGTGGGCGAGATGGTGGAGTTTCGCATCCACAAGGACAAGCTCTACCTGTTCGATCCCGAGGGCGACCATAAAGAACGCGCCTATTCGGTGGTGTCCATGCAGGTCCGGACGGACGTAAAGGACGCGCGAAACGTTCAGCCGTAGCCGTCGTTCCCGCAAGGCAATCACGCGAGTCAGCGCCTGCGGTCGATTCATGCCCGCAGGCGGGCCGGCCCGCTGACGAAGGCGCTGCCTTTTTCGTAGAAGCGCAGCTTTCGATATGCCGCGCGCGTGATGCCGATGCGCGTACTCACGCCAATGGCACCTACGGGCTGCACTGCCGCGCCAAGCCATAGGGCGTTCTTCGGCGAGCATAGATCGACGCCTTCGAACCGCTTGTCGATCCCCAGCGCCGAGGCGAGCCGGCCCGGCCCGCGCGCGAGATCGCGGAGTACCTCCGTGCCGCGATTCTTTTCCATCGATGCGACGCCTTCGAATGGCTCAAGCGCCCGGATCAGCACTCCGGCACCGGTGCCCGGAATTTCGCTCGATACATTCATCAGCCAGCACGAGCCGTAGGTGAACCGCACGTAGGCGTGCCCGCGCCGCAGAAAAAGTGAATGGTTCGCGCGCGAGTGGCCGGTGAAGGCGTGCCCGGCAGGATCGCCGATGGGATATGCCTCGGTCTCGACGATTCGCCCCGCCAATCTTCCGCGCCGCAGATCATGGACGAGCGTTTTTCCCACCAAATAGCGCGCAAGTTCGATCGTATCAATCGGCAATTCCGCGCGGCGCAGGCGGCGGAGGCGCCGTGTAAAATCTGGCCGCTCGGCTTGGATCATGGCCTCGAATCCGACGATTGCATGCACAATTCGATCCGACTGTTCTACCATAGCCTTGCGTGCGGCCCGTTGGCGATTCTCGAAGCTTCTCGGGTCGAATGGAGGCAACCGTGTCCGAACGTCAAGCTCCCGCGTTATCGGCACTATCGAAGGACGAAGCCTGGCCCGCGCTGCCTCTCGCCGAATGGGAAGATACCCGCGCCACGCTTCACATGTGGACGCAAATGGTGGGCAAGGTGGCCCTCGCCCTGAGTCCGAAAGTGAACCACTGCTGGGCCGTAGCGCTGCACATCAGCCCGTGCGGCCTGACAACACTGCCCATTCCATACGCCCTGGGAATCTTCACGCTCGAATTTGACTTCATCGATCACGTGCTCCGAATCACGACGAGCCGCAATCAGATCGAGACGATCCTCCTCGTGCCGCGCACCGTCGCAGATTTTTATCGCGAGTTCACAGCCGTCCTCGCCTCGCTCAAGATCGACGCGAAGATCTGGCCGATGCCGGTCGAAGTCCCAAATCCGATCCGTTTCGACAAGGACACCCAGCACGCTTCCTACGATCCCGAATACGCGAATCGCTGCTGGCGCATCCTCACGAGCGTCACCACGATTTGCCAGGAGTTTCGCGCGCGCTTTATCGGGAAGGCCAGCCCCGTGCACTTCTTCTGGGGAAGCTTCGATCTCGCCGTATCGCGTTTTTCCGGACGCCGCGCCCCGGAACGTCCCGGCGCGGACGCCTGGACTCGCGAATCCTATTCGCATGAAGTGAGCAGCGGGGGATGGTGGCCGGGCCAGGGCGGCTTCGATGCGCCGATGTTCTACGCCTACTGCGCACCGGAGCCCGCCGAATTTCGCACCGCGACCGTACTGCCCGCGGAGGCATACTACGATGCAAAAATCAGCGAATTCCTGCTTCCCTACAACGCGGTACGTAATTCGGCCGATCCGAAAGCAATGCTCCTGAATTTTCTGCAGACGACCTACGAAGCAGCCGCCAACCTGGGCAAATGGGACCGCGCGGCCCTCGAACGGCAGACTTAACCCTCCACTTCCGAAGCCCTTGGCGCTCGCGGCGCTGCTGCGGCCTTGGTTTGAAACGGAAATCTCCTCGATCAAATGAGACAAGAGTTGCACACCACAAAGCCTGTCGATCTATCTATCCTTAGCAATCTAAAGGGGTTGCTATTTTTCGCGAATTGGGCGCTAACTTCAGCGGTCCGGGCACAGTGACCTACACTTGGAGTGGATTGGATATCGGCGCGGGTGACACCTTCGATATCAGTTTCGCCTCTTGGACTGGTGCCTCTACGGCGGTTGTAACTACTCCTGAGCCCTCCAGCATGCTCCTGCTGGGCACTGGTCTATTCGCTCTCTGCGGATTTGCTGCCTTTTGGCGCAGGTACGAGAGTCCAACCGCATCTTAGTAGTCGGGCGTTTGCAAACCCACAGGGTCGGGAGCCGAAAGGTTTCCGGCCCCTTTTGTTTCGCCACCTGCGTCGCTTGTGCTGAATCGGACTTAGGAGTTGATCGGCGGGTCAGGCGTTGGGTTCGGGCGCCGGCAAAAGGATCGGAGCGGACTCTGAGGCGCGTATGCGCGCTCGATCCGCTGCTTGCGCCAGCACCGCGTGATGCCGCCCCAGGAAATGCTTCTGCGCGCGGCGGCCCCATGACCTCACGAAATAATAGTTGATCGTGCCGGCAACGCCCGCACTCACCACAGGGACGATGCGTCCGGCCCATTTCTCTGCGACTTCGGCTCCGACCTTCACCGCAACCTGATCGACGATCCGCGGCACCACGCGCTCCACCGCCTGCTTCTCGAGGAAGTCGCGCCCGAGATCGACGCCCGCCGCGCTCGCCGCCGCCACCCACAGCGCGACCGTTTCGTCGTCCGTCGCGTATTCGAAGCCATACAGCAGGCTCAACTTTTGCAGCATGCGCAGCGTGATCGCTGCAAGAATCCCCATGTCCGGGACGACTGTGAGAAAACCCCCGAGGCCGAGGCCCATGCCTTCGAGCGCGGCCATTTTCGACGCGCTGGATATCGTGCGCGTCGCGATCGGGTCGATCACTTGCGGCCCGAGATAGAACATCTCGCGCCAGTTCTGAATCGGCAGCCGGTGCGCCCGCTGGACGTGGCGCAAATACTTCGCCTCGTCGATGCGCACCTGCTGGTAGGCGCGCCTGAATCCCGCCTGCGCGGAACTGCTCAGCACCTGCGTCACCCACGCCTTTTCTCTGCGTTTCGCCATGTTCTATCCGAGCGGGGCCATCCGATCCAAGGCGCGACAACCCGCCCCTCGATGAGCCTAGTGTAACTCAATCCAGGATGTGCGGACCGATTCCTCCGCTGTGTGAACGCGGACAGCACTGCGGCCGGGCTGCCCCGGATATTCGCGCTGTTCTGCGTCCATTTGCCGCGACTTGCCGAGCGGCGTATAATTTTGGGTTTAGGCGCATGGCAACGGAACCCACTGTGAACCCCCGACCGCGAACGACCGTGCCCCCGCGAAAGAACATGCCCGATCCGGCGGCAGACAGCGCGGAGGAAATTAGCGTTCGCGGCGCGCGCGTCCACAATCTCAAGAATATCGACTTCACGATCCCGCACAACGCGATCACCGTCGTCACCGGCGTTTCGGGCTCGGGCAAATCGAGCCTCGCGTTCGACACACTCTACGCCGAAGGCCAGCGGCGCTACATCGAATCGCTTTCGGCCTACGCGCGCCAGTTCCTTGAACGCATCGAGAAGCCGGATGTGGACGAGATCACAGGCATTGCCCCCGCCATCTCGATCCGGCAAAAGAATTCCACGCGCAACCCGCGCTCGACGGTCGCCACGGCCACCGAAATCTACGATTATCTCCGCCTGCTCTTCGCGCGCATCGGCCACACCTTCTGCCTGAATTGCGGCGAGGAGGTCCGCCGCGACACGCTCGATGAAATCGCGGCGCGGGTTCTCACGCTGCCAGAGGGCCGCCGCTTCTACGTCCTCTACGATTTGCGCTTCGGCACTGAGCCCGCCGCAGGCAGCGCGCAGACGGGACAAACAGCCCACGCCGCTCGCGCGCGCAAAACTGCGCGGCCCACGCCGGACGCGATTCGACAGACGTTGATCAGCCTGCGCAAGCGCGGCTTCAACCGTCTCTATCAATCGGGACGCGTCTTCGAATTCGCGACGCCCGAGGAGCTGCTCGACGTCGATTTCGGCAAGCCCGTGTACGTCCTCGTCGACCGGCTCGCCTTGTCTCCCGAAATCCGCTCGCGCCTGATGGATTCAATCGAGATCTGCTACCGCGAGGGGCGCGGCGAAGCGATCCTCGAATTTGCACCCGACGCCGGCGCCGCACCGCCATCGGCAGATGCCGTGCCCGGGCGGCTCGTTTTCAACGAGCGCTTCGAATGCAAAAAGTGCGGCGCGAAATACGAGGAGCCCGAGCCGCGCCTCTTCTCGTTTAACAATCCCTACGGCGCGTGCCCGCGCTGCCAGGGTTTCGGCAATACGATCGACTTCGATCTCGACCGCGTGATCCCGGATCAGGGCAAATCGCTCGCCGAGGGCGCGATCGAGCCTTGGACGAAGCCGCGCTACCGTCAATTGGCGATGGAGATGCGCCGGTTCGCGCGCGCGAAAGGCATTCCGGTAGACGTGCCGTTCCGCGACCTAAGCGCCGCGCAGCGTGACGCGATTCTCGAAGGCGATAAAAAGGAAGACTTCCCCGGCGTGAAGGGATTTTTCGGCTGGCTCGAACGCAAGAAATACAAGCTGCATGTGCGTGTATTTCTCAGCCGCTATCGCGGCTACGCAACGTGCCCCGATTGCCGCGGCACGCGCCTGCGCCCCGAAGCGCGCGCCGTGAAAATCGCGGGCCGCTCCATCACCGAGGTCTGCCAGATGACGGTAAAAGAGGCGCGGCCATTTTTCGAAGGCCTGCAGCTCAGCGATGCCGAGACGGTGATCGCCGATAAAGTTCTCGAGGAAATTCAGCAGCGCCTGCGCTTTCTCGACGAAGTCGGCCTCGACTATCTCACGCTCGACCGGCTCACCTCGACGCTCTCGGGAGGCGAGGCGCAGCGCATCCAGCTCGCGACGTCGCTCGGCTCACACCTTGTCGGCGCGCTTTACGTGCTCGATGAGCCTTCGATCGGCCTCCACCCGCGCGACACGAGCCGCCTAATCGACATCTTGAGGGGTCTGCGCGATCTCGGCAACACGCTGCTCGTCGTCGAGCACGATCCCGATACGATCCTCGCCGCCGATCGCATCCTCGATCTCGGTCCCGGAGCGGGCGAACATGGCGGCAACCTGATCTTCGCCGGCACGCGCGAGGAGCTTCTGACAAACGCGCAGTCGCTTACCGGCCGCTACCTGCGCGGCGACCTGCGCATTGCCGTACCTGCGCGCCGGCGCAAACCGCATGGTAAATTCCTGAAGATTCTCGGCGCGCGCAGCCACAATCTCGCCGGCGTCGATGTCACGATTCCGCTCGGCATGCTCGTTGCAGTCACCGGCGTTTCCGGCTCGGGCAAATCCACGCTGGTCTACGATGTGCTGTACAAGGCGCTCACCACCAAGCGCGCCGGCGGCGCTTGGCGCGAGTTTTGCGACCGCATCGAGGGAGACGCCGCGATTGCGGGCATCGAGATGGTCGACCAATCGCCGATCGGGCGCACGCCACGGTCGAATCCCGCGACATATTTGAAAGCATTCGATGCCATTCGCGAGATTTTCGCGGCGACGCCGGAAGCGAAGAAGCGCGGCTTCACGGCGGGACACTTTTCATTCAATATTCCGGGCGGCCGCTGCGAGGCATGCCAGGGCGACGGCACCGTGACGGTCGAGATGCGCTTTCTCGCGGATGTCGAACTGGTGTGCGAAGAGTGCCGCGGCACGCGCTACAAGAGCAGCGTCCTCGATGTCCGCTACAAAGAGAAAAACATTCACGACGTGCTGCAGATGACCGTACGCGAAGCGCTGACATTCTTCGCCGCGCACCCGAAGGTCACTTCGCGGCTGCGCGTTCTCGAGGAGGTTGGGCTCGGCTACCTGCGCCTTGGCCAATCCGGCACCACGCTTTCGGGCGGCGAAGCGCAACGCCTGAAACTCGGGGCGCATCTTACCCGGCAGGAGAACGCAGGCATCCTGTATATTTTCGACGAGCCGACGACCGGCCTGCACTTCGACGACATCCAGAAGTTGCTGACCGCCTTTCGAAAGCTGATCGATGGCGGCGCTTCCCTGCTGATCATCGAGCACAATCTCGACGTGATCAAATCGGCGGACTGGGTGGTCGACCTCGGCCCCGAGGGCGGGGATGAGGGCGGGCACGTGATTGCAGCCGGGACTCCCGAGCAGGTGGCGCGGAATTCGCACTCGCACACGGGAAAGTATCTCGCGCGTGTGCTCAACGCCCGCGCCAACGGCCACGAAAACCACGCCTCGGCGGGTGGAAGCGTGGGCCTTCAGGCCCGCGAAACGGCGCGCTAGGATGAAAGGGCCTTAGCCCCGGGAAGTTTCGGGCGTGGCCACCGCAAATCGAACTCGAGGCGCAATGAGCGGTCTGCGACGCATGACATCCTTTTCGAAGCCGCCGGGACGCTGCGCGCTCAGCGTGGCCCTCAGCTTTCTTTGGTGTGCATTCTTCGCACACACAGCACTCGCGCAAACCAGCAGTTCCACCCGTAAACACGCTGCCGCCGATCTCGGGGCCCAGGCGCTGAATCGCCTCCTCGGCGACGCGCAAAGCGCCGTCGACCGCCAGGACTACGAAACCGCCGCGCAGGACTATCAGGATTACCTCGCAAAGAAGCCCGACGACGACGAGGTCCACTTCAATCTCGGATACGTCTACACGGCCATGCAGCGCCCCGACGACGCGAAAGTCGAATACGAAAAGGCCATCGAGCTTGCCCCGGACGATCCGAAGATGGCCCCCGCATATCAAAATTTGGGGCTGACGCTGCTCCCGAAGGATCCGGCAGCGGCGGTCGATCCGCTGCAACACGCCGCCGAGCTCGCACCGCAGGATGCGCGCACAAAATGGCTGCTCGGCATGGCGCTCGAAAACAGCGGCAAGCTCGCGCCGGCGATCGAGCAATATCAAGAGGCGGAAAAACTCAACGAAAAGGATTTCGACACGCGCTTGTCGCTCGCGCATGCGCTGATCGCGGCGGGCCGACCGGCGGACGCGGAGCCCGAGCTGCGCGAGGCGCTTGCGTTGCGCCCCGATGGCCCGGATACGCCGCGCGTTCACCTCGAATTGGCGGAGTGCCTGATTTTGCAAAAAAGGGATGAGCCGGCGGCGGCCGAGCTTGCGATATATCTTCTGTCGCATCCCGACGACGCTGCAAGGCGCCTCGACCGTGCCTCGCTGCTCATCGACCTCTCGAAATTCGACGATGCGCTTACCGAGCTGGACCGCGCCGCAAACGGCAAGCCCGAGACCCTCCGCGCCCTTCAGTTGCGCTCGCACATCTACTACCAAGAGAAGCGCTGGGACGACTTGATACCCGTGCTGCAAAAAGCGGAGGCTCTCGCGCCGAAGGACGCCAGCATTCCGGCGCAACTCGGCGAAGTCTACCTCACGAAGAAGGACTACCCTGACGCGGCTCGGACGCTGATCGTTGCCTACGATCTGAAACCCGGGGCGCTTGACGTTCTTGTGAATCTGGTCGAAGCCGAATATCAGGCCGGAAATTATGCCGGCGCATTGCAAGCGCTCGATCTGCTCGCCAAGCAAAAGGACTTGCCGGCTCCCAGCTGGTACATTCGCGCCTCCTGTTACGATAAACTGGGGCAACCAGCCCAGGCGCTCGACGCGTATCAGCGCTTTCTGCAATTGAACACGGACCAGAACAGTGACATGTATTTTGCGGCCGCCGCGCGTGCAAGGGAGCTGGCCCGCGAAGTGCACGAGAAGAAAAAGAGGTGACACCTTGCGTGGACCGGGTGACACGTGGGGATTCGTACTAGCGGCGGCGCTCGTCCTTGGGCCTGCCCTGACGCCGACTGTCAGAGCGGAACAGGACCCGACCGCGGAGCTTCAGTCGCGCTTCGAACACGAGAAGGATCCGATCCACAAAGCCAAGATGATGCAGCAGCTCGGCGTGGACCAGTTTCGGGAAATACGGGAGGACGTGAACCGGGGGGAATATCCGGACGCTGTCCGGGTTCTCGATCGGTATCGTGACGATGCCCGATCGTGCTTGAAAGCGCTGGACGCAAGGAAAATCAACGCCGCGAAGCATTCGTCCGGCTTCAAACAATTGCAGATTTCGCTGCAAGAAGCGCTCCGCCGGCTCGATGAGATTTTTGCAGGACTTACCGCCGACCAGCAGCTTGAATTCACCTCGGTGCGTGGCGATCTGCAAAAGATGAACGATCATTTGGTTCAGGAGCTTTTCCCCGGCAGCCCGGCGGGCAACCCGCCCGCGGAGAAAGACACTCCTTAGAGAGTAGGTTATGCTCTTCCTACAGCGGCATGCGACTGCGCTCACCGTCAGCCTGGTGCTGGCGTCGCTCGCGGGAGCGCGCTTGGCGTCCGCTCGTCCGCGCCCGCAGGACTATACGCCGAAGGATTATCTCAGCGACGAAGAGGCCGACAAAATCCGCGACGCGCTGACCCCCGACGAGCGCATCAAGCTGTACATCGCGTTCGCCGAAGATCGGTTGAAGAAATTCGATTACGAGCTCAAGCGCACCGTGCCCGAAGCTCGCGAAAGCGATATTCTCAACGGCCTGCTCAATGGATATGCCGGATGCATCGACGACGGCGCCGATCAAATCCAGGTGGCCCAAGATAAGCAGATGGACATCCGCAACGCCCTGAAATTAATGGACACGAAGGAAAAGGAATTTCTCGAAACCCTTCAGAAATACGACAAGGGCGCGCCTCATCTCGATGACTATCGTGACACGCTCGAAGACGCCATCGACGGCACGAAGGACGCTCTCTCGGACGCCGAAGCGGCCGAAAAAACCGCGCTGCCCGCGCCCGTGCGGAGGAAGCAGTGAGGCGATCGGGCGGCCGCCGCGAAACCGGCGGACGGCTCGTACCGGGCGGCGCGCAGATTTTTCATCGCATCTATACGCGGCTCGGCTGCGAAGGCCGCCCGCCCCAATTCGTCGTCGAATATCATCCCTACACGGACCTCACGCACACAATCCGGCTGCGCGAAGATGTTGCGCGCGTGCGCATTTCGGACGTTCTGCGGACCGCGCCGCTCGCGGTCGTGGAAGCGGTCGCCGCCATCCTGCTCAGCCGGCTGTATCGGCGGCGGACTCCGGAAAACCTAGTCCAAATCTACCGCCAGTTCTCCTACGCGCGTTCCACGCGGCAGCGCATCCTGCTGCAGCGCCAGCGCCGGGCGCGCCGCGTCGCGCACCAGCCGTCCGGAGAGCATCACGATCTCGCGCCTCTCTTCGACCGGCTGAATCACGCCTACTTTCGGGGCGCGCTTCCGCGCCCGCGCCTCGGCTGGAGCGGCCGCGCGTGGCGCTCGCAATTGGGCTGCTTCGATCCGGCGCTGAACCAGATCGTCATCAACCGGCAACTCGACCGACCGGGAGTTCCGGAGTACGTCGTCGCTTACGTCCTGTATCACGAGATGCTCCACCAGAAGCATCCGGTCAGCTTCGCGCGCTGCCGCCGCGAATCGCACTCCGCCGAATTCCGGCGCGAGGAAAAACATTTTGCCGATTACCAGCGCGCCATGAAATTCCTCAAACGCTTTCCGGTTGCCTAGCGCTCCGACGACAATTTCTCGATTTTCTTCTGGATCTTCTTTGCGTCCGAGGCGTTGGGGAACGCTTTCAGATAATCCTGGTAGGTCTTCACAGCGGAGTCTTTGTCATGCGCCCTTTCGTAGGCTTCGGCAAGCATCAGGCGCGCCTTCGCGTATTTCGGCTTCAGCTGAACCGCTTCCTGCAAGCGCGGAATGGCTGCGTTCATATCGCCCTTGCGCATGTAGTAGCTCGCCACGTCGATGTCCTTCGCGGCGTTCGGCGGATCGGAGGGGGCAATTTCCTTCTGTGGCGCGGGCGGAGATGGACTCGGCTTCGCGGAAGACGACGAGGAAGGCGGCGAAGCGGGCGGATTCTGCCCCGATTGCCGAGCGCACCACGCCGGCACCGCGAACAACATCAGCAACAATAATTGAAACGCTCGCCGCATCGCTTTCCCATTGAGTTTAGAGCGATTTGCTATCATAGAAGTTGTACGCCGCGGGCATGGTTCCCGCCGGGAGCGTACGCCCCGCTCATTGTAACGCGCTGAAAATGGAACTCCGAGAAAAAGTCGCGAATCTGCCCGCGCAGCCCGGCGTGTACCTGTTTCAAGACGCGTCCGGGAAGATCGTCTACGTCGGCAAGGCGCTCTCGTTGCGCAGCCGCGTCCGCTCGTATTTTCTGGAATCGAGCTCGCTGAACAACGCCAAGACCGGGTCGCTGGTTCGCGAAATCGCCGAGCTGGATTACATCGTCGTCGACAACGAGCGAGAGGCGCTGGCGCTCGAAAACAACCTCATCAAGCAGTACAAACCGAAATTCAACATCCTGCTGCGCGACGACAAAACCTATCCGTACATCCAGTACACGGCGTTCGAGAAATTCCCGCGCGTCTACGTCACGAGGCGCTTGACGAAAGACGGCTCGACCTATTTCGGGCCGTACTTTCCGGCGAGTCTCGCTTACCGGCTCGTCCATTTGATCCACAAACATTTTCTGGTGCCGTCGTGCACGGTCGATCTCGGGCGGCTGCACCCGCGCCCTTGCTTGCAGTATTACATTCACCGCTGCCTCGGCCCGTGCGCGGCGCTGGTGACTGACGAGCGCTACGCCGAAGCCGCACGCGATGTCCGCCTGTTCCTTGAGGGACGCCGCCACGATCTCTCGCGCAGCCTGAAACAACGCATGGAGAAGGCGTCCGAGGAACAGCGCTACGAGGAAGCTGGCGGCTATCGCGATCTGCTGCGCACTCTCGACGAAATGGAGGAACGCCAGAAGATCGCCGCGGCGGAAGGCGACGACACCGACGTCCTCGCGTGGTACGCCGAGCCGCCGCAAGTGGCCGTCAATCTTTTCCACCTGCGCGGCGGGCGCGTGGTCGACCGCCGCGATTTTTATTGGGAGGATATCGAAGAGCTGCGCCCGGAAGAATTCCTCCCTTCGCTGCTGAAGCAGCTGTATCTCGACGCAGCTTACTTGCCGCGTTACATCCACGTGCCGATGGATTTCGAGGAGCGCGAGTTGCTCGAAGACGTGCTTACCGAAACCGCGAAACACAAAGTGGAAATCCTGAACCCGCAGCGCGGGCAGAAGCACGCTTTCCTCGAGCTCGTCGAAAAGAACGCGCAGCATTCCTTCACGCAGCGTTTCCGCGTGTTGAAGCCGACCTCGAAGGCCATCGCCGAGGCTCTTCAGGCCGCGCTCGGCCTCGAAGAGCCGCCGAAGCGCATCGAATGCTTCGACATCTCGCACATTCAGGGATCGGATACGGTCGCGTCGATGGTCGTATGGGAAGACGGCCGCATGAAAAAATCCGATTACCGCAAATTCATCATTCGCGGCGACGCGATGCCGGAAAGCCCCGACAAAGCCGCGGGCATCCTTCGCGACGATTTCGCCAGCATGCGCGAGGCCGTCGAGCGGCGCTACCGCCGCGTGCGCGACGAAAATAAGTCGATGCCGAGCCTGCTGCTGATCGACGGTGGGATCGGTCAGCTTCATGCTGCGGCCGAGGCGCTGGAAAAGCTCGAAATCATCAATCAGCCCGTCGCAAGCATCGCGAAGAAAGAAGAAATTCTGTATATCCTCAGGCGCGAGAACGACCCGATCGTGCTTGACCGGCACTCGCCCGTCCTCCACCTGATCCAGCAGATTCGCGACGAGACGCATCGGTTCGCGGTCACCTTTCACCGGCAGCGGCGATCGAGCCGAAGGCTGCGCACTTCGCTCGTCGAAATTCCCGGCGTGGGCGAGCGGACGGCCCAGAAGCTGCTGCGGCGGTTTGGCAGCGTGGCGCGGCTGCGCGAGTTGGGCGTCGAGGAACTCGCCGCCGAGATTCCGCGCCATCGGGCGCAACGCGTCTACGACGCGCTGCGAGCGCCGGCCGAGAAAACGCCCGTAACGTGATCCCCATCACGTAACTACAGCTTCCCAACCCTTGCCGGGGTGGAAGTGCTATGCTAGTGTCCAACCATGGAGGTGCATGATGGCTGACAACGTTGGCTCGCGAGTGAGCTTCTTTCTCGTCGGGCTTGGAATCGGAGCGCTGGTTGGAATTCTTTTTGCGCCGAAATCCGGCGAAGAGACACGCGAATACTTGACGTCGAAGGCCGATGAAGGCCGCGACTACGCCCAGAAGAAAGCCCGCGAGCTGCGGGAACGCGCTGAGGACCTGATCGAACGCAGCAAGGAGATCATGTCGCGCCAGAAGGACGCCATTTCCACGGCCGTGGACGCGGGCAAGGAAACGTACAAGCGCGAAGCGAAAGCATCCTGACGCAGTTCCGGGAGCTCCATGTCCGGCTGGCTCGAAGTGTTCATTGCGGTCGCCACGATCGCCATCGTGATTCAGATGGCGATTCTGGTGGCGATGTTTTTCCAGCTGCAGGCGGCGATCAAGAATTTCACGCGGATCGCCACGCAACTGCAGACTCGCATCGATCCGATCCTCGTCCGCACGAATCACATCCTTGAAGATTCCGAAGACCGCATCCGCAGCATCATGGGCGATGCGGCCGAAGTGACGCGCGTGGCGCGCAGCCAGGCGCAAAAAGTGGACCGCGTATTCACGGACGCCGTCGAGCGGCTGCGCATTCAGATCATTCGCGCGGACCAAATCCTTACCGGCACGCTCGAGGTGATCGAGGACGCCGGCTCGACGATCCGCGACAAAGTTTGGGACCCGATCAACAAGGTGTCCGCAGTTTTGAAAGGCGTCAAGGCGGGGCTCGACTTCTTCCGCGACCGGCGCCGCCCGCCGCAGCCCGACGCCGTAACGCAAGACGAAGAACTCTTCATCTGAAGCGATCCTTTCGCTTCGCAAACCCGAAACAATCTGCATTTATTTTTTCCTGGCTACTTCGAAATCCAGCCGCCGCCGAGGACTTGCTCGCCGTCGTAAAAAACCGCGGCCTGACCGGGTGTGATCGCGCGCTGCGGCTCGAAAAACGAGACGCGAGCGGTGGTTGCATCGAGGGGAATGATTTCCGCTAAGGCGGGAATGTGGCGATTGCGGATGCGCACTGCCGCGCGGACGGGATTTTCGGGGACTGCATACGGAATCCAATTGATGTTGCGCACTTCGCAGGTGGCGCGACGAAGTTCGCCATCTTCGCCGACGACGAGGCGATTATTCTCACGGTCGAGCGCGACCACGTAGACTGGATGTCCCGTGGCGAGGCCGAGGCCGCGGCGCTGGCCGACGGTATAGTGATGGAGACCGTTGTGGCGGCCAATCACTTCGCCGGAAGTGGAGACGATTTCGCCAGGCTCGCCTAATTCTCCCAACGCTGTGGCGCTGTGGTCGCCTTCGCGCGCGGCAGTTCCCTGCTCGTGCAAATAGCTTTCGATGAAGCGGACGTAATTGCCCGTCGGGACGAAACAGATTTCCTGGCTCTCGGGCTTTTCGGCAACCGGCACGGCGAGACGGCGCGCGATTTCGCGGACTTCCTGCTTGGTCAGCTCGCCAAGGGGAAATTCCGCGCGCGCGAGCTGTTCTTGCGTGAGACCGAAGAGGAAATACGACTGGTCCTTGTTTTGATCGACCGCGCGGAGCAATTCGTAGCGTCCCGTTTCGCTATTCTGGCGCACGCGCGCGTAGTGGCCGGTGGCGATGCGATCGGCGCCGATCTGCCGCGCGGTCACGAGAAGCTGATCGAACTTGACGTGATTGTTGCAGTGCGTGCACGGAATCGGCGTGCGCCCGGAAAGGTAGTCGTCGACAAACGGGCGAACGACGGTCGCCTCGAATTCGCGCTCGAAATTGATCACGTAATACGGGATGGCGAGATGCTCGGCGACGCGCCGCGCGTCGTATACATCGTCGAGCGAGCAGCAGCGATGTGGCGCAGGGCCGTCGCTCTGAAGCTGCGGCAGCCGGCGCTGGTTCCACAGCTGCATGGTTAGGCCGATGATCGGCTCGCCGCGATCGCGCAGGATCGCCGCGACGGTCGAGCTGTCGACACCCCCCGACATGGCAACGGCGACGGCATACGTCGTCGGCGCAGGAGCGTCGCGGAGGGCGTCGAGTTGAGCTGCGTTTGTCATTTTCGTATTACCGCGCGGGGGCGGCCTCCGCTTGCGGGGCTCGCGGCGAAAGGGCGCGGATGCGTTCGACGACGGCGGGAATCGTTTCGATGGCGCGATCGATTTCGGTGGCGGTGGTCGGGCGGCCGAGGCTGAAGCGCAGGCTGGCGCGCGCATCGTCGCGCGAAAGGCCGGCGGCGGTCAGCACATGCGATGGCTCGGTGGAACCGGAGGAACAGGCCGCGCCTGTGGAACATTCCACGCCCTGGAGATCCAGTGCGATCAGCAGCGCTTCGCCAGCTGCGCCGGGAAACGAGATGTTCGTCGTGTTGGGGACGCGATGCGCGCGGTCGCCATTCACGCGCGCGGAAGGAATCCGCTCGAGCAGCGCTGATTCGAGGCGATCGCGAAGAGGCGCGATGCGCGCGGCATCCTCGGCGAGCAGCATGCGCGCGAGCTCCGCAGCCTTGCCAATGCCGATGATGCCGGGAACATTTTCTGTGCCCGCGCGGCGGTCGCGCTCGGCGTGGCCGCCGAAAAATCGCGGCGCGAGATTCGTTCCGGTGCGGACGTAGAGCGCGCCCACGCCCTTCGGTCCGTAAAACTTGTGCGCGGAAATCGAAAGCAGATCGACGCCGAGCCGGTTCACGTCGAGCGGGACCTTGCCCGCCGACTGCACGGCGTCGCAATGAAAGCGCACGCCCGCTTCGGCGGCGATCCGCGAGATTTCCTCGATCGGCTGAATCGCGCCGAGCTCGTTATTCGCGTGCATCACGGTGATGAGAACGGTCTCCGGGCGCAGCGCGCGGCCAATCTCCTCTGGGTCGACCACGCCTCGCGAATTGGGTCCGCGGCCGACGGGTACGACGGTGACGTCGATTCCCTGCCGCTCGAGTTCCTCGCAGCTGTGCAGGATCGCGTGATGCTCGATGGAAGTGGTGATGACGTGCTTGCGCGGCTTCGCGGATGCGGCAACCGTCCCGAATATCGCGAGGTTGTCGGCCTCGGTGCCGCCGCTGGTGAAGACGATCTCGCTGGGCTTCGCGCCGATCAGCGCGGCGACCGATTCGCGCGCGGCGTCGACTGCAGCGCGGGCGCGCTGCCCCGCCGAATGGACCGAGCCGGCATTGCCAAAATTTTCGCCGAGAAACGGCAGCATGGCTTCGAGGACCGCAGGGGCCACGGGAGTCGTCGCGTTGTAATCGAGATAAACAGCCATTTTCGATGCCTCTAACTTCTCAAATTCTGCGGCGGAATCGGCCGGAATCCGCGCTTCGCGGGCCCGCCCGTACCGTGTCGATTAGAATGTACACCGTTCCTTTATTTTCAGCGAGTTACGCCGATTTCTAATCGCCAAATGTCGATTAGAATTGCGGCGATTTTCGATGGTTGCCGGCACCGCGTTTGGGCCGTACGGTGCTGTCGCCGCAATTAGGCTAGCAAGATTGGGGCGAATTGCAAGCGTCGGGTGGTGTGGCCGCGCGGGCGAATGGCTGGCGGATTTTGGTGCGGCGCTTTGCTCGAGTTGTCGATTCGCGTTCATGTTCTTATACCACGCTTCACGCTAGCACAATGATGTGCGCGAAAGGGGTGTACCGAAGGACAGGATTGGTACAAGAACCAGTACCCCTGTACGTTTTGGCGAGGGATTCATCCGGCGATGCTCCGCATACGAAATGTGTCGCACCTACGGCGCTCGGATTCTTGCCGATCGTAGACCCCGCACCTCCGGTGCTTAGGAATCGATTGGCGGAGTAGAACGCTGCGTGTCGGGCGACGTCGCGGCGCTACATGCGCAAGGCAAGACCCACCCTGCGCAAAAAGCGCGAAGAGTGGGGCAACCCAACCATCTAAATTCGAGGGCACAACCCGAGATTAGGAGAGCATGGACGGGAGGGTGCCGGGAGTATGCGCCGGAGTCGCGCCGCCCGGGTTCATCATGAGCTGGAGATCGAAGGCTTCTTTGCGGACGCGCAGGTCATAGTAAAAGACAGCAGTGGCGATTAGCAGGATGGGCGTGATCAGCGTTTCACCGATGGTGTTTCCTACCTGCGCGAGAGCGAGCCATGTGCGCACCGATTCCGGATGCTTGACCACAGACAGCGCGACCATGACGTCGAAGGGATACGTAAATAGCGAGGCTACGATGATCGCCAGTACGAAGTAGATCAGATAGATCACGAAGGCGCGGCCCGCGCTGTCTTCCGTCAGCCGATAGCTGCGTTCGAGCGAATCGCGCGCGCCGAGGTCCTCAAGCAGCGCGGCCGGCACACAAACGATCAGGCGGCAGGCGAGCCAGATGCCGGGAACGATCAGGAGAATGAGTCCGACCAGGATAGCAATACCATTCAGCAAAGTGACGCCGAAAAGGTTCATGGCTTGGCCGCGCATTCGGCGAAGAGATTCGCCGATTGTCGTGGTGCGCCCGAGATATAGCTCGGAGACGGCATAAACCGTGCCGCCCTGCGCGTACAAGTACGCGGCGATATAAACGACGGTGGCAAGCAATCCGCTCAGAAGCGCGCCAGCCGCCATCCCGCCCGAGAGCGCGGTCCGCGTGGGGTCGATCCTCGTTGTGCCGATGTATCCGAAGAGCAGAAGCTGAGCCAAATGCACCGCAAGAATCAAAAGCTGAGGAATCGCCGTGATGCCGATGAACAGCAGAAAATTGTTGCGGTAGAGAGAGAACGTGCGGTCGAGAATTTCGCCTAGCGACAAGGGGCGCAGATCGACGGCTGCCATGCGAACCTCCGCCTCAGAGGATTGGGCCTTTGTTGGCGAGGCACTTTAGCAAAGAGTAAGAGAAAAGGCGAGGCAAATTCGGGGTAACCCAAAACCGGGCGCGCACCGTACCCTTCGCGATCGGACTCAGGGCAGGGAGACGCAGAGAAGACAACACAGCGATGCTTAGCACAGAGATCACAGAGAAAGACCACAGAGCACGGGGAAAGCGGCGATCCAGTGCGCCCGTCCCCTGCCGACGGATTCGGAATGAGGAAGCGCATACGCGATCGGGATAGCGTGGCAGAATGGGACCCGCACTTACACCGTTTCCGCGAAGCTATGCGGGTGGAACTTTTGGGGCCGGGCGCGCGTATCAGTGACAGGGAGCAAACTATGAGCACAACCGGGGGAACGGAAACGGGCGGTACGGGAACCGGGGCCGGGCCTGGGCCGGAATTTCGTCATCCGCGAAGGCGGTCCATGGCCGGACCGATCTTTTTGATCGCGCTCGGAGTTTTGTTTCTGCTGGGGACGCTGCGGCCGGATTTCGATCCGTGGTGGGTCTTCTGGCGGTACTGGCCGGTGCTTCTGATCTTCATTGGCCTGGGCCAAATCTTTGACCACTACTTGAATCGCAACGCGGACGGCACGCGGAGCCACGCGATCTCTGGAACGGGGATCGCGATGATCGTCTTGCTGATCATTTTGATTGCGGCGGGCTTGCATGGCGGTGGGCAGCGGTCGGACGGCTGGGGCCACGGCAATGGCTGGTGGGCGCACAACTGGAACGACAATCGCGGTTGGCGCAGCGGGCACGATTTGCACGACGCGCAATCGGTGGAGCTGCAGGGCGCGAAGAGCGTGAGCGCCAATCTCGACATCCCGGCGGGATCCGTGACGGTGAGCGGCGGATCGAGCAAGCTGCTCGATGCGTCGTTTGATTACGACGACACCGAGGGCAAGCCGACCATCGATTACGGCGTCTCAGGAGGCCACGGCGATCTCAACATCCGGCAGGACACCAGCAACCATACACACTGGGGCGAACGCGAAGACAATTGGGATTTGCGATTGGCCAGCGGCGTTCCCATCGACTTCAAGCTGAATATGGGCGCGGGGCAGACCAACTTGCAGATGAGTCAGGTCGACCTGAGCAGGCTGGAAGTTCACATGGGGGCGGGCGACCTGCATCTCGATCTCACGGGACCGCGGACAAGCGACCTCGATGCGACGATTCAGGGCGGAGTAGGGTCGGCGACGATCCGGCTGCCGAAGGATGTGGGCGTGCGGGTGAATGCGTCGGGGGGGCTGGGGTCGATCAACGCGAATGGGCTACAGCGCGATGGCGACGCTTACATCAATGCGGCCTACGGGAAATCAGCGGCGACGATCAACCTGACGGTCGAAGGCGGCGTGGGCCAGATCAATCTCTATGAAGAGTGATGCACGCGCGCGTTACTCAATCGCGGCAGAGCGAGCGGTTGGCTTTGACACGGGCGCGACGGTTCGCTAGCGTCGAGGATGCGCCGCTGGATGTTTCGCTACAGGCGGCGTGCGACTGGAGCAAACCTTGGCGCGGCCCATCATCACACTGACGACGGATTACGGCACGAACGACCACCTGGTCGGCGTGATGAAGGGCGTGATCCTCGCCATCAATCCCGAAGTCAACGTCGTCGACATCACGCACGGCGTGATCGCACATGATGTTCTGGATGGCGCGCTGACCATCGCGCAGGCCTACAAATATTTTCCGCCGAAGACGATTCACGTGGTCGTGGTGGACCCGGGCGTCGGGACGGCGCGGCGGCCAATTCTGGTGGCGGCCGATCAACACTACATCGTGGCGCCGGATAACGGCGTGCTTTCCGCGGTCTACGATCAGACCGAAGCGCTCTACGTCTGGAACATCATTTCCGCACACTATTTCCGCACTCCGGTGAGCAATACGTTTCACGGGCGCGACATTTTCGCGCCGGTGGCGGCGTGGCTCTCGAAATCGTGGCAGACCTCGGCATTCGGCGAGCAGATCACGGATTTCGTGCGCTTCGCGATTCCCAAGCCAAAGGCGGCGGGCAATACCGTGAAAGGCATCGTGCTGCGCGTCGATCATTTCGGCAACGCGGTGACGAATATCACGCCGCAGGATGTCCCGGCGCTGGCGGGCGGGAATGGCAAATTCACGATTCGCGCGGGCAACGCTGTGGTGAGCAAGGTCGTCCCGACATTCGCGCAGGGCGCGGCGGGCGAGGCGGTAGGCGTGATCGGATCGAGCGGCTACCTCGAAATTTCAGTGAACAAAGCCAGCGCCGCCCGGGCGCTCGGCATCGCGCGCGGCGCCGAAGTCACCGTCGAATTAGGCTGACGGTGTCTTTGCGGCCCGACTCCGCAGTTGCCGCGTCACTTCATCCAGTATCACGTCGAGTCCAGAAGCCACGGTTTCGAGGACTTTAAGGCCGTCGTAGCAAAGTATCTCCTCGTGATCGATTCGCACGACGGGCGGTTCCCTCTTCCGCGACGAGTCCCTGAAGTCAAAGCATACTGGGTCGTAGCTGCCACCGGCCGGATTCGCAAATGGGAGAAATCCCCTCTCTAGCAAGAACGGCCACATGATTGCATCCCCGGTCATGGCAACGCGGAATTCGGTGCTGTACAAATTCCGTTCACAACCAACTGAATAAAGCGTCAGCGGACCCGCCTCGAATGAAGGGAACAAGTAACGCGCGACCAAAGAGCGCAAGTCGGGGGCAGAGGGATTGGCAGCTCACTTTCGAGCTTGGGCAGCCAGCTCGCATCGCTCGCCCGCACGATTTGCCAATCAAACATTTCACTCAGGTCAGATTCGGAACGACGGCATTGCTCCGGAATCTCTTCGAGAAAGAGAATCTCGCGGGAAGAAGAATTGACCGCAGCGACAAACGCATCGACCCTCTGATCGGTCAGCTTATCCAGTTTGCCCATGTGCAGCAATTTAGCATGGCAACTTTGGGGTCCGAGACTATCTCGCCAGTGAAGTCACGATCAGATACGAGCGCATGCGCGGGTCCATCCAGTCGCGGAGGGCGTCGCCGAGGAGATTGAACGCCAACACGGCAGCCATCACGGCGAGCGCGGGGAAGATCACCATGTGCGGCGCGTCGAAGAGATGGCTGCGCGCGTCGTTGAGCATGGCGCCCCAGCTGGGCATGGGCGCGAGAACCCCGAGGCCGAGGAAGCTGAGCGTCGATTCGGCGAGGATGGCGCCGGCCATGGCGATGGTCGCTTGCACCAGAAGCGGCTGCAGAATATTCGGCAGAAGATGCCGCAGCAAAATGCGCGCGGGCGAAGCGCCGAGCGAACGCGCGGCGAGCGCGTACTCCATTTCTTTCGCTTGCAAAATCTGCGCGCGCGCGAGCCTCGCGTAGCCCGCCCAGCCGGTGATGACCAGCGCAAGGATCACTTTGCCGATGCCCGGGCCGAGAAACGCGGCGAAGGCAATCGCCAGCAGGATTCCGGGGAACGAAAGAAACGCGTTGATCAGGACGACGTTCACGATGTGATCGAACCATCCGCCGATAAAGCCCGCAAGCGCGCCGATCGAAAGGCCGAGCGCTCCCGCGCCGGCCACCACGCTCACCGCGACCAGCATCGAAACGCGCGCGCCGAAAAAGATGCGCGAGAGAATGTCGCGGCCGAGATCGTCAGTGCCCATCCAGTGCGCGGCGCTGGGACCGAGAAGGCGCGCCGGCAGATTCTGCGCGGTCGGGTCGTACGGCGCGATCCACGGCGCGGCGAGCGCGATGAACACGAGCAGCAGCGCTAGGCCAAGCCCCCAGCGTCCTGGGCCGCTCCGCAGAAGAAACTCGCGCAGGCCTTTCATTGCAGGCGCACCCGCGGATCGACCAAGGCGTAGACCATATCAGTCAAGAGATTCACAACCACGTAGGAAACCGCGATCAGCAGAATGCAGCCCTGCAACAGCGGATAGTCGCGCGCCGAAATCGCCTGGACGGCAAGGCGGCCGATGCCCGGCCACGAAAAAATCGTTTCGGTGACGATGGCGCCGGCGAGGAGAGTCCCGAACTGCAAGCCGAGGATCGTGAGAATCGGAATCAGGGCGTTGCGGAAGGCGTGGCGGAAGAGCACCTGCGATTCGGAGAGGCCCTTGGCGCGCGCGGTGCGGACGTAGTCGCTCGAAAGCTCTTCGATCACCGAACTGCGCACCATGCGCACCAAGATCGCCGCGAGCGCTGCGCCGAGGGTGATCGCCGGAAGAATCAGATGAGCAGCGCCGCCACGCCCGGAAACGGGCAGCCAGCCGAAAATCACGGAAAAAATCAGGATGAGCACGGGACCGAGCGCAAAATTCGGCACCGACAGGCCCAGTAGCGTGAAGACGCCGACCGCGTGGTCGGCAGCCGTGCCGCGGCGTTCGGCGGCATAGATCCCGGCGGGAATGCTGATCGCCATGCAGACCAGCAGCGCTACGAGAGCCAGCTCGAGGGTCGCTGGGTAGTGCTCGAGGACGACGCGCGTGACCGGTTCCTGAAAGCGAAACGATTCGCCGAGATTGCCGTGGAGAACGCCAACCAGATAGTGGCCGTATTGCACCGAAATCGGCTTGTCGAGGCCGAGCGAATGGCGAAGCTGCTGGAGATCTTCCGCGCGCGCGCCTTCGCCGAGCATCTGCTGCACCGGATCGCCGGGAATGATGTGCGCGAGAAGAAAAACCATCGTGACGATCAGCCAGAGCGCGGGCAGCGCGAGCAGCACTCGCACCGAAAGGTAGCGGATCATTTCGCGCGACGCTCCCGGATGGATGCGGCTTGCTTCGGCTTCGGCGCGGGCGCGGGCGGAGCGGCGGCGGATGGTGGAGGCGATGGAACGAGCGATGGCCCTGCGGCGCGGATGGGCTTGATCTTCACACGCGAGACGCGACGACGATCCATCTCGGTCACCGTGAAAAGATAGCCGTCCGACTCAAAGCTTTCTCCGCCGCGCGGGATGAATCCGAGGCGGCTAAGAACGAATCCGCCGACCGTCTCGTACGACGGATCGTCGGGAATCGTGATGTTGTACTGCGCATCGAGGTCGCGCACCGTGATCGCGGCGTCGAAAATCATTCCGCCATCGGGCAGCGACAGCGGCTGCTCGACCACATCGAATTCGTCGTGGATCGCGCCGACCATCTGCTCGAGGATGTCCTCCAGCGTGACGAGGCCGAGGATGCTGCCGAATTCGTCGACGACCATGGCGAGGCCGATGCGGCGCGTGCGAAATTCAAGAAGCAGGCTGCTCGCGGGCTTCGTCTCCGGGACGATCAGCACCTCGCGCAGAAGCTTCTTCAGATCGAACGGAGGAGGCGCAGGCTGACCTTCTTCGGCGCGGCGCGCGCGATCGAGCAGCAGCCAGATGATGTCCTTGATGTGGACGAAGCCGAGGATGTGATCGAGCGAGCCTTCGTAAACCGGCAAGCGCGAGCGCTGCGTGGTGGCGAACATGCGCATGGCCTCGTCGAGCCCGGCCTCGGCGGGCAGCGCATGAACGTCGGGACGCGGCACCATGACTTCGCGAACCTGCACCTGGCCAAGCTCGATCGCGTTTTGCACGAATTGCGCATCGCGCTCGGCGAGCACGCCCCGGTCGCGCGCCTGCTGCACCATCACCTGCAGTTCTTCGACCGAGCGCACCAGAGTGTGGCTGTGCGGCGCAACGATTCCCAGCATGCCAACGATTTTTTCGGATGTGGTATCGAAGAGATCGATCGCCCAGCTGAATGTTCGCAGGAACCAATGAAACGGCCGCGCGATCAGCAGCGCGACGCGCTCGGCGCGGGCGAGGCTGAGCCCCTTGGGCACAAGCTCACCAAAGACGACCTGCAGGAATGTGAGCAGGCCGAACACCACGACGAGCGCAATCGCATGAGCGAGGATCGGCGCCCAGGGCCGGGTAAAATCCTGGACCAGCGGATGGACGATCGCGGCCAGCGTGATCTCGCCGAGATAGCCGAGAGAAAGGCTCGCGATCGTGAGCCCGACCTGCACGCCGGAAACAACGCGTCCGAGATCGCCCAACAGCAACTCGACGATTTTCGCGCGCGGGTCGCCCTTTTCGACAAGCTCGCGCACGCGGGAAAGGCGGACAGCGACCAGCGAGAATTCGGCGGCGGCGAAAAACGCGTTGACGCCGATCAGGAACAACATGCCGAAGACGTGAAGCGGCGTCATGCTGCGGCGAAGCCTCCCCTGCGCACAATTGCCCGCCGCGGCCGCGGCTCAGGCTCGGAGATCGCCAAAACGAGCATTTGCGGCAATTCTATCAGGGCGTAGAGGGCAACGGGAGGACGGCGTCGCCGCGTGTTGCTTCGAGCCAAAAGGCGGAATGCTAGCGCTGGGAGAGCTCGCCGGCGTTGACGCGCGCGTTGTATTCGGCGGATTTGCCGCGAGGGATGGTGAGCGATATCCAGCGGCCGGACGCGCAATGTTTGGCGATGAAGACGATCTGGCCGATGTGATACGCGTAGTGGGCGACCTGGCGATGGATCGCCTGCATCACGGAATGGCGCTCGCCGCGGATGAGGATCGTGCGGCTGAGATCGGCGTCCGTGAGCCGCGCGAGCGCGTCGAATACGATTTTCCACGAGGCTTCCCAGAGCGTCAGAATCTCGGCGCGGGTCTGCGGAGGAGCTTCGAATTCCGCATCGCGATTGCGGCCAGGCTTCTCGCCATCCGACGTAAGGAAATCGGTCCAGCGCGACTGCATGTTGCCGGTGAGGTGCTTCACGATGATGGCGATCGAATTGGACTCGGCGTCGAGTGCCGCCGTCAGCGCCTCGTCGGGGACCTGCGCGATGGCCCGCTCGCCAAGCTTTTTGTAGTAGCGCAGTAGGTCAATCGAGTCTTTGAGGTAAGAGGTGGTAAATTCGAGTGGCATGCCGCGATTTTGCACCCTGGGGGGGATGTTGTGCAAGTAACGGAGCGGCGAAGGGCGGCGGCCGCACAAGGGCATTGTTGACATTCTGCGGCGTGCGCTAGAATGCTGTCTTCTCACAGCCACCTATCAAGAGCCAAGGCTCACCGCACCCTTCCCGACGGACTCAGGGCAGGGAGGCGCAGAGGGCGCAGAGAGAGACAGGGCCGAACGCTTGGTCATTTGACGAAGGAACGAAATGAATTCAGCGACGAACAAGGCGGCTGAGCCGCAGAAGAAAGGCGATTTCGAGAAATCGCTCGCGCGGCTCGAGGAAGTCGTGAAGCGGCTGGAGAGCACGGATCTGTCGCTCGACGAAGCCATGAAGCTTTTCGAAGAGGGCGTGAAATTGTCGCACGAATGCCAGAAACAGCTCGAAGAGGCGGAAGGGCGCGTCGAAATTCTCCTGAAGAAGGCGGACGGAAAGATTACGGCGGAGCCGTTCGAGCCAAAAGATGAATCTTCGTAGCATTCGCGCGCCATTTCGCAATTTGGTCTGCGCCACACTTTTGACCCACCTCGACGCATGAAACTTCCCGACTTTTTCGAAGCGGATCATGCCGCGATCGAAGCGGCGCTCGAGCACATTCTCCCTGCGGAAAGCACTCCGCCGCCCTCGATTCACCGCGCGATGCGCTATAGCGTGTTCGCGGGCGGCAAGCGGATTCGTCCCGTGCTGTGCCTCGAATCGGCGCGGATGTTCACCGAACATGTAGATGCGGCGATACATGCGGGGTGCGCGCTCGAATTCATCCACACGTATTCGCTGATTCACGACGACCTTCCCGCGCTCGACAACGACGATCTGCGCCGCGGCAAGCCGACCAACCACAAAGTTTTCGGCGAGGCCATCGCCATCCTGGCGGGCGACGCACTCCTTACCCTCGCATTCGAGACGCTCTCGAAGGCACCGCTTGAAGCGGAGTGGCGCGTACGCGTGATCGCGGAAATTGCCGCCGCCGCGGGTACGGTGAACGGCATGGTGGGCGGACAAGTGGCGGACGTGGAGGCCGAGGGGAAGCCGGTGAGCGCGGACGCGCTGGAATACATTCACCGGTCAAAGACGGCGGCGCTGATTCGCGCGTCGATTGTCGCCGGTGCGATCGCGGGCGGCGCGGCCGATGCCGACGTCGAAAGGCTGCGGCGTTTCGGCGACAACATCGGCTGGGCGTTTCAGGTGGTCGACGACCTGCTCGACGTGGAGGAATCGTCTGCCGCGCTCGGGAAAACTGCAGGAAAGGATCAGGCGCAGCAGAAGGCGACTTATCCGGCGCTCTACGGAATCGAAAAGTCGCGCGCCCTTGCGGCGGAACTCCAAGCGAAAGCGCTCGCCGAGCTGGACCGTTACGGCGCGAAAGCCTCGCGTTTGCGGCAACTCGCGGAATTTTTAGTCGCGCGGCGGTCGTAGTGCCTAGCGCAATCGAGTCGGACCTTTCTTGCACATTCCAATGCCGAGCCGACCAAGCAACGAATCGCCCCGTAAGATGCCGAAGCCGGGAAAAGCCCGCCTGGACGTGCTGCTCGTCGAACGCGGGCTGGCGCCTTCCCGCGAGCGGGCGCAGGCGATTTTGCTCGCCGGGCAAGTGCGCGTGAACGGCGCGAAGATGGAGAAGGCCGGGAGTCAAGTCGCAGCGGATTCGCGGATTGAGATCGTCGGCGAGACGCTGCGCTACGCGAGCCGCGGCGGGCTGAAGCTCGAAGGAGCGCTCGAGGATTTCGGCGTCGATCCGCACGGCCGGATTTGCCTCGATGTCGGCAGCTCGACGGGCGGATTCACCGATTGCCTGCTGCAGCGCGGCGCGCGCAAGGTATACGCGGTCGATGTGAGCATCGACCAGCTCGATTGGAAGCTGCGGCAGGATTCGCGCGTCGTGAAGGTGGAGCGCAACGCACGGTATTTGCGCGCTGAAGACATCGGCGAATCGCCCAGCCTGATCGTGATGGACGTGTCATTCATTTCCGTGACGAAGATTTTGCCGGCAGTCGTTGCGATCGCCCCGGCCGGCGCCGATTTTCTGATTTTGATCAAGCCGCAATTCGAGCTGGAAAAGCGGGAAGTCGGCAAGGGCGGGATCGTCCGCGACACGAGCCTTCGCGAAAAAGCAATCGAGCGCGTGCGGATGGCGGCGGCCGAGGTCGGCCTCGAAATTGTGGGCCTGCAGCCGAGCCGTCTGACTGGTGCGGAAGGAAATCAGGAGTATTTTCTCCACGCGCGGCGGCGCGGGTAGAATAAGATGGCGTCGAAACGATGATCCGTTCAGCCGGCATTATCTGCAAACCAGTGCGCGACCTGGTGGCGTCCGTCGTGCCGCCGCTCATCACGTGGCTGCACGAACGGAAAATCAGCGTCTTCATCGACGAGGAAACGCACGGGTGTTGTCTCGATCTGGGCGAACCCGTGCTGGCGCGAGATGTGCTGGGCGCCAGGATCGATCTGCTGATCGTTTTCGGCGGAGACGGCACGCTGCTCTCGGCGGCGCGCGCGCTCGGCGGGCACAATGTGCCGATCCTGGCCGTAAATCTGGGCGGGCTCGGCTTTCTCACGAGCGTGACGCTCGATGACCTTTATCCGGCGCTGGAGCAAGTGCTCACGGGGGAGCATCACACGAGCGACCGCATGATGCTCGACGCGGAGATTCGCCGCAAGGGGAATCCCTCCGAGGTGCAGTGCGCGCTCAACGACGCGGTGGCAAACAAAGGCGAAAAAGCGCGCATGCTCGATTTCGACGTGCACGTGGACGGGCAGCACGTCGCGCGGTACCGCGCGGATGGAATTATCGTGGCGACGCCGACCGGATCGACCGCCTATTCGCTGGCGGCGGGCGGGCCGATTGTCGATCCGAGCCTCGATGCGTTCATCATCACGCCGATCTGCCCGCACATGCTGACGAACCGGCCGCTGGTAATTCCCGCCAATTCGCGGATCGATCTCGATTTCACGGCGGCGGCGGAGCCGGTGTACGTCACGCTGGATGGGCAGATCAGTGTGGAGATCGAGCCGACGGACCGCGTGCGGATTACGAAGTCGGCGAAGCGCGTGGCGCTCGTCCGGCCGCCGAGCAAGACCTATTTTCAGATTCTGCGCAGCAAATTGCGGTGGGGAGAACGTTAACGCGGCAAGACCCGCCAGAAACGGCTTTTCTGAGCCATGTAGGGCCGATGAAGCCCCCGATCGAGAGCATGCTTCATTCCCAAGTTACAGCGGAAAATACACGGCCAATTTCGCGGTAAAGATCCGCCGCGCAGTCTACCGGACTTTGAGGACCAGAAGCGTGCGGTCGTCGGCGGGATGCTGGCCGCCCGAGAATTTGTCGACCTCTTCGAGCAGGTGGTCGGCGATCGCATCCGGTGTCAACGCCGCGTGTTCGGTGAGGATCGACACGACGCGCTTGTGGCCAAGGAATTCACCCGTCGAATTCTGGGTATCGGCGATTCCGTCGGAGTATAGAAGGATCACGTCGCCCGGATCGAGAAGGTAACTGCGCTCGTCGTACGTCGCTTCTTCGAATATCCCCAGGGGAAAGCCGGCAATCGGAATCTTTTCGCACTTGCCGGCGTGCCATAGCAGCGGCTGCTCCTGCCCGGCATTGGCCACGCGCAGGCGGCGATTGCGGCGATTCCATGAGGCGAAGCAGAGCGTCATGAAGCGCCCTTCGATCAATCGCTCGCCGAGGAATCCATTGACGGCGCGCAGCATGTTGGCGGGCCGCGGCTTCAGCGAGCCGAGGCTGCGCAGCGTTCCGATCGCGACCGCGCCGTAAAGCGCCGCGGCGCTTCCCTTCCCGCTGACGTCGCCAAGGGCGATGCCCAGGTCTTGCGGGCCGTAGCGGAGAAAGTCGTAGAGGTCGCCGCTGAGCTCGCGCGAGGAGACGACGCGCGCGGCGATGTCGAGGCCGAATTCCTCGCCGGGCAAATGCGGCAGCAGCGCGCCTTGAATGCGGCGGGCGGCGTTGAGATCGCGCTCCATGCGGCTCTCGTCGCGCGCCACCTGCTCGTAGAGACGCGCGTTTTCGATCGAAATCGCGAGATGCGACGCCAGAATCGAAAGCACCTGCACGTGGTCCGGAGTGAAATAGTTGAGCTGCGGGCTTTCGAGATCCATCACGCCGATCACGCGTGTCTTGTAAATCATGGGCACGGCGAGCTCGGAGCGCGTCTCGGGATTCAGCATGCGGTAGCGCGGATCGAGCGACACGTCTGGAACAACGATCGGGCGGCGAAGTTTTGCCGCCGCGCCGACGATGCCTTCGTGTTCCGGAACCGTGGATTTCTCCTGCACACGCTGGCCGAATTTCACGGTGACGTGGTGGCGAAAGACGCCGGCCTGCTGATCGTGGAGCAGGATGCTGAAAATCTGATAATCGATCAGGCGCTTGGTCATTTCCGCGGCGCGGCGGAGGACCTCTTCAACTTCGAGCGTGTCGCTCATTTCGCGGCCGATTTCGTTGAGCAGCATCAACGTCTCGGCCTGCTTCCGGGCGCTTTGGAATAGGCGCGCGTTCTCAACGGCCGTGCCGATTCGGCTGGCGACCAGCGTGAGAATGGTCTGCTGCGCCGGAGTGAAATAATCGAGCTGGCTGCTCTCGATGTCCATCACACCAATCACGCGCCCGCGCACAATCAGCGGAACGGCCATTTCCGAACAAACCTCATCCGCCGCGGCCAAATAGCGCGGATCTTTGCGCACGTCGCCGACGCGAATCGCCTGGCCCAGCTGCGCGGCCGCACCGATAATGCCGTCGCCGATGGGGATGCGCCAGTGCTCGACGACTTCGCGGCGATGGCCGATGGCGAATCGAATGTAGAGGTTGTCGGATCCCTCCTCGGGGAGCAGAACCGCGAAGATTTCGTAATCGATCAGCCGCTTCACCTGAGCGGCGGCGTTCGCGAGGACTTCGTCAAGGTTGAGCGACGCGTTGATCTCGTGGCTGATCTCCGCGAGAACGGCGAGCGTCTCCGCAGGGATATCGTGCGTCGAATTGAGTTCGGTCAAATCCATGGATGATGGCGACCCGCGCAGGTTCTTTCCTCCTGTATGGCGCACGACCGACCGCGGATCGCGTGCGAGATCCCCAGTCCCGCAGCGTGAGCCCGAGTCAAACTATTATAGCAGGCGCGAAATTCGCTCCGCGGAGATAGATGGCGTGCGAGCCAACATTCTTGCGCCAATTTGGAGGTTGATCTTCAAGCCGGCAGAGTGGGCAGCCGGTCAGTGCGTCCCATCACCGGGGAGATTCAGGACGTAGACGTCTTTCAAATTGCGGTAGCGTTCGGCGTAGTCGAGGCCGTATCCGACCACGAATTCGTTGGGGATCTTGAATCCGACGTAGTTGGCTTCCACCGGCTTCAGCCGCCGCGAGGGCTTGTCGAGAAGAGCCGCGACGCGGAGCGTTTTAGGCCGCCGCTGCCGCAAAACACGCAAAAGATAGCTCAGCGTGAGGCCGGTATCGAGGATGTCTTCGACCAGGATGACGTTGAGGCCCGCGATGCTGCTATCGAGATCCTTCAGCATGCGCACCTGGCCGGAGGATTCTTTGCCCCGGCCATAGCTCGAGACGGCGATGAAGTCGATCGAGCTTTCGAGATCGATCTCGCGAACGAGGTCGGAAAGGAAAATACACGCGCCCTTGAGGACGCCGACCAAATGAACGCGCTCGCCCTTGAAATCGCGGGTAATATGGCGCGCGACGGCGCGAACGCGCTTCTGAATTTCGGCGCGCCGGATGAGGACCTTGCGCCCTTCAGTTCCTGTGCCCGCCATTGTCCTCCGCTTTCTCGCGTCGACGATCGCGAATAAATCGCTACTCTATCGTACGCACACGCACCGAACAAGGCCGGTTCGTACTTGTCCGCTGGGCCTTACACCTTCTTTATTCCGTTCCTGATACTTTCTATTGCGGGCGGCGTTTGCGCGCCTCGGAGCCGGAATTGAGCCGACTGAGCTTGTTTGGGTTATTTGCAGTGACGGCGATGCTTTTGTGCTATGCGCTTGAAAAGCGCAGCCGGTGGTTCGTTCTTGGCTTCGCCGGAGCTTGCGCGCTTGGATCGGTCTACGGCTTCCTGCAAGGGGCGTGGCCCTTTGGCATCGTGGAAGCCGTTTGGGCGGTCGTGGCGCTGAGGCGATGGTGGAATGCCGCACCAACCAGCGACTAAATGGGCGCGTCTGCAGCGCCTGCGACCGCAGCCCTTTCGAATCGGCGCCTCACGAAAGCCCGATGACCTTCCCGGTGGCGAGGTCGAGATCGATTTCGTAGTATCCCGGCCGCGTCGAGAGGCCTGGCATCGTGCTCATCGTCCCGACGAGCGGAAAAAGGAAGCCCGCGCCGACGCTCGCGCGAATGTCGCGCACGGGAATGGTAAAGCCGGTCGGCGCGCCCTTGAGATTCGGGTCGGAACTCAAGCTGAGATGCGTCTTGGCCATGCAGATCGGGATTTTGTCGAAACCCAGGCGCGTGTAGAGTTCGATCTTCTTTTCGGCCTCGGGTGAATATTCCACGGCGGAGCCGCCGTAGATCTTCTTGACGATCGTCTCGATCTTTTCTTTGATGGTGATATCGAGCGGGTAGAGGAACTGGAAGTTGCTCGGCTTCTCGCACGCCGCGATCACGGCTTTGCCGAGTTCGACGGCGCCGGCCCCGCCCTGCGCCCAGTGATTCGCCATCACGGCGTCGCTTGCGCCCGCCTCGATCGCCTTCTTGCGGACCAGCTCGATCTCTGCCGGCGTATCGTATTGGAAGCGATTGATCGCCACCACAACGGGGATTCCGAAAAGGCGCGCATTCTGAATCATCTTGACGAGATTCGTACAGCCCTTTTCGAGCAGCTCGAGATTTTCTTCGGTGTACATGTGGCTCAACGGCTGCCCCGCGACCACCTTTGGCCCGCCGCCATGCATCTTGAGCGCGCGGATCGTGGCAACCATCACGACGCAATTGGGCACGAGGCCGCTGTAACGGCACTTGATGTTGAAGAATTTTTCCATGCCGATATCTGCGCCGAAGCCCGATTCGGTGAGGACGTAGCCGTCCTTCCCGACCAGCTTGAGCGCAATCTGATCGGCCACGATCGACGAATTGCCGTGCGCGATATTCGCGAAAGGCCCGGCGTGAACGAAAGCAGGCGTGCCTTCGAGCGTCTGCATCAGATTCGGCTGAATCGCGTCCTTCATCAGGACGGTGAGCGCGCCGCCGGCGCCGATATCGTCCGCCGTGATCGGTTCGCCAGCCTTGCTAGTGCCGATGACCATCGCGCCGAGGCGCTCGCGCATGTCGGCAAGGCTCGTAGTGAGGGCGAGAATCGCCATGATCTCGCTTGCGACCGAGATGTCGTAGCCGGTCACGCGCGTCATGCCCTTTTCCTCAGGGCCCTGGCCGATGGTGATCTGGCGGAGCATGCGGTCGTTCGTGTCGGTCACGCGGCGCCACGTGATGCTATTGACGTCGATATCGAGGTGCGCAAAACGGAGGCGCTCTTCGGGCGTGAGATCGTTCGGGTTGGTCTTGTTGATTCCGAGCTTCTTGAGTCGGCGCAGCATCACAGGAGAAAACCGGCGGCTGCCGTCTTTCGCGGGCGGGCAGAGTCGATCGAACAGCCCTTCGGGCTTCTGCGAGCTTTCGTGGAACCAGCGTGTATCGATCGCCGCGGCGAGCAGGTTATTTGCGGCGGTGATAGCGTGGATGTCGCCGGTGAGATGGAGGTTGAATTCTTCCATGGGAATGATCTGGCTGTATCCGCCGCCGGCTGCGCCGCCTTTGATGCCGAACGTCGGCCCTTGGCTGGGTTGGCGAATGCAGGTAAAAACCTTTTTGCCGAGATGCGCGCCGAGCGCCTGGCTCAGGCCGACGGTCGTCGTGGTCTTCCCTTCTCCGAGGGGCGTGGGGGTGATCGCCGTGACTACGATGTACTTTCCGTTGGAACTGTTCTTCAGGCGGTCGCGAATTTCGAGGTGCACTTTCGCCTTGCTCTTGCCGTAGAGCTCGAGCTCGTCCGGGAGGATGCCCGCTTCAGCGGCAATCTTATCGATCGTGATCGGGGTGGCGGCTTGTGCAATTTCGAGATCGCTCGGCACACGCGAGAGCATGTTCGTCAGCTTATGCGGCATTCCTGTATCCTCCCGGTAAAGCGAATAATTGCTTGAATCTTAGACTTGCGATGCCCCGAATTCCCAAGACCTGCACGATGCGCTGGTTTTTCTGAGGCCCAACACCCAAACGGATACCGTAATGGGCGCTTACTCGATTGTCAAGCGCGGCGCCTCGCTTGCGCTAAGCGAACTGGCGGCGCGATCAGGCGATCTTGCGATCGACTGCCGGTGCAATGGCGCGAATTTCCTTCATGAGCTGCGCGAACTGGTCCGGATAGAGCGACTGCACCCCATCGGATAGGGCGCGCTCAGGATCGGGATGAACTTCAATGAGCAAGCCATCCGCGCCCGCAGCCACGGCGGCGCGCGCCATGGGCGCCACTTTGTCGCGCTTGCCCGTCCCGTGCGATGGATCGGCGACGACCGGCAGATGCGAGAGGCTCTTGAGAACCGGGATCGCTGCGATATCCATCGTATTGCGCAGAGCCGTCTCGAAAGTGCGGATGCCGCGCTCGCAGAGGATCACTTTGTAATTGCCGCCGGCCATGATGTACTCGGCGCTGAGCAGCAATTCCTCGATTGTGCCGGACATTCCGCGCTTCAGCAGCACGGGTTTAGCGACTTCGCCGAGCCCGCGCAGCAGGTGATAATTCTGCATGTTGCGCGCGCCGACCTGCAGCACGTCGACGTAGGGCAGCATGATTTCGATCTGGGACGGGTCCATCACTTCGCTGACGACGAGAAGGCCATTCTTGTCGGCAGCGTCGCGCAGCAGCTTCAAGCCTTGCACGCCGAGGCCCTGAAAGCTATAGGGCGAAGAGCGCGGCTTGAACGCTCCGCCGCGAAGCAGCTTCGCGCCCGCCTTCGCAACTTTCGCGGCGATATCATTGATCTGCTCGAGAGATTCCACCGCGCAGGGGCCGGCGGCGACCACGACTTCCGGCCCGCCGATCGTGACGCCCTTGCCCAGATCGATTACCGAGCCTTCGGGGCGCACGCTGCGCGCGGCAAGTTTGTACGGATGCGAGATGCGAACGATCTCCTCCACGCCGGGCGCCGAAGCAAGCGCGAGAAGCTCTTCACGACTTGTCCGGCTGTTGCCGACGACTCCGATCACGGTGCGCTCCTTGCCGCGGATCAGGTGCGCTTCATAGCCGCACTCCTTGATGCGGTCGACGATGTGGTTGATGTCTTTTTCGGTTGCTTCGCCCAGCATGTTGAAAATCATTTTCGGTTCCTCACCCTTTGGAAAATCGATCGCTAAGATTTCGTGCTGTCTGAGAGCGGCGCGGAAACGTACGACCCGAGAATCCGCAGCTCGACGACCAGTGATTCGAGTTCGCGCAGGGCGGCGGCCACTTCGGGATCGCGTCGCGACGCCTGCAGATCCAGATAAAAGCGGTACTGCCACGGCCGCCCGTGAACGGGACGGCTTTCGATCTTCATCAAATTGAGATTGCGCCGCGCGAAGGGCTCGAGCGCGTTGTAGAGAGCCCGCGGGCGATGATCGAGCTGGAAAACGAGCGAGAGCTTGTCGGCATCCTCGGCGGAAGCGGCGGATTCGGAGAGGAGGAGGAAGCGTGTGTAGTTCTCGTAATTGTCCTCGAGGTGCTCGCGCAGAATCGCGCCGCCGTAAATTTCCGCGGCGCGGCGGCCCGCAATGGCGCCTCGCGAGAGGTCGCCCGAGGCGACCACGTCGCGAACGCTTCCGGCGGTGTCTTCGGTGGCGATGCGTTTAAGGTGCGGGTGCGCGCTGAAAAACTGCTCGCACTGCGCGAGCGCCACCGGATGCGACTCGACCGCCGTGATTTCCTCGAATTTGGCGCCCGACACCGCGATCAGGTTGTGCGCGATCGGAATGATCACCTCGGCGAGGATGTTGAGCGGGCTATCGACGAGCAGGTCGAAGGAGCGGTGAACCGAGCCGGCAAGGCTGTTTTCGATCGGCGCGAGAATGTAATCGGCTGCGCCATTGGCGATCGCGTTGAACGCGGCTTCGAAGGTGGGGCGCGGGACGAGCGCAATCTCCTCGCCGAGGAGCTTGACGGCCGCCTCTTCGCTGAAGGCGCCTCGCTCACCCTGGAATGCCACTCGCGCATTTTTCTCAACGTGCATCTTTTATTCCGTAGACCATTCCGTGCACCAAATCTCTCAGCGGCGCGCGCGCTTGCGGCCTGCTGGGCGCCTCTCGTCGGGCTTCGCTTTGGTGGGTGCGAGCACGCTATAGCCGAAGCGCGTTTGCGTGCGAATCGATTCATCCAGAATCATTTGGTAGACCTTGCCGATGGTTTCGGCGTCGAGCGGGCCCGGATTCAACTGCTTCATGCGTGTCAGAATCTCCTGCTCGCGCTCTTTGGAGCGAAGCGGAACGCCCGCCTCGCACTTCATGCGGCCAACCTCGATCGAGAGCTCCGCGCGGAGATTCAGGAGGTGCAGCATGGCCGTATCGATTGCGTCGATTTTGCGTCGCCAGTCGTCGATTTTCATTGTGCCTCCCGTTTCCCTATCGCCCGCGCTGCCCCGCAAGTTGCCGTACAACAAAAAAGGCCGCGTCCCCACTCGGAGGTCGCGGCCCGGTTTCTCGAAACTTTGTGCGGCTGTCTAGTTGCCTTGATTGCCCGCGCGCGTCTCGCCGGCCCGCTCCCCCTTAAAGGAGAAGCGGTAAGTAAAGGCGAAATAGCCGAAATATCGCATCACGCGCTCTCGAATTCCTTCCGACTGAGGCACTGCCTCCCAATCAAAGCTCGAATATACAAAAGGGCCCGGAGCGCGTCAAGGCGATTTCCTACGTCGTCAGATCCTCGATGATGGTAGAGTCGTCTGAGTCCTCCGGCGCGCGGTGAGTATAAACCTGCTTTATACCCGGTCGTCACAAATACCAATTTGACTTATCGGGGCGAATCGGCGGTAATCGCATTTTGAGGCTCGCGTCTGCAAATGGAAGGCGGCACCGACGAGCGCAGGAAAGCGATTGTCGATTCCGGGATGAGACGCTACTCTATGACACGCCCTACAAGACCACCGGTACTCTCCGGCGTATATGTCACGATCGGGTGGGGGCCACCCTCCTAAGCCAAGCTTAGGCGTATGTGCCCCGCACCTGATGGCAGGCAGCGGGGCTTTTTTATTGGCCGGGCGTTTATTGGCCCGCATCGAGTTGGCCGCATAGGAAAGAGGGTTCGAGCGAAATGCAGAGCGATGCAATCAAGAAAGGAATCGCCCGGGCGCCCGCGCGGGCGATGTTGAAGGCGACGGGACTCACCGACGCGGACCTGGCAAAGCCGCTGGTGGCGGTGGCGAATACGTGGTCGGACGTTACGCCGTGCAACATGCACCTTCGCGGCTTGGCTGAAAAAATCAAGGAGGGGATTCGCGCGGCGGGCGGCACTCCGATCGAATGCAACACGATCGTCATCTCCGACGGGATCACGATGGGCACCGAGGGCATGAAAGGCTCGCTTGTGTCTCGCGAAGTGATTGCCGATTCGATTGAGTTGTTTGTGCGCTCGCACGCGTTCGACGCTGTCGTCGCGATCTGCGGATGCGACAAGACAATTCCCGGCACGGTGATGGCTCTCGCCCGGCTCAATCTGCCCTCACTCTCGCTCTATGGCGGCTCGATCCTGGCGGGACATTTTCACGGGCACGACGTCACGATTCAGGACGTTTTCGAAGCGCCCGGCGCTTATGCCGCGGGAAAAATGAGCGAGCAGGAAGTGTGCGAACTCGAAAGCCGCGCGTGCCCCGGCGCGGGAGCGTGCGGCGGACAGTTCACGGCGAACACGATGGCCACGGCGATCACGTTTCTCGGCATGTCGCCGATGGGCGCGAACGAAGTTCCGGCCGTCGATCCGCGCAAGGCACAGGTCGGCATCGACTGCGGCAAGCTTGTCATGCAGCTCCTCGCCAAAGACATTCGCCCGAAACAGATCATTACCCCCGCGGCGCTGCGTAATGCCATTACTTCTGTGTTGGCCACGGGCGGCTCGACGAACGGCGTCCTCCATCTGCTGGCGATTGCGCGCGACGCCGGTGTGCCGCTCACCATCGATGAATTCGACCGGCTCTCGAAGAAAACTCCTGTGCTGGCCGATCTGAAACCCGGCGGGCGCTTCACGGCTCCCGACATGGCCGCGGCGGGCGGCATGGGCCTGCTCGGCAAACGGCTTCAGGAAGCGGGATTGCTGGAAGATGGCCTCACGGTTTCCGGTAAGAATATTTTTGAGGAAGTTCGCAACGCTCACGAAACCCCGGGCCAGGAAGTGATTCGGCCGATCGCGAACCCGCTGAAGAAGGAAGGCGGCATCGCGATCCTGCGCGGCTCGCTCGCACCGGAGGGCTGCGTCGTCAAGCTGGTCGGGCACGAACGGCTCCTGCACAGCGGGCCCGCGCGTGTGTTCGATTCCGAGGAATCCTGCTTCGAGGCGGTGCAGCGGCGCGAAATCAAAGCGGGCGATGTGGTGGTGATCCGCTACGAAGGACCGAAGGGCGGACCCGGGATGCGCGAGATGCTTGCCGTGACGGCTGCGCTCGTCGGCCAGGGGCTCGGCGATTCGATCGCGCTCATCACCGACGGCCGCTTTAGCGGCGCCACGCACGGCCTGATGGTCGGACACATCGCGCCCGAAGCAGCGAACGGCGGCCCGATCGCGTTCATTCGCGACGGCGACAAGATCACGCTCGACGTGCGCGCACGGCGGCTCGATATCGAGGCCAGTCTCTACGAGCGGCGCGCGCAATGGAAGGCGCCCGCGCCGCGCTACCCGAGCGGCGTGATGGCGAAATACGCGAAACTCGTTTCATCGGCGTCCGAAGGAGCCGTGACGAACGCCTGATAGATTTCAGTAATTTCCTAAGGAGAAAAACACATGGCAAAGATGTTCTGGGAGAAGGACGCAAACCCGCGGGCGCTCGAAGGCAAGCGCATCGCCGTGATCGGATACGGTAGCCAGGGCCGCGCGCACGCGCTGAACCTGCGCGACAGCAAACTCGATGTTGTGGTGGGCCTGCGCCGCGGCGGACCCTCGTGGGCGCAAGCCGAGCAGGACGGCTGGAAGCTGGTCGGCCCGTCCGAGGCCTCGGAGGGCGCGGACGTGATCGTGATGCTCGCGCCGGATATGGCGCAGCCCGCGATCTATATCCACGAAATCGCCGCGAATCTGAAGCCCGGCTCGATGCTGCTTTTCTCGCACGGCTTCAACATTCACTACGGCCAGATCGCGCCGCCGAAGGATATCGACATCACCATGGTCGCGCCGAAGGGCCCCGGCAATCTCGTCCGGCGGCAATTTGAAGCGGGGCGCGGAGTTCCCTGCTTGCTCGCCGTGCATCAGGATTCCTCGGGGCATGCTTTCGACCGCACGCTCGCTTACGCGCATGCCATCGGCGGCACGAGGCCCGGCGTGATTCAGACGACTTTCAGCGAAGAGACGGAAACCGACCTCTTCGGCGAACAGGCCGTGCTTTGCGGGGGCGCGCGCGCACTGATTCAGGCGGGATGGGAAACTTTGGTGAACGCTGGATATCAGCCCGAATCCGCATACTTCGAGTGTCTGCACGAGCTCAAACTGATCGTCGATCTGATCTACGAAGGCGGCATCGCGGAGATGCACAAATTCGTCAGCGAGACGGCGAAGTACGGCGACCTTACTCGCGGCAATCGCGTGATCGACGAGCATGTTCGCGCCGAGATGAAGAAAATCCTCGACGAGATTCAGACGGGCGCCTTCGCGAAAGAATGGGTGCTCGAAAATCAGGCGGGGCGTCCGCAATACGCGAAGCTGCTCGAACGCGACAAGAATCACCCGATCGAAGCGGTCGGAAAAGAGCTGCGCGCCCAGATGTCGTGGATCAAGCCGGAATCGACAGCGGCGGGCCGTGGCAAGAAGTAGAGCTGTTGCAAGTCAGATGACGCACGACGGCGCGGCGTAAACGATGGCTGCCACAGTTCCCTTTCGCCGCGTTGCCATCATCGGCACGGGCCTGATCGGCGGATCGTTTGCCCTGGCCCTGCGCAAGCATTTTCCCGACACCTTTGTGGTGGGCTACAGCCACGCGGGCTCGCTTGAGCGCGCGCTGGCGCGCCGCGTGATTCAGGAATCGGCCGCTGATCTCGCTGGCGCCGTTCGCGGCGCCGATCTTGTCTACATCTCACTGCCGATTGGCGCGACGATCGACGCGCTCAGCGCGATCGCCGTGGCCGCGGAGCCTCACGCGCTCGTCACCGATGCGGGCAGCACGAAAGCCGCGATCTGCCGCGCGGCGGCAACCCATTTCCGCGGCGGCGCGCGATTTCTCGGCGGGCACCCTATGGCGGGCAAGGAAAAGGCCGGAGTCGATTACGCCGATGCGGAGCTTTTTCGCGGCGCGACTTACGCGCTGGTCGCATCCGAGGATGATTCCGACGCGCGGGTGAAAGCCTTTGCCGAAATCGTGCGCGCGATTGGCGCGCAGCCCGTCTGGACCGATGCCGAAACGCACGATTGGGCCGTCGGCATCGTCTCGCACCTTCCTCAGCTTGTCTCGATTGCGCTCGCGCGCGTGGTGCAGGACGAAATGGATGAGACCGGCATGCCGCTCACGCTGGCCGGCCCGGGTCTGCAGGACATGCTGCGGCTTGCTGGCAGCCCCTACAACATCTGGCGCGATATCCTGCTGACCAACACAGAGAATGCGTCGCGCGCGCTCGATCGCCTCGCGCAGGCCGTCGATCATTTGCGTCGGAACCTCGCGAGCAAGGAACTCGAAGAGGAATTCAGCGCCGCCAACGAAGTCTACAAACTTCTCCGCAAGTGAAATCAGGGACTTTGAAATTCCATTTCAATTGAGCCCCAATTGCTCGCATCTAACGACGAAGATGGCTGTGGCGATTATCATAGGCTGCCAATCGAATGGCTTGGACCCAACATCGAAGGTGATTCTGGGGCACCATTGTTCAAAGTGGATCATCTTCCAGGGTGCGAGCTCGATTCCCCTTGAGCGTATATTTATAATTTTTTTTGTCCCACCACACGCCCTTGTAGGATCTCCAGGGCCGCGAACAACGTCGTGGTGCCGTTGCGCTTATAGTCATGCGTCATCGTTCCGCAGCGGCCCTTCTTCAACGGCAGACCTGGCTGGGTGCGGTCCAGCGCCTGAATTTGGCTCTTTTCATCGACGCACAACACCATCGCCTGCTGGGGAGGATTCAGGTACAGCCCCACCACGTCCGTCAGCTTCTCCAGAAACCTGGCATCCCGCGACAGCTTAAACGTCTTCACCAGATGCGGTTTGAGATGATGGCCCTGCCAGATACTGTTGATGGTGGACTTGCTGACTCCCTGCTCGGCGGCCAGCAGCCGACAACTCCACTGGGTCATCCCTTTCGGCTTGGTGCGCAGCGTGGCATCCACGATGGCCTGGATCTTGTCCGGGCCGTAGGTCGGTTTCCGTCCGCGTCCCGGCGCTACCTCCCACAAACCATCCATCCCCTCCTGCTCAAAACGGGCACGCCACAGCGTCACCGTCTTTCGATTGACCGCCAACTGCTGGGCGATGGCGTTATCGGATTTTCCTTCCGCAGCTGCCAGCACGATCTGGCTGCGTAAGGCCACCTGCTGCGGTGTGCCAAAAGCCGAAATCCACCGCCGAAGTTGCTGCTCGTCGGCGTCCTTCAATGACAAGGCTGGCATGGATACCGGCACCAACCTCAGCATAAGGAAATCTGGTTTAGTTGTCCAGTTATTTGCTGGACACTACACTAGCGTCTGCTACCTGAATCTCTAGAATGCAGATATCGACGAATTTCACCCGCAGCCACATGCTGTCATGTATCGGCCCACCATGGGGGCGCGTCTGATTGAAGCAAACCGTTGTCAGGATTGGTTCCTCGTCCGAATACGAAAACGTGCGTCCCGCAATCGAGAATGACTCACTAGAACTTCCATCGTCCGGCATTGAGTGAAAGTCTCTTACAGGTCCTTCTACGACGTCGTACCTTCCAGAATTTAAGATTTTCGCGGCCCTTCGCTGCGATATGTACCAATGTCCAGAATCATAGCAACTGGCTATGAGAGCAGCGACGATCATGAAGTATCCCCATTTCGCCGATAGAGCATCACGCCAGCCCGATTTCTTAAGAGCCACTATGATGCAACCGAACACAAAAGCGCCACCCGAAGCCCACACGTGCGACCAAACAAATGGTTTTGTGGACGCATCGAAAATGATCTTCGCAGCCATTACAAGCCTCAATTGTTACCAAACAGCAGTTCATTGTGGTTATAGTAGCGGAAATCGCCGGCCCCTTACGCTGAAAAACTCCTCGGCTGTCATCCCGAGCGAAGCGAGGGATCTGCTCTTTGCCGCTACCAGACAAGAGCAGATTCCTCGGGCAAACCCCGCCCTCGGAATGACAGGTCGGTGTTTTGTTCAGCCAGCTTCTAGTGTCCTGTCCCAATGGTTCGTGCCTTATGTGTTGGTTGCGCGGCCTGTACCTCGACGGTGCGCTGCGCGAATCGCGCAATGCTCGCCAGGATTTGATCGGCGGTCTTGGTCCACACGAAGGGCTTCGGATTCGCCTGATGCGCCTCGATGAATGCCTGGATCGCGGCCTTCAGTTGGGACACACTATGATGCGCCCCGCGACGCAGTTGTTTGTTGGTCAGTTCCGCAAACCAACGCTCCACCAGACTCAGCCACGACCCATAGGTGGGCGTGAAATGAATGTGAAACCGTGGGCGCTTGGCGAACCAGTTGCGGATGAGCGCCGTCTTGTGCGTGCCATAGTTGTCCATGATGATGTGAACATCCAAGTGCCGCGGAACTCGGGCGTCGATGAGATCGAGGAATTCGCGGAACTGCACCGAGCGGTGCCGCCGATGAAACTGCGTGATCACTTCACTGGTCTTTGCGTTGAGCGCCGCGAAGAGCGACGTGGTCCCGTGCCGCATGTAGTCATGCGTGCGGCGCTCCACTTGGCCGGGCTGCATCGGCAGCAGTGGTTGCGTGCGATCCAGAGCTTGGATTTGCGGCTTTTCGTCGACGCAGAACACCGCCGCATGCTCCGGCGGGTTCAGATACAACCCCACGATATCCCGCACCTTTTCCACCAGCAGCGGGTCGGGCGACAGCTTGAACGTCTCGCTGCGATGCGGCTGCAGGCCGAAGGCACGCCAGATCCGGCTGATGGCCATGCGACTCAAGCCCGTGGCTTTCGCCATTCCCCGCACACTCCAGTGCGTGGCTCCCCGCGGGGTTGTTTCCAGCGTCCGAATAATCACCTGCTCGACCTGCTCGTCGGTGATCGTCCGCCGCGCCCCCGGTCGCGGTTCGTCGTAGAGACCTTCGAGACGGTCGCGCACGAATCGGCCTCGCCACTTACCCACCGTCGCGGGTGTCACGTGCAGCGTTCGTGCGACGATTTTGTTGTCGCGCCCTTCCGCGCACGCCAACACGATCCGCGCGCGACGCGCCAAGAACGGCGCCGACCGCGAGCGATGGGCCAGCGATTGCAGCCGTTGGCGCTCCTCCGTGGTCAGCATCAACATAACCTTCGGGCGTCCCGTGCGCATGTTCGCCTCCTTATAGTGCAGTACGCACGGGCAGTGCTACTTATTTCACTTTCTACTGGGACGGGACACTAGAAGATAAAATACCGCTGCGCGAGCGGGAGGACTTTTGCAGGCTCGCAGGCGATGGTGGTGCCGTCGACGCTCACTTCGTAGGTTTCGGGATCGACGTGGATATCGGGCGTGGCGTTGTTGTGGAGCATGTCTTTCTTGCCGATTTTGCGGCAATTCTTCACGGACGCGACGATTTTCTTCAAGCCCAGCTTCTCCGGCACGCCGGCCTTCAGGCTCGCCTGTGAGACGAACGTGATGCCCGTGGCAGCCGTCGCGCCGCCGAACGCGCCAAACATCGGCCGGTAGAGGACAGGCTGCGGCGTCGGGATCGACGCGTTCGGATCGCCCATCGCGCTCCAGGCGATGAACCCGCCCTTCACGATCATTTCGGGCTTCACGCCGAAAAACGCGGGCTTCCACAGCACGAGATCGGCCAGCTTGCCCGGCTCGATCGAGCCGATTTCCGCCGCCATGCCGTGTGTGATGGCGGGATTGATCGTGTACTTCGCTACGTAGCGCTTGGCGCGGGAATTGTCGTTGCGCGCGGAGTCTTCGGCGAGCGGGCCGCGCTGCGTCTTCATTTTGTGCGCGGTCTGCCAGGTGCGCGTCACCACTTCGCCGATGCGGCCCATCGCCTGCGAATCGCTCGAGAGCATGCTGAGGACGCCGAGGTCGTGCAGAATATCTTCGGCCGCGATCGTTTCGGGGCGGATGCGGCTTTCAGCGAACGCCACGTCCTCCGGCACCTGCGGATTCAGGTGATGACAAACCATCAGCATGTCGAGATGCTCGGCGATCGTGTTGATCGTGTAGGGGCGCGTGGGATTCGTCGACGACGGCAGAATATTCGCGAAGGACGCGATGCGGATGATGTCCGGAGCGTGGCCGCCGCCCGCGCCCTCCGTGTGATAGGTGTGAATCGTGCGGCCGGCGATCGCATCGACCGTGGCTTCGAGAAATCCGGCTTCGTTGATCGTATCCGTGTGGATGGCGACCTGGACGTCGAATTCATCGGCGGCCTTCAGGCACGCGTCGATGGCGGCGGGAGTGGTGCCCCAATCTTCGTGCAGCTTCAAGCCACACGCGCCCGATTCCACCTGTTCGGCGAGCGGTGGCAGCGCGGCGGCATTGCCTTTGCCGAGAAAGCCGAAATTCATCGGCCAGGCGTCCGCGGATTGCAGCATTCGCGCGAGATTCCACGCGCCCGGCGTGCACGTGGTGGCCGCCGTGCCGGTCGCAGGACCCGTGCCGCCGCCGATCATCGTGGTGATGCCGTTCGAAATCGCTTCGTAGATTTGCTGCGGCGAGATGAAATGAATGTGACTGTCGATGCCGCCCGCCGTGACGATCAGATTTTCACCCGCGATCACTTCGGTGGCCGCGCCAACAACGAGATCCGGATCGACGCCGTCCATCGTGTCGGGATTCCCGGCTTTGCCGACCTTCACGATGTGGCCGTCTTTCACGCCGATATCGCCCTTGACGATGCCCCAATGATCGAGAATCACGGCGTTGGTGACGACGAGGTCGAGCGCGCCGTGCGGTCCTTCGCGTTTCGCGCCGCTGCTCTGCCCCATGCCGTCGCGAATCACCTTGCCGCCGCCGAACGTAATTTCGTCGCCGTAGTGCGTGAAATCTTTTTCGATTTCGATGATCAGCTCGGTATCGGCGAGGCGAATGCGGTCGCCCCTCGTCGGGCCAAAGAGATCGGCGTAGGTGCGGTGCGGGATTTTCAGGCTCACGATTTTTTCTCCCCGCCGGTAAATCCGAAGCCCGCTTTTCGCGCTTTCTCGACGGCACGTTCCTTCGCGCCGGGGGCTTCGAGGGGCCCTTCGACCAAGGCGTTGAGGCCGTAGATTTTGCGGTTGCCGCCGAAGACGGTCAGCTCGATCTCCTTCTCTTCTCCGGGCTCAAAGCGCACGGCGGTTCCAGCGGCAATATTGAGCCGCATGCCGTACGCCGCCGCGCGGTCAAAAGCCAGCGCGCGATTCGTCTCGAAAAAATGGTAGTGGCTGCCGACTTGGATCGGCCGGTCGCCCGTATTCTTCACCACGACGCGCGCGGTGCGCCGGCCCACATTCGCTTCGATTGCGCCGGCGGCCTCATCGAAAATGTATTCGCCCGGTTTCATGATTTGCCGCTCCGGTGATCGGATCGTGGATCGTGACCAGCTTCGTGCCATCGGGAAACGTCGCCTCGACCTGAACTTCGTGGATCATTTCCGGCACGCCTTCCATCACCTGATCGCGCCGAGAATTTTCGCGCCGAACGACATGATTTCAGCGACCGTTTTGCCGTCGCGCGCCGCTTCCATCACTTCCGCTGTGATGATCGCAACCGCTTCCACATAGTTGAGCTTGAGGCCGCGCGCCTGCCGCCGTCGCGCGACATCGGCCGCCACCACGATCATCAGCTTCTCTTGTTCGCGCGGCGTCAGGTGCAAAACGTCCTCCGACTGCTATCGAATGGGACAACAAATATAAACGAACATTGCCAAATTCGCGCCGGGGAAAATGCACTTGGCGAACGGCCCAGCGGGCTCACAGAGCTTGTGTGATAAATCGAGAATTTTGTAAGTCGCTGCCAAAGACGTTTCACGACCCCGCTAGGCCAGCCCTTCGTCCTCCGCCCAAATCTGTACCCAAGGACAGGTGATGTTTCGGGCGTATTCTGCCAGCATAGTGTGTGCGTCATATGCCGCCCGCTTCCTTGACGGAAGCCGGACGCTCTTTGAAAACTCGGGACCAAAGGTCAGAAAACGCGACGCCCACGCGCCCGTCCGCAAAATCTCCGCGTTGTGAACCACAATTTCTAATCGATACTGCGGCGATTAGAAATCGTTGTAAGTCAGTGAAAACACAGGATGGCGCACCATTCTAATCGACACACTAACAGGGGGTTGCCGAAGCGGTTTTTTACACTCGATCTCGATTCCGCACTCGCTAGCCAAACAGGCTTTATGGCCAGACCGCGAGCCTTACGGTCTTAATTCACCTTGCGGGGCGGGACGGCAGCCCGGCCGTACAGTCGTAGCTTGGCGGTGTTCCAGAGCGCGTGCAAGCCTGCGAGCGCGTCGCGGCCACGAACGGCGAGCCCTCGCACGATCAGCCCGTCGGCCAGCAGTGTGCTGACGCCCCAGAGCGCATCGCCCGGCCGGCTCAACTCGCGCGCCACCTCGCGCAGGTGCTCCTCAGCTGCGAGCCATGCAGCAGCGTCGAGCCCCACGCGGCAGATGTAGAACGTCGCCCAGTAGCGATACTCGCCGAGCTGCGCGATCGAGCGCAGCGTCGAGCCGCGCGGATCGAGCCGGATGTTTTCGGCCGCGATCAGACGCCCATTCGCCGTCACCTCAGTCCGCATCTCGATGCTTTCGTAGGCAAACACCTCGCCGCTCGCTTCCCTGCCCGGCGCGATCACCTCCCACCAGAAAAGCCCCGAGCCCGCCGCGAGGTCGATCCCCGTCCGCTGCGCGAATCGCGCGCCTGCGTATGGGATGATCGCGTCGGGGACGTATTCGAGCAGCGCATTCTCGCCGACGCGAATGGCGTTCGTCTGCATGGTAGGCGGCGCGCCATGGCGCGGGCGATAGATGCGAGTCCCGCCGGTGGTGGTCAGCTGAACATTCGCTCCCGCGCCGACGTCCACCGTGAGCGACAGGCGGTCGCCGCCGAGCAGCCCTCCCGAAACATTGTGAAGGTGTGCGAGCGCCGAGCCGTCATCCAGCGCGAACGCGCGAACTACGCGCAGCGGCGGTTCCTGCACACTTGCCGAGAGGACGGTGCAGCCCGTCGTCGCGTCGCGCGCGAAATCGAGCGCGAGCGATGCCTCGACACGCGGCGGTGCGGAGATGATTTTAGGCTGGGCGTCCTTCGCGGCGGCGGGCGAGCTCATCGGCGATTAGCTCACGAAGAGGCGCGTCGAAAGCGCGGGATGTTCCATCGCGCCACAATCGAGCAGCGGCATGAAGCACGAGACGGACTCAGGATCGGCGGTGGCGCTGCGCGCGGCAGTCTCGATCATCACCGGTTTCAGGGTCCACAGGATGCGCGCCGCATCGGTCTGGCCGAGCGGCAGCAGCCGCTGGCACGCCGAAACGAGATTGGCGGCCGACTGATGCAGGTACGCGAGCACGGCGCGGTTTTCGTCAAATCCGAGTGCACCGCTCGCCAGGCCAAACGCGAGCGAATGATGGATCGCTGTTGTCGGCGGCTTTCGCGCCGCATCGAGCGCCTCGCGCAGGACCGGCCGCTCGCCCAGCGCCAAAACCGTCGTCAGGAAATTTCGTCCGAGAGCAGCGCTCCCGGCGCGGCTCTCGCGCGCGGGCTTAAGCGCACTCCAGCGGATGTTCAATTCGAGCCATCGTTCCGCGGCAAACCCGCGCGGTGAATCGACGGCGAGATGAAATGCCGCGCGGCAGAAGACAGCTTCCATCGCGCCAGCCTCTTCAAGATAACCGCGCAGGAAACCGAACAGGCCGTTCACGTCGAGAATCTCGGCTGCAACGAGCGATTCGAGGCCAAATGAATGCGCGAGCGAGCCGATCGGCAGCGCGGAGTCAGCGAGGTGCAACAGGCGAAGGTCCGCGAGCTCTTCCGGCGAGGCGTGATCGGCAAATGCGGGAGAGCGAGCAGGGTCCGAGTCAGCGGGCATGGTCAGTCCGCTTCGGAGTGATGCTCGTGCGAGTGGCTGTGCGGATGGCCATGGGAATGACTGTGCTCATGATCGTGCTCGTCGCCATGCGAATGCGGATGGCCCACATAAGGCGCATGCGCGTCGATCAGCGCCCGGCGCGGCTGGGCGATTCTATCTTCCACCCACGCCAGCACGCGATCGAGTCCGACCTCATCGCGCAGATTGGTGAACAGGAACGGCCGCTCGCCGCGCATTTTCTTCGAATCGCGGTCCATCACTTCGAGCGACGCTCCGACGTATGGCGCGAGGTCGATCTTGTTGATTACCAGCAGATCCGAGCGCATGATGCCCGGCCCGCCCTTGCGCGGGATCTTGTCGCCCTCGGCCACGTCGATCACGTAAATCCAGACGTCGACGAGTTCCGGGCTGAACGCAGCGCCGAGATTGTCGCCACCGCTCTCGACGAACAGCAATTCGAGCCCCGGCAGCGTGTCTTCCAGATCCGCGATGGCCTGCAGATTCATCGACGCGTCTTCGCGAATCGCCGAATGTGGGCACGCGCCCGTTTCGACGCCGCGAATCCGGTCGGCCGGCAGCGTCCCCTGTCGCAGCAGGAACTCCGCGTCTTCCTTCGTGTAGATGTCGTTGGTCACTACAGCGAGGTTGTAACGCGGATAGAGATGTTGAGTGAAACGGTGCACGAGCGCCGTCTTCCCCGAGCCGACCGGGCCGGCAATGCCGATGCGAAACGCGCGTTTTGCCTCGTGCTTTTCCATCTGCAATCCCCAGGGGTCACGACCTAACCTATCTACGTCTACGAGCTAGCGGCGCGCCACTTTAGCGGGTTCGTTGTGGTCGCCCGATGCAGCGCCGCCAGCTCCGGCCACGCCCTGGCGCGCCAGCGCAACAAATGCGGACGCGGAGCGCGGCAGCGTGCGGTCGCGCCGATACACGATGCCCAGCTCGCGCCACACTTCCATATCCGAGATCGGTATCAGCTTCACATGCCCGGAACGCGCTTCGTCAACCGCGAAGCTTTCGCTGATCAGCGACACGCCCAGCCCGGCGGCGACGAACTGCTTAATCATCCCGACGCTCGGCAGCTCCATCGTCACCCGCAAGCGCGAGCGGAACGGGCGAAACTGCTTATCGAGCACCTGGCGCATGAATCCCATCTTAGGGAAGATCAGCGGCTGGTCGGCGATGTCGGCGGTGCGGACGCTTTTGTACGACGCGAGCGGATTGTCCGGGCTGACCATCAGCATCAGCCGGTCGCGAAAAATCGGATGCACCTTGAGGCTCGGAGATTTCACCGGCAATGTCACGATTCCGACGTCGACTGTCCCGTCTTCGATTTTCTCGAGCACCTTGTGGCTGAAATTCCGGTAGATGCTGATCTGCACGGCAGGAAACTTGCGGCTGTACTCGGCAAAAATGTGGGGAAGGACGTACAGACACGTCGCTTCGTTCGCGCCGATCGCGAGCGTGCCGCGCGGTGAGCTCGCCTGGTCGGCCACGGCGCGCAGCGATTCGTTTCGCAGCGTCAGCAGGCGCCCGGCGTATTCGAGCAGCGTCTCGCCCGCCACCGTAAGCCGCACCGATTTCCCGACGCGGTCGAACAGTTTCTGCCCGTACTCCTGCTCCAGTTGGCGTATCTGCGCGCTCACGGCGGGCTGGGAACGGTACAGTTTCTGCCCCGCTCGCGAAAAGCTGCCCTGCTTTGCGATCTCCAGAAAGGTTATAAGGTGGTCAAAGTCCATAGATTTGGGTGGTTCTCACCGCGAACGGCCCCGCCCAGTACTAGTTCAATTTGAATGGCTGGGATTATAGCAAAAAGCAGGCATCACACCCGATACAAAGGCAAAAGCCCTTATCGACGCTATCTTGGAAGGGGCTCTTATGCGCTGGTGCGGCCAGCCGCAAGGCGGGCTGGGCTCCTACCGGTCTTCGGGGTCTTCGATCGGCAATTCATCTTCGGGCCGTTCGTGAACGCGAACCTCGCCCTGGTCGGCGTCGGGAGCGTTTTCAACCCCGCTGATCGCATCGGCCTCGAAAGCCTGCCCCTCTTCGATCAGTTCCGCGACGCTTTCCGAATCCACGTCAATGGTGCGCGACAGTCCCTGCAGGTCGCCCGATTGCCCGGCGGCGCCCGTGCCGAGGCCCCTCTTTGTCAGCCGCTCATTCGTTTCAAAAATACCGGCGCCAAGAGAAGAGCGTTCGCTCCCCGACGAAATCTCACGCTTGGCGATCGGACGCCGGGCGGCCTTGCTCCTGCGAGTCGGCTTCTTCGCGGACGCAGCATTTTTGGCGCGTCCGGCTTTTGCGCGCAGCGCCACTTTCTTCTTGCCGGCAGCTTTCTTTGCTCGAGTTGTCTTCTTCCTTTTCGTCTTTTTCGCCACGGTCCTCGCTCGCATTCCCCTCTCTGTCAAGCCCTACGCCACGCGGCATTGTACACCGCCTTACTTTTTCCGATGGCTAGTTTCGCTTGGCGGCCACACACACTTCTTATTCGAGGGAGAAAACTCCATGGAGAGCTCTACTTTCGTGATTACGGTGATAGCGGATCGAACGGGAGATCAGCAAGGCTCGACGGGCTGCTGCGCGTCTTCCGCGTGGAGCGGATCGGCGATCTCAAGCGGATTGACTTCCTGGCGCTCGAGCCGCGCGATGATGGGTTCCCAGGTCTGCGAAATCGGACATGGCAGGTGCACAGGCTCAATCCGCACGAGCGGCAATTGGTCGGACTTCAGCAAGCGCTTTGCGCGCGGGCTGCCTGTGAGCCGGAAATGCTCGGCGAGAACGCGGCGCAGCCAAGCCTCCTCCTGCTCGTCGATCTGGTCTTTCACGTGGTCTTCGATCGCGGTGCAGCGGACGAATTCGCGGTTGTAGTTCCCTTCCACGACCGACTTGCGCAGCATGTAGATCAGGCCGCCCGTCATGCCGGAGCCCATATTCACGCCGGCGGGCCCGAGAATCACCGCGATGCCCGACGTCATATATTCGCAGCCGTGGTGGCCCACGCCTTCGATAACCGCCAGCGCGCCGCTATTGCGCACGGCAAAACGTTCGCCAGCACGCCCGGCGATGTACAGCTGGCCGCTCGTCGCACCATACAGGCAGGTATTGCCCGCGAGAACGTCTCCGCGGCGCGACGCTTCCACGCCGGACGTGATCGCGATGGTGCCACCGCTCAGTCCCTTGCCCACGTAGTCGTTGGCCTCGCCCAGCAGTCGCAGACGCAGCCCCGAAATCGCAAACGCGCCGAAGCTTTGCCCCGCCGATCCGCGAAACTCGCAGTCGATCGTCGCGTCGCGGAGGCCCGCGTATCCGGAGCGGCGCAGGATCTGGCCGCTGAGAAACGCGCCGATGGTGCGATCGGAATTCGCGATGGGGAAGCGGATCGGCTTCGCCGGCGATTTCGCTTGTTCCACCGCGCGGAGAAGTTTCACCTGAAGCCCGTTGAGCTCGCGAGATGCTTCGGGGAATTTCGTTGCCGGTACAGGCACCGTTTCGAGCAGCGTGCCAAGCGAACGCTCCGCACCCGCGTTGCGCGGCTTGAGCCGGTTCACGGCGCCGGAAATTTCATCGAGTGAACGCGCGCCAAGCGCCGCCAGGCGTTCGCGAACCTCGCCGGCAACGCCCCGGAAGTAGGCGACAACCATTTCGGGGTTTCCGGCAAAACGCGCGCGCATCGTCTCGTCCTGCGTGGCGATTCCGGCGGGGCACGTATTCAGATGGCATTGCCGCGCCATCACGCAGCCGATCGCGAGCAACGAGGCCGTGCCGAAACCGAATTCATCCGCGCCGAGCATTGCCGCGATAATCACATCGCGACCGAACTTGAATCCGCCGTCCGAGCGCAGGCGCACTCGATTCCGGAATCCCGTCAGCACCAAAGCGTTGTGTGCGTCGCGCAGGCCGACTTCTCCCGGCAGGCCCGTGTTCTTGATCGAAGTGAGCGGCGAAGCGCCGGTGCCGCCGTCGAATCCGGCGATCGTGATGACATCCGCGCCGGCCTTGGCCACGCCTGCGGCGATGATGCCCACGCCGTCGCCTGAAACGAGCTTCACGCCGATACGGGCCGTCGGATTGATCGAGCGCAAATCCCAGATCAATTGCGCGAGATCCTCGATGCTGTAGATGTCGTGGTGCGGCGGCGGGGAAATCAGCGACATCCCCGGCACGGCATGCCGCAAGCGCGCGATGTAGGAATTCACCTTCGCGGCGGGCAGCTGGCCGCCTTCGCCAGGCTTCGATCCCTGCGCCATCTTGATTTCGAGCTCGTCGGCGCGCGAGAGATATTCAGCCGTGACGCCGAACCTTGCGGACGCCACCTGCTTGATCTTGTTGTTCGCTTCCGGCTCGAAGCGGTAGATATCGGGATCCTCGCCGCCCTCACCCGTATTGCTGCGGGCGCCGAGGCGATTCATGCCGATCGCGAGGGTGCGATGCGCCTCAGGCCCCAGAGCGCCGAGCGACATCGCCTGCGTGCTGAAGCGCGCGAGAATCGAAGCCTCGGATTCCACTTCTTCGAGCGGGATCGGTTTGCCGGGAACGAATTCGAGCAGGTCACGGACGGCAACGGGTTCGCGCGTCTCCGCGAGTTCGGCATACGCGCGATAGCCCTCCGGAGTCGGCGCCTTCACATATTTGTGCATGCGCCGCACGAGTTCAGGGGAGCTTGCGTGGCGCTCGCCGGTCTGGCGGAAGCGGTACAGGCCTTCGTCGTGGAGCATCGGCGTTTCGCTGCCATAGGCACGCGCGTGGCGCCACAGAGTGTCTTCGAGGAGGCTCTCAAGGGTCTTGCCGCCCAACGCGGTGGCCGCGTCATCGAAGAAAGCGTCCACAACCGCCTCATCCAGCCCGACAGCTTCGAAGAGATGGCTGTTGCGATAGCTCGCGATCGTCGAGATGCCCATGCGCGCGAGCACTTTGCGAAGACCGGCTTCCACGGCCACGCGATATTTCGCCGCGCCCCCTGGCTTGAGGGCCTCGGAAAGTTCCAGCGCGATGTACGGGCAAACCACGCTCGCGCCGACCGCAACCAGCATCGCGATATGGTGCGTCTCGATCACCTGGCCGGTCTCGACGAGCAGCGGAGTATCGTACGAGCCTTCGCGCACCATCTCTTTCCAGACGGCGGCCGTCGCCAGCATCGCGGGCAGAGACGCGCGCTTCGAGTCCGTCGTTCGGTCGCTGAGGACGATGACCGCAGGTTTCGATTTCGCCGCTGCGGCCGCTTCTTTCCTGATGCGATCGAGCGCGGCAATCGCGCCGCTCACTCCGCCGGAGGCCTCGAATGTGATATCGATCCGGCAGGCCGGCTGGAGCAACGATTCAACCTGCGCTGCTTGCCCTGCATCGAGAATTGGCGAACCCGCCACCAGGTTGTGGCCGAGGTAGACGTCGAGCGACATCACGTGGGATTCGCGCAGCGGATCGATGGCGGGATTCGTCACCTGGGCGAAACGCTGTTTGCAGTAATCCCATATCGGGCGATGCATCGACGAAGCAAACGCGGGAGGCGCGTCGTCGCCCATGCTCCACGTCGCTTCCTTACCGTCCGTGCCCAGGGACACGAAGAGCAGCTTGAATTGGTCGTCGGTCCAGCCGAGAGCAGAAGCCAATTTCTTCGGTTCGACCGTTGGGGCCTGTGTCAGGCCGTCGAGCGCGCTGATTCGCTTCGGTGGCACGTAAGGGCCACCGTTGCGCGCGTAGGTGAGCAGGCCGGAAAGATCGTTTCCACGGAACACCCCGCCGATCGCGGGATCGATCAGCAGAATTTCGCCGGGGCCTAGGCGCTGGCGCTCGGAAACGTGTTTGCCCTGCAGATCCGTGAGGCCCGTCTCCGATCCGCAGACGATCAATCCTTCGGAGGTCGCGGTGTAGCGGAGCGGACGAAGGCCGTTGCGGTCGAGCTTCGCTCCCACCACTTGCCCATCGCTGAATACGAGGGCCGCAGGCCCGTCCCAAGGCTCCTGCTGCTGCACCTGCGCCTCGAAATAACGGCGCAGGTCGGGAGTCATCGTGCGGTCGGATTCCCAGGCCGGAGGGACCATTCGCAAAACAGCCGCCGCGGGGCCATATCCGCGATGCAGCAGAACTTCATAGCCGTTGTCGAAGCTGGCCGAATCGCTCACGCGCTCTTCGAGCACGCGGAACGATTCCGGCGCGCCCAATTCCTGGCGCAGGGCCTTCTCACGCGCCCGCACCCAGCGGCGATTCGCGCCGATGGTGTTGATTTCGCCGTTGTGGGCGACAAAGCGGAAAGGCTGCGCGAGCCTCCACGTCGGCTGCGTGTTTGTCGAGTAGCGCTGGTGGAACATCGCGAACGGCGCGGTGAAATCGGGGCTCGCGAGGTCCGCGAAAAACTCGCGGAACTGCACCGGCGCCATCAAGCCCTTATAGACCACGGCGCGCGACGACAGCGAACAGAAGTAAATTCCGGCCGGGCCTTCCGTCTCCACCCGCTTCCGGAAAAAGTAGAGCGTTCGCTCGAAATCAGCCCGGGCATCCTGGAGGGCGAAGAAGCATTGGCGAATGGTCGGTACGGTGGCCTTGGCGCGGGGTCCTAGGAGGGATGTATCCGTGGGAACTTCCCGCCAACCGAGACAGCGCAGCCCGCTGGTTTGGGCGATCGATTCGATCGCAGCGACCGCTGCGGGCTCTTCGCCGGGTGGCAGAAAAGTCATGCCCAAAGCGAAAGACTCGGGCAGATCGATGCCGGCTTCGCTCGCACATTTGCGGAAGAAATCCCGAGGGATCGGTGTCAGAAGTCCAGCGCCATCACCACTTAGGCCGTCCGCATCCAACCCGCCGCGGTGCGAAAGACGCGCCAGAGCGGTGAGCGCGCGGTCCACAACCTCGCGCGAAGACGCGCCGCCGAGTTGGGCAATAAAGCCAACTCCACACGCATCGTGGTCGACCCTGTTCCGCCAACTACCTGACATGGTAAAGACTAAGTTACTGCTTTACGTGCGGAAAGGTACAATCCACAATTTTGATGCAACCGATCAATTTTGGCCGGGGAGTACCCGAGAGTTTAGGCACACCTGATTGGCACACCGCGGCCATTCTCTTCCGTCCGCGGCCCGCCAGAGATGGCCACTTACGAGGTTATACGGCAAACTTTGTGGCTTTCCTTGACCGTTTGAGAGGGTCTTAGAGACGACTGCACAGGGATCCGATTTTGCGCCTACTATTTCGCAGTCGTGGCCTGTTCGCGCGGTGGATGCTCGGTCGGGCCGGCGAAGTGGCGCCCATTCGTGTGAGTCGGGTCGCGCCATTCGCGACCGTCGCGGTGGAGAAGCTCATCCGCCTGCGGCGGTCCCCAAGTTCCGGCGGCGTAATTGGGGAAATCGCGCGGCGGAAGCGCCTTCCATACATCCAGGATCGGCTGAACCACGCCCCAACCTGCTTCGACCATGTCCGCGCGCTGGAAAAGAGTTGGGTCGCCCATCATGCAGTCGTAAAGGAGCGTTTCGTATCCGGTCGACGGACGCGTGCCGAAATAATCCGAATACTGAAAATCCATGTTCACGGCGCCGAGGCGAACGACGGGCCCGGGAACCTTCGCCTCGAAGCTCAACGAAATACCTTCGTTCGGCTGGATGTTGATGACGAGCTCGTTGGGCGTGATCCGGTCGACCGACGTCTTGCGGAAGAGAATGAATGGCGGGCGGCGGAAGCGAATCACGATCTGCGTCGAGCGCCCCCCGAGGCGTTTGCCGGTGCGAAGATAGAACGGCACGCCAGCCCAGCGCCAGTTGTCGATGTGCAGGGCCATGGCGACGAAGGTCGGAGTCTGCGAATCGGGCGCGACTTGCGGCTCGTGACGATATGCCGGAACGCGCTTGCCGTCGATGATTCCCTCGCCGTACTGGCCGCGCACAGCCTGATCGAGGACCCTCTCGGGGCTCAACGGCTGAATCGCGCGCAACACTTTCGTCTGCTCGTCGTGCACAGCATCGGCGTCGAAATCGGTGGGGGGCTCCATAGCGCTCAGCGTGATCAACTGGAAGATGTGGTTCGGAACCATGTCGCGGAGGGCGCCGGCCGTCTCGTAATAGCCGCCGCGGAGCTCGACTCCAAGCTCCTCGGCGACCGTGACCTGCACGTGATCGACGTAGCGGCGATTCCAGATCGGCTCGAAGATTCCGTTGGCGAAGCGAAACGCGAGAATATTTTGGACCGTTTCCTTGCCCAGATAATGATCGATGCGATAGACCTGCTTTTCGTTGATAACTTCGCCGACCGCGCGATTCAAGGCGACGGCCGAAGGCAAATCGTGGCCGAAGGGCTTCTCGATTACGACGCGCCGCCACTTGTTGCTTTCCTGCTTGGTGAGGCTGGCCGCGCCAAGCTGCTCGACAACCACGGGGAAGAAAACGGGGCTGGTTGCGAGATAGAAGAGAACGTTGCCCTGGGTTCCCTGCTCCTTGTCCACCAACTTCAGGGTGTCGCACAATTTGGCATAGAGCTGTGGATCCTGGAAATCGCCGGAAATGTAGTAGAGGCGCTTAACGAACCAGTCCCACGAGGACGGCTCGACGCCTTCTTCCGCAAATTGCTTGATGTCTTCCGTCATCTGCTTGCGGAATTCCTCGGTCGAAAACGGCTCGATCGAGACGCCAACGATCGCGAACTGTTCGGGAAGCAGCTTGCCGCGCGCGAGGTTGTAAATCGAAGGAATCAGCTTGCGTTTGGTGAGATCGCCACCCGCGCCAAAAAGAGCGATCGCGCATGGACCAGCCGGACTGCCGGGCGCCCCGATTGCAACTCCAGAGTCAGTCACGTCCATTAGAGGCACCTCCCCACGGCGAATTCCTCAGCGAATTCGGCTGAGCCGAATCGCCAATCACCAGAAATGACATCGATAGGTTCATCACATCTATCTTAGCGGACACAGCCGCGAGTGCAACCGGACAGTCCTATGGATTCCGCGGCCGTTTCAAAGGGCTAAACGGGACCGGTAAAGAAGCTCGACCGCCCCGACCTAGGATAGCGCTTGCTGTATCGCCTGCTGAAGCTTCGCAAGGCCGGCGGCGACATCGGCGCCGAGATGAACGCGAAGCGCGCGGCGGTTGCGGTCGGCAAGAACCTGGAAATCGCCGCGAGCCTGGGCGGCTTTCACGATGCCGAACGTGTACTTTTGTCCCGGTACGGGGACATCGGCCGCGTCATCGCAGGTGATCTGCAGGAAGACGCCGGAATTTGGGCCGCCCTTGTAGGCCTGGCCGGTCGAATGCAGGAACCGCGGGCCAAAGCCGAGGCACGTGGCCACGCGCTTCTTGCCGCGGACGGCATGGCGCATCGCTTGCAGCTGTGATTCGTGCGCGTCGTTCATCTGGATGTATCCGAGAACAGCAAAGTAATCGCCCGCGCCGAGGCGATTGAGATGCGCGCGCAGATAGCCGACGAGCGTCGCATCGCCGCCCACTGCCTGTTTCAACGCGGCCGCGTTCTTCGCGTCGGTGAAGAGCTTGAAGCCCGCCTCCTGCAAAACGGGGGATTCGGGCGGCAGCGAGCCCTTTTCCTCGTATTGCGAAGTGAGCTTCTTGGTTTCGATTTTGCTGGCCTCGACGTCGGGCTGGTTGAACGCGTTGATGCCAATGATCGAGCCCGCCACAGCCGTGGCGATTTCCCAGCGGAAAAATTCCTGGGCGACGTCGTAGACGTCGGGCACGCTGATGCGGACGACCGGCTGGCCGGCCTTTTCGAGAGCGTCGATTGCAGCGTCCTGTTTCGGATCGGGCGCGCTGGCGAGGCGCAGGTAGGCGAACACGCGGTCGTTGCCATAGACATCCGGCGAGGCGAGCTGCTCACGGTCAACCGGGATGATGCCTTTGCCTTCTTTTCCGGTGGACTCGGCGACCAACTGCTCGAGCCATGCGCCCAAGTCGCCGATGCCGGGCGAAGTGACGATCGTGAGCTTGTCGCGGCCGTTTTTTTGCGCGGTGCCAAGGATCGCGCCGAGGATCACGCCGGGATTTTCGTCGGCCGGGACGACCGAAGCGCAGGCGTGGGCCATCTCGTCGGCGAGCTCGAGGAATTTATGGATATCGATTCCTTGAATCGCGCCGGGAATCATGCCGAAATCGGATAGGGCCGAATAGCGGCCGCCAATACTCGGGAGCCCGAAGAAAATGTGCCGGAAGCCATCGCCCTCGGCGACTTTCTGCATGTGCGAACCGGGATCGGTGATCGCGATGAAATGCTTGCCGGCCTTGTCCGCGCCGACGGCCTTGGTTACGCGATCGAAGAAATACTGCTTGAAGATGTTCGGCTCGAGGGTGCCGCCGGATTTGCTCGACACGATGAAAATCGTCTTCGCGATATCGATTGAGGATTCGACGGCCTTGACCTGCGCCGGATCCGTGGAATCGAGCACGTGAAATTCGGGGAATCCGGGGAGATTGCCGAACGTGAGCTTGAGGACTTCAACGCAGAGGCTCGATCCGCCCATGCCGAGCAGCACCGCGTGCTTGAAACCCGCGTCGCGGACTTCGCCTGCAATTTCCTGAAACTCAGCGCGAGAGGCGAGCTGCTCTTCCGTAATCCCGAGCCAGCCGAGCCATTTGCCCTCGTCGGTATTCGACCAGAGGGACGCATCGCGCGCCCACAGGCGCTTCACTTTGTTGTTCGCCTTCCAATCGGCGAGCGTCGCGTTGACGGCTTGCGCGAGACTGTCCGGCAGGCGATAGGTGAGATTCGCCGAGGAGCTGGGCGCAGCTTTCGCGGCGCGATTGTCGATCACGGCGAGCAACTTGTCGAACGCATCGGCGAAAAGTTTCACGGCTTCGGCGGTAAGCTGGTCGGTAACAGCCTTGATCGAAATTCCGGCGCGCGCGAGATCGTCCATGGTCTTCTGCGCAACGTCGACGGCCTCTTCGAGGCTGGCGCGCGGATGGCCGTGGTCGCGAAACGCGTCAAACGTGGCGGGCGGGATCGTATCGACCGTGTCGGGCCCGATGAGTTCCTCGACATACATGACGTCGCGATAGGCCGGATTTTTCGTGCTGGTGCTGGCCCACAGCAGACGTTGCGTTTGCGCGCCGCGTGCGGCGAGTCCTTGCCAGCGCGTACCGCTGAAAATGTTTTTGTACGATCGATAGGCGAGCTTTGCGTTTGCGATCGCGATTTTGCCCTGCAGGCTGCGGTACAGAGGCTGATCGGAAGGATTCTTCCCTTCCTTGATTTTCGCGTCGAGCATGCTATCGACAAGCGAATCGATGCGGCTGACGAAGAAGCTGGCCACGCTGGCGACGCCGCTGGGATTGCCGCCTTTCTCCACGAGGGTCTCAAGACCGGAGACAAAAGCCTCGGCGACTTTCTCGTAGACGTCCTGCGCGAAAAGCAGCGTGACGTTGATGTTGATGCCGCGGCTGATCAACTCGCGAATCGCGGGGATGCCTTCGCGCGTGCCGGGAACTTTGACCATGAGGTTGGGGCGATCGACCGTCTTCCACAGGCGCACGGCTTCGTCGATCGTCTCCTGCGTCTTGAACGCGAGATAGGGAGAGACCTCGAGGCTGACGTAGCCATCGCGGCGCTTCGTATTATCGTAAACGCCCCGCAAGGCGTCGGCGGCATCCTGAATATCGCGAATGGCCAGCTGCTCGTAAATTCCCTTGGCGTCCAAATCTTTGCGCTCCGAGAGTTCTTCGAGCGTCTTCGAATAGTCGGTGCTTCCCGCGATGGCCTTCTCGAAGATCGCGGGATTCGAGGTCATGCCGCGCAGGCCGTCTTCGTGGATCAGGCGAGCGAGTTCGCCCGTCGTCATCAGGTTGCGGCGAATGTAGTCCAGCCAGACGGACTGGCCGAAGTCGGCCAAAGCCTTCAGCGGGTTGATCGTTTGCGTGGATTCCCGGGTTCCGGCAGTCGGATTGGCAGACATTCTTCCCCCTTTTGGCGTCTCTGGCGCTGAGTGCCATGACGCTTCATACGGTTCTCATCGACCCAGGCTGCGATTCTACTCCACGAGTCCGTCCGGGGCGAATGTTTCAGTGGCTGCCCCGGACGAGCGAATGTGACGCCCGCGTTACAGCTCAACGCTCCAACCAAAATCAGATACTCGCGACCGATCCCCCGTCCACACGGAAATTCGAGCCGGTGATGAACGTCGCTTGTTCGGAAGCAAGAAAGACGACGATCCCAGCCGTCTCGTCCGGCTTCCCGGCGCGGCCGAGAAGGATGTTGGGACGAAACTCGCGCAGCAGGGCCTTCTCCGCTTCGTCCACGGTAATACCGCGAGCGCGCGCCTGTTCCTCGAGCATTCCATCGACCAGAGGCGTGCGAATGAACGCGGGCGAAACCGTATTCACGAGGATGTTGTCCTTGCCGTACGCCTTCGAGAGGCTTTTCGTCAGGCTGTTCATGGCGGACTTCGAGGCGTTGTAGTGCGGCATCACCGGATCAGGCTGCACTCCCGATTCGGAAGAAATGTTGATGATGCGGCCCCACTTTTGTTTTTGCATGTGCGGCAGCGCGGCACGCGTGGCACGAACTGCCGAGAGAACGTTGAAAGTGAAGGCGGCGAGCCATTCTTCGTCGGTGAGCTCCTCGAACGAAGCGAAGCGGCCCACGCCCCCTGCGTTATTGACGAGAACATGGATCGTGCCGAACCGCGCCACTGTCCCGTCGACGACGCGCTTCGCGCCCTCGGCTTCGGCGACGTCGGAAACGACCGTATGAACCGTGCCGCCAGCAGCGCTGGCGCGGAGCTTCGCGGCGGTCGCGTCCAGTTCCTTCGCGTGGCGGCCATTGATGACGACGTTGCAACCCTCACGCACGAAGGCTGCGGCAATCGAGCGGCCGATTCCCTTGCTCGATCCGGTGACGACAACAACCTTGCCCTTGAGACCCAGCTCCATTTCGTCCCTCCTACGCGATTCGATGAAACCGGCCGGCAAACGGTTCGCGCGTCTTTACAAACCAGCCTCAAAATGACAAGCTCCAGACGCACGACACTCCCGATTTCGGCAGGACAGCGATGAAATTATATACCCCCCGCGAGGCGGCCCAGGTGCTTGGGATCAGCTACCCGACGCTCAAGCAGTGGATCTACAAAGGGAAGCTGGGCACGGTGAAGACAGCCGGCGGCCATCATCGCGTGCCGGAAAAGGAAGTCGACAAATTCCTGTACCGCGCGTCGGAGCAAGGCGAAGTCAGCGAGCGCCGGCCGAACTATCGCAGGATCAGCGGACGGAATCAGCTCGTGGGGCGCGTCACCGACATCAAGATCGGCGGGCTGATCGCGCAGGTGAGTCTGTCGATCGGCGGGCAGCATATTACGTCGATCATCACAGCCGATGCGGTGCGGGAAATGCGGCTGAAGGTGGGCGACAAAGCGGCGGCGCTGATCAAGTCCACCGAAGTGATGATCGTCCGGCCCTGAACTCTTTCTGGGTCAAAACGAATCCGGCGCACCATCAGGAATCTCGCGTCACGCTGAACCGCTCGAACCACCTCCGTTCCACCCATACTTGCGCAACAGGCGAAGCGGGCGCAGCGCCACGTAGAGTGGGGCGAGGAGCCTGGGCAGCCGAACCATCTGCCAATCCTCTTCCGCTGGCGCCACGGCAAGGCGAATCGAATAACGCCAGCCGGCGAGCGCGCCATCGACCATGCGCCGGCGAAACGAAAAACGTCCCGCGGCGCCGAACGCGGCTTGATCGCGCCGGAGGAGCCTCTGCGCCACTTCCGACGCGAGGGATCTGGCGGCGCGGTCCTGCTTCACGCGCGCTCCGATTTCATCGGGCAGCCGCGCGTCCAACATTTCAGACGCCACAGCGAGCCCGAGATGAAGGATGCGCCGCGCCTTCCAAGAATCCGCCCGGCTGTAGATCGCGTTCCAATCCAGTTTCGGCCATGCTCGAATCAGCTCGGCGATGTCCGCAATCCACAAAATCCTTTCCCAGAAATCTTTCGATCCGTGAATGCACAGCATCACGAGCGCGTCTTCGGGTGCAAATGTGCGAATCTCGTGGCCGCAGAGAGACACGGGAACCAAGCGGCGGGAAAGATCGTCGAGGTCCGGCGGGATCGGGAAATGGCGCAGAGTGCGCTCGGTGTGAAGCTCAACCGCCATCCGGCGTGAATGATCGAGGTACCGATATTCGCCGGGCACGAGCGCGGAACCAGCGTTGGGAGAAAGAATCCAGGGGAACTGTGGGCGATAGCCGAGGCCGGTGACGACCTCGTTTACGCGCGGCATGTCCTCCTGCCGCACGATGCTATCGAGGTCTTCAAATTCGCGAAGGGTGATGTCCTCGTGCGCCTGCACGGCGGCGACAGGGCCCTTATATGGCACGGCCGAAATTCCGGCCTCCCGGAAGCGGTCCATCACTTGGATGAGTTCGGCGGTAAGAATCAGGCAGCGCGCTGTGTTTGCGCGAACGGCATCGCTCAGGCGTTTCAGCTGTTGCGGTGGTACGATTTCTGCGGCGCACGCGGAAAGATGACGCGCCAGAAGCGGCCTAAGCGAGTGTCGGGTCGCCTCGACAAACAGAAAGTCCCAATCAAGCGGGAGGGACGCAAGTTTTCGGATCTCTTCTGCGAACGTCGGCGGGAGCTGCGTACGAGCGCAACAAAGGAGCAGGCGTTTTTCGGTGCAGACGTTTTCGCTGACGGAACTAACCATTCGAGTGAGTCGGTAGCGGACGCGAGAATTCTACGACACACCGGCTGGATGATTCGAAGTTTCTTGCCTTGAGAGGGAGCCTCTCGCCGCAGCATACGCCCCGGGGATTTCCGCGGCGAGAGGAAGTCCAAAACGAACGACTACGCGGCCATGCTGCTCGACCAAGGGCCTTCCATGTTGATTTTGCGGCCTATTTTGGAGAGTCGCGCGCGCAAACTCGTTGGATCAAGGCCGGCACCGGCGCAGACGCGGTCGAAATCGTTGGCTTCCTCGAAAAGAAACGTCTGGGCCGCACGCCGCTCGCGCAGCGTTCCGGTGCGCCAGTCTTCCAGGGCGCGCGTGACGACTGCCGTCCAGAGATGCCGCTCGGCGATGCATTCCTCGGTGACGTCGGCCTGTGATATTCGGATCTGGTTCTCAACACCCATGTTCGCTTCCCCTTGGCGGCTGCGTTTGCACCCGCTCTCACAGTAGGAGCACACTCATGGCCAAGGCACCGGCCACACGCCCGAATCGAATTGCAGCGCACAACTGATACCGCACGCGTGGGTTACGACCGATCATTAGTCAGAACCTACTGATCTCGAACCGTGGCGGGACAGGTGTTTCGCGGGCACGCATGTGTTCCAGATGGGCGCACGTCGCTCGGAACAAACTCGGTGGAAACCGTGTTGAGAGGCCGGTCAGTTGGCCGGCACGGAAAAGATATCGCGCAGTTTTGAGGCGAGTGTAGCCAGAGTGAACGGCTTCTGCAGAAGAACGGCGCCCGCAGCGAGCGTGCCGCGGTGGACGATGGCTTGGTCCGTGTAGCCGGTCATGTAAAGAACCTTGATTCCCGGACGAATCGTTATCACGCGATCTGCCAGTTCTTTTCCATTGATCCCGGGCATGACGACATCGGTGATGAGTAAGTCGATGGGACCGGCGTGCAGGGCCGATAGCTCGAGCGCGGTATGGCCGTTTTCAGCGTCGAGGACCTTGTACCCGCTCATTTCGAGATACTCGCGGGTCAGATCCCGAACCCCCTTTTCGTCTTCCACGAGGAGGACGACTCCCGAACCCCGTGGCATGGACTGGGAGTCGGCGAGCCCGCCCTGAATCGCAGCGGCAGTTTCGTCCTCGATTTTCGGCAAATAGATCTTAAACGTCGTTCCATGACCCGGCTCGCTGTAGACCCAGACGTAACCGCCGCTTTGTTTGACGACGCCGTAGACGGTCGCGAGGCCAAGACCGGTTCCCTTCCCTTTTTCCTTGGTGGTGAAGAAAGGCTCAAAGATATGGGCTTTCGTCTTTTCATCCATGCCACAACCGTTGTCAGTAACCGACAGCACGATGTACTTGCCGGGCGCCAACGCAATGGTCGGATGGGAGGTCGCGGCGTCGAGCTCGACGTTGCAGGTTTCGATCGTGAGGCGCCCGCCGTTCGGCATGGCGTCGCGCGCATTCACCGCAAGATTCATGATCGCCTGCTCGATCTGGCCGCGGTCTGCCTTTACGAGCCAGAGATCAGGCGTTGTCGATGTCACGAGATCGATATCCTCTCCGATCAAGCGACGCAGCATCTTCTCCATTTCGCCGACAACGGCATGCACGCTGAGAACCGTCGGCTCCATGATCTGCTTGCGGCTGAACGCGAGGAGCTGGCGCGTAAGGGCGGATGCGCGCTGCGCGGCAGTCTGAATCTGCTCGGCATTCCGGTGCAATGAATCGCCGGCCGGGAGTCGCTCGGCGAGCAGATCGGCGTAGCCCTGAATCACCATGAGCAGGTTGTTGAAATCGTGCGCGATTCCACCGGCCAGCCGGCCCACGGCCTCCATTTTCTGCGCCTGGCGGAACTGCTCCTCCAGTTGCTTACGATCCGTGATATCGAGCGCCATGCAGATGGCGCCCTGGACTTCCCCGGTAGCACCGCGAAGAGGTTCGATGTGGCACGCGTAGGAACCATCCTTCCATTCCAAAGAGAACGTTCTCGGCTCGCCGGAAACTGCGCGATAGGTTGCCGCGATCGGCGGGAATGTGCGGTCGGGGCTCTCGAAGTAGTCGGAGAGAGATGTCCCAACCAGCTGATTTGGGCGCAGGCCAAGACGCGCCAGCCCGGCTCCTAGAATCGAGGTGAAGCGTAGGTCTTTGTCGACGGTCCAGAGTACGGCGGGAAGCTGCTCGACGAGGACGCGCAAGCGCGCTTCGTTCTCCCGCCTGGCTTCTTCCGCTCGCTTTCGTTCGATCGCGAGAGCGATCTGGCCTCCGACCGAATCGAGGAATTCGAGGTCGCGTTGCGTATACGCGTTTTCCCGATCGTAATCCTGGACGACCAGCACACCGATCTTTGCCGCCGGCGTTCGCAGCGGGACCCCTAGCCAGGAGCGCGAAGGCGTGCCCTCCAGTTCGATCTCTCCGGCATCGATCAGTTGGCGGCATCGCTGCGCGGAAATCAGCATGGGCTGACCGGTGCGAAAAACATAGGCCGTGCAACCGCGTCCCATCTTTTCCGGCCCGGGCTGCGGGTCGCATTTGTCGGCAAAGAACGGAAATCGGACCATCGCAGCCTCATCGACGAGAGCCACGAAGCAATTGTCGGCGGGAACAACTCTATTAAGAGCAGCATGGATGAGGCGGAGAAGATCATCCAGATTGTCCGTCACGCTCACGGCGTGAGCGATTTCCGTCGTGGCCTGCCGCTCGAGTTCCGACCGCTTGCGCCCGGTGATGTCCATCGCGGTGCCGTCGTGAGTGACGATCGCGCCGCTGGCGTCGCGCAGGGCCCGAACGTTCAACGAGACCCATATCCGACTGCCGTCTTTTTGCAACATGTGGCATTCGTAATCTTTAAGGATGCCGTTTTCTTCGAGGGCGCGCTTCACGCCTTTGCGGTCCTCGGGATTCACATAGAGCTGCCCCGCCAGGTCGTGAACTTCGCTGATCATTTCGGCGGGAGAAGAGTAGCCGGCAATGCGCGCCATTGCCGGATTCACGGTGACGAATCGTCCAGCAGGCGTCGATTCGAAGAAACCCTCCACGGAGTTTTCGAAGATTCGACGGTACTTCTCTTCTGCCGCACGTTGCGCCTCTTCCGCGCGGAGAGGTTCAGTAACATCTTCATATACCCCGAAGCTGCCGAGAGGCTTGCCATTGACTACGAGCGGAACACCAAGAATTCGGACGTCGACAATGGAGCCGTCGCGATGGCGGCGCTTTGCTGCCGCGCGAACCACTTCTCCGGCTCCGGCGCGTTCGATCAGGGCGGCCATTTCCTCACGCTGCCCTGGCGGCGCCGTGACCGAATCAAGCACCCTGCCGCGAATCTCAGACAGCGGATAGCCAAACAGACGCTCGAATGCGGGGTTGCACATCTGAACCTTGCGCTCGGCGTCCACCGTCACGATGGCAAGGGGATTGTTCTGCATGAGCGCGTGGAGATAGGCGGTGTATTCGGCGGCCCGGCGTTCGGCCGCACATCGCTCAGTGACATCCTGGGCAACCACGAGACCGCAGGCCCTTCCGGCAAAAGACATCGATTGACTCGTGATTTCCACATCGAAGATTTCGCCGTTCTTCCGCCGATGGCGCCACTGGCCGCGAGATGCTAGCGGCCCTCCATTTTGCCGGACTGATGCGAGAAATTTAGGCACGTCTTCCGGCGGGCGAATATCCGTGACGCGCATACGGAGAAATTCTTCGCGGGGATACCCATATTGCCGGATGGCCGCGGCGTTCACTTCGAGAAAGAATAGGGTCTCGCTATCCGCAACGTACATTGCGTGAGGGTTTTGCGAGAACAGGAGACCCAAATGCTTGTCGTGGGAGAGAGAAGCATCCTGCGAAGTCGAGCCTTTCGCGGCGGACTTCGAGCTTGCCGCGGATGGGGCGGCCAGGCGCGTCGAGGCGCGCGTGGCTTTTGGCCGCTTCGAGTGCAGCTTGGAGGGTCCTCTCGACATTAGTCTATTGAGCGAGCGCTTTGTGCCGGGAGCAGGGGGGAGCCCTCCGCAGTACGAAACTCCACCCGTCATTTATAGCGGCCATCGGTGTCTGCGCCAACAGTACGTTGGTACTAAGGATGGCGCGTTGTCCATTTGATGACTATGCGGTGACGGCGAGCGCCTTACGGGCCAACCCGTCGTGGAGGTTTTCGAAGGTCAAGATCGGGAAACGTGAAATCGGTTGAGCGGGCTTTTGCAGAGACCCCTGCCAGCGTTAAGATGATCTCGAGGGCGTACGGCTCGTGAAGCAAATCGAAAAACCGTCGAATGCAACGAAACAGGCCGCCGAAAAGCCGCATGATGCGATTGAGAGCATCGTACAGGCGGAACATTCGAATCCGTTTGAAATTCTGGGTCCGCATTGGGTTGGGCAGGGCGCCGGACGCTCGCTGGCCATCCGGGCCTTTCGTCCGGGCGCACAAAAGGCAGCCGTTCTTTGGGGCTCCAGTCGGAAGCTCTATCCGGCAACACAGATTCATCCCGAGGGGATGTTTGAGGTGAGTCTGCCGGCGGACACGCCTGACATCCGTCAGGGCGAGCCGATCCCGCCCACCGCTTATCGCCTGCAATTCCGGTTCGCGAATACCGCCAAGTTCGAAACCTACGATCCGTATGCGTTTCCCCCGGTACTCACCGAATACGACCTCTATCTTTCCGGTGAAGGCACGCACTATGAAAAGTATGAGAAATTGGGCGCTCACCTGCGCGAGGTGGCCGGCGCGCAGGGCGTTCACTTCGCCGTCTGGGCGCCGAACGCGCAACGCGTGAGCGTCGTCGGCGACTTCAACCTATGGGACGGGCGCGCCAACCCGATGCGCAACATGGGGCCCACCGGAATCTGGGAGATCTTCATGCCCGGCCTGGAAGAAGGGGCCCTCTACAAGTTCGAGATTCTATCGCGCGCGGGGCATCATCTCGGCCTGAAATCGGACCCGTATGGTTTTTCCAGCGAAGTGCGGCCGAATACGGCGTCGGTGGTCTTCGACATCAACCGCTACGAATGGAACGACTCATCGTGGCTGGCGGATCGAAAAGCGCGCGATTGGCAGCACGCGCCGATGTCGATTTACGAAATTCACGCGGGAGCCTGGAAGCGCAGGGAAAAAGAAGAGTATCGCTGGCTCACCTACCGCGAGCTGGCCGCGGAGCTTGTGCCCTACGTCAAGCAGATGGGCTACACGCACATCGAGCTGATGCCGATCATGGAACATCCCTTCGACGCGTCGTGGGGTTATCAGACGGTCGGATACTATGCGGTGACGAGCCGCTTCGGCTCGCCCTCCGATTTCATGTACTTCGTCGACCGGTGCCATCAGGAAGGCCTCGGCGTCATTCTCGATTGGACGCCTGCTCATTTTCCTCGCGACGCGCACGGCCTCGCGTTCTTCGACGGCACGCACCTCTATGAGCACGCCGACCCGAGGCAGGGCGAACATCCGGACTGGGGCACGCTCGTTTTCAATTACGGGCGCAACGAGGTGCAGAACTTTCTGCTGTCGAACGCGCTTTTCTGGATCGACAAGTATCACATCGACGCGCTGCGCGTGGATGCGGTCGCGTCGATGCTTTATCTCGATTATTCGCGCAAAGCCGGTGAGTGGATTCCGAACATCCACGGCGGCCGCGAGAACCTGGAAGCGATCGCGCTCATCCGGCGGTTGAACGAAGTGCTGCACCAACGGCATCCCGGCGCGCTGACGATTGCGGAAGAATCGACTTCCTGGCCGGCGGTGTCGCGCCCGACGTACGTCGGTGGGCTGGGCTTCGATTTGAAATGGAACATGGGCTGGATGAACGACACGCTGCGATATATGGCGCTCGATCCGCTTTACCGACAGCATCACCACGGCGAGCTTACTTTCTCGATGCTCTACGCGTTCCACGAAAACTTCGTTCTCCCGCTGTCGCACGATGAGGTGGTCCACGGGAAGCGTGCGCTGCTCCAGAAAATGCCTGGCGACGACTGGCAGAAGTTCGCGAATCTGAGGCTTCTCTTCGGCTATCAATTCGCGCATCCCGGCAAGAAGCTGCTCTTTATGGGCAGCGAGCTCGGGCCGCGGAACGAATTCTGGGAGGGTGGGATGGTCGAATGGCCGCTCGAAGCTTCCCCGCCCCACCAGGGTATCCAGCGGCTGATCGGCGACTTGAACCGTCTGCATACGCACGAGCGAGCGCTGCATCAAGTGGACTTCGAATCATCCGGATTCGAATGGATTGAGGCGAACGATGCGGCCGGGAGCGTGCTTTCGTTTTTGCGGCACGGCCGCGATCCGGAAGATTTCGTTCTCGTCGTGTGCAATTTCACTCCCGTGGTGCGGGAAGAGTATCGCGTGGGAGTGCCGCGGCCCGGCTACTATCGCGAAATTCTAAATACGGATTCGAAATACTACGGCGGGACCGATCTGGGCAACGCGGGCGGAGTCAATGCGGAGCCAGTCCCGTGGAACGACCGGCCGTACTCGCTTAAGCTGAAGCTTCCACCACTCGCCGTTTCCTATTTCAAACCGCATCGCGGCTAAGTCGATCCCGCCAGGACAATGGAAGGGGCAATCCGCGGTGGAAGCGGATTACCCCAAAACCAAACGCGCCGAACTACGCGGCGGTGAGTGCGAGTTCCTTTGGTTCCTCGAGTGTTGCCGCGGGCCAACTCTTGAGCTCCGGCATGCAGTGCTTCACGAAAGTTTTCACATTTCGCACAGACTCTTCGTGGGGCATGCCGCCGAAGTTGAAATTCGGCATGATGCCCTGCATGTCGATCGTCTCCTTCGTCTTGGCGAGCTTTTCCAGCACCTGTTGCGGCGTGCCCCAGGGCATGAGCTGGATGTAGTCCTCGACTGCCTTGTCTGCACCAATTTCTCTGAGGTACTTGCTGAGATCGGCGTAGCGCTCGTAGCTTTTCGTGTGGTCGAAATGCTTTCCGAACATTTCGTAGTGATCGAGAGCTTCCCGGTAATTCGCGGCGAGATACTTGCGCGCGAGCTCTTCGGCGCGATCGGCGCTTTCGTCGACGAAGCAGAAGCCGGAACAGAAGGGCTTCGGCGGCTCGACGTTCGGATGAAATTCATTCCAGCACTTGTGGTAGAGCTCGAAATCGGCTTTCACGAGGTTCCACGCCTTCTGCACAATCACGAGCAGGCCGAGACCGAGCTTCGCGCAAACCGGGACGGAATCGGTGGAAGCTGCGGCGGCGAACGAGCGGCCCTTGAACGACTTGAACGGCCGGGGGCGTATCTCGCGGCGCGGCTGCTTCACGGTGGCGCCGCCTTCCATGAACCCAGTCTCGAGCGCCTCGAGCACGAGCGACGTGTATTCGTCGAAGAGGAGCCGGCCTTCGTTCTGGTCGATGCGGAGGCCTTCGAATTCGCGGCGCGCGAGGCCGCGGCCGACGCCGAGAATGAAGCGCCCGTCGGAATAGTGATCGACGAGGGTGATCCGCTCGGCGAGGCGCATCGGATCGTTCCATGGCACCACGATCACCATCGAGCCCAGCTTCACGCGCCTCGTCTTACCGGCCAGATAGGACATCAACTGCGGAACGTCCGGGCTGATCGAGTAATTATCGAAGTGATGCTCCGTCGCCCAGATCGAGTCCATCCCAAGCTCTTCGGCCATCAGGCAATTGCCTAGCTCCTCGCGCATGAATCGCCTATCCGAATACCCACCCAAGTGCTGAAAGCCGGAACCGTAGCCTACATGCATGCTGTTTCCTCCCTATGATCGCGCCGAAGTGGTGGCGTATTTCCGCGCATCCCCTCAGTTCGCGGGACTATATCAAATTACGCCCATTCGAACCAAGGCATCAAGTCATGAGGGGTGCACCCCATAAAAGTGAAAACGGCGTGAGAATAGTGTGGTAATAAGGTGTTCTTACGGCTAGTATAGCCGTAAGGAGGAACCATGCCCGATTCTCACGAAGTTCCGGAACGTATTCTTGATCTCGCTGCGCAGCTGGCGCAGGCGAAGCCCATGCGCCGAGGCTCGCTCTCGGAACGTTACGTCAAGTGCAGTAAGCCCGGCTGTCCTTGTGCCAGCGACCCCGACGCGCGCCACGGCCCGTACTTCAGCCTCACCCGAGGAGTCGGGGGGCGAACCGAATCTCGCTTTGTCTCGGCCGCGCAGGCTGCCTTGGTGCGCCGCCAAGTCCAGGCCGGCCAACAGTTCCGACGTCAAGTGGAGGCTTTCTGGGAAGCTTGCGAGCAATGGGCCAATGCCCAACTCGAAGGTACGGCGGCCACTTCTGAGGCCGCCCAAAAAAAGGGCTTCAGACAGCGCTGGAAGCCGAAGTCGCCCAAGAAGTCGAAGCCCTCTTAGGTCGGGAAGCCCTCGCAGAATTGGATTTCGAGGCCCTGGAAGTCGCTTTGCGCCAGCGTACTCTGCGGCTCGCGGCCTACGCCATTGAGCAGCGTCTCAACGCCGACGTTTCCGATGAAGCCAGTACACACCTTCGTTGCCCGTGTGGGAAGCAAGCGCGTTATGTGGCACGCCGGACCAAGAACGTCGTCAGTGTGCTGGGCCCGTTGCAACTGGAACGTGCTTACTATCATTGCTCCCGGTGCGGCCACGGCTTCTGTCCTCGCGATGAGCACCTGGGCATAGAAAACACCTCATTGTCTCCTGCACTCACCCGCATGATCGGCACGGTGGGGGCCATGGTCAGCTTTCAGGAAGGCAGTGAGTTGTTGCAAGAACTGGTCGGGGTGGAGGTGGATGCCCAGCAGGTGGAAAGAACCGCAGAAGGTCTGGGAAAAGAGATCGCCGAAGATGAATGCGTGCACGCCGAACCTCTGGATTCTCTTCCTCTGCCGCAGACTCTGTATCTCGGTATGGATGGAACAGGGATTCCTTTACGCGCAGAGGAACTCGTGGGCCGCACGGGCAAGCAACCGGATGGATCCGCCAAGACCGGCGAGGTGAAACTGTGCACCATTTGGAGTGCGGAATCGCTCGATGAACGAGGCACCCCCGTCCGCGATGAAGGGTCGGTCACCTATTCGGCGGCTCTCAAGAGTGCTTCCGCGCTGGATACCGCCGCGGAACGCTCTCCCTTCGCCCAGCGCGTCTGGCGGGAGGCCACGCGCCGCCGCTTCTGCCAAGCGTCACGCAAGGTCGTGCTCGGGGATGGAGCCGTTTGGATTTGGAACATCACTGACGAGCAGTTTCCGGATGCCACGCAGATCGTCGACCGCTATCACGCCAAGCAACACTTGAGCGATCTCGGGAAATCGCTATACGGCCCCACCAACCCACGAGCTGCTCAGTGGGCGGAACGCAGAAAAGAAGAACTCGACACCGGAAAATTCCGGGCGCTCCTCACCGCCATCCGACGCCAAATATCTCGCTCCGATGATGCACGCCGCTGCCTTCACTATTTCCAGACCAACCGCGAGCGTATGCGCTACCCGGAGTTTCACGCCCAAGGCCTGTGCACTTCCACGGGCGTGGTGGAGGCTGGATGCAAGGTGGCCATCGGTACACGCCTCAAACGCGCCGGAATGCACTGGACCGTCCCTGGTTCCAATGCCATCATCGCTCTCCGCTGCACCAAGCTTAGCGGTCGCTTTCAGGACTTCTGGGAGCGCAGAACCGAACAGAAGGCTGCGTGATTCATCACTTTCTTGGGGTGCACCCAGTCATGAGGAGCCCATGCCCATCCGCGTTCGTCTATCGATTCGTTCGAGAATCCACCACGCTGCGACCATGAGCGGTAGACCGGTGTCGGCCGCATCCCACCACGACCAATGCAAGTGCCATCCCCGAACGGATGCGAGATAGTACACGGCCATCGGGATGTCTCCGATCACGCAGGTCGTGGCGTAGAGCACGCAAAGACGCAAAGAATCACGCAGCCAAAATTTCAGGGTCCTCTGAGCCTCCAGCGCTTGAGGTTGCTGGTTTTCAGCTCCCCGCTTCGCTTTGCGGTAGAGCCACTCGGCGACAAAGGAGACAAACTGCCACACCACAGCGCCGGAGAAAAACACGACTGGCGCAATCAGGAACAGTTGCGGCCAGTGGTAGGCATCCCACCAACCGTCCCAGGCAGGATCACGGACCAGCGTCGACGCGGCACTGGCGCATATGAGAAGCGCCCCGGCAACGAACGCCTTGCGAATTCGCTGGCCAAGCCGACCAACCGGAACGAGTTTTCCCCGAGTCATTGTGGAACCTCGCGCATTCCCCATTAGACACCGCCAGCAATCGCAGCGCTTCCTCCGATTGCCGCTGACTGCTCTTTCTTCCGAATCGGGGGCTAAAAGAAAAGGCCGCCGATGTACAATGCTTGCGTCTCAAAACCAAAATCGAAAGTTCCAACCGAATCCATGCCGAAGAACCAGCAGCATTTTGTAGCGATCATTGGCGGAGCCATATCCGGGTCCGTGGCGGCGGAAATACTGGCGGACCGAGGAATCCGCGTTGCCGTGATCGATCAGAACAAGCGGCCGTACGGGAAGATTGAAGACGGATTGCCGCGATGGCACGTCGAGCAGCGAAAACAGGAATACGGGCGAATCGACGCGCGTCTGCGAAAGCCGAATGTTTTCTTCGTTCCTTCGACCAAACTCGGGCGCGACGTCCAATTCGAGGATCTTTGCAAAAATTGGGGCTTCTCCGCGATCATCCTGGCGAACGGGGCGTGGCGCGACCGCGATATCGGCATACCGGTATCCGAAAAATTCCTGGGCAAAGGGCTCGCGTACCAGAATCCGTTCATCTACTGGTACAACCACAAGAACGAGAAGGATTACGCCGGGCCGAAATACGAGACGCCGGACGAGGCGGTTGTGGTCGGCGGCGGCCTCGCCTCGATCGACGTGGTGAAGGTGCTGCAGCTCGAGAACTACGAGCGCGCGATGAAAGCGCGCGGCATCGAAACGAGCATGCACGAGCTGGAAAAAGGCATTCCGGCCGCGTGCAAGGCGCATGGGATCAAGCCGGAGGACCTCGGCGTCAAAGGATGTCTCTTGATTTACCGGAGGCGCGAGCAGGATATGCCGCTGGCTCAGCCGCCGGACAATGCCACTCCGGAACAGATCGCCAAGACCGAGCAGGTAAGGCAGAAGATGCTCAAGCTGGCGCGCGACCGGTATCTCTTCCGATTTCAGGAGCGCAGGCTGCCGCTGGGATTCGTCGAAGAAAATGGGCATGTGGTGGGTCTGCGAGTGGGCGAAACGAAGGTCGAGGGGCGAAAGGCCGAGCTGATTCCCGGCTCGGAAACGATGATACCTACTTCGCTCGTGGTCTCGTCGATCGGCTCGGTGCCCGAGAAAATCGCGGGCGTCAACATGAAGGGCGAGTACTTGACCTTTACCGGCGAGGAACTGCCGCGGTACGAGGGAACGCAGCACGTATTCGGCGTGGGAAACGTCGTCACGGGCCAGGGCAACATCCGCGTGTCGCTGGTGCATAGCCAAAAGGTGACGAACCACCTGATCGAAAACTATCTGGGCATTGGCGGCGACGGGGATCTGTCCGAGATTTACGAGGCGGCCGAAAAAAAGGTCGGGGAGCAAACGCAAGGGATCGAGAAAGCCGTCGCAGCGCTGCCAGGCCTTTCGGACGCGCAAATCGCGGCCATCGAGCAGCGCGTTCGCGAACTCCAAGTGCGGGCGGGCGGTACGTCGGATTACGATTCGTGGATCGCGAAAGTCACGCCGGCGGATTTGGAGTAGCCGGCCCGTTGGTATCCTTCATCGCACACGTGGCCTCGGAACAGTCATGCAGGGGTGTCATTTGATCGTTGCAGGGATCTGAACGTCCAGGTAAACACAGAGTGCACAGAGAACGGCTGAGTACACGGAGGCGCCGCGAGACTTCTCCGTATACTCCCGATTGGCGTTGCGTTCTTTCGCAGCGCTGGGCTCCGGCGGATGCTTTTGCCGGAGACGTTGCGGCGAAATAGATTATTGCTCCGGCGGCTGCTGCATCATTCCCATCGGATTGAAGGGCTGCGGGGTGCCGACGATTTTGTCCTTCGCGTCGGTGATGACCTTCGTCAGCACCATCGACGAATCCTTGCCCTGATGCTTGACAAGACCGAAAGGCGGCACCTTCGAGCTTACCCACGTGTCGCCCGAGCCGTCCTTCATCTTGTAGTGCTCGCACGAAAAAGTCCCGGCTGGCGTCGTGATGGACTCCGTTCCAACGTCTTCGGCCAGATTGCGGATGTCGGAGGGCGCCGCCGCGCCGGATCCTGCATGGCCCATCTGCATCGGCATCTCCATGGGAGGACGACCCGCCATCTGCATGATGACCTTCTGTGCGGATGTGCTGCCCGGGACGATGAGAACCTTCATCACCATCTCGCCCATGGCTCCGGCGGTGGTCGTCCACTCCATCCAGAAGCCGTCTTTGCCGTCGACCGACTCCTTGCCGACGATCGTGTACTCGATGTTTGTCTTAGGGCCGCTCGCGGGCTGCACGTCATAAGCAGCGCCCGAACCGACTACCGGATTGAAGACTCCGCTCGGCAGCGACCTCTGCCGCATGCCCATACCCATCTGGGCGCTCGCGGGCGTCGCAAGGATCGTCAGAGACAGACAGCAAACACAAAATGCCAACGCTTTCATAGTCTTCACGGCACTCCCCCACTTTCTTGAAAGGATTCCACTTTACATCTCGAATGCCGCCATTGTAACCCGACGCGCCACGACGCAACGGAGAAAGGGAGAGAGCGATACCTTAGTTCAACTCCCGATAAGTGATCAGGCGAATGCCGTGAAGATCGATCGCCCGGCGAACCTGTGGAGCGAGCAAGCCGTCGAGTTCGATCTGGCGCTGTGCTTGCAAGCGGGAGCGCGTTCGCGCCAAATCCTCGTCCCAGACGCCCGGGTGCAGCATGATTTCGGTTCGCCCTTCGCCGATGGCGTCGATCAGATGACACAGCGGTTCGGGTCCGAGCTGTCCCGTAGCAGCCACGCCGAGGAAAGTATCCGGCGAGCGCAAGCCGTGCTTCTTCGAGATCGAAGAAAAATTCGCGGAGAGCAAGCGTACGGCCACAACCGCCGCAAATTGTGTTGGCGACGCACCAAGCTCGCTGCACACCACTCGCCAAGAGTCGTGGAGATACTCCGCAGGCTTGCGCACACGCGTAATCCCGAGGTCCCGCGCCACTTGCGCGAGTACCTCCATGACGCGCGGATGCGCGTGCGTATGCTTGTGGGTGTCGAGGTGTGTTGGCTCGATGCCCGCGCTACGAATTTTCCCAATCTGGGCGCGAAATTCCCGTTCCATGTCTTTCGCACGAACGGCGCCGACGCTGACTCTGACGACAAACGCGGGCAGAGAACGAGGCATGCGGCCACTCCCGTCGACGAGTGATGGAATCTCTTGCGGCGGAGCCACCGGGACGCCGCCTGCCAGAACAAGATGACACCCGACGCCCAAGTTCGGATTCGCGCGAGCACATTCCACGGCGTGATCGAACGCGAGCCCATTGGCCATCAGCGTCGTGCTGGTGAGAACTCCCTCGCGATGGGCGCGAATGATGCCGTCGTTCACGCCCTCGGTCAAACCAAAATCGTCTGCGTTGAGAATCAACTCTCTCATTTCTCTGTCATTGTCAGGAGATCAGATTCAGGAGAGCACGAACTATACCACGCGGCCCGAGCACTTCCTGCACCACTTCGGCGCACAAGCGGCGAAAGAATTATGAATGCTCTGTAAAAGTTTTCAACAGCTCTGTTGAAATCCGTGTGGAAAAGCAACCCGCGATGATGGAAATCGCACGGAGCAATCGTGCTTTATTGCTCTTTGCACAAGTTCTTGTGCAGACCGCGGCAACGCGACCGCGATGTGAAATAAAATTCCCGAACAGAAAACTTTTCTGCCGAAAAGGAAAAAGAGGGAGAGATTTAGTACCAGTGCGGCGGCGGCTCGAGCTTGATCGGGACGGATTGTTCGCTCTGCTGGATTTCATACCACTTGCCGTACGTATGCCACCCCTTTGCAATCACTTGAATCAGAATTTTGCCCTGGGGAACCTCCGGAACTTTCACCGAGCCATCCTGATTCGTCTTTAGATCGAGTTCCTCGAGCTTTTCGTGATGCAGGACTCCGCCCGACGTGTAATAACGGACATAGACGCTGGCGTTGCCGACCGCCTTGCCGTTGGGATCGGTGACCTGAATTTTCAGTCGTGTCATTCCGGGATCGGTTTGTTCGCTCCGGGCGGGCTTGTCGCTCGAAGTCGAGTGATCGGGCGCGGCTGATTCGCTGGAGCCGCTCGACTGCGCGCACACGATCGTCGCCGTAGTGAGGAAGGCGGCAGCTAAGATCGCTGCGCCGAAAGGCATACGGAAAAACTTGCGATGAGCGTGCACCTTCATGGCGCTTCCGTTTTACTCCAATTGCGTGAGCGGCTCAAGTCCCACATGTGTAGGAATGTGGGATCTACGAGGATCGTAACAGATGGCTACTCCTACGATCGCACCGAATCGGCGATCCATGCGAGATAGCCGCGGGCCCCAGCGACAATCGGCAGCGCGATGATCTCGGGCACGTCGTAAGTGTGAAGTTGTTCGATCTTCTTTTGCAGCAACGCCAACCGGCGTCGCGAAGTTTTCATCACGAGCAAAAATTCCCTGGCTGACTCGACCCTTCCCTTCCAGCGATAGATCGAGTGCACGCGGGCGTCGAGAATATTGACGCAGGCCGCGAGCTTTTGCTCGACCACGGCTTTGGCGATGCGCCGCGCCTCTTTCGCCGAGCCGCACGTCACCAGCACCACCAGTTTGTCCGTCATCGCCACCTTTACTCTTGCGCCGCGCACTGCTGCGATTACCCGATACTTGCCCCTTGTGCGACAAGATACAATAGCGACCCATGGCTGGCCAAGCGATCCACTTCGGAACATCGGGCTGGCGCGGAATTATCGCCGAGGATTTTACGTTTTCCGGCATGCGCCGCGCGGCCACAGCGATTGCCGGCCACCTGCGAGGCAGCACGAAGTCTCCTATGGTGATCGTCGGTTACGATACGCGATTTTTTTCCGAGGAGTTTGCGCGAACGGCGGCCGAGGTTTTGCGATCGCATGGCTGCCGCGTGTTGATTTGCGGCGCGGCCACGCCGACGCCCACCATCGCGCACGCAATCATTCACGGCAAGCTCGACGGCGGAGTAAACATCACGGCGAGTCACAATCCGGCACAGTACAACGGCTTGAAGTTTTCGGGCGCCGATGGCGGCCCGGCGCTGCCGGAGGTCACCAAAGACATCGAGAAGCGCGCCGCGGCTCTCAAGGAAAGCACGAACGGCCACCACGAAATCCCGGATGATTTCGAGCGGACCGATCCTCGCGAACCATATTTCGAGCAGCTCGAGCGCATGGTTCGCTTCGCCGTGATCGCCAAAGCCAAGGGGAGTTTCGTTTGCGACGCGGTGCACGGATGCGGCGCGGGCTGGCTCGACCGGATTCTTCGTGAGCACGGCGCAACGGTGACGGCGATTCGCGGCGGCCGCGATGTCCTTTTCGAAGGCACGGGGCCCGATCCGTCGGAAGAGAACCTCGCGCCGCTAAAGAAGGCGGTCGCCGACAAAAGAGTGCTCGCGGGACTGGCCACCGATGGCGACGCGGACCGTTTTGGGATTGTCGACCGCGATGGATCGTTCGTTTCGCCAAATCATATTCTCGCGCTGGTCTTCGACTACCTGCTCGAAACGCGCGGATACAAGTTGGGCGCTTCGCGCAGCGTCGCGACGACGCACCTTCTCGACGCGGCAGCCAAATTGCACGGCGTGAAGCTTTATGAGACGCCGGTGGGCTTCAAGTACGTAGGCCCGCTGCTGCGAGAAGACAAAATCGCGCTGGGCGGCGAGGAAAGCGCCGGCATGACCATCCGCGGGCACCTCCCCGAGAAGGACGGCATCCTTGCGTGCCTGCTGGTCGCTGAAATGATCGCCGCACGGCAATCGTCGCTCGCGGATCAGCTGCGCGATCTTTTTCGGCGCGTGGGGCGCGAGTTCTGGCCCGTTCGCCTGAACCTGCATCTTTCGGAGGATGCGCAGGGCAAGCTGCCGCAGCGTTTGAAGTCGGTCATCAAGGAAATTGCGGGGCGGCGCGTGGCCAAAGAAAATCGCCTGGACGGCTTGAAGCTGGTCTTCGAGGACGGCGATTGGGTGCTGATGCGGCCGTCGGGGACCGAGCCGGTGGTGCGCATCTATACCGAGGCCGCGTCGATCAAGGCTTCGCAGAAGCTGGCCGACCAGGCGCGCGCGTGGATCACACAATGAAAAATCCGATGCAGAAGCAGCCGCCGACCTTTGCGGAACACTTCCGCGATTTCCTGCGGCGAAATCTGAGCTGGTTCATCGCGGCGGGGCTTGCGCTGCTGCTGCTGCAGGACGTCTTCGGGAATCACGGCGTGCTGGCCATGCGGCGCTCGCAACAGGAAGCGCGCGAGGTCCAGCGGCAGATCAATCAGATGAACGAGGAAAACCGGCAGCTCGAGGCGAAAGTGAAAGCGCTCAAAACCGATCCGCAGGCGATCGAGCGGATCGCACGCGAAGAAATGGGCCTCGCGCGGCCAGGTGAATATATTTTCAAGCTGCCACCCAAGCCCGGCGATGGTTCAACGGCTGCATCACCCACCCAGCCAAACGCGCCCGCCGCGAAACGTTAGTCCCCCGGAGACGTTTCCGGCGCACTCCCAAGGCGTTCCGAACGGAAACGGCGAAGCCACGCCCACAGTTCGGGGCCCCGGCCCTTGAAACGCGTTCGGGCAATCGAGAGCAGCACCATCGCGACGGTGATTTCGAATAGGCCCAAGGTGGCACCGCGTATGCCTTGCGATTGCTGGTCGAAGAGCGAGAAACAGCCATAGACAAAATCCATGTGGACCCAGTAAACAAGGAGCGAGGTTTGGCCAAGCTGCATCCACGGGCTGAATCCGATTGCGCCCAATCCCCAGCGGCACCATGCGTAACCGGCGAGCACTATCAGCATCACAACCCCGACGCGCGCAAGAAAGAAATTGGGGCTCGTGTGCCAGTAATCGTATGCCGCGTACAGCTGAACTGGCCGCGCATCGAGCCATCGCGAAAGGACAATTAGCGCCGCGCCGCCTGCACCGAAAAGAAACATCGCTCGCCCGGGATTCTTCGATGGCCATTCGCTGAAGAGGAGGATGCCGATTGCCAGGCCCGCGAAGGCAAATCCGGCCCACGGAAAAATCGGGAAGAGCCACGGCTGCGGCGAGTTGTATATGTGCACGCCGTTGAAATAGGACTCGAGATACCAGGGCAGCCAGTGCGGGCGCCAAGTGGTCCAGACCATTGGCGTGACCAGCGCAATTCCAAGCGCAACGCCCGCCGATGCGAGCGCGCTTGCCATGCGTCCTCGCACTACCCAACAAAGAACGCCGAGAAAAGCGATCGAGAGGCCGATCACGTTCAGGATGTCCACACGAAACAGGTCCGTCCACGGAGCCACGGACCATCCGAGCACAAATTCCTGCACGCGAAAGAGCAGCCCCAACACGAAAACTTCCGCGCCACGCCGGATCATGCGCAGCGCGATCGCATTCTGCGTAGCGCCTTTGCGGCGCATGGAGTCGGCCACCAGCGCGCACGTGATGCCGGAAAGGAAAATGAAGAGAGGCGCGGGGATCGTCCCGCTGAGTTGCGACCAGCCGAAAAACGAGGAGTTGCGAGCCGAGCCGCCGAGCCACGCGTCGTAGCAGTGCACCTCGAACATCCCGAAGCAGGCGAAACCGCGCAGCCAGTCGAGGTAAGCGAGTCTTTGTATTTGAGTCCGAGGCATCGAATTGTTCCCCACAGCATCGCCGAGGCTGAAAGCCAAATCAAGCCCCTACAGATAGGGATGGACGCCAACGTCCGGTAGAATCGCCTTTCGATGACGCTTCGTTCCAAATCGAACCAGATTCGTGCGGTGGCGCTTGGGGTCGTCTGGGTAGTGGTGGTGGCATGCGCTGCATTTCTGGGCCTCCGCGCGGGGTTCGGCGGGAGGCATTTCGCGATTGCAATTGGCGTCGCAGCGGCGCTCTTCGCATGCGAGTTGTTTCTTGCGCTGCCGAGCGTGCAGAGTGGAGCGCTGGCGTCTTTCGGGAATCGCGGAGGGACTCTTGCGCCGATCGTGCCACTCTTCGCAGTGCTGGTGTATTCGTGGGGTGTGGCGGGCGGCTGGCAGATGATGCTCATCGGCGCGGCGTACGCCGTTATCCCGGCGCTGCTGCTCGCGACCAGCCGGGGCAAGACGCCCGGAACCTGGGAGGACTACGCGGCGCTGCTGGTCCTTTGGCTACCGGTCGAGTTTCGCTGGATGTATCGCCTCTTCCCTTACCCGCCGCCTCTTACGCATACGCTTACGATCCTCATGGCCCTAAGCGCGGGCGTTGCGGCCTTCGTGTTGCTTCGACGGATGCCCGGCGTGGGCTACACGCTGGAATGGCGGCGCGGCTTCGCATTTCACTTTGGATTCAACTTCCTCGTCTTCTCGGCGATTGCCATCCCATTCGGACTTAAGATCGGTTTCCTTCATTGGAAGCCGGCACTGCCGGCGATCCGCGCGATAGCCCTGTCAGGACCAGTCGGCGCAGTCCTATCCGCGGCCGGGATCTTGCTCTTTACTGCTTGGCCCGAGGAGTTCCTGTTTCGAGGGCTGCTCCAGAATTTACTCTCGAAGAGCTTTCGGAGCGAATGGGTCGGGCTGATTGTGGCGTCGGTGATTTTTGGGTTTTCGCACATCCTTCACGCACCGTTTCCGAACTGGAAATACGTCTTCCTGGCAACGATTGCGGGATTCTTCTACGGACGGGCGTGGATGAAAACAGAATCTCTCGTTCCGGGCGTGCTCATACACGCGGCGGTCGACACGCTGTGGCACATCCTGTTTCGCTAAGCGGGGAGCATGAGATGGAATTGCGCGGCGATCACCTGCGCCGTTGGCGAAGCCCCAGCTTGCGCCCAAGGACAAACGCCAGGTTCACTCCGACCAGAGCCACGACAAACCAGAGCGCGGCGTGCGATGCAGGCATTCCGTGCTGGTACGAGCGATAGCAGTAGAAAGCGACGAAACCATCCACCAGCACCAGCAGCAAGATTGCGGGAGGATTCACTTCACAACACCGGCGAGCGGGCTGGAGGCAGTCGCGTAGAGCCTTTTCTCGATGCGCCCGGCGAGAAACGCTTTGCGTCCCGCTTCGACGGCGCCGCGCATCGCTTCCGCCATCAGTACAGCATCTTGCGCCCCTGCGATGGCTGTATTCATGAGCACGCCATCCGCACCCAGCTCCATGGCGATGGCCGCGTCCGAGGCAGTGCCGACGCCCGCATCGACGATCAGTGGGACTTCGGTGATCCGTTCGCGCAAAATCCGGAGGTTGGCGAGATTCTGGATTCCCATGCCCGAGCCGATCGGCGCGCCGAGCGGCATCACGGCCGCGGCACCCGCGTCAATCAGCTTGCGCGCGGCGATCAAGTCGTCGTTGGTATACGGCAGCACGACGAAACCTTCCTTCACAAGTACCTTCGTGGCGCGAATCAACTCTTCGGTGTCGGGGAAAAGCGTCTGCTCGTCGCCGATCACTTCGAGCTTCACCCATTCCGAGAGCCCAACCTCGCGGCCGAGCCGCGCCGTGCGGATCGCATCGTCAGCCGTGTAGCATCCAGCGGTATTCGGCAGAATAAAAAGCTTGTCGCGGTCGATGTAATCAAGGAGCGACTCCTTCGTCCGGTCGGTGAGATTCACGCGCCGCACCGCTACCGTGACCATCGCCGAGCCCGAAGCCGCGTGCGCTCGCGCCATCTCCTGAAAGCTGCGATATTTCCCCGTGCCGACGATCAGGCGCGAGCCAAACGCCCGCCCCGCAATTACCAATTGGTCTGCCATTACAGTTTTCTCCTCGATCCGGTCATTGTAACGCCCGCGCGGGCCAGCGGCGCGGAGGAACTACAGCGCGCGCTGCGGCTTCGGCTCTTCGACGTCCGCGTACATCCGCGCGATGATGTCCTGATAGCGCTCCTCGATCACGCGGCGCTTCAGCTTCAGCGTGTACGTGAGCGCGCCGTCTCCATACGTGAAATCCTTTTCGAGCAGCGCGAAGCGCTTCGGCTTTTCGTACTGTGCGAGCGACGGCGTGAGCCGTTCGATTTCGTGCGCAATCAGATCCCGGACCCATGGGTCGGACAGCATTTGCCCGGGCGTTAGCGCGTCGCGGCCGGCGTCCCTCGCCGCAGAGGCGATCGTGGCGAAATTCGGCACGATCAGCACGGACACAAATTTACGTCTGTCACCAACGACCATCGCGTGCCCTATATAGGGCGACGTCTTCAGCATATTCTCGATGGGCGCGGGCGCGACGAATTTGCCGCCCGCCGTCTTCAGCAGCTCCTTCTTGCGGTCGGTGATTGTGAGGTAGCCTTCGTCATCGAGCCGCCCGATGTCGCCGGTCGCGAACCAGCCGTCTGCCGTGAGCACTTCGCGCGTCGCATCCGGCTTGCGGTAATAGCCCTGCATCACGCACGGCCCTTTTACCAGAATCTCGCCATCCTCCGCGATGCGTATCTCGACGTTTGGAATCGGCTGCCCTACTGTCCCGATCTTATTCGCCGCCGGGGTGTTCGCGCTGACTACCGGTGACGTCTCCGTCAAGCCGTAGCCCTGAAAAACCGGCAGGCCCACGCTCCAGAAAAATTCGCCGAGTTCGGGCGCCAGCGGCGCGCCTCCCGCGGTCAACAATCGAATCCGCCCGCCGAGGCCCGCGCGAATCTTCGAGTAGACGATCTTGTCGGCAATGTCCCATTGAAGCTTCAGGCCAAGGGACGCGCTCTTGCCGTATGCGCGCCACGGCACCGCCTTCGCGGCGACGCGCATCGCCCAATCGAAAATCTTCCTTTTGATTCCCGTTGCGTGATGCCCCTGCTCGATCACGTTTGCGTAGATTTTTTCGTAAAAGCGCGGCACCGCCCCGAGCATGGTCGGATGAACTTCCATGAGCGCCTGCTGCACCGCCTCCATCTGCTCCACATAGGCGGCGGGCACGCCATGAAAGAAAAACGAGTAGTCCATCGTTCGTTCGTAGACGTGCGCGAGCGGCAGAAACGATAGCCCCACATCGGTCGGCATCATTTCGTACCCTCGGGCGCTGTCGAGCGCATTTGAGCTGAGGTTCGCGTGGCTCAGCATCACGCCCTTCGGCTCGCCCGTCGTGCCAGAGGTGTAAATGATCGTCGCGAGCTGCTCCGCCTTCAGATCAGCCGTCCGGCGGCGATACTCCTGGATCTCCGCGTCGCCCGTCGCCGCGATCAGCGCGTCGTAGCGAAGACTCTCGCCATGCAGGTCGGCTGGCGGCGCGACTGAAATCACTTGTTCGAGCTCGGGCAGGTTGGGCCTGCACTCGGCGATTTTGCGCGCCTGCTCTTCACCCGACGTGAACACGACGCGCGCGCCGGAATCCTTCAGGATGTAGGTGATGCGATCGACCGATTCGTGAAAATAAACCGGAACCGTGACGCCTCCGATTCCCTGAATTGCGAAGTCCGCGACATGCCACTCGGGGCAATTCGCCGCGAAGACTGCAACGCGGTCTCCGGAACCGACGCCGAGTTCCGCGAGCGCCTTGCCGATGCCCGCAATCCGGCGCAGAAGCTCTTCGGATGAAATCGTCTTCCAGCCGGCGGAGGTGCGATACATCTGCGCGCGTGAGCTAGGGAAACGGTCCAGCGCGTCAAGCAAACATTGCGGGAGCGGTGGGTACTCCGTCGCCATGGAAGCACTCTAGCCTATCGTCGCCGCGCCACGCAATGCAGCGCTGTGAAAGCGCGGTCGCAATGCGCTAAGATGCGGACGAAGGCCGTTCATGCCCCCTCTCATACCAAAGATCGCCGCAGAAGACGCGACCGGCTACCAACCCATCCGCGCGCCCCGCGGCACATCCATCTTGTGTAAGGGCTGGCAGCAGGAAGCGGCGCTGCGCATGCTGATGAACAACCTCGACGCCGAGGTGGCCGAGAAGCCGGAAGAGCTGATCGTCTACGGCGGGCGCGGCAAGGCGGCGCGCAACTGGAAGTGCTATCACGCCATCGTCGCGTCGTTGCGCGCCCTCGAGAATGACGAAACGCTGCTCGTGCAATCCGGCAAGCCCGTCGGCGTATTTCGCACGCACAGCTACGCGCCGCGCGTGCTGATCGCGAATTCGAATCTCGTGGGCCAATGGAACGACTGGGCGCATTTCGATGAACTCGACCGCGCCGGGCTGATGATGTACGGCCAGATGACCGCCGGCAGCTGGATCTACATCGGCACGCAAGGAATTCTGCAGGGCACGTACGAAACTTTCGCCGCGGCCGGACGAAAACATTTTCGGGGCGATCTCGCTGGGAAACTGATTGCGACCGGCGGCATGGGCGGCATGGGCGGCGCGCAACCGCTGGCCGCGACGCTGGCCGGTGCGGCGTTTCTCGGCATCGACGTCGATCCGGAGCGAATCAAGCGCCGCGTGAAGACCGGCTACTGCGAGGTGATGGTCAACAATCTCGACGAGGCTCTACGCATTCTGAAAAATGCGGTGCGCAAGCGCGAGGCTACGTCGGTCGGGCTGGTCGGCAACTGCGCGGACGTGATTCCCGAGCTTGCGCGGCGCGGCGTGGTCCCCGATCTGCTCACCGACCAGACGAGCGCGCACGATCCAGTCGGCGGCTACATTCCGCAAGGTCTCGATGTGACGCAGGCGGCCGAACTTCGCAAGGCCGATCCCGCCGGATATCGCAAGCGCGCTCTCGAATCGATCGGCAGGCACGTCGAGGGCATGCTGGCGCTCCAAAAACTCGGCTCGGTGACATTCGATTACGGCAACAACATTCGGACGTTCGCCTTCGAGCAGGGCGTGAAGAACGCCTACGACTTCCCCGGCTTCGTTCCCGCCTACATTCGCCCGCTGTTTTGCGAAGGACGCGGGCCGTTCCGCTGGGTCGCGCTTTCGGGCGAGCCTTCCGACATTCATCGCACCGATCGGCTCGTGCTGGAGATGTTCCCGCACAATGAAATTCTCTGCCGCTGGATCAAGCTCGCGCAGAAGCGCGTCCGCTTTCAGGGCTTGCCCGCGCGCATCTGCTGGCTCGGCTATGGCGAGCGCGACAAATTCGGCCTGGCGCTCAACGATCTCGTCGCGCGTGGCGAATTGAAAGCGCCGATCGTGATTGGCCGCGATCATCTCGATTGCGGCTCGGTCGCGTCGCCCTATCGCGAGACGGAAAGCATGCGCGACGGCTCCGATGCGATCGCCGACTGGCCGTTGCTCAACGCCCTGCTCAACACCGCGAGCGGCGCGAGCTGGGTCTCGATCCACAATGGCGGCGGCGTCGGAATCGGCTACGCGCAGCATGCAGGCCAGGTGCTCGTCGCCGACGGCACCAAGGAAATGGCCGCGCGTATCGAGCGCGTGCTCACCAACGATCCCGGAATCGGCGTCGCGCGCCACGTCGACGCCGGCTATCCCGAAGCAATCGATTTCGCGCGAAAGTCCGGCGTAAAGATTCCGATGGATTGAGCCCGATCGCGATTGAAAGCGATGGCCAACTGGCTGATCACCGGCTGTTCGGAGCTGCTCACGCTTCGCGGCCCCGTGCCGCGGCGCGGGCGCGCACTCGGCAATCTCGGGGTGATTCACGATGGCGCGCTGCTGGCGCGCGGCGATCGCATCGCGGCGGTCGGACCGCGGCGCAATATCGAGCGTCTGCGCGAGGCGAAAAGCGCCGAAAAGCTCGATTTAGGCGGGCGCGTCGTGCTGCCGGGATTTGTCGATTCGCACACGCACCTGATTTTCCCCGAGTCCCGCGCCGCCGAGCACGAACAGCGCATCGCCGGAAAAACATACGAGGAAATCGCGCGCGCGGGTGGCGGAATTCGCTCCACGGTCGCGGCTCTGCGGCGCGCTCGTCCGGCGGCGCTGATCGCTCGCGCTGCGGCAAATCTGCGCGAGTTCGCGGCGCATGGCACCACGACGCTCGAGGCCAAGAGCGGCTACGGCCTCAATTGGGAGAGCGAGCAAAAGACGCTCGAAATCCTCCACGATTTGCATCAGGCGCAGCCGCTCGATATCGCCTGCACGTTTCTCGGCGCGCACGTGGTGCCGCCGGAATTTCGCCGCCGCCCGAATGCGTTTGTCGATCTGCTCGTAAAGCGCTGGATTCCGGCGGTTGCGACGGCAGGCCTCGCCGAATTTTGCGATGTGTACTGCGATCGCGGCGCGTTCACGGTCGCGCAGGCGCGGCGGATTCTCGCGGCCGGGCGAGCGTGCGGCCTCGTGCCGCGGATTCACGCCGAGCAGCTCGCGCATACGGGCGCCGCGCGGCTTGCGATCGAGATGCAAGCGGCGAGCGCCGACCATCTCGAAAAGATCGACCGAGCCGATATTCGCGCTCTCGCGCGCTCAGGCGTCGTCTGCACACTGCTGCCGGGCTGCTGCTTCCACCTCGGCCTCGCCGAATACGCACCGGCGCGTGCGCTGATCGATGCGGGTGCGATCGTCGGCCTCGCCACGGATTTCAATCCCGGAACCTGCCCCACGCTCAGCATGACCATGATTCTCTCGGTCGCCTGCAGCCAGATGCGCATGACGCCCGCGGAAGCCATCTCCGCCGCCACCATCAATCCCGCCTATTCGCTGCGCCAGCACGATCGCGCCGGCTCGCTCGAAGTTGGCAAATATGCGGACCTCGCGGCCTTTGACGTGGCTAGCTACCGCGAAATTCCGTATTATTTTGGTGTGAACCTCTGTAGCTTGACCATGAAGCGCGGCGTCGTGATCCACTCCAAATGAAACCGCTGGTTGAATGCGTTCCGAATTTTTCCGAAGGTCGCGATCCGGCCAAGATCCAAGCCATTCTCGCCGCCATCCGCGAAGTGCCGGACGTGTTCGTGCTTGCCCACGAGAGCGACATCGACCATAACCGCAGCGTCATTACGCTGGCGGGAGCGCCGGAAGCCGTGGCGGAAGCGGCGGTGCGCGCCGTGGGCAAAGCCGCCGAGCTGATCGACCTCACGCGGCAAACGGGCGCGCATCCCCGCATCGGCGCGACCGATGTGGTTCCGTTCATCCCGGTTCACGGCGTCACGATCGACGATTGCGTCGCGCTCGCCAAAAAAGCGGCGCGCGAAATCTGGCAGCGCTACCGCATTCCGGTCTATCTCTACGAAGCCGCCGCGCAGCGCCCCAAGCGCGCGAATCTCGAAAAAATCCGCAAAGGGCAATTCGAGGGGCTGCGCGAAGAAGTGCTGCACAATCCCGACCGCGCGCCCGATATCGGCGAGTCGCGCCTGCATCCCACTGCCGGCGCCACCGTGGTCGGCGCGCGCAAGTTCCTGATCGCTTACAACATCAACTTGGACACGCCCGACGTCGAGATCGCGAAAAAAATCGCGAAGACGATTCGATTTTCGAGCGGCGGCCTGCCGTTCGTGAAAGCCATGGGCGTGGACTTGCGCGCGCGCAATCTCGCGCAAGTTTCGATGAACCTCACGGATTTCGAGCAGACCCCGGTCCACGTCGTCTTCGAGGCGGTGAAGCGGGAAGCCGCAAAGCATGGAGTCGGAATCGTCGGCAGCGAAATCGTCGGCCTGATTCCCCGCCGCGCCATCGAAATGACAGCCGAGGCATATCTAAAGGTCGAGAACTTTTCGCCCGCGCAAGTGTTTGAGAATCGACTGGAAGAATCGCTGCTGGCTGCCCAGGCCAAATCGTCCGCCGGTTTTGCCGCGCTGGCCCAGCCGTTTCTGGACGCAGTCGCGCGGCCTAGCCCCACGCCCGGCGGCGGCTCGGTAGCGGCGCTGGCCGCTGCGCTCGGGGCATGCCTGGGACAAATGGTCGCAGGCCTTTCGGGCAAAAAGAAATCTCTGGCAGCGTATGCCGAGAGGCTCGGGGCAGCCGTCGTGGACTTCCGGGCGGCTGCGCAAGAATTAACGGAGGCTATTGACCGCGACGCGTCCTCCTACGAATCGGTACTGGTGGCGCACCGCCTCCCGCGCGAAACTACAGAGGAGCGAAAAGAGCGCGACCGCGCCATTCAGCGCGCGTTCGAAGGCGCCGTCGAAGCGCCGCTCGTGATCGCGCGCAAGGCTGCGGAAGTATTCGAGAAGCTGGGGCAACTGGAAGCGATGTCCGCCCCGTCTATGGTTTCAGACGTGCGCGTCGGCCGCATGATGGCGGCCACAGCGGTGCGGGGCGCGCTCGAAAACGTGCGCATCAATCTCGAATCGGTGACGGACACGGCATTCGTCGCCAAAGCGCGTTCCGAAGCCGCTGCGCTTGCAACGCGGATTGCAGAAAGTCCGGTCACCGCCGATAAGATTTAAGGTTCAGTCTGAGGGACAAGACGTGAGAAAGCTAACTTGCCGTATCATCGCAGCGGGCCTTCTATTTGCCGCATTCCTTATCCTTCCGCGCCCAAGCTTCGCGTCCACGCTAGGCACGGACATCATCGGCATGTTTCCGAAGAGCGTGGGAGAGTTCGCCTACGCCGACATGAAGGCGGCCAGAAACTTTTCGTGGTTCCCCCAGCTCCGCGAACAGCTCCTGCCGAGCAAATTTCGGCAGTTCGAGCAGTTCCTGAGGACGGCCGGGGTCGATCCGGACACCCAGGTTGACGAGATCGCCTGGGGCGCAATCAATGCCGGGAAAGCGGGCGGCGAGCAGATCCTCGGCGTAGCTCAGGGATCGTTTGACCCGTCTTCCAATGAGGCGCGCTTCAAACAGCAGAAGCTGCCGATGACCGACTACCACGGCTACCATCTCTACGCGTTCGGCAGCGGTTCCGGCGCGACAGACATCTTGTTCACATTCATCGACGCCAATACGGCGGCCTTCGGAGTCCGCCCGGCGATGGAGAAGATGATCGACGTTCGTACCGGGGTTTCGGAGAGCCTCCTCAACAACGATCTGATGTTTCCGCTGATCAACGAAGCTAACGGCTCAGGAATCATTTGGGCCGTGCTCGACAAGGGCTACACGCATATCGCGATCCAGGAGCTGCTGCCCCAGGCGGGTCAGTTTCCCCAAGCCGCCGCCATCATTAACCGCATGCATGCGATGACCATCAGCGTCGCGGCGGATAGCGGCATCGATGCACAGTTCCAGGCCGTGTGCGACTCGCCCAACGACGCCAATCTCCTCGCCGCGGCTCTGCAAGCCGGCGTCATGTACCGGCGCTATCAGTCGGCGCAGGACCAGCCGGCCCTCGCGAGCGCGCTCGATCAGGTGAGCGTCACTCCAAGCGGCGATCGCCTCAAGATCGACGCGCCCGTAAGCCAGGATCAGCTGTTGTCGTTGATTCGCACGCGCGCTTTCGCCGTGCCGATGTAGGTCTGTGTAGTTGGATGTGGGCCGATTTAGGTCGCTGTAGAAGAAATCCCGCGGGATGCCGCCGGCTCGCAGGGCGCGAGGCACGCTAAGCTTTGTGCTTTACCGGCCGATAATATTTCACCAGCACGATGGAAGGCCTGCCGTCGCGCGTTTCCCGCTGCACGTGATCGACCAGCCTTTCGTCCAGCAGGTTGCCACCCTGCTTCCCGTCCCCAGCGGCTGCCTTCTTTGAGGCGGAATTCACCTCGGCGCTCGTCACACCAACCGACAATTCCACGGTGACCTGCATGCGATCCGGAAAGCGCGACGCAGTTACGGTTACCTCGGGAGGCAGTTTTGGATCGGAATGGACGAGCGCGAAAACCTCGCCGCAGGCCTCTTGTGTAGCAATCGCGAGATGCTCTTGCACTTGTTCGGTCAGGCCGGCCTCATGGGCGGTATGGCTCGCGATCGCTCCGGCGCCAGTCAAGAGCCTGGGATCGTCATGCAGAGTGCTAACCACCTGCACGGACGGGACCGTGTAGCCCGCGTGGGCGGGCTGGTCTCCGGGGACGGCGCGGTCGGAATCAGTGGGCATCAGAATCGGCCAGGCGGACGTCGCACGCTTCCCGGCAGTCTGGGCAATAGTATAAGCCATCGACGCACAGGCGTACGTGAGTTTGCGACTGGCAGAAACAACAATATTTCTCGCAGGTGCACTGTCTTTCCGGCTTCTCGCACTGCGAGCAGAGGGTCTCCACGATGGCTCCCCAATCCGAATTGCGCCTTTAAGAGATATGGTAGGCCCACTTGGGCGCACCGGCAAGCGCTCGAGGCTATCCTTGTTTGCAACCAGACAGCACGTACAATGGGGGCCCCGAGACTTTGCGGGAGGAGACTGCCATGTACCCTGCCGACTATCTCTACACGAACGAACACCAGTGGCTCCAAGCGTCCGGTTCAACCGCAACCATCGGCATCACGGACTACGCCCAGCAGGAGCTTGGCGACATCATTTCCGTGGAATTGCCGAAGACAGGCTCCCAAATCAAAGTCGGCCAGCTTCTCGGCTCGATCGAATCCCTGAAGGCTGTCAGTGACCTCTTAAGCCCCGTTTCATGTCAAGTAACCGAGACCAACGCAACCCTCAAAGATGCACCGGAAACCATCAACAAGGACCCGCACGGCGCCGGCTGGATCGCCAAGGTGCGCCTCGCGGACGTGAGAGAACTTGCCGCTCTGATGGACGCGGGTGCCTACCAGAAGTTTGTCGAGGAAAAGGCCAAAGAAGCCTCGGGCTAAGCGTTCCCTTGTCGACACCACCACAAACGTGACGACGCTTGCACAAACTGGCGCCCTCGTCTATATATGATCCATGTTTCACATTGCGGTAAGTCACTCTTCCGGTCCTCATCACAGTCATTTGGCGGCATTTTTCGACTGGCTCAACTACTATTCACCCGCGATCCAAGCGCTCTTCACGGCTGTCGTTGTTAGCATGACTTACTGGCAGTCCAGGATGGTCAAGAGCAATCGAAAGCAATGATGGCGCAGTCCCGAACGATGAAGGAAGAGTCCGAGACGACCAAGGCGAACCTGGAGATGGCCGCTAGGCAGTTCGACCTAGAGTGGAAACCAGACTTGTACGTCGAAATGATCTGGGGAGACCATCATGACGAGGCGAGAATCACAAATTTGGGAAGGTCGACGGCCTTACTGCTGGGCTTCGCATTTCGCTGTGGCACTTCTTCGGAAACGTTCAAAAGATTCCCTATGAAGAAGGAGATTGTCTCCGGGGGAGGGTTTGCCGATGTGCCCATCACGCGGGGGCTTTGGCAATATTTTAGAGAGATGGGCCTCATGGACGGCAGCAATCAAATCATCGGATCGGTTGCAGGGTCGTACCAGATTTCGTTTTCGTTCCACTGCGGCGGGGGACAACGGGAGAGCCCGTGGCTCGAGTTTCCCGTCGATAGTAAGGGACGCATACCTCGCGGAACGTGAGGGACACATACCCAAGCGTTCTGGGGCGACGCCGACACCCCCGCGACAACAACAGCCTCTCAGCGGGGGTGCCGAGTTCTTATCGTTTTTCGTTCTTGGCCTTTTCCGAAGTGACATTTCGGTGTGCTTGCATCGAAGACGGCCGGGCATCCGGCGGAACCTTTGCGCTCGCGGTTGTCGCTGCTGGGAGCGAAATCTCGCGGCCGTCCGGGACCGCTGCGGCCGCAGCTTCCGTCATACTGTCGGGCACGGGTGCGTCGACCGGGAGTAACGCCCCTTCCGCCTCCTTCATGAACGTGAGACTCGTCGAGTTTTCAGCCCAGTCGATCGACAGCACGTCTCCCAGCATGACCTGCTCGGTGGCGAGCAGGCTCGCCAGCGGATACACGACGTACCGTTCGATGGCGCGCTTCAGATGGCGCGCGCCGTACTTGAGATCGGTTCCCTCGCGAAGCAGGAAATCCCGGGCCGACTGCGTGACCCGGAACAGGAATCTTCCCTTCGCCGTCTCGAGCACTCGCTGCTGCACCATCCCCAGCTCGATTTCGAGAATCTGCTCGAGCTGCTGCGAGCGCAGCGGGTGGAACACGACAACCTTATCAATGCGGTTCATGAACTCCGGCGCAAATTTCCGTTTGGCCGCTTCCGACGCCGTGCGTTCGACCTTTTCGTCGAGCTTCGGCTTCGATTCCGGCCGCACGATCGGCGCAAAGCCCAGTCCTCCGGTCATCAGTTCAGTGATCTCGCCGCCGCCGAGGTTCGAAGTCATGAAGATCATGGTCTGCGAGAGATCGACGCGGCGGTTATCGCCAAGCGTCAGCGTCGCCTTGTCGAGAATTCCCAACAGCAGTTGCCAGAGCGCGTCGCTCGCCTTTTCGATCTCGTCGAAGAGCAGAAAGCTGATCTTGAGTTTGTCGGTGTGGTACTTCGCCAGCTCCTCCTGCGTAATCAGCGGGTGCGTCTCGCGGTGCCCCAGGTATCCTGGCGGCGAACCGATCAGCTTGGCAATCTCGTGTGAGTGCTGGAACTCGGCGCAGTCCACCTTGATCACTGCGCGAGGGTCGCCGAAGAGAACTTCCGCGGTCGCCTCCACCACGCGCGTCTTGCCCGCACCGGTCGGCCCCAGGAACAGCAGGTTGCCCACCGGCCGTCCCGGCGAGTTCAGGCCCGCACGGAACACCTGATACAGGTCGACCACCGCCTGCACGGCTTCGTCCTGGCCAACAATCTTTCGACGCAACCCCGCTTCGAAGTCTCGCGACTCCACGCTGCGGAGTGTCGGGTCGAGTTGCGTTGCTTGCGCGCCCATGGTGTTGCTCCCTACCGGAACTTTCTTCCGCCCTCCGGACTGCGCGGCACTGACCGCTCGAATTGATCGAGTTTGATGTCCAGCGTCGACCGCAGCAGTCTTAGTTGCGTGACCAGTTCCCGGCTCGAATTGGCTCGGTCTGCCAGCGTCAAAAGCGGCGGCGACAGGTCGGCCAGGTCCAGGTTAAGGTTTCGTAATGAGCTCATCAGGCTCTGTACATACATCGACCGAATATCAAAAAGCTCCACCCGGCTGTTCACCTGCTCTCGCAGGCCGGACCAGTCCAGGTCGAGGAAGGGGTGGTTCCGCGATACTTTGCGGACGATTTCGTCGGTGATACGCGGCCGTTCGCCCAGCCGGGCCAGGTGAAGCTGCTGCACCTTGCCCTGCCGGCGCACGTTGTGAACCAGGTAGTAGGTGTTCCCTTTGCGCCGAACGAAAGCCACAACCGTTCTCCTTCCGGGCCAGGGACCGCGACCACTGTTGTAGTGTATGGCCCTTCCACTACACCGTCAATGGTACGATGCTGGCGATAGTAGAAGGTTGCATCGAAATGGTTATTACTCTTGCGGAACGATGCCGGAGCGGCTGCGAAGGGACTTGCGGGCGCTTTCTCGCAGCTTTCGTGATGAGTTCGATAAACAAAACAATATCCCTGCATTATTAGACGCACAATCTGCCGCCGCGGTTCGCGAAGGGAGCCCATAAAACATGCCTTGGGAGCCGATTTACCTCCTCGTGAAACAAATCCCGCGCGGCCGCGTCACCACCTATGGCGCCCTCGCGAAGGCGCTGAAGGTGCCCGGCGGTGCTCGCGTCGTCGGCTACGCCATGGCCGGATGCCCGAGCGGCCGGGGGATTCCGTGGCATCGCGTGGTCGGCGCCGGCGGGCGCCTGATCATCCGCGAGCCCTACGCGAGCAAGCAGCGGCGATTGCTCGAATCGGAGGGCGTCGAGGTCGGAGTGCGTTCTCTCGACATGCAGCGCTTCGGTTGGCTGCCGAAGAATGTCGCACAGAAGCGCTCGAAGGCACGCGGAGGCAAACGCAGAAAAATGCAGTGATTCGCGCTCAACTCTCGATTCTGCGATAGAATTCCTCTTCATAGAAATTGGGGCTTATTCGTGGCTGAAACCGTCATCCAAGTCGAAAATCTGCGCAAGAGCTATGGCAGTGTCGAAGCGGTCAGGGGCGTGAGCTTTGCCGTTGAACGCGGCGAGGTCTTTGGCCTCCTCGGACCCAACGGCGCAGGCAAGACTTCCACCGTCGAAATCCTCGAAGGTCTGCGCACACCCGATAGCGGCGTCGTGCGCGTCTGCGGCCTCGATCCCGAGAAAAGCGGCGAGCAGTTCAAGCAGACGATCGGCGCGGTCTTGCAGTCGACTGCCCTGCCCGACAAGCTGCGAGTCAGGGAGGCCATCGAACTCTTCGCGCAGTTTTACCATCGCCGCGCCGACACGGATAAGCTGCTCGCGCGATTCCAGCTCGAAGAGAAGCGCAACGCGTTCTACAGCCATCTCTCCGGCGGCCAGAAGCAGCGCCTGGCGCTCGCGATGGCGCTAGTCAACGAACCCGAGGTCGTATTCCTCGATGAGCCAACAGCCGGGCTAGATCCGCAAGTCCGCCGCGAAATTTACGACATCATCGAAGAGCTGAAGCGGGAGAAGAAGACGGTCCTGCTGACCACTCACTATATCGAAGAGGCCGAGCGCCTCTGCGGCCGCGTCGCTATCGTCGATCACGGACTCGTGATCGCGCTCGGCACGCCTCGCGAACTCAAGCACAGCTCGGCCGGCACCACGCGAATCGAAGTGCGCCTCGCGCGCCCGCTGACCAATGGCATGCTTTCCGGGCTCGACGGCGTCGCCGACTGCCGCGAATTCGAAGGCACCTACGTGCTGCATTCGGCGCGTCCGCCGCAGACGATCGTGGCGCTCGTGAAGCAGCTCGAAGCCGAAAACAATGAATTGCAGAGTCTCGAAATGTTCTCGCCGTCCCTTGAAGACGTGTTCATCGAATTGACCGGGCGGCGCCTACGTGAATAGGAGCGAAAAGCCGTGAGCAGCACCTGGACGTTGACCAAAATGCGCCTGCGCCTCGCCGTCCGCAATCGCGCCTTCTTCTTTTTTATCCTCGTCATGCCGATGATCTTCCTGTTTGGCGCGGTCGCGCTGATCGGCCACGGGCGAACCGCCTGGGTCGGCTACATCCTCGGCGCCATTCTCACTTTGACTGTGATGGGAAGCTTTTGGGGCCTCAGCGTCCAGCTCGTCACCTTCCGCGAACAGGGCATTTTGCGCAGGTTCCGGCTGGCGCCGCTGGGCGCAGGACCCATTCTCGCATCGAGCATCCTCTCGAACTATCTCTTGCTGCTTCCGGTGATGGCCTTCGAGATTGTCATCTGCCGATGGGCGTTTCACATGCGGTCTTGGGGCGACCTCGCGGCGATTCTCTTGCTGGTGACGGTCGGCTCCGGCACGTTCTCGGCGCTGGGACTGATTGTGGCTAGCGTGACGAACACCATGCAGGAAACCCAGATGATTAACAACTTGATCTGGACGGCTCTCCTATTTTTGTCCGGCGCCACAATCCCGCTCGCCATCTTCCCCGGCTGGCTGCAGCGCGTCGCTTTATTTATTCCGGCGCAATATCTGGCGACCGGTCTCGAATCGGCCGCAACCAGCCTGATCACGCGCGCCGAATTGATCGCGGACACAACCGCGCTGGTTCTGGGGCTTGCGGTAGCCTTCGAGGTGTCGCGCCGGCTTTTCCGATGGGAACCGGAAGCAAAAGCGCCGCGGAGTGCAAAGCTCTGGGCGCTGGCCGCTCTGGTGCCGTTTCTTGCCTTTGGCGTGTGGGAAAACGCGACGGGCACGCGGCTGAGCCACATCAAGCAGAACTTCGATATACTCGGTAGCCGCGCGATCACGGAGCACATGCCCGGAGCCGGCGAGGCCTCCGGACCGCGTTAACGCTGCATCCACCCTCACCTCGCCAACATCGAAGTTGCATTGCGACGAACTCGGACCCAAGTCGGTGCTCGGCCCCCGATTCAGGGAAACGTGGAGGAGCAATGAAGTCAATCCGTGTGCATCAGTTCGGCGGGCCGGAGGTTTTGCGTCTCGAGGACGTTCCCGACCCAAAACCGTCGGCCGGGCAAGTCGTCGTGCGCATCGGAGCGGCGGGCGTCAATCCTGTCGAGACATACGTCCGCGCCGGCGCCTACGCACGCCTCCCCAATCTACCCTACACGCCGGGCTCGGACGCCGGCGGCACGATCGAATCCGTCGGTCCAAATGTCTCGCGGTTCAAGCCCGGCGATCGAGTCTACGTCGGCGGCAGCCTGACGGGCACCTACGCTGAACTCGCCCTTTGCGACGAGCGGACAGTCTACCCGCTCCCTTCCACGGCATCCTTCGCCCAAGGGGCGGCCATGCACGTTCCCTACGCAACGGCATATCGCGCGCTCTTTAATCGGGCTCATGCTCTCGGTGGCGAGACCGTCCTGATCCACGGAGCCAGCGGAGGCGTAGGCACCGCCGCCGTGCAGCTCGCCCGCGCCGCCGGGCTGTACGTCGTCGGCACGGCAGGATCGGGCCGAGGGAGAAAGTTAGTCGCGGACGAAGGCGCGCACAAAGTTCTCGATCACACGTCGCCGAGCCATTTCGACGAAGCTCTCGCCGCAACCGCCGGCCGCGGCTACGACGTCATCATCGAGATGCTGTCCAACGTCAACCTCGGCCGCGATCTCCCGCTGCTCGCGCCGAAAGGCCGCGTGGTCGTGATAGGCAGCCGCGGCCCGGTTGAGATCAATCCGCGCGACACCATGGGCCGTGATGCCTCGATCTTAGGCATGAGCCTGCACAACGCGTCGGTCGAAGAACTCGCCGGCATTCACGCTGCGCTGGTCGCGGGCCTCGAAAACGAAACGCTCCGCCCCGTGATCGGCCAGCAGATTCCGCTCGCCGAAGCCGCGCGCGCCCACACAGCCGTCATGGAAGCGGGAGCCCACGGCAAAATCGTCCTCGTGCCGTAGGGCTTGCCCAAGGTAAATGTAGCGCCGCGGTCTTCAGCGCGGCACTCTTCGCCAGGCGGAGGCGCCCCAACCGGGCTTGATCCGTATTCGAAACATCACCACAAGGAGGAAATCATGCAACGAACCGCAACCGCCATCTGGAATGGCAATCTGAGAGAAGGATCGGGAAACATCTCCACGCAAAGCGGCGTTCTTTCGAGCGCCCCCTATTCGTTCGCCACGCGCTTTGAAAACGGCAAGGGCACGAATCCCGAGGAACTGATCGCCGCCGCCCACGCCGGCTGCTTCACCATGGCGCTCGACGCGCAACTCGCCACCATGCACTTCACGCCCGACAAGCTCCAAACCACAGCTACCGTGACGCTCGACAAAATCGACACCGGTTGGGCGATCACGAAAGTCCATCTCGACGTCGCCGCTCAGCTTCGCGGTATCACCGCATCGGCCTTCGAAGCAGCCGCAGCCAGCGCCAAGGAAAATTGCCCCGTCTCGCGTCTGCTCAAGGCGGAAATCACGATGACCGCTCACGTGGAGCAGGCGGCATGATTCTTGCCGTCGTCGCGGGCGTCCTCATCATCCTCAATGTTCTCTGGGAGGCGTTCGAGACGATCATTCTGCCCCGGCGGGTCAACCGCCGGTGGCGTGTCACCGTCCTGTTTTATCGCGGCACGTGGCTGCCCTGGCGAGCGATTGCCCGTTCGTTCGGCAAGGTCCGCGCGCGCGAAACGTTCCTCAGCTTTTACGGGCCGCTTTCGCTTCTCACGCTGCTGGTATTCTGGGCAGCGTCGCTCATTGTGGGCTTCGCTTTGCTGTTTTACGGCGCCGCCCATCAGGTTGCGACTCCACGCGACTTCGAAACGTGCCTCTATCTCAGCGGGACGACGTTCTTCACGCTCGGCTTGGGCGATGTCATCCCGCACACTTCCGCCGGGCGGTTCCTCGCTGTGGTCGAAAGCGGCCTCGGTTTCGGCTTTCTGGCGCTCGTGCTGAGCTACTTGCCGGTGATCTATCAAGCCTTCTCGCGCCGCGAGGTCAATATCGTTCTGCTCGACGCGCGGGCCGGCTCGCCTCCCACGGCCGGCGAACTGCTCCGCCGCCACGCTGAGCCGGACGGCATGGAGTCTCTGCAGCGGCTCCTCCACAATTGGGAGCGCGCCGCGGCCGAAATCCTCGAAAGCCACGTCTCCTATCCTGCCGTCACCTATTTCCGCTCGCAGCACAACAACGAGTCCTGGCTGGCCGCTCTCGCCGCCATTTTGGACACATCCGCCCTGCTGATTGCAGGAATTGAAAACGCCTGTGCCCGCCAGGCGCGTTTGACGTTCGCCATCTGCCGCCACACCGTCGTCGATTTGGCGCAGCTCTTCAACGCAGCCCCGCGCACCGCTTACGTCGACCGGCTGCCGCCGTCCGAACTTCAGCGCCTGCGCGCGAGCCTGTGCCAGGCCGGCCTCAAGCTCGCCGATACGGAAGCTGCGGACAAGAAACTCGCGCAGCTCCGCGGCATGTACGAGCCCTACCTCGAAGCCCTTTCGCAATTCTTCGCTATGCAGCTCCCTCCGTGGATCCTCGCCAAGGAAATTGCCGACAACTGGAAGACCAGCGCCTGGGGCCGCATCACCGGCTTCACCACCGTCTCGCGCCAAGAGACCGACGACCACTCCGACTAAAGTAGCGCCGGTTCACCCTGAGCAGGATCGAAGGGCGTCCCGCCGGCTCTTTCTTCTGTTGGTGTAGGGGCGCCGCTCGCTGCGCCCGCCTTGCGCGCATGCCTATCAATTGGGGTCGGGCCACATCCTCGGATCAGCCGCGCCAATTTGACCCTTGCACATTGCGCGGCTCCGCGCGTTTCGCGACCCGCACTTCTCTCGTCCCGCAATCTCTCCGCACTCCCGCCCTGCGCGCGACGGCCGTAGGGGCGCCGCTTGCCGCGCCCGCCTTGCGCATGCCATCCGTCGAATATCGGACCACATCCTCGGATCAGCATCGCCAATTTGGCCGTCACGCATCGCATCTCGATCGCGTCTCAATGCAAAGACCCGTGCAAACCGTGTGCTATAATTTTGCTTTCGCACAGCCATAAGAGAATTTCGTGGCCCGGAGAACCTGATGAGCATCCCGAAGACCGAGAAAATCTGGCACAACGGCAAATTCATCCACTGGGACGACGCCAAAATTCACGTGCTTTCCCACGTCGTCAACTATGGCTCGGCCGTGTTCGAGGGCGTCCGCTGCTACGAAACCACGCAGGGATCCGCCATCTTCCGCCTTCGCGAACACATGCAGCGCCTGCTCAACTCCGCGCACATCTATCGCATGGACGTTGCCTTCAATCTCGATACGCTGTGCCAGGCGTGCCTCGACCTCGTTAGCGTGAACAAAGTCAGCGCGTGCTACATCCGCCCAATCGTTCTGCGCGGCTACGGCGACGCCGGAGTCGACCCGCACGGCTGCCCCATCGAGGTCTATCTCGCTTGCTGGTCGTGGGGAAAATATCTCGGCGAAGAGTCGCTCCGCAACGGCGTCGACGTCTGCGTCAGCTCGTGGAATCGCCCGGCGCCCAACACACTCCCGCAGATGGCCAAGGCCGCCGCAAACTACATGAACTCGCAGCTGATTCGCATGGAAGCGAAAATCAACGGATACGAGGAAGGCATCGCGCTCGATGTGAATGGCTACGTCAGCGAAGGCTCGGGCGAAAACATCTTCGTCGTGATGAACGGCACGGTTCACACGCCGCCGCTCGCCAATTCGGCGCTACCCGGGATCACGCGCGACTCGGTTATCACGCTCTGCCGCGAACTCGGCTTCCCCGTCGTCGAGCAGATGATCCCGCGCGAGATGCTCTACATCGCGGACGAAGTCTTCTTCAGCGGCACCGCCGTCGAGGTCACCCCGATTCGCTCGGTCGACCGCTTGGAAATCGGCTCCGGCTCGCGCGGCCCGGTCACAAAAAGCGTCCAGGAAGAATTTTTCGCCATCACCAGCGGCAAAACCCCCGACCGCCACGCTTGGCTCTCCCCAATCGGCGTCCCAGCAGTCAAGGTCTAAGGCCGTTCGCCTCTGACTTTCCGCGTGCCCCATCCTCGGTTTTGTGAGGGTGGGGCCTTTGCCACAACCACCCAACCAACATGCAGACTGGTATTTCAATTCCACATCCGTCCGCCGCACACACACTCTCCCGATCTAGGCCGCTCCACTTCTTTGACTCTCTCCCGCCCCTCCAGTAGAATTCGCCTCCGGCTAATCCTCACGGAGGAACGTTGTATCGCCTGCCACAGAAGCTCGCCGCCGAATTCATCGGAACATTCGCGGTTGTATTCATTGCCGCAGGCGCCATCTGCACGGACCAATATCTCCGCGCCGCGATGCAACCCGGCGTGGGCCCTCTCGGTTGCGCGCTCGCCTACGGCCTCGCCGTTGGAGCAATGGTCAGCGCGCTGGGGCACATCTCCGGCGCGCATCTGAATCCCGCGGTCACGATCGGCTATTGGGTCACGAGGCGGCTGGGCGCGCTCGAGAGCATCGCTTACGGAGTCGCACAGCTGTTAGGCGCCGCGGCCGGCGCCTACTTGCTGAGCCTGATCCTCCCCGAATCCATCTGGCGGCCCGTGTCTCTCGGCGCGCCCGACCTTTCCTCGGACTTCACGCGCCTGCATGGCATGGCGCTCGAGACCGTTCTGACCTTCGTCGTCGTCGTCGTCCAATTCGCCACGGTAGTCGATGCGAAAGGGGCCTTCCGTCACGTCGCGGGACTCGCGGTCGGCCTTGCCGTCACAATCGGCTATCTCGTGGGTGCGCCTTTCACCGGAGCCGCAATGAACCCGGCGCGCGCCTTCGGACCGGACCTTGCCCTGCTCCCGCATCACTGGCAGAATCACGGCGTTTACTGGGTTGGCCCGCTCTTCGGCGGCGTCCTCGCAGCCGTAATCTATGACCGCGTCTTCCTCCGCAACCAACCCACGTCCTGATCATCAGGCAAATCCGCGCTCTGCCGGTGCTCGAACTGCTGAACGGCTTCTGAAACCCCGGAACAGTGCGGTTGCGACCCTGGAAACCGCATCCCCTCCGTCCTTGCCTCACCCCGGAGCCGATGCTAGCGTGGTTTGAAAGCTTATCATTCGGGGAATCGCGCTATGGCCACTAGCATTGACGATCTGCTCCGCCGCGCCGTCGAAAGCCGGGCGTCCGACTTGCACCTCAAGGTCGGCAACCATCCCTATCTTCGTGTCGACGGCTTGCTGAACGCGGTCACCGAGGTCCCCCGCATCACGCCGGAAGAGATGCTGTCCATGGCCTTCAGCATGATGACCAACCGGCAGAAGCAAAAATTCAAAGAGACCGCCGAGCTCGACATGGCCTATGGCGTCGCCGGCCTCGGGCGCTTCCGCGTCAACGTTTTCCAGCAGCGCGGCAACGTCGGCATGGTTCTCCGCGTCATCCCGACCAAGATTCGCACCCTCGAAGAGCTCGAATTGCCTCGCGTGCTGGCCACCGTCTGCGAAGAGCAGCGCGGCCTGGTCCTCTGCACGGGCACCACCGGTTCCGGCAAGTCGACCACGCTCGCGGCCATGATCGATCGCATCAATTCGCTGCGTCCCGAGCACATCATCACCATCGAGGACCCGATCGAATACCTGCACCGCGACAAGAAGGGCTTCATCAATCAGCGCGAAGTCGAGGTCGACACCTCGTCCTTCTCAACCGCGCTCCGCGCCGCCCTTCGGCAGGACCCCGACGTCGTCCTCGTCGGCGAAATGCGCGACCTCGAAACGATTTCCACCGCCCTGCTCGCCGCTGAAACCGGCCACTTGGTGCTTTCGACCTTGCACACGTTGGACGCGACCGAGACGATCCAGCGCATCATCGCCGTCTTTCCGCCGCCCGAACAGAAACAGATTCGCTTGCAGCTTGCCTCGACTCTGAAGGCCGTCGTCAGCCAGCGTCTCGTCCGCAAGGGCGACGGCTCAGGCCGCGTTCCCGCCTGCGAAGTGATGATCGCGACCGGCTACATCCGCGATTGCATTATGAATCCGGACAAAACCCGCATGATTCGCGACGCCATCGCCGCCGGCACCAGCCAATACGGCATGCAGACATTCGATCAGTCGCTCTTCGATCTCTACTCGCGCAACCTCATCACCCTCGAGGAAGCTCTCACGCGCGCCTCGAATCCGGACGATTTCCGCCTCCGCGTCCAGGGCGTCCGCTCGTCCGCCGACTCCGCGCGCGAAGAGATGGAACGCGCCATGACCGAATTCGAGCGTACAGGCACCCGTAAGTAATTCGGAAAATCGAAATCGGAAACTCGAAAATAGAAACTCGCACCCGGAAGGGTGGCGCGACTACCCCATCGCCCGTCTGACTTACCTATTTCAGATTTCCACTTTCTAATTTCCGTCTTTCCGCCTCCTTGCTTCCCCGCCTCCTTGCTTCTATGCTTCCTCAGCGATGCGCTCATCTCCGCGCAAATTCGAAACCGAAGACGACCTCTACGCCGCGGCCCTCCGCGCCCTCATGCGCCGCGCGCACTCGATCCACGAAATGCGCGATTACCTCGCGCGCCGCGCGGATGACGCGGACCTCGTCTCGCGCGTCGTCGCCAAGCTCCGCGAGCGCGCCTATCTCGACGATGCCCGCTACGCTCTCGATTACGCGCGCTCCCACGCCCAGTCGCGCCGTCAGGGACGTTTCCGAATTGCCCGTGAGCTCCGGGCTCGCGGAGTTCCCGACCGGCATATCGAAGCTGCCGTCGACGCCGTCTTCGCCGAAACTGACGAGTCCAGCCTGATCCGTGCCCGACTGAAACGCCGCCTCGCGCACGTCCGCGGCCCGCTCGACCAGCGCAAAATCGCCTCGCTCTACGCGAGCCTCCTGCGCGCCGGCTTCTCGGCGGACATTATCCGCACCGAAATCCGCGCCGCCACCCGGACAAACGTCCCCGACTCCCCCGAAATTCCTTTGTCGGAAGACTGAGCCGCTCCAGGCTGCTTTTCGAAATCGCTTTTCGCCGGAGAAACCAGTAAAGTACGGTCACGTTGATTCGAGGAGGAAAATCGAAATGACGAAGAAGCTCTGCCTGTCCGTTTCCGCGCTCGCGCTGCTTTTCGCCGCGGCCGTCGCTCCGACATTTGCCCAAGCTGCGCCATCCGCCGGCAAAGCGTTCGATTTCCGCTCGGAAGCGATCGTCGAATTGAAGGCCGCGCAAGACGAACTCATCAGCCTCGCGCAGGCAATGCCGCAGGACAAATACACGTGGCGTCCCGAGGAAGGCGTTCGCTCCGTCAGCGAAGTCTACCTGCACGTCGCCGCGGGAAATTTTGGACTAACGGCGGTCGCCGGAGCGCCGCCCTATCCCGGCTTCAAATTTCAGGGCTTCGAAAAGTCCACCACGGACAAAACCAAAATCATCGAGCTCCTTAACCAATCCTTCGACTATGCCGAAAAGAGCATCGCCAATATGTCCGAAGCGGACATGTCAAAGCCCCGCGATTTCCAGGGCTTCAATAGCGTCGGCGCCGTAATCTTCCACCTTGTTGCTCACTGTCACGAGCATCTCGGACAGTCGATCGCGTATGCCCGAATGAACGGCATCGTCCCGCCGTGGACCGCCGCAGCGCAGGCGAAAATGCAGCAGCGCAAGCCGCAATAGCGGCTTCGGCCTTCCATTCAAGAATTCGAACGCGCGCCGTGGGTTTTTCAAATCGTTCGGCGCGCGCCGAAAAGCTATACTCACCCACTCGCGGGCGCAGCCTTCGCGAACCGCGCCGCGACCGGAGCGTCCGAGTGGCTTCCCGAGACTACGCCGGAACTTCCTCGCCTGTGCCGCCGCAGGGGATCTGGTTCGGGAATTACTGCTTCACTGAGCCTGAAATTCTTCCCTGCTCGGTGCACGGCTGCAATTCGGGCCTCTATGCGATCCTGGTGCGCGATCCGGCGTGCTACCCGCGGATGCTGCGCGCGATCTATTTCGGCGAGTCGGGAAACGTTTGGACGCACCTCACTCCCTGGCACGAGAAATATGCGGCGTGGTGCAACGTGGCTGGAGGCGCGATCGACCTCTACGTGGCCTTTCTGCCCATGGAACCTTCGACGCCGGAGGATCGCGCCGCCCTTCTCTCCAGTCTCATCGCGCAATATCAACCCGAGTGCAACGCGCTTGCGGAACAGCTGTAAGTGCAGCATCAATGATGCTCTCGTCGGGAGCCTAAACAGCCTCCAAATAGCCGAGAAAAACCGATTTTGGCGGGTTTTTGACGCGGAAGCTTTTTCGCTCGCGCCGGGAGCTAAAATAAGCTGATCTTTTCCCGGTTTTCGTGGCGGAGGCACCCGATCTCGGCGCAGGTCCCGCAGATGGATGCAACCAGCTTGCGCCCTTGCGCCGCATCCGGATCGCCCGCATGCCCGCCGGGGTCCGCCATACTCTCCTTGGGCACCACGGTACCGGGAAACGCGCAGAACGAAACCACCAGTTCGTCCCCGGTCACCTGTGCGCGAATCAGCAGCGGCACCCGCGAGCGGAATCGCAGGTCGACGTAATTCCAGGCGACCGTTGCGTCCCGCCCGGCCACTGCCTCCGAGCCCGGCACAATCCGCGAGTGCGCGTGCCGCTCCACGATCTCGCAGCCCGATTGCAGCGCCGCGTCGTACAGCGCGTTCGAGAGCTGGCACAGGCCGCCGCCAATCGCCGGAATCATGCATCCCTGCTGCAACATGCGGCCGATCACGTATCCGCGTTCCTCGGTGGCTCGCCCGATCTGCATCCAGAAACTGAAGGTCTGGCCCGGCAGCAGGAGCGCGCAATCGAGCTCTTGAGCCGCGATCCGCAGATTCTGCACTTTGCCGTGCTGGAAGTCCGCCTCGGCCGGGCGATCTTCCGACCGGAGCTTGCTGCGCGATTCGCCCACAACCATCGAGTACGGGCCATCGTGCATCTTCTCGCAACGGCGCAGCCCCGAAGACAAATCGGCAATCGCTCGCCGGATCCGCTGCCGCGTCACCCGAATCTGAAAGAATAGCTCGGCCCACCGGCTATGGCGGCGCACGCCTCCAGCCGCATGATTTTCCGCATTGGGTTCAGGATTTGTCATGTCGGATTTGCGGATTCTTCCGTTGCTTCCATTTCAATCGCGCCTCCCGAAACGGTCAATGGTACGGACGGCGCATCGGTACTCTGGTTCTGCATTCACGTGCATGCAAAAGCAACTCTGATGCCGCCATTCGAAAGCCTCGATCTCGCCAGAAATGCTTCAATTTGCAAAACGAACCCGAAAAGCGAGGAGTGTTCCCGCGCACACGCCCGCGGAATCCCTGACACTCTCGGTGAGTCTCGTCTCGGCAGCGCGGCAATCGTTGGCTTTTTCGACGCGCCAGTACCAACGGGGGATGGCCCCTTTCGTTTTTTCTTCCTATTGTTTCCTTAACGGCTCAAATCCGAGAAACGGGGTTAGAACACATGTCCGATCCGATGCAGCCGGTCGTTCCGGCTAATGCGAACTCGGTGTCCCCTGCTGCCACTGCGCCACCGTCCTGGCTCTATGGCAACGGGCCCGTCGTTCTGTACGTCTTGCTTGTTCTCGCGATGATAGGCGGAATCAGTTACTTGGTGGCGCGAGGATTTCAGAGCGCGGGCAAGGAAATCTCGAAGATAAACTTCACAAACGGTTCCGGCGGAAGTGACTGGGGCACGAGCGGGTCCAGCGGACAGGCCAACGGCGCAATCGATCCGGGGGCGCAGGGCGAGGCCGAGAAGATGCTCGCGGGTGTTGCCGCAGGAGACGCTGCTGCGGCCAGCCAAGTGCTCGCCGAATCGGATGGCTGGACTGGCAAGACGCATCGCACTCCGCGCACGGATCAACTCATCACCGCTATTCTCAACGGAAACAGCCAGCCTGCCCGCGAGGCTGCCCTGCAGGCGCAACTCGCTCTTGATGGCGTCCCAAGCACTCCAAGCGGTGCTGCGACGATCGAGCAAGCCGTGGACGATCCGGGTCAACGGACGTGGGCGCTCTGGATTCTTGGCGCTTTGGCAAATCGTGGCGTGGATTCGTCACATGGCGCGAGCGTCATCGAGTCCTATCTCGCTGACCCGAATGTGCAGGTCCGCGCCACCTCCGCGGACGCGCTGTCGCTTGTCGGCACGGACGAAACGATTCCGGTGCTCCTCGATCGCTTCCGCAACGATCCTTCTCCCGTCGTCCAGGAACGCGCCGCTTGCGATCTCGCGCAATCCGGAATGTACACGCAGGCGCAGCGCATCACGGCAGCGGCGAGCCTTGTGAGATGGCTCGATGATTCGCAGCTCTCCGCGCAGCAGCGCGCGTGGACGCTCCAGGCTTTGCGCGATATTTCAGGAAAGAATTTGGGCGCCGATTCGGCGGCCTGGAAGAGCTGGCTCGACGGCGCTCAGTAAGATTGCTTCCAAGGTCATGACCTCTAAAAACCGTGTTGAGTGGTGGTTCTCTCTGCGCTGTGTTGCGCCCCGTGGCTGGTGATCGCTGGTCCGTATGTGGAAATATGTGTTGCTCGGCTGGCTTTGTCGAGATGGCCGCGTCCAATGCTCGATGACCCGAAGGAATTGCCAACCGCACCTCTCCATTTCACATTTCAGCTGCTCTTACTTTCATTGATCGTTGCCATTCCGTTGCTGATCGTCTTTGCCGGATGGAACTGGCGCAAGATCCTCGGCGATTGGCGATACTCCGCGTGCCTCGGCGCTTTCGCCGTTGGACTCCTATCAATCTGGTTGCTGGCTCACTACGATCCAGGACGCGTGTGGTATTGGTTCCTTGATTGAGGGTCGGGTCACGTTAGCGCGCTACGGATCGTTTCAAGCCGCCAAACCGACTCCTTGATGCGGATTGCTTGTGCCCTCATCCCCCTATCCGTACAATGTCATCGTAAGATATTGTGTTCAGTGCGGGTTGGGCCTGACAGGGCGTCCGGCTTCTGGACTCGCACGGCTTGATTTCCAATCGACAACTCCGACGATTCGAAATCGGCGTGGGTGAACCGCCCTCGGGGGTAAAAATGTTCCGGTTCTCGCGAATATGCCTCTCGCTGCTTTTTGTTTTTTCCACGTCGCTGAACGCCCAAGAAACCCACGAACACGGCGCACCCGAGAAGCTGGGGATGGTATCGTTTCCCACTTCCTGCCTGCCCGCGGTTCAACAGCCGTTCGACCGAGGCGTTGCGCTTCTTCACTCATTCGCCTATACGGCCGCTGCGAATGCTTTCCGCGGCGTGGCGGAGGTGGATCCTCACTGTGCCATGGCTCATTGGGGCATCGCCATGACGTACTTCCACCCACTTTGGGACCCACCCCTTTCGCCCATCACGATTTCGACCGGTTTGCGCGAAATCCAGTCGGCGCGGCAAATCGGCGCTAATTCCGAACGGGAACGCAAATTTATCAACGCGTTGGCCCTCATTTACGAGAATGCGGACACCGTTCCCTATGCGACGCGGGTTTCGAATTACGATCACGCGATGGCCGAACTGGCGGCAGAGAATCCGAAGGACGTCGAGGCCCAGGTGTTTTACGCCTTGGCACTCCTGGCGAGTGCTTCCCCGATGGACAAAACGCACGCGCATCAAAAGCAGGCAGCCGCTTTGCTTGAGCCGCTTTACCGCGTTTACCCTGAACACCCGGGAATTGCCCATTACCTCATCCATGCCTACGACAACGCGGAACTCGCGCAAAAAGGCCTGCCTCCTGCCAGAGCATACTCGAAGATCGCACCTTCAGCGCCCCACGCGTTGCACATGCCATCGCATATTTTCACGCGGCTCGGCTTGTGGGAGGACTCGATCGCTTCCAACCTTGCGGCCAGGGCCGCGGCACACCAGCAGGGCGACACTGGAGAAGAGCTGCACGCGATGGATTATCTCGAGTACGCTTACCTGCAAGCTGGACGCGACCGAGACGCGGCTGACGTCGTGCGCCAACTCGGGAACATGTCGAAGCTGGATATGAGCGACTTCAAAACGGCGTACGCTTCGACCGCCATCCCGGTTCGTTACGCCGTAGAGCGCGGCCAATGGGCCGACGCCGCAAAAATCGTCGCGCCAGCGGGAGTCCCGCCCCATGTCGTTGCGGTTGCACTCTGGGCTCGCGGGGTCGGGCTTGCTCGGATGGGACGAATTGCGGAGACCCAAGCAGAAGCGGATAGGCTGGGCCGGATCCAAGCGGAGCTTCGCGCTTCTGGCAACATCTATTGGGCCACCCAGGTGGACATTTTAGTACGCGAGGTCGCGGCATGGTCAGCCCAAGCAGATAACAATCCGCAAAAGGCGGCAGCCCTGATGCGCGAGGCGGCCGACCAGGAGGATGCGGTCGAGAAGCTTCCCGTGACGCCGGGCCCGATCCTGCCGGCTCGCGAACAGCTTGGCTACCTGCTGCTGCAGCAAAATCAGCCTGATCTGGCGTCGAAGGAATTTGCGGTAGCGCTCGCAAATGCCCCCGGGCGCCGTGGAGCCTTGCAGGGCGCCGCGCGCGCCGCGGAACTAGTCAGTCACAAATAAACGCAGTGATTGTGGTGCGTCTCGGGCTCACCGATAAAACAATTTCGTCGAGGCGGATCCCATCCAATTAACGCGCTGCGGTTCGTTTCAAGCCGCCAAACCGACTCCTTACTGCGGATTGCTTGCGCTGGTCTCCCCCTATCCATACAATGTCATCGTGAGATACTGTGTTCAATGCGAGTTGGGATCGACAGGGCGATGGGCGGCGTTTCGGGCGGCGCGGCCCTCGATTTCTAATCGACATTTGGCGATTAGAAATCCGCGTATCTTGCTGAAAACACACGATGGAGGTCTGCTCTAATCGACACGATTGCGGCACTCTTACGAGCGACAAAAACATGACCGGGAACGAGATCCGAAAGACGTTTTTGAGATTCTTCGAGGAACGCGGGCATCGCATGGTGCGCAGCTCTTCGCTCGTTCCGACGAATGATCCTACGCTGCTCTTCACCAACGCCGGGATGAACCAATTCAAGGACGTCTTCCTCGGGCTCGAGCAGCGCGACTACAACCGCGCCACCACCTGCCAGAAATGCGTGCGCGCCGGCGGCAAGCACAACGACCTCGAAAACGTCGGCTTCACCAATCGCCACCACACGTTTTTCGAAATGCTCGGCAATTTTTCCTTCGGCGATTATTTCAAGAAGGACGCGATCGCTTTCGCCTGGGAGCTCGTCACAAGCAAAGACTGGTATGCGATTCCGGTCGAGAAACTCTATTTCACGGTTTTCGGCGGCGCCGAGGTTTCTCGCGGCAAGAAGCTTGACGCTGATAAGGAGGCCGCGAAGCTCTGGGAAAAGGTCGGAGCGCCGAAAGATCGCGTGATTGCGGTTCCTGGGCTCAGAGAGAATTTCTGGGCGATGGGCGATACTGGTCCTTGCGGGCCTTGCAGCGAAATCTTCTACGACATGGGTCCGGCTGCTTCCGATCAGGGGCACACCGACTGCAAATTCGGCTGCGAATGCGGGCGCTACGTCGAAATCTGGAATCTCGTTTTCATGCAGTTCAACCGCGATGCCGACGGCAAACTCAATCCCCTGCCGAAGCCGTCCGTCGATACCGGCATGGGCCTCGAGCGCCTCGCCGCCGCCCTCGAAGGCAAAATTTCAAATTTCGATACCGATCTCTTTATGCCGCTCATTCACAAGGCGGAGGAATTTACGGATGTACGTTACGGAAAGAATCCGAAGCTCGATCCTTCGTTCCGAATCGTGGCGGATCATGCACGCGCGACAACATTCCTGATTTGCGATGGAGTGATGCCGTCGAATGAGGGCCGCGGCTACGTCCTGCGCAAAATCATGCGGCGCGGCATGCGGCACGCGCGCTTGCTCGAACCTACCCGCGCATTCTTCACGGATATGGTTGTCGCGGTCCGCGATTTGATGGCCGAGGCTTATCCCGAGCTGATGGGGCCGGCGGGCGAACACGCGCTGAAGGTCGTCTCCGAGGAAGAGCACCGCTTCCAGCGCACGGTCGATGTTGGTCTGACGAAGCTCGACGACGATCTGACCAAGCTGCGCGGATCGGGCAAGACGGGCGTCGCCTACGTCGGCGAGAAAGCGTTCAAGCTGTACGACACCTACGGGCTGCCACGCGACTTCATTGAGGATGTGACGCGCGACGCCGGCGTGAAAGTCGATTGGGACGGCTTCGATCGGGCGATGGAGGAGCAGCGGACGCGGGCGAAGGCTTCGTGGAAGGGTGTGCACAAGGATGTAGCGAATCCGGCGTACACGAAGCTCGCAGAAACATATAAGACCGAGCCGGACTTTTATTTTGGGACCGAGACGCGCGACTGCCGCGTCGAAGCGATCATCACGAAGAACGGCCCGGTGAACGAAATCAAGGCGGGGACGGAGGCGGAAGTTGTCCTCGACCGGACGTCGATTTATTCCGAGTCGGGCGGGCAGGTGGCAGATACGGGCGGCTTCTACGACAATTCCGAATCGCTTGAAGTGGCCGAAGTGCGCGGCGCGTATTATCCGGTTTCGGGGCTCGTGGCGCATCGCATCGTGGCGAAGGAAGACTTGCATGTGGGCGATCGCGTGGCGACCGTCGCCGATCCCGAGCGGCGCGCGCGCAACATGCGCAACCACACGGCCACGCACCTGATGCATGCGGCGCTGCGCAATATCCTGGGGACGCACGTGAAGCAGGCGGGGTCGCTCGTCGCGCCCGATCACCTGCGCTTCGATTTCTCGCACTTCGCCGCGGTCGATCCGGTGGAGCTGGCCGAAATCGAGCAGCAGGTGAACGAGGAAATCCTCAAAGACCTCGAGATGCGCACGGACATCATGAACATCGACGACGCGCTCGCGTCGGGAGCGCTGGCGTTCTTTGGCGACAAGTACCCCGAGGCGAATGTCCGCGTGGTCACAATTCCCGACGGCGCCTCGCCGCGCGGCTTCTACAGCAAGGAACTGTGCGGTGGCACACACGTGCGCCGCACGGGCGAAATCGGCGTCTTCAAGATCATGGCCGAGCAGTCGGCCGCCGCCGGCGTTCGCCGAATCGAGGCCATTTCCGGCGACCGCGCCCTCGCCGATTACCAGCGGGCCCTAACGACCCTTCGGTCCGCCGCCGGGATGCTGAACACGTCCGAAGATGGCCTAATCGAGGCCATTTCGCGCCAAATTGACGCCATAAGGGCCCTGGAGAAGCAATTAGAGGGGTTCAAGCGCAAGGCTGCCGGCTCTCAGGCCGGCGACCTCCTGAGCGAGGCAAAGGACGTCAAGGGGGTCAAGGTGCTGGCTGCCCAGGTGAACGGTTTCGACCGCGAGGCCCTTCGCCAAATGGTCGATTCCCTGCGCCAGAAACTCGGCTCGGGCGTGGTCGTTTTGGCCTCCGCGGAAGACGGCAAAGTCGCTCTAATTACAGCAGTTACGAAGGACCTCATCCCCAAGCTCCACGCCGGAAAAATCGTCCAGGAATTGGCCAAGCTGGTAGGCGGTTCCGGGGGCGGAAGGCCCGATTTGGCCGAGGCTGGCGGAAAAGACACATCGGGCATAGAAAACGCCTTGCGGTCCATTTACCCCCTTCTCGACCGATTGTTATAATTCCCGCGACGCCAGAAACTTACGCCGGGGAGGCTTGTCTTCCCGAGCGCACTTGTCGCTGTGCGTTTTCGCGTTTTTAGCCTAGTTCGGAGCGGAGCGTTTTGCCTTCCCCAGAGCCGGTATGAGGGACCTGATGACTAGGTCAACCATCGTCGTGATTGCGGCGGTAATCCTGTTGTCGGCGTCCGCGCCGTCCCAAGCCCAACTCGCATCGTATATAGATGAGCACGGAAAGCTCGTTTACGTGAACGGGGATTCCCCGAAGCGCAAGGATGGGGGTACCATCAGTTCTACCCCGACTGCGCAGTCGGCGAATGCGCCCGGCGACCACCTGGATCGGATTGTCCAGCAGGCCGCCGAGCGGCACAACCTGGATCCGGCGCTGGTGAAAGCCGTCATCAGCACGGAATCGGATTGGAATCCCTGGGCGATATCACGCAAGGGCGCGGTGGGGTTGATGCAGTTAATTCCGGCAACGGCAGAACGCTTTGGCGTTGGAAACGCTTTCGATCCCGCCCAGAATGTGGAGGGCGGGACGTCGTACCTGAAACAGCTGCTCGATCATTACAACGGCGATTTGACGAAGTCGCTGGCGGCTTACAACGCCGGCGAGCGAGCCGTCGATCAGAGCGGCGGGATTCCGGCTTACCCGGAAACCGAACGGTACGTGCAGAAAGTGACCGACGCATATTTCCGGCCTAATTCGGGCCGCGACCCGTCGCTGTGGAGTCCACCGAGGGCTCCCATCCGGCAGGAAGCGGATTCGAAGGGACGGATCATCTTCACGAACGAATGAGACGCGAATGGCTTTGGCTGGACTAAAATCGAGCACAACGCGAGTTTTGTGCGCCTTCGCTGCGGCGGCTTGCCTGCTCGCCTGCCTTGCGGTTCCTACCCGCGCTGACAAGCAATCCGAGGCCCGAGACCAATTCGCCCAAGCGGTGAGGATGCGCACGATGCTGGAGGGCTACCTCGAGAAGGACCGCTCGCGCTCCGATTACGTGCAGACGATTGCGGCGTTTCACAAGGTCTACCTGATCACACCGGATGCGGAGAACGCGACGTCGGCGCTGATTGCCGAGGCGGAGTTGTATGCAGAGATGGGGCGGCTCTACGATCCGGCTTACTACAAGTCGGCGGTCGCGATGTATTCGTTCCTGATGAAGCAGTATCCGGGAAGCCGGTATCGCGGCGAAGCGCTGATTTCCATGGCCAAAATCCAGAAGAACGATCTCATCGAGCCGCACGAGGCCGAAGCCACTTACAAACAATATTTGAAGCTCTTTCCACGCTCGGACCGAGCAGATGAGGCGCGAGCCGCACTGAAGGAGATCAGCGACTTCGAGGAAAATGGCCGGACGGCGCCGCATCCTGATGATGTCGCGGCGACTCGCACGGATCACACCGATCGAACAGGTCGAACAGAAACGGCCAGCCAGCCCGAACAGGTCGATCCGGTCGATAAGGCCGCGCAGATGTTGCCGGTGGATGCGCCGCACGTGACTCCAGAAGCCGTGGAACATGGCCTGCCGGTGGTGAAGGATTTTAAGACGTGGGACTCTCCGGATTCGGCGCGGATCGTCGTGAACTTGGGGAATACGGTCGAATTCAGGGCCGTGCACATCGCGTCTCCCGAGCGCATCTATTTCGACTTATATAAGGCGCAAGTGAGCCCAAAGCTTGCGCGGAAGCCGATTGACGTGCAGGGCGGGATGCTCAAGACGATCCGGATCGCGCAGAACAAACCGGACACGGTGCGGCTGGTGCTGGATGTGGACGGCGCGAAGGATTATTCGGCGTTTCTGGTGGACAAACCGTATCGTCTCGTGATCGATCTGCGCGCACGGGCGAGCACCTCTGGCGCCGAAGTCGCCTCTGCTGCCAAGGCGCCTGACACGCGCGGGGCAACCGACAAAGCGGTGGCCGCCGAAACGGTTTCCGTCAAGGCGAATGACCCAACACCCGATAGCGCGACGGCCAAATCGATCTCGAAGGCCGCGCTAAGCGGAGCGAAGCTGCATCCCAAGGCGACGCTGAAGGAATCGGTCGACCTTGTGCCACCGCCCGTGCCAGAGCCCAATCGCGACGGCGAGCGTTCCCTGACGCGCGCCCTGGGACTCAAGATCAACCGCATCGTGATCGACGCGGGACACGGCGGGCACGATACGGGAACGATCGGGCCACACGGTCTGCTGGAAAAAGCTGTGTGCCTCGACGTCGCGCTGCGCCTGGGTAACTTGATCGAACAAAAACTGCCGGGTGCGGACGTGATCTATACACGCAAAGACGACACGTTCGTGCCGCTCGAAGAGCGGACGCAGATCGCCAACGACGCGAAGGCCGACCTGTTTATTTCGATTCACGCGAATTCGAGCGAGGATCCGTCCGCGCGCGGCGTGGAGACGTATTACCTTAATTTCGCGACGTCGGCCGATGCCATGGAAGTGGCGGCGCGCGAAAACGCGGAGTCGCAGGAGTCGATGCACGACCTGCAGGACCTGATCAAGAAGATCGCGCGCAACGACAAGATCGAAGAATCGAAGGATCTGGCGGGGGACATCCAGGACAGCCTGTCCAACCGCCTGCAGCTGGTGAGCCGCAACGAGAGGAACCGAGGGGTGAAGAAGGCCCCGTTTGTGGTGCTGATCGGCGCCAACATGCCTTCGGTGCTGACGGAGATTTCGTTTCTGAGCAACCCGTACGACGAGGGCCTTTTGCGCAAGGCTGCGCAGCGCGAGAGAATCGCTGAGGGGCTCTACCGCGGAGTCGCGAATTATCTTGCAAGCCTCAATAGCCTTCCCGCGAACAAAGCTAAGCTGATCTCGGACAATCACGTCTCCGAAACCCGGCTCGCCGACGGAACACTGGCGCCATCCGGGAACCCCAAGTAGAATCTCGGCATCTAACGAGTGAACGGGGATTCATGTACAGATTCGTTTCGCTTCTCTTTGCAGCCCTATTGCTGACGCCGTTGTGCACCTCCGCGCAGCAGATACTGCCTCATTCATTTGCAGGATGGACGCAGAGCAGCGATGGAGCTTTCACGCCTTCCGCCGCTCAGAGTCCCATTAACGCTCCCGCAGGCGCGACACTCGACGCGTTGAGCGCGGCCAAGGAATATGGATTCGCCGGCGGAGAGCAAGCCTCCTACACGCAGGGTTCCCAAACGCTCGAAGTCGCACTCTACAAAATGAAGGATCCGAGCGGGGCGTACGGCGAATATTCCTATCAACGCGTGCCGGGAATGGAGCGCGCGAATCTGACGGACCATTCGGTGATCACGCCCGACCGTGCGCTCGTGCTGAAGGGCAATCTGGTGGTCGATATTCAGGGGAAAAGTCTGACGGCGCGCGCAGCGGACTTGCAGGTGCTCGTCAACTCTGTCGCGCAGCATGCGCAGGACGGGCCGCTGCCGGCACTGTGGCAAGACTTGCCCCAGAAGAACATCGTCGAGGGCACGGATCGCTACATTTTGGGGCCGCAAACGCTCGATCAGCTTTTTCCGGGCGGGCTTGGTAGGTCAGTTGACTTTTCGAATGGTGCGGAAGCGGAATTAGCACAGTACCGCGCGGGTGGTCACGATGCGACGCTACTGATCGTCGATTTCCCGACGCCGCAGATGGCGGAAAGCATGCTCGCGAACATCCAGAAGAATTTCAACGTGAACGGTTCGAAGCCGGGATCGAATTCACCCGCGTTTTTCGCGGCGCGGTCGTTGACACTGCTGGCGGTGGTCGCCGGGGCGCCTTCGGAGAAAGAGGCGGATGCGCTGCTAGGGCAGGTTCAACCCGGGACAGTGCTCACGTGGAATGAGCCGACGTTTCAGTTCAAAGAACCCTCGATTGGAGTGATGGTCGTGGGGACGATCGAGGGCACAGGAGTGATCTGCCTTTTCGCAGTGATCGCAGGGCTGGCGTTTGGGGGGCTGCGGGTGGTGGTGAAGCGCAGTTTGCCGGGGAAGATCTTCGATCGTGCCGAATACGTCCAAGTGCTGCAGCTGGGATTGGCCAGTAAACCTATCAATGCAGAGGACTTCTATGGTACCCCGGGTGGGCCGACCCCACCGGTGGAGGTGGATAAGAATTTGCCCGACCGGATCGCCCTGCGTATATTCCGCTGAAACAAATAGGCTTACATAGCGACAGATTTTGGCTTTCGCGCTTGACTTCCCTTCGAACGAACACTAGACTGCGGTCGAGGAAAGGGTTCTGCGGCCATCCGCGCATTGGCTGGGAACTTTCTCCCCTCGAAAGCCCGCCGCAAGGCGGGCTTTCTGCTTTTAGGGGCTATGATTTTGACTTTGCGGTTTGTTGGCGAGCCTAATGTCGTGGCTGGAAGCCACGACCTACAAGGATTCCTCAACGCATCACACACGAAGACACCCTCGAAGGCGAAACGAGAGCCGGCGAGACGATGGCGCTACGCAAACTGCGGCGGTCGCAAGCTGTGGCTGCGCGTGGCGTGTGCGAGGAGCACGCCCGGGCAAGCCCGGGCGGCAAACGGCGGGAGCAAGCTCCCGCACTCCAGAGATGTTTCGGTCCTCGACTTATGCGCGGGACGCGCTTAGGACTTTTTCGTAATAGCGCTCGTAGAGGGGGATGATGTCGTTGGAGCAGTATTTGCGGCGGGCGTTGGCGCGCGCCATTTCGCCCATCATGCGGCCGCGGTCGGGGCGCGTGAGGATATCGAGCGCATATTTGGCGCCGGTGGCGACATCGCGCGGCTCGAAGAGGTAGCCGTCGACGCCGTGCGTGACGACTTCGGGCAACCCGCCGACGTCGGTCGCGACGACGGGCACCTGGCACGCCATTGCCTCGAGGGCGGCGAGACCGAAGGATTCCGAATCGCTCGGCAGCAGAAATAGATCTGCCAGGCCAAGTTTTTCCTGCACGCGGTCCTGCTTGCCCAGGAAAAAGACATCTTTCGAAAGGCGTTTCTTGCGCACGATGTATTCGGCCGCGCCGCGATCGGGGCCATCGCCCATCAGCACGAGCTTGGCGGGAATTTTTTCGCGGACGAGCGCGAAGATTTCAACGACGTCGGTGACGCGCTTGACCGGCCGGAAATTGGAGAGATGCATCAGGATGGGTTCGCCCTCGGGCGCCCATTGCGCGCGGCCGGCAGCATCGTCTGAGCGTTTATACAGATCGCAGTTGACGAAATTCGGGATGACCTCAATCGGGCGCTTGATTTCGAACTCCCTGACGGTGCGGTCGCGGAGGTAATTCGAGATGGCGGTGACGCCGTCGCTCTGCTCGATCGAGAAACGGACGATCGGCAGATAGCTGCGGTCGTTGCCGACGAGCGTGATATCTGTGCCGTGGAGCGTGGTGATGAAGGGAAGGCGCCGGGGCACGGTCATCATGCGGGCCAGCAGGGCGCTCACGGAGTGAGGAATCGCGTAGTGTACGTGCAGCAGATCGAGCGACGATTCCTCGGCCACCTCGGCCATCTTCGTCGCGAGCGACAGAGTGTAGGGCGGATGATCGAAGAGCGGGTACGTGATGACTTCCACTTCGTGGAAGAAGATGCGCTCGTTCGTGCCGCTCAGGCGAATCGGCATCGCGTAGCTGATAAAATGAATTTCGTGCCCTCGCATCGCGAGCTCGAGGCCGAGCTCAGTGGCGACGACACCCGATCCGCCGTAAGTTGGATAGCACGTGATCCCGATCTTCATGCTGTTTGAGCCGGCAGCTGAGATCGTTTGCAACCGCCGCCCGGCAAGGTGGCAGCCCGCACCGAAGCGTTCCTATTGCCCGTTCTGTCCGTTGGAGCCGCCGTTGGCTGCTTCGTCGCCTTCCTTGTAGACGTAACGAATGCAGTGCTTATAGATCAAGAGATTGGGACTGCCGTAGCGAGTAAGTTTGATGCAATCGCGGTCGTACCACTCGACCGTGCCGCGAATCACTTCGCCGTCGGTAAGGACTACCGCGACGGGCGTGCGGGATTGCATCTGTTTTACGTAGTAGAAATTCTCCGCGTACGTCTGGTCGGGTGGAGCGGGCTTCTTCCGCGGCCCTGCTGCAGGCTGCGGCATTACTTGCGTGGGACGCGGAGTATATGCCTCTTTGGGCTCCCCGAGTGAGGGGCGAAACAACTTGCGGTTTACCATGGCTGCTCCTAAGTAAGATACAGATTATGACTACGCGAGAAGGGCTTCGGTTGCAACATTTCGAAAAAAACTTTGCTTGGACCTAGCGGACACTCAATGAGGCAATCAGCGCGTCCAGGCCCAGTTGACGTCCCGTATTGCGGCGAATCCGGCTTTCGAGCGCGTCGAGGCCTCGTGTAGCCCGCAGCACCCACGCCCAATCGATCTTCCTGCCAAGACTTTCAACTTCCCGGTGCAGATCGGGATTGCGAGGTAGCCTGCTCGTTTGGCCGAAGGAATTCTCGAGCAGGTCTGTGAGGACACTATAGAACAGGCCCAATATGTTTTCAAAGGATTCTTGTTCCTGCTTGGAAAGCTGAGCAGTGGAGGCGAAAATGTCGGAGAAACCCTCGCCCGAGACCGATCGATCGAGAAGATGCAGGACGCTTCTGCGGAGGCGCGCCGATTCCTCGAGGTTGAGCGATAGCGCCGCACCCGGGCTGCCTTCGGAGAGCTGGGCAACGAGCTTGCGCTCGGCCGGCTTGCGGTCCGACCGGTCTTTTAGGAATGCCTCGATTTGATCCGCCGGAACGGGCGCGAAATGGAATTGCAGGCAGCGCGAGCGGATCGTCTGCAGGAGCGAATCCGGGGTGGGCGCAAGCAGAATCAGAGTCGCCGACTCGGGCGGCTCTTCGAGAATTTTGAGGAAAAGGTCGGCGTCCGTCCAACGCATCGTATCGGCGCCGTCGAGGATGAAGACGCGTTGGCGGCCTTGCGGCTTGAAATAGGCAGCGCGCTGGACGGCGCGCAACTGTCCGACGCGAATCATGGGCCGCGCCACCGGAGTGCGGAGACGGACCGGATCGGGAACGATCACCCAAACGTCCGGATGCGTTTCAAGGATCAGAGGCGTGCGTTCGACGGCCGAAGCGTCCGCGCTTTCGCCGCGCTCGCCGAGGCCCGCCCGAATCAGCGGAGCTGGGTCGGCAAGCGGCGTCATTCGCAGGCAGGAATCGCATTCGCCGCAGAAATCATCGCGAAGGCGCTGGCAATTGGCCGCCTGCGCAAACATCCGGGCGAGCGTGTATTTTCCGATGCCGCGCGGGCCGGTGAACAGCAAAGCGCTGGGAACGCGTTCTCGCTGCAGCATCGAGCGGAGCGCGCGGACGATGCGTTCGTTGCCGAGGAATTCGCCAAAGCCCATGCGTCAGTTCCCCTTACCGAGCGCGGATGCGATGCGCGCGTCGATAGCCCCGAGAATTTCAGCATGAATCGCCTTGGGCGGCCGAAGAGTGCCGAAGGCAGTATCGAAGCATTCGATTTTCGCCCAGTGAGGCTGGCACGCAAGACCGTCGTAAACCGATGATGCGGCCTCGAGATGCGCGATGTCAGATTCCTGCAGGTCGCGGCGCAATTTCGTGTACTCGCGCGCGCGGTGTGCGCCGCGCTCACCAGCTAGACGATGCGCCTCAACCGCGGGCATCCGCAGATACAACACCAGATCTTCCGCCGGCAAACCGTAGATTCCATATTCCAATTGCTTGAGCCAGGCGATGAATTCTTCGCGCTGCGCGGGCCGCACGCGCGCGCCCTGATGAGCGAGATTCGAGGCGATGTAGCGATCGGCGAGCACGGTCTTTCCAGACGCGAGCGATTCTTCGATGGCAGGCTTTGATTCGAGGCGGTCTCCGGCGTAAAGCAGTGCGGAAAAGTGCGGGTCGACGGACGTGAGAGAGCCAAATTCTCCGTTGAGAAAACGTGCGACCATTTTTCCGAAAAAGCCGTCGTACCGGGGGAAGCTGAACTGCGTGAATGCAACGCCACGGTCGCCGAGAGCGCGGGCGAGGCAATCGACCTGCGTGCGCTTCCCGGAACCGTCGATTCCCTCGATCACGATGAGTTTTCCGCGGGCAGGCATCGAAGTGGACTTCAGTGTAGCAGCGACGCACGGCGAGTGACCAGTGGTTCATGCCGCGTGCTAAAATCGCGCGCGTGACTGCGGAAGCTGCGACCATCCGTGCCAATTTGAAGCGCGTTCGGGAAAGGATCGAGCGAGCGGCTCGGCGCGTCTCGCGATCGTCCGAGGAGATTACCATCATCGCGGTTTCGAAGACTTTTCCCGCCGAGGCGATTCGTGCAGCGTACGACGTGGGCCTGCGCCACTTTGGCGAGAATCGCGTGCAAGAATTCGAGGGAAAACAGCCGAAGCTGGCGGGCCTCGATGCCGTGTGGCACTTCATCGGGCATTTGCAGCGCAACAAGGCGCGCCGGGCGGTGCAGCTTTTCCATCGGATAGATGGCGTCGACAACCTGGCGTTGGCACATGCCATGCAATCCGAGGCAGCGGCACAGGAGAAGCGGTTGCCAATTCTGATCGAGGTGCGGCTCGGCGACGAGCCAACTAAGACCGGGATCGCCGAGGCCGATTTGTCGGCGCTCGCGGACGGTATTGCGAGTTCGTCGAATCTCAAGCTGCGCGGGCTGATGGGGGTGCCGCCGTATTTCGACGATGTGGAGCGCACTCGTCCCTATCTCAGGAAACTGCGCGAGATGAAAGACGGATTGAGCCGGCGACTGGGATTTCCTCTGCCTGTGCTTTCGATGGGAATGAGTCACGATTTCGAAATCGCGATCGAAGAGGGAGCGACGGAAGTTCGGGTTGGCACAGCCCTCTTTGGCGACCGCACACGGGCTGCGACGTAGAAGGTCCGCAAGAAAGAGCCGACGGGACGCCCTTCGACCTCGCTCAGGGTAAACCGGCGCTACGGGAACGGCTCGTTCTAATCGGGCAGAGGCTGGCCCTTCGTCTCAAGTCCAAACGGCAGCAGGAAAAGGCCGAGCAGGAACGGAAGCGCAGTGAGCGCGACGGGGATGCCGATCGTGTGGAAATATGACACGCCCGCGCCCACCAGGAACGTGAAGCCGGCGCCGACGAAGCGGCCGACGGAAGTGGCGAAGGCGAAGGCGCTGCCGCGGCACTCCGTCGGATACTGCTCGGGCAGCCACAACGTGTACATCGCGAAATTGGCGCCGCCGATTCCGAGGAAGAAGAGGCCGAAGAAGAACCACTTCATGGCGTCCTGCGGTAGATAGAAAGCGTAGCCGAAGGAAAACACGAGCGACGCCGCCATGCAAATGAAGAAGAGCCCCAGCGTCAAGCGGCGGCCGATGCGTTCGGCGATCCACGGCAGAGGCAGGCAGCCGATGATCGTGCCGAACGACAACACCATCGTGGCGTAGGAGCCGAGCCGCGGGGCCAGGATCGCGGACATGTGCTGGCGACCGACGATCTCGGCGACGGCCGTCGGCACGTACACTGTCCCGCCCCATAACCCGATGATTGAGATGAGGACGTACGCGGAATTCAGCATCGTGCGGCGGCGATATTTTGAATTGAAAATCATCGAGAATGGGTGCGTGATCTTCTTTGCGGTCGCTTGCCAGCGCGCCGGTTCTTTCACGGCATACATCACGAAACCGATCAGAAGCGCGGGGATGCCGCCGATAGCGAACATGGGACGCCAGCCGTGCGTTTCTCCTACGAAATGATTGGCGAGCGCCGCGAGGAAAAATCCAAAGTAATAGCCAGTGTGCATTAAGCCAGCGCCCATTTTGCGACGGCTTTCGGGCCACTCTTCGGCGACGAATGTCCCGCCCATCGCCCATTCGCCGCCGATTCCAACGCCGGCGAGCAAGCGGAAGACCGCTAATTCCCAAACGTTCTGGCTGAAAGCCGCCAAAAGCGTGAAGAGCGAATAGCACAGAATCGTCAGCGCCAGGGTGCGGACGCGGCCAAACCGGTCCGCAACCGGCCCCCAGACGAGGGCCATGCCCCATCCGACGAGGAACAGCGCGAAGAGCAGGCCGCCATAGAAACCCACGTTCGCGCCGGTGGCGGCAATACCGGATTCCGGTAGAAGCTCGCGGAGCGCGGGAACGAGCACGAGCGCGTAGATGAACGAGTCCATTCCATCGAGCGCCCAGCCCGCCCAGGAGGCCCAGAAACCGCGTACCTGGTTCGAGGTGAGGCGAACGGGCTCAGCCGTTTTTGATGATGTCGGTGTTGTAGTCACGACGGGCGTGGATTGTATGGCAAAACGCGGCGGGGTGGGAGGATTTCTGGCGGAAATTCCGCCAGCGGCGGGAGCCACGCGGATGGTACAGTCGCAGCTTGAAATGCGATTCCACGATCGAGGTGCAGGAGCACAACGGCGCAATCACGTTTGCCGTCCGCGTGATTCCGCGCGCGAGCCGAAATGCGATCGAAGGGGAATATCAGGGCGCGCTGAAAGTCCGGCTGACCGCTCCGCCGGTGGACGATCGCGCGAACGACGCGCTGATCCGGCTGCTCGCCGAGCGTTTGAACGTGCCCCGGTCGGCTGTTAGAATCGTGGCCGGAGAAAAAAGCCGCACGAAGCGCGTGGAAATCACGGGCGCGCGCCGCGAACAAATCATCGAGATAGTGAATTCATGCCGGACATAAAAGCGATTCAGGCGCAGCTCCGCGCCAGCAAAATCGACGGCTGGCTCTTCTACGATCACCACCACCGCGATCCGATCGCGGGCCACATTCTTGGCCTGGGCGGAAACGGCATGGCGACGCGGCGGTGGTTCTATTTCATCCCCTCGCGCGGCGAGCCCCGCAAGCTGGTTCACCGGATCGAGGCGGGCGCTCTCGACTCGCTGGCCGGGCGCAGAAGCGTCTATTCGAGCTGGGAAGAACTTCAGGGCGGGCTGCGCAAGCTGCTTTCCGGAAGCCGGAAAATCGCGATGCAGTATTCGCCGGAAAACAATATTCCCTATATCGGTCTCGTCGACGCGGGCACGGTCGAACTGGTCCGAAAGCTCAAAAAGAGCGTGGTGACATCCGCCGATCTCGTGCAGACATTCGAGGCGACGTGGACGCCCGAACAGCTCGAATCGCATCTCGAAGCAGGCAAGATCATCGATCGCGTGATGCGCACGGCATTCGAAACCGCGGCTGCGAGCGTGCGCGACGGCGATCCGCTCATGGAATTCGAGCTGCAGCAGTGGATTCTCGACAAGTTTCGCGCGAACGGGCTGACCACGGACGAACCTCCGGTCGCCGCCGTGCAGCCGAACAACGGCAATCCGCACTACGAACCGCAGCAGAGTGCGTCGCGGCCGATTCGCGCGGGTGATCTGTTGCTGCTCGACGTCTGGGGAAAATTCGCGCGGCCCGGCAGCGTCTACTACGACATTACGTGGGTGGGCTATCTCGGCCAGCGCGTCCCGGATGCGTATTCCAAAATATTTCGAATCGTACGGGAGGCGCGCGACGGCGCCGTCGAATTCGTCAAGGAATCCGTGAGGCGCGGGCGGACGATTCACGGATGGGAAGTGGACCGCGTGGCGCGCGAGACGATTCGCAAGGCGGGCTACGCGAAGAATTTCGTTCACCGCACCGGACATAGCATCGGGCAGGACGTGCACGGCAACGGTGCGAATATGGACGGTCTGGAGACTCGCGACGACCGCAAGATCGTCCCACACACGTGCTTCTCCATCGAGCCGGGCATCTATCTGCCGGAATTCGGCATTCGCAGCGAAGTGAACGTGTACGTCGGCGAGCGCGACGCGCGCGTGACGGGCGCGATCCAGGAAGAAATTCTCGCTTTGCTCGCGTGAGGCGCGCCGGATGAACCGTGGCTGAAGAACCCGTGAACGAAACCGCGCCTGTCCCTGTGGCCGTCCGCAGGAAATCTCTCAGCGCACTTCCCTTCCTGATTGCCCTTGCTTCGCTCGCGGTGCCAGGGCTCGGTCACGCGTGGCTGCATCGCTGGGGGCGCGGTCTCGCTTTCTTTGTGGCGGTCGGCGGGCTGGCGCTGACCGGGTATGCGATGCGCGGCCAGGTTTTCACGGCGGTGTCGAACGATCCCTTCGGCAGGCTCGGCTTTCTGGCGGACGCCTGCTCGGGCGTCTTCTACCTCCTTTCGCGATTCCTCGAGGCAGCCGGGCCAAACCTTTCGCGAGCCGCCGGCGACTACGGCACGCGCTTCCTCGCGTCCGCCGGAATCGTGAATTTGATCGGCGTGCTCGACGCGTATGCGATTGCGGGCGGGCGGAGAAGCTAGCCGATGCACGCGAGCGGATTGCATCTCAGCCACTTCCCCGCGATGGTCATCTTCGCGCTGCTGGTGTCGATTGCGCTGGCCGGCCTCGGAGGCCACACGACCGCGCAGCGAATCAAGTATGCGCTGTGGTCCTTGGTGCTTTTCCTTGCGATCGGGATCGGACTTGCGTGGCTGATGTATCCCTTCTCGCGGTAAACTGCCAGATGAGCGAAATAGCCAGCTCTACGTTGGCGGCGGGCCTTCTACATGCAGATTGTATACAAAGTCTCCGTGGGTGCGTCTTATAGCTGAAGTCCACAGGAGGGGGATGCAGATCATGAATAGGCGACAACTGCTCTCATTGTTGGGCGTATCTCCGGCAATTCTGGCTGGTTCACCGGCGGAGGCGCACGGGAAAAAGCGCACGAAAGATGGCGAGAATGGCGGCGGCGACGCGAAGTTTCTTGCGCTCTCACCGAAAGGCACTCCCCCGCCGGTGCAGCGCTTTTCCATGGCGCCGCGGCTGAGCACAATTCGGGGGAAAACAATCTATCTCGTCGACACAGGATTTTTGGGCGCCGATCAGCTGTTGCAGCAGATCCAGCTTTGGTTTCAGAAGAATGAGCCAGACGTTAAGACCGTGCTGCGGAAAAAGGCCGGGACCTATCCCGAAGAAGATCCCAAGCTCTGGGCGGAGATCAAGGCCAACGGCGCCGCGACCATCATGGCCATCGGCCATTGAAGCGGCTGCACTCCAGCGACCGTCGGTCACTGCGTAACAATGGAAAAGATGGGAATCCCGAGCGTTCCGCTCATCACACGCGCCTACGAAGATCTCGCGAAATCGACTGCCGTGCAGCGCGGTATGCCCACGCTTCGAATCGTATTCACCGTTCATCCGATCTGGGGCAAAACGCCTGCTGAATTGTGGACCGCCGTGAACGGGCCCGACCCGATCACGGGAAAGCCGATGATGAAGGAAATCATCGACGATCTAACCATGCCGCTTTCCGCCGAAGATCGAGAATCCGGGCTGCTGCCTGCCCCGGCAGGGCCTGAGACTTTCGGCCCCGACAGCCTCGACAACCTGCAGAGCTATTTCATGAACAACGCGATGACGGATTACATGCCGATCATCGTCCCGACGGAAGCCCGCGTGGCCGCGATGCTCAAGGGGACCAGCCATCAACCCGACGAGCCGGTCGGAAAGGCCGCAGGCTACAAGTACAACGTGAAGCAAGTGGCGGTGAACGCCGTGATGGCGGGATGCGATCCTTCTTACTTGCCCGTTCTTCTGGCGATTGCCTCGACGGGCGATCTTGCGCTGGGCACCTCGACCACTTCGTTCGGCTATTCGATGATCATCAACGGGCCGATTCGCGACAAGCTCAGCATGAATTACGGCATCGGCGCGCTCAGCCCGTTCGCGCAGTCCAACGCCACCATCGGCCGCGCGTGGACGCTGATGGGCAAGAATCTGGGCGTCGGCGCGATACCCGGCCAAACCTACTGGGGCGGACAGGGCAACACCCTCAATTACAACAACGCGGTGGTCGCTGAGGACGAAAAGAACAGCCCGTGGACTCCCTTTCACGTGCAGAAGGGATTCAAACCCGAGGAAAACGTGGTCAGCATATTCAACGGCTGGGACATCCGTCAGGGCCACGGCGCGAAAGGCGCGGGAGCCGTCCTGCCGAAATTCGACGAGCAGATCAGCAGCATGTTTCCGACGCTGACTCGCATGTTCAACGCGCTGGTGATCTGCGATCCGCTCACCGTGAAGGCGCTGGTCGAGCAGGGATACGACACGAAGGAAAAGCTGCAGGAGTGGCTGTGGAAGAACACCACAGTCTCGGCGAAGGAGTATCGAGACTCGTTCCTCGCGCACGTTTGGCTGTATCCGCGCGCGCTCCGCGGCGAGGAGCCCTACGCCACCTGGTACAAGGTCCCTGAGGATACGCAGATTCCCTGCTGGCCGAAGGCCTCGGACATCGAACTTGTCGTCATGGGCGGCCAGACCAACACGTTCTTCCAGGTCGGCAACATGAATTACGTCCGGAGCGTCTCGATCGACAAGTGGATGTAGCGGTGGGATATGAGAGTCAGTGGCTCACGGCACGACGCCCCGTGAGGCGCCGCGGGGTTAGAAGGTGGTCTGGTCTCCACCGATCACTTTCACCGCTGTCACTACGGTTGCCAATGACTTCATTCTCGCGGTGATCACAGTCCTGGCGATGCAGTACCCTTCAATCCTTCTCGGGACGATGACCGTTCCTTCGACATTCACGTTGCCATTTTCATTGGCCGCAACGCCATCAGGGTTGGGTAGGACGGCCACACTCTCGATCGGGGCGGTCACGATTTCTCTGATATGCGACCCCGCCATCACTTGAAAACCGACGGGCATTCCCTTCCTTAGATCTACGCCGTCTAATTTCACAGTGATCGTTTCCGCATTCGGAGCTTCATATTCATATCTAGTGAAAGTCGTATCGACCCCGGTCAACGCGACGTCTCCTGCAGGCAGCGCTTCCGCTGGGTTCGCTATGGAAATTCCCGCCTCATCATCGGTCGATCCGTCTGGCGCGCCCGTTCCGGGTGCAGGTCGGATTAGAGGCGGGGTACGAGCAACTTCTGCGTTTTTGCCCGCCTGTGCGGGCAGCACCTGCTCAATGTTGGTCGAATAAGTGCCATCGGGAGATTTCACGAACACGAGAATTTGATCCACCGGAAGGCTGAGCTGGACTCCTGCCGGCACCGTAATTTGGTGGATGCCCGGAGTCAGCTCGGCTATCGGAAGGCTGACAGCCGACTTGCCACAATTTAGCATTTCGAGGCGCCCATCGGTCAGTTCCTCATCGTTTGCAGTTCTGATCTCGTATACCACTTGCGTTGGATCTGTTGTTTTGCCGTCGTTATCCAAGTGGATCGCTGGAGGCGTGAAGGAACGTATCGTGATCGGGGCATCTGTGCTGAGTGCGGCATGTTCTCCATTGGCCCGCACGACGGCGCGTTGCGGCCGAGCGCAGCCGAAACCGCAATACATCGAACTCGCTCCAACGACCAGCCCGAGAACGATGCGGGCAGCTCTGAGGTCCATGAAATAAGCTCCAGCAAAAGGGGACCGCTTACCCTTAATAGTAGCCCTGAAGGCGACATCTTCAGAGTCGCTCGCAAGCGGTGCCCCCGAAAGAGACACGCCTCCTTGCCTCTCGCGTAAGCAGCCCGCAACGACGCCAACTGCGGCATCCGACCCCTGCCACCAGCAGTGCTGGATTTACTTTCTGCCGGCTCACGTGCAATGTGGGCGCGCTGATGGGGTGACCGAAGTGTGCTGCAGAAAAAGAGGGGCGCGAGCGCGCCCCTCTTTGTGAACTAAAACTAACGAGATTCGGCTTTAGGTCAGGTCCTCGGGGGCAATCGGCAGGTGGCGAATCCGCTTGCCGGTTGCGGCGAAGACTGCGTTGCAGATGGCCGGAGCAAGTGGCGGAACGGCCGGTTCGCCCATGCCCGTCGGGGTTTCATCGCTCTCCACGATGTGCACATCGACGACCCTCGGCATCTCGCTCATGCGCAGCATGTCGTAGGTGTCGAAGTTGGCCTGCTGGACGCGGCCCTTGTCGATCGTGATCGAGCCCTTGAGCGTCTGCGTGAGGCCGAAGACGACGGCACTCACCGCCTGCTGCCTGACGATGTTCGGATTTATCACGCGGCCGCAGTCGAGCGCGACCGTGACCTTGTGAACTTTCACGCCCTCCTTTTCGATCGAGATCTCGACGACCTCGGCCACGTAGGTCGAGAACGCCTCGAGAACCGCAATCCCGCGATAGCGGCCCTTCGGCAGCGGCTTTCCCCATTCGCCTTTTTCGGCGGCGAGGTTGAGCACGGCGAGATGGCGCGGCTTCTTCGACAGCAGAGCCTTGCGGTACTCGTAGGGGTCTTTCTTCGCGGCATGCGCGAGTTCGTCGATAAAGCTCTCTTCGAAGAACCCGTTCTGCGACGCGCCCACCGACCGCCAGAAGCCCAGCGGAATGGGTCCGGTGACCATGTGGTATTCGACCAGGATGTTGGGGATGTCGTACGGCGTGTCGGAAATGCCCTCGACGCTGCTCGAATCCATGCCGTTCTTCACCGCGTCCGGACCGAAGAACCAGCGCGAGATCGAATCGCACGCGACCCGCGCTGTGAACGCGGTGGGCATGCCATCCGGGCCGAGCGCCGCGGCGATTTTCACGTACGACGCGGGACGATAGTAGTCGTGCTGTGTATCGTCTTCACGCGACCACGTGACCTGCGCCGGGGCCTTCATGTGTTTTGAGATTTCGCACGCTTGGGTGACGAAGTCCGACCAGCCGCGCCGGCCGAATCCGCCGCCAAGGTAAGTGGTGTGCACGAAGGACTGATCCGGCTTCACGCCGGCAATCTTCGCGCCGACGCCCTGCGAAGGCGTCTGGAACTGCGTGCCCACCCACACGTCCGCGCGATCGTCCTGCATGTACGCCGTGCAGTTCATCGGCTCCATCGTGGCGTGCGCCTGATAGGGGGCTTGATAGACGGCCTCGACCTTCTGGGTTGCTCCGTTGAGCGCCGATTCGGCGTACCCTTCCTTGCGTGATACCACGCCGGGAGTTGCGCATGCGTCGGCGAAGCCCTTGAAGATCGTTTCATTCGAGACGTCCGCGTTCGGGCCTTCGTCCCACTTCACATCGATGGCCTTGCGGGCTTGCATCGCGGTCCACGTGTTGTCGGCGACGACAGCGATGCCGTCCGAAATCTCGAAGACGTCCTTCACGCCAGGCATGGCTTTCGCCTTGGTGGCGTCGAAGCTGGCCACCTTGCCGCCAAACACGGGGCAGCGCAGCACGACGGAATGAACCATGCCGGGCTGCCGCTGGTCGATGCCGAAGCCCGCTTTGCCGTTCGTCTTGATCGGCGTATCGAGCCGCTTGAGCGGCTTGCCGATTACCTTGAACTGGCTCGGGTCTTTCAGCGTCACGTTTTGCGGCGGCGTGACTTTCGAGGCAGCTTCCGCGAGGCTGCCGTACGTGGCACGCCGCTTGCTCGCCGCATGAATCACGGCGCCGTTCTCGGCGTGGCACTCCGACGCATCGACGCCCCACTTCTGCGCCGCCGCCGAAATCAGCATCATGCGCGCCGTGGCGCCCGCTTCGCGCATCGGCTTCCAGCCGGAATTGATGCTCTGGCTTCCGCCCGTTCCCTGCATGTGAAACGCGGGATCGAAGTAGACGACCGCGGCCGGAGCAAACTCCGTCCGAATTTTCCGCCAGTCGCACTCCAGCTCTTCGGCGGCCAGCATCGAAAGGGAGGTGACGACTCCCTGCCCCATTTCCGACTTGCTGATGAGGATGGTGATGTTGTCGTCCGGGGCCACTTGAATGTATGCATTCAACACGTCGGGCTTGGCGGCGCTGCCGTCCATGCGCGATGCGGCGAGCACTTCCCTGCGTCCGGGCAGGTAGAAGCCGATCACAAGTCCTGCCGCTCCTGCAAGGCCGGTCTTGAGGAAGCCGCGCCGGTCCAGTCCGTTGGTTTGCGTGCTCATTCGGCACCTCCGTTTGAAACCGCCGCGGCGCTGGCAACGAGTTCAGAAGCCTCGTCGGCGCTCGCGGTCTTGGCGCCGCCCGCTTGCAGCTTCGCGGCCTGGTGAATCGCCGCGCGAATCCTGTCGTACGTGCCACAGCGGCAGATATTACCGCTCATGGCGTCGTCAATTTCGGCATCGGTCGGATGCGGCGTCTTCGCGAGAAGCGCGGAGGCCGTCATGATCTGGCCTGACTGGCAGTAGCCGCACTGGGGCACGTCGATTTCGATCCAGGCGCGCTGCACGGGATGGCTGTCGGTTGCGGAAAGTCCTTCGATGGTCGTTACCTTTTTGCCGGATACGCTGGAGATCGGCGTAATGCAGGAACGCGTCGCTTCGCCGTTGATGTGGACCGTACAGGCTCCGCACAGCGCCATGCCACAACCAAACTTGGTACCGGTCATGTTGAGCGTGTCTCGAAGCACCCAAAGCAGCGGCATATTCGGATTCACGTCCACCGTTTTGGGCTTGCCATTCAGAATAAAGTGAGTCGCCATTCAAAACCCTCCGTTGAATGTTCCAACTCCAACAATTGCCGAGCCTTGCGCTCGAAAAATCTGATTTCGTTCAAGCTACGCCATCGGCTACACAGTGTCAAGTTTGGATCGGTTGCGAGCCTAGATAAATCGGCTCGTGATTGCGCAATAAAACGCCGCTCGTTTTCGCCGTTTGAAGATTTTCCGTGCGGATGTTACATTCGGAGAACGCCGCCGAGGTAGCTCAGTTGGTAGAGCAGCCGATTCGTAATCGGCAGGTCCCCGGTTCAAGTCCGGGCCTCGGCTCCAGATTTTATTAACCTGCTTCGTCTCAGTCAGTTCCCTTGCCCGTTTTCTGTCGCCACTGAACGAGGGAACATTAAGGGGAACACTAAGCCAGCCACTTTCCCTACTGCACGCTTTTGTGATTCAGGTATCGCGTGCGTGTAGACGTTGAGTGTCGTCTTCAGGTCCGAGTGCCCGAGGATTGCCTGCGCCGTCCGCAACGATTCGCCTACTTCGCCGAGCAACGTAGCATGCGTGTGCCGGAAACTGTGCCAGCCCACAACCGGTAATCCAAGTTCTCGGCAAGCCGGTTGCAACACTCGACGGAGGAGATTCTTGGGATTGAGTGGTGAGCCGTTGCGGCAGGCAAAGACGAGAGTCTCACCGTCCGTGCCTGCCGACACACCACGCTCCGCCAACAATGCCTTACGGACCGGCTGGCTCATTGACACATCCCGGCGACTGCTCTTCGTCTTCGGGCTCCCAAACTGTCCCTCGTAAACGGTCTCGCGTACGCGGATCGCGTCATGAGTGAAATCGACGTGTTTCCAACGGAGCGCGAGCAACTCGCCAATCCGCAGGCCGGTCAGTGCCGCAATCACTACAAGCGTGCGACACGGATCGGAAAGCGAGTTGAGCAGCAGCGCGAGCTGATCGGGCAACAGATAGGCTCGCTCCTGAATTGGTGTGCGATCTCCCAAACGTATGCCGCGAGCTGAGTTCTCCTCTAGGTAATTCCAGTCCACAGCGGCTTGCAGCACCTTGCCGAGTGCTGTACGAATGCCGTGTACGCTGGAACCAGACAACCCCTGCTTGCGTTTCTGCCCGAGAAACCGTTGCACCTCTTCCTTCGTGATGTCCTTGAGGCGCCACTCACCGAACGTTGGCAGCAGATGACGTTCGATCTGCTTGCCGTAATAACGAACGGAAGTGGCCTTCAAATGTGGCACGACGGCAGGCTCCCAACACTTTTTCAAGAATTGGCCGAAAGTCATTGTTGCTTCCGGTCGATACTTCCCTTCGTTGATCGGACGGATCAGAACCGCCAGCTTGTCGATCCGTGCATTGCACGCGAATGTGCCCGTAAACCCAGGAAACAGGCACCTGTAACAAGTCCGCCACTTCACGAACTGTCAGGAGACTTTTGTCACGCCGTTCTTCTCCCCCTGTGGCCGCGGCCTGCGCGGTATGATTCGGGGACGTCGAAGATCCTTGCGGGAATGAGGCCGATTGGGTCGGTAAGTCATCCCGCGCTGCTGCTGAAGGCTTCGCCGATTGAGCCACGACCGATTGCAATGGCTACCTGCCTCCCTACGGGGAGTTCGAATAACACATCATGGTCGAGAGTGATCGAAGAGATGGTTGGTGGGCAACACCGAGTTGATGAAGACAGACGGGCTGGGCACGTTAGGGTGACATCGATGAACGGAAGCGACAGAAACAGACGCGGTTCGTGCGCCGATGCACGGGTGTGCTCGAATCGAGTGATAAGCAAACAAAAACAACTCTTGCAATGGCCGGCGTCGTTAGAGATAGGGCGTTAACCAGGCACCAGTTCATTCCTTGACGAAGAATCATATGGCCGTCCAGCATGTTGCAATGCGCAGCAGCCAACTAGCAGAAAGACTCGGTTTCAGGCCGGTTCGAGGGCCGGGGGATTCGCCGTCTTCTGCGGAACTGCTTCCTGTTGCGCTACATTCACTCGATTCCGTCCGCTCCTCTTCGCGCCGTAGAGCGCTTGGTCCGCTGCGGCTATCAATTCTTCAGGAGAGCTGTGTGATTCCAGCGTTCCCGTTGCGACGCCCACGCTGACCGTCACGAATGGAGCAACCGGCGACGCAGCATGCGGCAAGTTGAGATTAGCAATCGCCAACCGCACAAATTCCGCAACTCGCTCGGCCCCGGCGGAGGCTGTTTCCGGAAGAATTACGGCGAACTCCTCGCCGCCATATCTCGCGGCCAGGTCAATCTTGCGCTTGGCGAGCCGGTTTAGTTCCGATCCCACCAACGCAAGACACTCATCGCCGCGTTGGTGTCCCTGGGAATCGTTGAGAGCCTTAAAGTGATCGATATCGAGGATTAGGAGCGAGACCGAGGAAGCCGTTCTCTTCAGGCGTGAACATTCCTTCTCGAGTGTTTGGTCAAACACCCGCCTGTTCGCCAGCCCAGTTAGCGAATCGATCGACGATAGTCGTACCAGATCTTCATTCACGCGCCGCAGATCCGCTGTTTTTTCATCCACCAACTTCTGGAGTTCCTGCTCCCGTCGTTGCGCTCCCAGCATCCGCGATCGAAGGACACCCAACCCTCCCGATACGGGGATCAACGCGCATATGCCGAGAAACCACCACGTCAAATACCACGGAGTCAGAATCTTAAATGGAAACTCGGCACCGCGACCACTCCACACTCCATCGCTGTCTCGGGCTTCGATCTGCAAACGATATGCTCCTGGTGCCAGTGCTGCAAACTGCAGTTCTCTTTGGGCCGTCTCCGTCCAGGTTGAGTTGCCGCCTCCCAACCGGTAGCGGAATACGGTCCCGCTCTCACCAGGAGCATTGGGCGCGGCAAATCTCGCGATTAAAGAGCCTGAATGAATATCGAAGGATGGGTCTCGTTCCCCGGAAACATCCGTCTGTCCAATCGCAATCTTGGTGAAAACGACCTCGGGCGGTGCTTCCGGCGCTAGGTGCGGACGCGGCTTGAAACGAGAGAGTCCGCCGCTTGTTCCGATCCAGACCGTGCCATCAGCCTCTGCGGCGAACGCGTTCAGATTGCAATCGTCCCACGCCAAACCGTCCCTGGTGTCATAGTGGTTCCAGCGGGAACCATCCCAGATGTCCACGCCCCGCTCTGTCCCCGCCCAAAGGTGACCCGACGCATCGAATCGCAGAAAGTAAACGAGTCCGTCGGTGCCACGTTTCTGGACGCCTTTCTCGATAGCTATTCCGCCGGGCTGCGGATGGATGCGGTCTATACCGCCTCCGTAGCGATAACCAATCCACATGGTGCCATCCACGCCCGCGCCCAACGAAAGAACTTCCTGATTGCTTAAGCCATCGGCGCGTGTCCAATTTCTCCATCGCCCAGCCGAGTAACCGAAAAGTCCGCCCGCACCGCCAGCCCAGATCGTGCCATCTGTTCCCTCGGCAATTGCCCAAAAGCGCGTGGACGGCAATTCGGTGACTCGAGAGAAATTCCGATACGGCGTGGTCGCCATAAACAGGCCACCTTCTGTGGCGGCCCAGAGCCTTTGTTCACGATCGAAGCGCAGCGTATACGCTGCGGCGCCTGCAAGGCCTTGCCCCTGACCAAACCACTGCACGACTCCAGTCGCCGTATCAATCCGCGCAACTCCACGCGTTTCAGTACCGACCCATAGACTCCCGTCGGGAGCCATTTGAAGGCTGTGCACCGGGAAACCAACCAGCCCCGTAACTTTCTTCCACGTGATGCCGAATCCTTGGCGCGTCCCGTGAAGCAGCCCTCCTTCGGTAGCGACCCAGAGCGATCCGTCGGGATGCGGCAGGATTTCGTAAACGATATCGCTCGCCAGCCCGCTTGCAGACGAGTAGCTCTCCCACTCCCTGTATCCTCGCCACTCGGTGAGTCCCCGGCCCGCCAACCCGATCCATAGAGAGTGCTGCCGGTCTTCGAAGGCTGAGTAGACTGCTCCGTGAAGACCGACGGATCGATCGATCTTCTGCCAACCTTTCTCATCCCGGATCAGCAACCCATCGGGTGACGGAATAAGAATCCGCCCATCGGCATCAATTGTGACAATCCCCATCTCACTTCCAGGAACAGGAGAATCCGGCCTTCGAAATTCGGTTTTGCCGGTGGGCAACACGAACACGCCCGCATTCTTCGCTCGCACCCAAAGATTGCCTTCATGGTCTTTCTGAATCGCCAGCCAGGCGCGATCCGGAAGGCCGCTGTCTCGGCCGAAAACCGTCGTCCTGTCAGAGTTCATGTGACAAAGTTCTTCTCCGCATCCGTACCATAGGGTGTCGCCATCCACTAAAACGCCATAGGCGTCCGGCCCTGATGTTCCGGGAGCTCGGGGAAATTTCCGCACCGCGAACCCATCCAGCCCGGTTTCGGAATAGATCTCCACAAGGCCGGAGTCCGTGCCGATAAACGTATGCCCCTTCCCATCCGACTGGATGCCTTGCGCCCAACTCACCGCTTTGAAATCGACCGCAAGCTTTTGGAAACGGCTACCCGACAGTTGGTAAAGTCCGAAGTCGCCGCCAACCAAAAGAGATCCATCGGGGGCATCGCCAAACGCGGCACCCGAGGTGGAGGGAATCCCTTGCTCTGGGCCAAATGTCTCGAATCCTTCTCCGTCGTAGCGGTAGATGCCGTTTTCTGTGCTCACCCAAATGAAGCCCACGTGGTCCTGGTAGATTCTTCGGATCGCGAGGTTGTTAAGGCCCTCAGTGACCCCGAAATTGCGGAAATTGTATTCCTGGGCGCGTAAGATCCCGGACGTCAGTACAAGAAGGGTGAATACAGCGGCACTTCTAAGCGACCGGTGCAGTAGCGATCCTAGCGCGGCTCTGTCGCGGCCTTCTAACGCTCGCGGCTCATTTGAAAAGAGTTTCATTTACATACCACGCTGTTATTTACAGTGTCCGGCCGATAGGCGGTCAGCGAGGGCACATAAGGCGGCACTGTGTCGCGTTGAGTACTGTCCGGATATCTCACACAAAGGTATGGGAGACCAAAGTCCCGATAAGTCGTGCCGGCTCAACCGGTCGATGCAACACCGCTCTAGTTGACTGCTTCTGCGGGCTTTTCAAAGAGGACCGATCTCTAGAGGGCTCGATTCTATTTAGACCTAAACAGGGCAGTTGTTTCTTTGAATTAGCGTTCTGGAACAAGCTCAGCCTTTGAAACTGCTGCACCTAGCCTTCGAGCTAGTGTTGCGTTGACCCATTGAATCCACCGCGTTAATCAGGGACAATGCGACGGGAAGTGCCATTAACCCAAAGAGAGCTTTAGCCGTGGGGATCAATTTTAGTGACTATGCAGAGCTAGCTCCTGATATCGATCCGAATTTGGCCTCTTCCATTTCTACGCCGAGGATCGCAAATGCCTCCTTTGCAGAACGCACCACGTGCAAGTTTGGACGGGTAGCCTCTCCCTCTATTTCAAAAATTCGCGCCATCCCGAACGTGTAATCAGAGGGCGCGATGACGACCCGAGGGCGGTCCACTTTTGGCATGGCCGGCGGCAACTTTGCCAGCTTTCGCATCCCGTCGGAGGTAACTTCGAAGGGATCGGCGCCCGACAGATCGATGATGGCGAAACGCGGGTCGAGAGAGGTGACCAACAGCAGACCCACGCGCTGGTGATTCAGCAAATCTTCATCAGTCACCCTACCTGAAAACCTGGATCGAAGGATTTGATGGGTCGGGTCAAAATCGAAGACAAAGCCCATCGTACTGGCCCTCGCGATTCGATGCTGAGCTTGCCTTTCGCACGAAAGGTTAGGCCTCCTGCCGCGTCGTGTCAACTCGCATGCACGACGGCTGTCGGTAGCACATGATATGTCCGGTCGAGATAGCACATGAAATGTCCGCTTTTGAGGCGCGGCTTGAGGTAGAGGTGCCTGCCGGAGGCAGGCATGATTTTCTACCCGGAGTCCGCCGTGGAGCGGACGATGAAGATACAGGAAGTGATTCTGCGAGCGATGGCCAAGAAGATCACTTGGTGGCAAGCAGCCGAAATCATCGGCATCAGCGACCGGCAGATGCGCCGCTGGTACCAGCGCTACCAAGAGTTCACCAGCGATCCATCGCGCTCCCTACGGAGCAGACGCTCCTCGCGCCCCGAAACAACGAGTAGCCGCCCGTCAGGCAGCCAATCGATACAAAATGGAAGGCCAAAGGGAACCCGAGCCACAACCTCGCTCTTGCCATCGAGATCGACGGCGACAATCTCCCGAGCACCCCAGTCCGAGAACCAAAGACGGTTTTCGTGCCATCGGGCGGATTCACCCATCGCGACACCGGTCATCAGGATTTGTGTTTTAGGCGCTGGCGACGGTTTCGGCGGCATCGCAATCCCCTTAGATCCGAGCAATGGCGGTGCGCTGTGTCACTCGCGCCGTCCTGGCAAAGCGCCGGTCGGATCTCTGGCAAAATTCGGTCGCCTTCCATTTCCCAATTTAGCTGGTGCCTTAGATTCTGTCGAGAGTGGCTGGTTGCGAATCGCGAGATCTCCCAGTGGACTCCAGCCGGGAGCGGATGGCGGATGACGGCCAACTCCTCCCTAATCCTGTAAAGGAAGGGTGGCCGACTACGCATCCAATTGCTTGCAACGGATGGCATTCAGCGCCGACCTATCGGCACAAGAGCATCGGAGTACACGTTCAAATCGACTACTGTAGCTTCGCGTACTCGGCTTTGGCCTGCTTCAGTATCGGGATATCAGGGTCGGCGTCTTTCCACAGTCGAAAGAAGTCTTGATAGGCGGCCCGGGATCGGACCGTATCGCGCTGCATTGCGTAGGCGTGGCCGAGCTGAAGGTGTGCCAAGGCACCAAGCGGGCAATTCACAACGACCCCGCGCTGGTCTAGCAACTTTTGGAACTCCGTGGCTGCTTCCTTGCCCCGATGCAGCGATAGGTACACTTGGCCACGAATATAAGCGGGATATAGCGAACCCCCAACCTCGAACTGCGGAAGAGGTGTACCCAGTTCGTACTCCGCTGCGGTTCCGAGATCTTCGAGAGCTTTTGCCGGATCTTTCCGTCTCATTTCTATTGAAGCGTGAATGGCCGGCAACCAATAGCGATTTATAGCTGTATTAAGGGGAAAGTGCTCCGCTAGGTCGCCTGCCAAGCGCTCTGCCCGGCTGACATCTCCGATGCGCGATAATGCCAGGGCGGCGAGAACGCTCACATCGCGGGTGGGGGCTTCGGCGAGCGCGGAGGTGATTTCCTGACGCGAGCGCGATATGTTGCCAAACTCAGCTTCGCGCAGGGCGGAGTCCATCTGCCACGCTGCTGCAGTCTCTTTTGAGTCGCTGGCGTTAGCGGAGTCGACGGCACGTTGGGAGAGTCTGCGGGCGCTCGCCAAAAGCCCGTAGAATGCCGCGGTGTCGGACTCGAACGAAAAAAGCACGTCTTCCCCTGGTTTACCGGTAGCCGCTGCAACTTGCCGCCGCATCTCAGCGGCGTCGTTCTCCAGGAACGCCGCTCCATAGCGATTCCCATGCAGGACCGGGTTGTCAACCTTGTGCGCTATCGCTTGCTGATACGTAGCGTTCGCTTCGTCGAGCTGATTGACGGCCGGATAGAGACCCACGAGGTTGGTGTAAGCTGCTGCGCTGCCCGGGTTCAGGCGGAGATCTTCGAGGCTCGCGGTAATCGCCCTCTCGTATTGTCCCAGGTAGGTGTAATCGACGCCCAAATTGCCGAAGGGTTCGCTGTTGCGCGGATAGGCCTGGGCCCATAGCTCGTATACCTGGATGGCCTTTTCGAGTTCACCCGTGGCTAGGAGGTAATAAGAGGCCGAGATGCGAAATCTCTCTCTCTCGCTCACTCTGTCGCGCAAGTCATAAGACTTCTGCAGGTTCTTCGTCGCCAGACCCGATTCTCTTAGATTGGAGTACGAAATTCCCAGGACTTCGTAAGCGGCAGCGAAATTAGGATCAAGTTCAATGGCCCGATTGAAGGAGGGAATCGCTGCCGCGCTGCCTTGCTCCTGCAGAGTTTTAATTCCCACGGAGAGGGCCTTCAGGGCTTCGAGAGAGGGAGTGGTGGCTTGGTCGAGGGGGGCGTCGAACTTCTCAACCGTGCTGAGCGACTCACCGAGCTTCTCCCGGAGCTTGGTCGCTGCTTGGTCCAGGGCCTTTAGGATGTGTTCTTTGTTCTCCGCCGTTACCTGTTCCTGTGCGATGGGATCGCCAGTCTTGCAATCGGTGGCATCGAGGCCGATCACATACTGACTACCGAGGGTCGAAATCGAACCTGAAATGTAAGCCTTGCCACCCGCTCGTTGGCAGAGATCACTCGCCACGTCCGGTGTGAGCCTGGTATCTGATGGCTTGGCCATCAACCTGAGAGTGGCGCGGATTCTTGCATATGAGAGGATGTTAAGGAACGGGGATTGCGCTAACTGCACGGAAATCGCCTGCTTCATGGTGTCGTCGAAGACCGGGTCACCGGTTGTATTGGTGAAGTCGGCCAGCACCAGCGTGTCTTCCTCGGATAGCCTCGGCGTGCGGCGGAAGTATAGATAGCCGCTCACGGCAAGCGCCAGGAACGCGATGGCAGCGACGGCTACAACCTTTCCGCGCTTTTCAAGGTGTGAGGTTGTCCTCGTCCTTTTAGGCAGCCACGCCGAATCTGAATCGCGCTTCAGCCGCTGCAAATCAGTTCGGATGTCAGTGGCATTCTGGTAGCGCAGCTTGCGGTTTTTCTCCAGTGCCTTGTCGATGATTGCTGCTAGCTCCGTGGGCAAGTCAGCGTTCAGCTTTAATGGAGAAATCGGCGCTCGATTCAAGATCGCGTCGTGAACGACAGCAGCCGTATTGCCCTGGAAGGCCATCCGCCCTGTCGCCATCTCGTAAAGCACTGCCCCGAACGAGAACAAATCTGTCCGTGCATCCAGTTCTTCGCCACGCGCCTGTTCCGGCGACATGTACGCCATCGTGCCGACTGCGGCGCCGGGGCTAGTCAGCGACGTGTCCTCGTCGGCCGTCGGCAGCTGCGAAACGCCAACGTTCGCACCTGCTCGGGCCAGTTTGGCTAAGCCGAAATCTAGAATCTTGGCGTGCCCTCGTTCAGTGACAAAAATGTTAGGGGGCTTGAGGTCGCGGTGGATGATTCCCTTGCCGTGCGCCGCATCCAGAGCGTCCGCAATCTCGATCCCCAACTCCAGCACTTGCTCTACCCGTAGCGGCTTGCCCGAAATGCGGTGCTTCAGCGTGGTGCCTTCCATGAATTCCATTGCAATGAAGGGCTGGCTCGCATTCGTTCCGCCAGATGGAAGCGGGACCTCGTCAATTTCATAGATGGTGCAAATGTTAGGATGGTTCAGTGCGGACGCGGCCTGCGCTTCACGATTGAAGCGGCTCAGAGCTTGTGCGTCTGTCGCGAACGCGTCGGGAAGGAACTTGAGCGCAACCAACCGGTGCAGGCTAGTGTCCTCGGCCTTGTAGACGACACCCATCCCGCCGCCACCCAGCTTCTCGACGATGCGGTAGTGCGAGACGGTCTGACCAATGAGTGCATCCGAGCCCGCCATGGTGCTGCCATCTTAGGTTCCGACTGCAGGCAAGTCAACGAATCCACCGCGCGTCGAAATGCCAAACCTAGAGTCCGGCTCGCGCAAGTGGATGTGTAACGGCAACTCTTCCACAATCACATCAGGGAAGGATTGCCGACGATCCGTAAGTTGACCCCACACCTACCCCAAAGACAGGCCTACGAAATCCTAACTTCCGGGTTGCCGATGGACGAATGCCGACAGACGAAGAGGGTCGCGGGCAAGAATCTGAGAGATTGAGCGCTGAGTGGGTCGGGTAAACGTCGATTGGGCTATAATTGGACCCAAGTAAAATGTAATTCCGACTGGGGGCGACGCTTGATTCGTGGCGGCCAAAACATGGCGAGGTGCTCCTTGATACTCGTGCTAGCATTGCTTTTCGTCGCTAACCTCGCTATGGCTCAACAAGGCAGCATGGCCAATTCCGGATCGTGGTCGGGCGTCATCATCAATAGCGGCTGCACCGCGGATGAGGCTTTCGCGGAGGACCCCAAGTGTACGGCGAAGGATGTGAAGCTTGCGCTGTACGACGATACTACCAGACAGATGTTCGTGCTCGACCCGCAGGAGCCGGCCGTTGGTCATCTCGGCGACAGCGTCACCGTCAGCGGCACCATCGAGGGCAATACGCTGCACGTCTCCTCGTTCAGAATGCTCACCGACATCGGGCTTGCCGTCGGCAAGAATGCGCCGGCCTTCACGGCCCACGACCAGTTTGGCCAGGAGCAGAGCCTGGGTACGCTGAAGGGACCGAACGGCACAGTGCTCCTCTTTTTTCGCTCGGCCGACTGGTGACCGTACTGCAAAGGGCAGCTGGTCGAGCTGCAAAACGCCAAAGCGCGATTTGAAAAGCAAGGCCTCAAGCTGGCGGCCATCAGCTATGACAGCGTGGATATCCTGAAGTCGTTCGCCGACCGCCGCAAGATCGACTTCCCGCTGCTCTCCGATCCCGAGTCCAAAACGATTCGCGCCTATGAGGTACTGAACGCCGAGGGCACCGGACAATTCAAGGGCATGGCGCGGCCGGGGTATTTCTTCATCGACACCAAGGGTGTGATTCGCGAGAAATTCTTCGAGGCGAGGTACCGGCAGCGATTATCCGGAAACAACGTGATTGGCAAGCTTTTCCCGGCGTTGGGTGACGAAGTGACCGACAATGTTGAAGCCCCACACCTGCGCCTGGCCGTCGAGCAGTCCGATCGCACCGGCTTTCCGGGAGGGCGCATTACGCTGACGGCCCAGGTGGAGCTTCCGCCTGACGTACACGTCTATGCGCCGGGGGTGCAGGGCTATAAGGCGATTGCCCTGGCGATGGATCCGTCGCCGGCGGCGGAGTTCACGCCAGTGCATTATCCGAGCGCCAAGGTTCTTTTTCTTCCGGCGATCGACGAGCGCGTGCCCGTATTCGAGGGGAAATTCCGCATTACCGAGGACCTGCAAATCAGTTCGGCGGCGGCGTTCAGCAATTCGCTTGGGACGGACGGAAAGACGTTCACGATCACGGGCAAGTTCGCCTATCAGGCGTGCGATAGCAAGATTTGCTTCCTGCCGACGTCGGTGCCAGTCCAATGGCAACTGCAAGTGTTGCCTCTGGACCGGCAGAGAGCGCCAGAGGATATTCGGCACAAGTAGAGCGCGGGTCTTTGTTTTGACCTGAACACAACAGGAGGCAAGCCGTGTCCGAAGTCGCATATGTTTCCAAGGTCCGTATCGAGCGAAAGGTTGGTCCTCTTCGAATCGCCCACTTACCCGGTGAATCGCAAGAGGTTATCTTTAGCGTCCACGGGGCCATAGCCGAGCATTACAAGGTCGATCCCGCCAAACTAAAGGAGTCGCATGCATCCACGATCGACTACGTGATCGCTGCGACTGCGGGTTGAATGCTGGGCACCTTCGGAGGCGCGCTGGAGGCGCGTCACATCGATGCGAGCAACGGGAAGCTCGTCGCGGAAGTAACTGGTGAAGTAGAAACAGAGGAAGGCGTTCTCGTGATCCGCCGTATCCACGTCGCCATGCAATTGGTAACCCCCGAAGAGTCCCGCGACACCGTAGAACGCGTGCACGGAATCTACGCGATGCGCTGTCCCCTATATCGCACTCTGCATAAAGCGATCCAGCTCTCATCCTCGTACACCCTGGTCACTCCGTAATCGGCTTGGGCGCTCACGAGAAATAACCCTACGGCCTGCCAACTCCCGTATCACGGGCAACTCTTCCCTAATCCTGCAAAGGAAGGGTGGCCGACTATGCTGCCAAAAAGCCGCGCGGCCAGTGCCGTTGGGATTCTTTTCGAGGCTGACACGAGGAGTGTATAACGCCTCCCGGTACGCTCACTCGACTCGACCCGATCCTCTCCAGTTTCTGATCCAGGCCTACTGCTTCTTCTTCGGCGTCGGCACGGGCTGCGAGGCGGCTGCGGCGCCTGCGGGCGGATTGGTGAGCGGATGGGCCTGGAACTTGCCGATAATCTGCGGCACTGAACTTCGGGCAGAATGGCGGCCCGACGCTTTCCCGAAGGTGAGAACGACGAGAATGAGATGTGGAAGCGGCTGTCTGGGGGCGGCGGCTCGCTGCTATTTAGAGTTCGGTTGGTTCTGTCCGTACTTATCGATGCCCAGCCGCCGGATCTTCGATTCCAGTGTCTGGCGTGGTATCCCGAGTTTCGCGGCCGCTCCGGAAGGTCCGGATATCCGCCCATGGCTCTCGGCGAGAGCAGTTTCGATCATTTCCACTTCACGACCTGCCAGTGCCAAAAGACCTTCGTGCGTCGATGAGTCTGCCGATTCGCGTTTTAGCCAGCTTTCATCAACGACGAAGTTGTCGGTTTCACTGAGGATGACTGCACGTTCCACGACGTTCTGCAATTCGCGAATATTCCCGGGCCAACGGTAGCCCTTTAACTGCTCCAGCGTGTCCTTGCTAATATGATGGATGTTCTTGCCGGCCCCTTTGGCGAACCGCCCGACGAAGTACTCCACGAGCAATGGAATATCTTCCGCTCGGTCTCGCAATGGCGGAACCGCGATCGGAAAGACATTCAACCTGTAGAAGAGATCCTGGCGGAAGGTTCCTGCCGCCAGGGCGGCCGGCAGGTCACGATTTGTTGCCGCTATCAGCCGGACATCTACTGAGATGGGATTATTACTCCCCACCCGCTCAAATTCCTTCTCTTGTAATACCCGCAGGAGCGCGATCTGCGTTTCCATCGGGAGATCACCGATTTCATCCAGGAAGAGCGTCCCCCCGTCAGCGGCTTCAAACCTTCCCGCACGCCGCTGCAGCGCGCCGGTGAATGCTCCTTTCTCGTGCCCGAAAAGCTCGGAAGCGATCAGCGATTGCGGAATCGCCGCACAGTTGACGCGGACGAAGGCTCGGGTTGCGCGCTTCGATCTCCGATGCAGCGCACGGGCAATGAGCTCTTTACCGGTTCCGGTTTCGCCCAGAATGAGAACGGTCGAATCTGACGGTGCAACTTTCTCCACCTGCTTCAGCACTTCGCGCATGGGCTTGCAGGAACCGACAATTTCCTCAAACATTGAAGAGCGATCGATTTCCTCTCGCAGAACGAGGTTCTCGTTTCGGAGTCGCTCTTCGGTGCTCTTTCTGTCGTCGATGTCGGTTCCCGAAACGTACCAGCGCATGATCTGGCCGCGTTCGTCTTTTAGCGGGTTGTACTGGAGCAGCCTCCACCGATATTGCCCGCTCTTAAGCAAGGTGCGCATTTCCAATTCGAACGGGGTTCCGCCTAAAAGCCTCTCTTGTCGTTCGGCTCGGACACGCTCTATGTCGTCGGGATGGAAAACTCGATTAAAGAAGCCCTTGTCGTTCACCTCAGCCATAGTGAGGCCGGTGAGATCCAGAGCCACCCGGTTCGCGTAGAGTGTCGAACCGTCCGGGGCTAGCACCACGACGGATTGGCGAATAGCATCGATGATCGTGCGAAGGTTTTCCTCACTTTGCCGCAGCTTCTGCTCGACGCGCTTCTGATCGTCGATGTCGGTGGCCGTCGCGTACCAGCGGATGATCTGGCCGCGTTCGTCTTTCAGCGGGTTGTACTGAGCGAGCTGCCAGCGATACTCCCCATTCTTCAGCAGGCGCATTTCCATCTCGAAGGGAACTCCCTCCAACAATCCCACGCGACGCTCCTCGCGCACCCGATCTATATCGTCGGCATGGCAAGCTTGCGGGAGGAACCCTTCATTCTTCACCTCGGTCGGCGTGAGTCCCGATTGATCCAAAGCCACCTGGTTCGCGTAAAGCGTTGTGCCATCAGGCGCTAGGACCACGATTGGATTGGCAATAGCATCGGTGATCGTATGAAGATCTGTCACGTCCTGAGCCGCGCCGATGTACTCCAGTCGACCATATTTGTCTCGAGTCGCGTGCGCGAACAAATGTATGTGCTTCACGGACTGGTCAGGCATCAGCAGCCGATGCTGGTATTCGAAATCGCTGGCGGCGTGTCGCGCTCGTTCGATCATGTCTTGCAACAACGGGATGTCATCAGGATGAACTCGGCTGCCAATCCGTTCGAGCGTCACGGGCAGACGCTCGTCAAATTCAAAAATGCGATAGAGCTGCTCTGACCAGGTTATTTCTTCCGTCGCTACACACCAAGAGAAGCTGCCAGTTCGGCTGAGGCGTTGGCCTTCCGCCAGAAATGCTTCGCTTTCACTTAGCCTTTGTTCCGCGCGTTTGCGCTCCGTGATGTCACGATAGATTACGTACTGCGAAATCTGGCTTCCTGCAATCGACACAGGCCCGCTAACCACCGAAACGTGAACGCGGGTGCCATCTTTGTGCTTCCGCATCGTTTCGACATTCACGCTCTCTCCTCTAAGAGCGCGACGCGTGAATTCCTCGCTCTGAGCCAAAAGTTCTTCTGGAACGACTAGATCGTTAATCAGACGCCCACGCGCTTCCTCCTGGGCATAACCGAAGATCCTGGTGAATTCCGGATTGACCTGCAGAATGCGGTCATCTGTGTCGAGCAAAACGATAGCCTCGGGCACTCTCGCAATCAGCCCGTCGAGGAGGGCCCTGTCGCGAGCAGCGTCGGTGATCGTGCGAAGGACGGTCCCCTCTTGGCGAGCCCTGCTTTGTCCCTCACTCGTGCTCATACGGTGAATCCGGCGAGCCGGCAAACGTTGACCGCGCCACTGCCGGCTAGCCAGATTATACCGTCTGCCGAGGTCGAACCGCACGCTATCGGGTAGACCGGACGCTGGCTCCGACATGATTGAATCAGGGGGTATTCGAAAACCCGGGCTGCGCTCCTTCGGCGCGCTCGCGTAGCATCCACTCGCGCACGTAGGGAGGGCACTGAAACAATTCAGTGCCCTCGTCTTCGACGCTAATCAGGAAACGAACCACCTCGAGGTCCACCAGGGTGACTTCGCTCAGGTCCAGAATTTTACGCGCGCAGCCGTCATTCATTGCCATTCGTATGCTGGGGATACCACTCGACTGAATCCGGCCGCTCAGCCGCACCCTGGTTACACATCCATCGGAATCCTTTTCAATTCTCATCATGCTTGATGACCCTACCGCACTTGAAGCAAGCAGAGCTGATGCGTATGTCACGCGGCGTTGCGATAACGCTCGGCGGCATGGACCTGACTGAAATTCGGGATCATGACCTTGCGAGCAGCCTCGAAATCAGCCCACTGAGTCGCGTCCGGAAGCGGAGGAATGGTGACCGTCTCCCGGCGGTCGAAGCCCGCGAGGGCGGCATCCACCAGTTCGCCGACTTCCATGACGCCCGGCAGCTTGTTCACATCCTTGCCGGCGTGCTCCCAGATCTCAGTTCGCGTTACGGCCGGCAGCACGGCCTGAACGTATACGCCCTTGGGCCCAAGTTCGAAGTGAAGACTCTGGCTCAGGAAGAGGACGAACGCCTTGGTCGCGCCATAGACGGTCGAGCCGTACTCCGGCGCCAGCCCAATCACCGACCCGATGTTGACGATGGCTCCGTGACCGCCTTTGGCGAATCGCGCCGCCACAGCACCGGCTAGACGCACTGGCGCCGTCGCGTTTAGCTTGACGATCCTAGCGATTTCGTCTGGACTCTGATCTGCAAAGCCCCCGGCCGGGGCTGCTCCCGCGTTGTTAACTAGAATGCTGATCCGATGATCGTCGCGGAGCCGAGCCTCCACCTGAGCGAGGTCCCGCGCATCGGTGAGATCCGCACGCAAGATATCGACGTCGACACCGGTTTCCCGGCGAAGCCCGTTCGCCAGCGTCTCCATTCGCTCGCGATCTCGCGCCACGAGAACCAGGTCATGGCCGCGCTTGGCGAAACGGTCGGCGTAGACCGCGCCAATCCCGCTGGAGGCTCCAGTAATTAGTACGGACGGCTTATTCGGCATTGGTCTTTCTCCTTTTTCAATTTCGATCGTTCGTGATTCTCACATCTAGCCGGCAAACATGCACTTCGAACGCCATTCGTAAACTACTCGTATGGAGTGGGTTGAAAGTGCAGGCGGTGCTGTGTCCTCGGCAAAATGCCGAGCGTTCAGCATTCGGCATGACTGCGCGAACACGATCCAGCATGTTAAGCGCCTTGACTTCAATGCATTTCGGAGTGGCCACTTGGGTGCAATCGACCGGGCGTAGTTGAGGTAATCAACACAGGAGAAAGAAATAAAATTAAGGAGAAAAAATGACCAACGAGAAACAAATGAAAATTTCACAAACGTACCGAGCTGATTCCGCGTCCCGGGAGCCCAAGTCAGCGCTCCGAGGCCTGACGCGGCGTCTGGGCTTGGCGTTTCTCGCATGTGCGCTCGTCATCGGTGTGATCGGCTCTGCGAGTGCCGACGAGGCTCGAGACGAAGCAGCCGTTCGCGCGCTCGGCGATACCTTTGCTAAGGCTTTCGTTCAGAAGAATGCCGAGCTCCGCGCATCCATCTTCGCCGAAGATGGAACCTTCGTGACACCGCAGGGCGAATTTCTGCAAGGGCACGTCGCATTGGTGAAGGACTTCGGTCCCGAGGCGCAGCAAGCCGTCAACGGCACCACGCAAGCGGCGTTCTCCAACTACCGGGTTCACTTCATCAAGCCCGATGTCGCGGTCGTCGACGCGCTCCTTACCGTGCACAACGCCAACGGCCCGGATGGGACGATCATCCCCGCGATACCGATCAACTTCTTCTACGTGGCCGTCCGTCACTCCGATCGATGGCAGATCGAAGATGGGCGCGCGCATTTCGCGCCCGCGCCCGCCAATGCCATGACCGCTCATGCCATGGCCGCTCACAACTAGCCTGGAGAATGCCTGTGCCACATTCCATGCAGCTCGATAACGAACCAATCGCTACAAGCACGCCGGAGTCTCAAGCCGGCGTGCTTGTAGTTCGCAGCCACCATCTGCTGGTGCGCTGCAGCCACTGGCTCAACGTGCCAATCCTTCTGGGCCTCATCCTGAGTGGCTTGTCCATTTATTGGGCATCTCCGGTCTATCAGCACAAACCAGATCCACTGACCGGGAACTCCGATCCTCTTGCCGACGTCGGCATCTGGATATGCGCGCACGTGCCCGGGCTGCACCAATACAGCAGTCCGCCCGACTGGGTCTACAACCACATAAGCCTCGGTCCCGGCACGCTCGCCGTGGCTCTGCGCCTTCATTGGCTCTGTGCTTATCTGTTCATGCTCAACGGCCTCGTCTTCGTTATAGGGCTGGCCACGGGAGGTGGCTGGCGCTCTCTGTTGCCCCGCCGGACCGACCTGCGCGATGCGCTCAAGATGTTTCGCTACTACGCGGGCCTCCCCCTTGCCAAACTAAGGCGCCGCGCCTGGCTGCATCCGCGCTTCAACACAAAATACAACGCACTTCAACGCGTCGCTTATTTTTCCGTTCCGGTCGCCGGGCTCCTGTCGGCCTTAACGGGCTGGGCGATTCACAAACCCATGCAGCTCCATTGGCTGACTGCGATCTTCGGCGGTTATGACAGAGCGCGCATCTGGCACTTCTGGCTGATGTGGATTTTTGTTCTCTTTGTCGTGCCCCATGTGATTCTCGTTCTCGCTGATGGGTGGGACACGCTTCGCAGCATGATCGTAGGTTGGTCGGCGAGAACAAAGAAATCGGAGGATTTTTGACAATGAGCCTTGAAAACGAGCACTCTGCGCCAGAGGCGGACAACGCATCCTCGACTGAATCCGAGTCTCCACGAAAGCCCGCAAGCTTCTTCCAGGAACGGCCACCACAGGTAATGGAAGTGGCTCCCCAGCTTTTGCGTCATTGGACTCGCCGGGATCTTCTGCTTTTCGGAATAGGCGCCATAGCCGCCGTCGCAGGTGGTAGCTCGCTCTTGCCTCAGACTACACTCGAACGCCTCGGCATCATCCACGGAAGCAAGAACTGGCCGAAAAAGGAATGGCTTCTGAATAGAGCCCTGCGCATCGATGACGATGTTGCAGGGGCTCTGTATTCAACAAATCGCTTGGTGCCAACCTACACCAAATCGCAGATTACCCCGCTTAGGAACAATTACAACGGAGCCACCCCCGACCCCAGCTATATTCCTGAATGGCGTTTGACTCTCGACGGGCTCGCTTCCGGCTTAAGCGTTTCTTTGAGCATCCGGAACCTGCTCGCATCCTTCCGCGTGCACGAGCAGATCACCCGGCTCGTGTGCGTCGAAGGTTGGAGCGCTATTGCCGGGTGGGCTGGGCTTATGTTTGATGATTTGCTGAGTGCTTACCCGCCGATGTCCCAGGCGAAATGGGCCCGACTGGAATCATCGGTCAATCTCGGTCCCTATGGAAACCCTGACCCATACTACGTGTCGCTCGATCTCTCGACGGCTCGTCATCCGCAGACCCTGCTCGCCACTCACCTGAACGGAAAGCCTCTCACAGTCGAGTACGGAGCTCCGCTGCGACTGCTTGTACCTGTGAAACTGGGCCTTAAGAACATCAAGGCGATTACGCGGATTACCTATACAAAGGACGAGCCGGCGGACTATTGGGCAGAGCGCGGGTATTCACGCTACGACGGAATTTGAACCGCTATTTTGAGACGTCTTGCGGAGTGAATAACGGGCCACTCTGAACTTATCGTCGCACGACTTCGATCATTGATCGGTGGCATGGAGGCCACTGGTCATGAAGACGAAGCTATATTCCCGAAGAAAACGCAGTCGCACCAAATCGGTCCTGCGCCTGCCCGACCTCGAGCACGCTACGACCGCAGTCCTGAACAGTCTCACTGGCCCGGATGCTCAACGGGGATATCGTCACGCTATCGACGAATTCGTTGACTGGTATTGTTCAGAACCACGACTGGCGTTCAACCGGATCGTCGTATTGCGTTACCGCTCCCACCTCGAATCCCGTCAACTCTCACCCGGCACAATCAATCTGCGTCTCGGTGCCGTGCGCCGACTCGCATACGAAGCAGCCGACTGCGGTCTCCTCAGCGCCGATTTGGCGGCTGGCATTCGCGGCGTTAAGGGCGTGAAGAAGCTGGGCATGCGCCTCGGAAACTGGTTAACAGCAGAGCAAGGCCACGCGCTGTGGCAAGCACCCGACGGTCATCGCCTGAAAGGAAAACGCGACCGAGCTTTGCTCTCCCTGCTCCTCGCGTGCGGCTTGAGAAGACATGAAGCAGTTGCATTAACCTTGGATCACCTTCAGCAGCGCGAAGAGCACTGGGCTATTGTCGATCTGGTTGGTAAGGGAGGCCATGTTCGAACGGTTCCGGTTCCCGATTGGGTGAAAACCGAACTGTACGATTGGCTCGCCGCAGCCGCAATTGATCGAGGAAGACTGTTCCGCAGGGTCAACAAAGCTGGGAAGGCATGGGGAGAGGGCATCACGGGAAAGGCGGTCTGGCACATCGTGAAGGAGTCCGCGAAGACCATTGGTATAACCAAATTGGCGCCGCACGATCTGCGACGCTATGCCGCATGGAAAACTATGCCGAGTCACCGTCTGAACTCGCTGTGGCTGACGGGCTTCCTGTTCGACGACTCGGCATAGTTTGGGACCCGTTTACAGGCTCTTCAGGAACTTCAAGACGGGGTCTTCCGGACGGTAACGCCCTGTTTTCGTTCCGTCCCAAGTCCCCATCTTTGCCAGAATTTGTTCTTTGAGCGCCAAGTTCGCATCCAGGTAGATGTGGGTGGTTGCAGGTGATTCGTGCCCAAGCCACAGCGCGATGGACGAGGTATCGACGCCGCCCTGAGCAGCGCCATTGCCGTAGTGTGTCGAAGCATATGTAGCGTGACGCGTTTCTCGCGAAGTGAGGGACAGTTCTGGCGGGCCGTCGCCAAGTGCTTTGCGAGCAGGTACTGCGCGCCGTCGGCACTCAAACGGCCGCCGCGCGCGTTCGGGAACACGATATCGTCCCGACCGCGCGATGGCTCTCGGAGCCAGCCATGTAAAACGTCAACCGTGCGTTTCGCAAGCGGAGTGCGACGTTCCTTGCGGCCTTTGCCCAGGCAGTAGACGTGAGCGCCGGTACCGAGGATGACATCTTGCCGGCGCAATCCGGTCACCTCTGAGAGGCGCAGCCCAGTTTGAACAGCGAGCAGGAGGAAGGTGTGGTCCCGGCGCCCGCACCAGGTGCGCTGATCCGGGGCAGCGAGCAGAGCTTCCACCTCGGGATAAGTCAGGAACCCGATCAGCCTCCGCGGCTGGCGCTTATTGGGAATGACGAGGATCTGTTGGATTCTGGCCGCCTCAGCTGGCTCCTGGAAAGAGACATAGCGGAAGAAAGAACGAATGGCGGTGAGACGAAGGTTGCGGGTGCGAGCCACATTGTGGCGGTCTCTCTCACAGTGATCGAGAAAGGCCCCGATCAACGGTGCATCGAAGTCCTCCCAGGTGAGTTGAGAAGGTACTCGGTGCTTTTGTCGATGAATAAACTCGAGCAGCAGACGAAAGGTGTCGCGATAGCAAGCGATGGTATGGGAGCTCACATTCCGTTGGTTCATGAGTCGTTCGGTGAAGAACCGCTGGAGTAGAAAAGACACGCGGTAGGCCGTGTTCATTGCCGCACCTCCCACTGACTGTCCAGCCGCTTGACCGCCCACTCCATCAGTTCGGGGCAATGCGTCAAGTATTTCAAATGTGCTGCAGCACATTTGATCTACCTAGGCTGCAAACAACGGATTCGATCCGCAGTCAACGATCGCATTGGCATCGAGCCGAACCCTTGATCTGCAGCCCGATTATAGAAGGGTCGCCGACAATCCGTCGCCAAACTGGCGTTTATGACTTTCCAGAAGCCCGTTTTCTCAGGACCTCGCCCCAACTTTCGGATTGCCGACTGTACTGGAGTTGATGGGGATAAGCCTGTCTGTGAGGACTCATCTCGCCTAGTCCGGGAAAAGACGAGCGCGCGCCTATTTCAGTCATCGCGCTTTCACCACCTGTGCCGTTTCATCTCTTGGGAAATTGAAGAGCTCGACGAGCGCCCTCACGCGCTCTTTCTGGCGGCTGGGCCACGATCAGCGCATCGGCCGCAACGGCACCTAGGCCTTCGCCGTATACGATCAGCGGGTTGATGTCGATTTCGGTCAGCTCAGGCCGCGCCAGCATAAGGTCGCCGAGCAGCGCGATGATCTTGGCCAGAGCGACGCAATCACGAGGGGATGATCCTCGCGCGCCGCGCAATAGCGCGTAACTTTTCAGCCTGGCGATCTCCCTTAGAATTACTCCTTCTGCAGCATCTGCCGGAAGCAGACGCACGTCCTTCAAAATCTCCGTCCAGATTCCGCCTAGTCCGACCAGGAGCACGGGTCCCCAACCCGGGTCGCGTTTGACGCCAACGATCATTTCAACGCCCGGCGCGGCCAGTTTTTCCACAAGCATCTGCTCAACTGTAAGGTCCGGCCGCGCCGCCCTCACTCGGTCGATAACGCTTGCCCACGCCCCTCGCAGGTCCGCTTCGTTCGCAAGGCCGACTGCGACAGCACCGATTTCACTCTTGTGTTCCAGGTTTGGGTGCTGTGCTTTTAGAACCACGGGATATCCAATTCGCGCGGCAATGCGGGCGGCGTCATCAACGGCTTCTGCCAGTTCGCTTTTCGGGATGTCGATTCCGATCGCAGCGAGATATTGCTTAGCGGCGTACTCGAACATCTTACCGCGCTGCACAGTCGGGAAGTGCCGAATCGGTCCGCGGCGCGACATGCTTTCCGAGGCGGCGCACATCCGTCCGTACTCCGTGACTCGCGCTATCGCCCGTAGAGACCTTTCCGGCGAACGGGAAAGCGCGATTCCACTTTCGCGAACAATTATGGAGAACTCTTCGCTGAGTGGCGAACCATCACCCATCATCGCCAGAACGACTGGCTTGGCTGGATTCCTAATTGTCGGATGAAGGCCCTTCAGGTAGCGGACCGCTTGCGTGGGCTCTGCTCCTGGCATCATGGCGACAACCACGCTGCCGATCCCAGTGTCAGCCAGGAGAGCGGCGAGCCCCTTGCCAAGCAATTCGGGTTCACGGATGGGCTGCGTCGTCAGGTCGAGCGGATTACCTGGGATCGCAAACGGTGGCATGACCGACTTCAGAGTCGCCTCCGTTTCCGTCGTCAGCCTCGGTACATCGAGTTCGATTCCGCTGCAGAGATCCAGAGCAATCCCGCAGAACGCGCCCGATACAGTCAGAATGCCGACACCGCGTGTTGGCGGCTTGGGAAAACGCGCCAGAATTTCGGCCACGTCAACGAGTTCCTCTAGGCTCTCGACCACTACCGCGCCGGCATAGCTGGCAAAGGTCTGCATCACTTCGTATTCTCCGGCCATGGCGCCAGTATGCGAACGCGCCGATGCGCGTGCGCGTGCACTTCGCCCCGTGTGAAACAAGACGACTGGTTTTGCAGAGGCACGGCAGCGCGACAGGGCTGTGAGAAAATCGCGCGGACGCCTGATCTGCTCCGCGAACAAGACAATCGCTTGCGTGCTGGAGTCATTCGCCAGGTACTCCACAAAATCCTCGATGCCGAGGCCTGCTTCGTTGCCTGTCGAAATCGAATACGTAAGCGGCAGATTCCGCGCACCGAATGCGAGCATGAAATGCCCCATCAGTGCGCCGCTTTGCGCTACCACTGCAACCGCTGGTCCCGGTTCCAGCGGTTTCGGCGTCGACCGCCCCGCAAAGCTGATACCGAATCCATCGACATAGTTCGTGAACCCCAGGCAGTTCGGTCCCATCAGAGCGATTCCGCTTTCGGCGGCAATCCCCGCGATCTCGTCCTGCTCTCTCCCTCCCGGGTCGCCCAATTCAGCAAATCCCGACGCGAATACAACGGCGGCGTGCGCTCTTCTTCGGCCGCAAGCCTCGATTGTTTCTCGGACTGCCGCGCTCGGAACGGTGCAAACGACCAGGTCCACTCCTTCAGGAAGCTCGTCCACGGTTTTCAGGCAAGCACGCCCGTTGATCTCGCTGGCATTGCGGCTCACAATGTGCAGCGCGGCGCCGTAGCTGCTCGCGAGGATATTCGCCACCACTGTTGCGCCCGCCGAGTTCGCCTGCGGTGACACCCCGACGACCGCAATCGAATTCGGCCGCAGCACTCGCGCAGATGCCTTGGCGCCTTTGATCAGCGGCTTTCCTGATGGCGGGCTTGGCTCATTTTCCACGGTGGTACGGCCCGAGACCTGGTCGGTAGGATTTTTCGTCGAGAAATTGGCTCATGCCTTTTTGGCGGCCGCGTTCGGGATCAGAAGCACCCGCCGAAGCCGCCATCGCGCCGAGGAGTGTCTCAGACGTGTCCCAATCCAGGTCGCGCACCATCTTGAATGCGATCTTGGCGTGCCGCAGTACCGTCGGATTCTTCTTCAGCAGCTTGCGCGCCAGTGCTTCCGTCTCAGCCCGAAGCCGCGATCGGGGCACCGATTTGTTGACCAGCCCCATTTCCGCCGCCTCTTTTCCGTCGAACGTATCGCCCGTCATGATGTAGTAGAGCGAGTCCCGATGGTTCATCACTTGCGCCACCGCGCGCGTCACATTGCCGGCTGGGATGATTCCCCAATTGATCTCCGACAACCCGAATTGCGCCTCGTCCGCCGCGATGGCCAGATCGCAAGCGACCAGCGGCGTGAACGCGCCGCCGAAACACCACCCGTTTACCATTGCGATGGTGGGCTTGGCGTAATGGATCAGCCGACGCCACATCCACGTGTACGCCGCGCGGCGCACCTGCGCCTGCTTCAGTGCAGGCTCGTGCTCTACCTCGCGAAAATATTCCTTGAGGTCCATTCCTGCCGAAAACGATTCACCCGCGCCCGTTAGCACCAGCACTCCGCATCGGTCGTCGAGCTCCAGCGCATCGAGGATCGCCAGCATTTCCTCGTTCATCGTGGGATTTACCGCGTTGCGTTTTTCCGGCCGGTTGAGGGTAACCCAGGCGATCTCCGCGTCGAACTCGACCTTGACCGTCTGGCCGCCCGGCTCCGGTTTTTCGGATGTTCGTGATGTGGACATTTTCTCCGCCCCCTAAAGATGGAATTTGCTCGTGTTTATATCAGCTAGCCCGATCAAGGATCAAGTTGACCCTCCACTGGCTGACGACATTTCAAATCTACAATTTGTCGAGCCGCTCGCGCAGATGATCGCTCACCGACGTAACCCGGCTGGTCACGGCAGCACGAACTATCGCACCGGCGTTAACGTACTTGCGCTGTCTGGATACCATGGGCGAACAGGATGTCCTTGTTGCAGAATCGATTCGTCGCGACGCAGAGAGCATGAACTTAATGAGGAATTTTCGGTGACGTTAGGCTCTAAGCCTTCAGTGTGGCCTTTGCCGAGGCGGATGACATCCGCCACCACGCGACCGTCATTGCAGCCTGGCAGCAAGCAAGGGAAAACCCGGCGCGAGACAACCAAGCTGATTGGGGATTGAGGTGCGGCGGCCCGTACACTGCCGCTGCCGAGCAGATGGGTTTCCAGTAGATCGTGAAAACTGCGTTTCCGTCTTGCCCGACCGCCCGATTTGATAACTCCCTGCCTGAATGCCCTAGATTCGCTTGCGTGGTGCACGCGAATGGCCTGTCTGACGTCCCATCCTGCCTGGTGGATCGTTTGAACGGAAAACATAATGCTAAACAACACTGCGCTCAATATACTTATTATAGCACTTACGGTCCTCGGCCTCTGGTTTATATTCGTCGGCATACTACTATGGTGGCGTCGTGGCGTGGCATCAGAGCCGCAAAAGACGAGTGGCAGGACGCAATTAATGCGAGCACGCCGATGATGTCGAGAGAATCAATGCGACGCGAGGGAACATCAATCGGTCGGAATCCGGTGACAATTGGAAAAGCCTTCCTCCTTGTGATGGGCGCCGCTGCTCTATGCGTGCTCTCAGCCGTGGCCTGGGGACAAAGGGGGTTCGCTGCGCGCAGGGTCGCACTCCCGAAGATCACGGGGCCCATTCCGGTCACGAGCGATTCGTATGCTTTCATTTCCGCGGATCACGTGGTCGAGCCGTTTGACCTGAACAAAGTTGGTTATGTCGAGAAGGAGTATTTCGTCAGTGGGCGTGCAAATGTCTACGGCTACGCCGGCAAAGGCGCGTTGAAAGTTCTCGCCGCTGACGCGCCATACACGACTCGCATCCTATTGCGCTACCCTGCCGATCCAGGAAAATTCAGCGGCAATGTGATCGTGGAATTGCTCAATCCCAGCGATAAGTATGATGAGGATCTCGTGTGGGAATTGACCCGGAATTATTTAGTCGAAAATGGCGACGCATATGTCGGGATCACGAGCAAACCTGTCGCCGCAGAATTCCTTAAGCGGTTCGAACCGAAACGCTACGCCGCGTTGTCCTGGGCAAACCCGCTTTCTGTAGACCAGACGTGCAAAAATCCGGGGCCAGCACTTCTCCCTGGCCATTCATCGCCGCAGACCGAAGACGGGCTGGTTTGGGACATCGTGACGCAAGTGGGTGCGTTACTCAAAAGCAAGAGTCCAAAAAATCCGCTGGCGAATCTCCATGTTCATTACCTGTATCAGACGGCTTACTCACAAACAGGCGCCTACGTTGGCACCTACATCGCCGAATTTCAGCCTCGGGCGCTGCTATCCAATGGTAAGCCGATCTATGACGGGTTCCTGATCGGAGGCGCTGCTGGGGTCAGCGCAATCAACCAGTGTGCCACTCCGCCGGAACACGGCCAGCCGGGCGCGCTGGCTCGTTCATCTGAGCCCGTCATTCGCATTATGTCTCTTACCGACTTCTACCAATTTGGCCCGTTCCCGACGTATTTGGAGCGGAGGCGCGATAGCGGTACTCCTAATGACCGCTACCGGCTCTACGAAGTTGCGGGTGCTGCGCACGTGGTTGCTACTCTCGATCAATCGGCGCCCTCGAAAGCCGATGTGCTCGCCGGAGGGATCAAGCCAGCACAACAAGTTGTCTGCAAGGGACCCGAGAGCAAGTTCCCTTCTCAATATGTCTACGATGGCGCCCTCGAAAATCTCGAGCGTTGGGTGCGTGACGGAATACCCGCTCCTCACGCTGCTCGAATCGCCGTATCAAAACCCGGCGATCCCAACGCGACTGTGCTCACCGACCAATTTGGCAATGCGCGGGACGGCGTGAGAACTCCGGCTGTCGACGTGCCGACGGCGACCTACTACGGCGCGAGCACCGCGGTGGGTCCCGATACTACGCCGCCCACATGCACGATTGTGGGGCACATGGTCTCATTCGATCATGCGCGCCTGGCGAAGCTCTACCCGACGCACGCGGACTACGTAAAACGGGTGAGTGCGGATGTGGACCGCCTCATGTCAGAACGCTGGATCACAGCTGCCGATGGGCAACGAATCAAGAGCCAGGCGAGTCGGGCTCCCGTTCCGTAAACCAGGCAAAATCGCCTGAAGGGAATATAGAGTTGGTTCTGAGCGAACACGGAGCTCCAAATCGCGCTACGGGCTGACTTGTCTGGCGATTCTGTCCATTAGAACATCGGCTTCGACGTACAGGCGACCTGCGTCGGCTACGGGCCAAGCGCTCGTTTGAACAATAACGACGTGCCGTGTTGGATTAACGTAGATCATCTGCATCGAACACGAGCAATGACGCGGGAGTGCGGCATCCGACAAACAGCCGACGGTGCTTTTCATCGAGCGCCATCGGGAAATTGTCGGTGCAGCTCGTGACAGGCCAATGCGCCAGCAAGGTGCGTTCCCGAAGATCGGCAACTTCAATTTCTTGATGGTCGGGAACATTAATAGAAACGCGGTTCCTGGATTTCTCCACTCGAAAAGATTCGGGGTGGGCATCGACGACGATCTCGCCGCTCTCGCGTCCCGCGGAATCCAACAGCGCCAGCGCTCCATCTCCCCGCCCGCGCACCGGCTTGCCCCTCAGGAACTTTTGCCCGCCATAGCCTACGAGTATCCGTTTGCGCGCAGCGTCATAGCGAATGTTATCGGCGTCGGTCGATAATTTCACGGTTTGCAGAAGCTCGAACCTTGTTCCGTCGAAAATCTTCACCGTGCCATCGCCTTCGCTTGACACGAAGAGGCGATTGCTAGAAGCGTCGAAAAAAACGGCCTGCGGTTTGTCCAAATCCCGAATCGTGTGCACTTGCCGGCCCGCTTGTAAATCGATCACTTCGAGCGTGTGATTGTCAAACGCAGCCGCGAAAAGCCTCCGGCCTTTTACGTCGACGCCCAGATGGTCCATTCGCCCCTGCACATTTGCCAAGGGAATGCGGGTCTTCAACACAAGTACTCTCGAGGTTTGAGCGATGCCCAAAACAGGCAAGAATAGCGCCTGCAAGAAAACGGCGATCGCGACGCGGCAGCTCATCGAGTCCAGCCCTCTGCAGCCAACCGCTGGTTCCCGTTATTGGCTGCAAAAACGGCGCGAACTATACACCTGTTTTGTCTGCTCGCGTACGGGGAAAGATCTTCATCGGAACGGCGCGAGAATCCGCGATCCCCCGCCCAAGGTGGCGCGTTCCACTCCACCGATATAGTTCCGGTACAAACCCGCAAGCTCGGCTAGCCTTTCTTGCGCCGTAGCTGACGGATGCACTGGCGGGTCGGCGCCGAGCAGGAAACCTACAGGGCATCGAATCCAAAAATTTCTGGAGCGCCCGCGGGTGTACTTATGTCGCTGTCGACGTTATTGGAGACGCAACCGGTGGTTTTAGCGCGAGGCAGCTAACGATGAAAGCGTGGGTCACGTACCGGCCGATCAGCATAAGAATCGCGATCGCCTCTTTATGGCCAAGCAGGGTTGCTACGCGTTCGAGCTCGGGTTTGGTGCCATGGCCGTTCCGCCTGATCACGGCTGCCACCAATTGCTGAACGGCAGCCTCTGATTCCGAAAGCGATCCCCCGTTTGCATTTCCAAGTGAGAGAACGCCTTTGACCCAGCTCTCGCCAAATCCAAGCTTTAGAGACAGGCGCTCGTGCTGGACGCGTTCGTAAGCATTTTCCATCAACTGCGCAACCGTTAATGCAACCACTTCGGTGAGCCTATCCGGCAGGGCGTGCTTTAGAGCTTCCGTAAACTCCTGAAAACAGATTAACGCTTCTGGCTGGTTGGCGGCGCATTGAAAAAATTCGCCGAGATAACCGAGTCGCTGTACGCGTGGCTTCAGCATCTCGGCCAGAGTCTGCGGCATTTGCGACAACGAGAGTCTCGGTATCAAGTCACTCATCGCATCGGTCCACTTTGAAGCGTCGCATTGTAGCCCATGTCGATCCAAGAAACTACGCGTTTGCCGTGGCAAGGAGTCTTGCCGCATTGTCGTGAAAGACCGCCTGCAGTTCTTCAGGGCCAAACACACCGCAGTCCCTCAAATCTTTCACATGAACGGCTGTCGACCCCTCGTAAGGGAAGTCTGTGCCAAACAGAATTTGCGACGCTCCGACCACTTCTTTCAATGCACCCATCTCCACAGGGTTGTTGGCATTGGCCGTGTCGTAATAAAACTGTCGAAGCTGATAGAGGCGGGTATGAGGCTCGGCCGGGCTCGAGAGGCGCTGTGCCAGGGTCTCTTCGTGTCCGAGAATCCGCTCGATGAGGTACGGCATCGTTCCACCCGCGTGAGAGAACGTGAAGCGAATATTGGGATAGCGGTCGCCCGCTTTCTTCACGATGAGGCTCAGGATCGCGCGCGTGGTGTCGGTCTGATATTCGATCACGTTGTTATTTACGCCCGGAACCAAATACCGATGGGCTCCGCTTCCGCCTCTGGTGCAGCAGTCTGGCACGTTGGAGTGAATAAAGACGATGGCGCTGCGATGATTGAGCTCTTCCAACAGCGGGGCGAACGCTGGATCTCCGAGCCATTTGTCACCATAGCTGCTGAGGACACCAACACCCTTCACTTTGAGCGTGTCAAATGCGTATTCAATCTCTCGAAGACTTCCCTCGATGTCCGGGATCGGCAAAACAGCAAAAAGGCCGTAGCGACCCTTGTGATCCGCCACCATTGTTGCTCCGTACTCGTTGCACTCTCGCGCCAAACGACGAGTGGCATCGACAGGAACATTACTTCCGCTGAGCCAAATGCCAGGATAAGTGATCGAGATCAGCGACATGGCCACGCCGGCTTGGTCCATGTCCTCTACATCTCTCGCCTGCGTCCAGCTGGACCAAGGGTATGCGAGCAAATTCCTTGAGGCGAGAAACGAGCACCATTGGGGAGGGCCGAAATGGCGGTGCCAATCAATTGGCGCGTTGCGCGGATCCTGAGCTATCGACTGAGGTGCGGAAACGAACGGGCCCAAGGCAGCAGCACCCGCAAGCGCTGCCAGAAACCTTCGCCTCGGCAGGCGAGCCGAGTGTCTGAGACCCGTAATAGCATCTCCGGTTATATTTTCTGAGGGCGTCGTAGGTCGCCTATGCCGGTGAACCAAATTTGCAACGGACCTGGGGCTGGCTTCTCATCCACAAAAGCGTGACGATATCTGGCTTATCGCTCGTTCACGCCGTTGACTGAATGCCCCAAGAAAATTTTCCCGTCAGCGCGCTTGATCTTCACAAGGTCAACCGAATGCGCACCGTTCTTCGCCGCATGATAATAAACGGTTATCTGATCGCCGGGTTCGACCGTGTCCATCGTCCACCCTAGCTCTCTCATCAGGCGCACCGGGCCTGCTTCTGCCACCCAGTGCTGGACGTCGCCGTGATCGTCCTTCGTGTCGTAATTAAGCCATGAGTGCGGGTTAACGATCGTCAACCCAGTCACGGTCGCCTTGACGCTGAGAACTTCGGTCATATCGTACGCTGCATATCCATGGTGAGCCGACGCCGGAACTGAGCTCGCGGCCCAAGCAAGCATCAAAAATAAACAAATCGTAAGGATTTTCCGCATCCGCAATCACCCCACCTTTTGTACGCAATTACTATCGCCCCTGTCAAGGAACAGCGACCTAGTTTCTAACAAGCATCCCGAGGCTACAACCAATCCCAAGAACGTGCGGGAAACGAATCGCTATTCGACTTTCCGTTCGCATTCCATTCACGTACGGCAAGAATGCTGGCCCGCCGTTCGATCTTTATGAGGCACGAGATCGCCAACCAACCGGCTGTTCCAGCTCGTTCGCCATTCGAGGCGGCGAACGGGTCCGCCCCGCGTACGGGGAGATCGGGAACGCGGCCACGGAGATTTACCGCCCCCGGTTCTAGTCGGCTGCTTTGCCTGCACCGAAGCCCTTATCGGCGCGCAGAGAATTCGTGGGTCTCGTAAGGACACTGTCCGCAATCGCTGCGTTGTCGATAAGATTTATGATCACTCCCCTCACCCGGGTGGTAGGACCCTGATTGACGAACTGAAACGGAGCGATTGTGCCGTCACCGACTTTCCGGTATTGGATAAAATCGACAATTCGCTCGGTGTTACCCGCGAGCGAGAGCTTGTCCTGCTCGGTCCGGATATCATCCGGATTCGCGCCAGCGTTTGATAATGGCGGATTCCCGGTGCTAGCAAAGCGGAGCAGCACGCCGGTCTTGGTGTCGAAATACAGCCATTCATAGTCGTCGCCGTGTTTGGCGGGAACGCCGAGGAGGAGATAGGCGTCGCGAGCTTGGCCAGCGGGAACCAGATCGGGCCCGGTGCCACTTGCCATTTCGCCTTCGGGACCAGCCACTGGCTGAAAGATTTTGTGTATTCCCTTGTACTCAAGTCGCTGATAGGCTTTTTTCAGATGAGACAAATCGAGGGGAAGATACCCATAGAAGTACAATTCCTGTTCGCAAAGGCCATCGGTTGAGGTCTTGCCCACTCTGACCTTCCCACTTGGGTCATTCCGTCCCGACCAGTTCCAGCCCCCGTCGGCATCACAGCCGTTTGACCAGCGCAGGAACTTCCCGTCGAGCGATGTGTGGCTCTGAATCGACAGCAAACGCGTTTCTTCCGAGGACGGCCTCTCTGAGAAGCGCATAAGATAATGGTCCTCTGGGGTTCCTATGTCCTGAAAACGTCGCTGCGTGACAATGCGGGTACGGGCGCTCGCAAGTGCACGGGCACCACCAAGCGATGCTTGATATCTTTCGAGGATCTGATCCACGCTGGGCGCAGAACCAGCCGAAAATTTGCACGGCCAAGCCACTTCGTAAATACACTGGAAAACCTGGGCCGCGCCGGACGTCGAGTTGGCTGTGTCCCAAGTGTGCAGGGAAAGCGTCTGAGCGGAAAGCCTCGTTGGAGCGAGCGCGATCATGATGAGCGCGACTCCCAGCATTACCGTTGTTGCTTGTACTGTCCGTCGTGCAACGTCCATTTGAGATAGCTCCTTTAAATGTAAAATCTGCGCCCATAAGCTTCGTCGCAGACTGACGCACGTATCAGCCAGGAGATCTGGGCGATCATCCACCGCCAACAACCGTCGGACCTAATTGCGAACAGCCAAAGGCACCTTGAGCACGCCACTGTCGTACACAATCTTGCCACCCACGATCGTCAATACCGAAGTGATGTGTTTGATCGCGTCATCTGGTACGCGACTGGGATTCAGAAAATCGTCGCTGAGGATGACCAGATCAGCCAGTTTGCCTACCTCGATGGACCCAAGCTGATGCTCGTCTTTGGTGAACCATGGCTGATCCGAGGTATACATCTGTAGCGCCTGCATGCGAGAAAGCGTTTGTCCCGGTGCGACCACACGCTCACCTGCGTTGTTCTTCCCTGTCACCATGTAATACATGTGTAGCCATGGATCGAGCGGCGATACGGTACCGCCATCGCTGCCGTACCCCACATGGATTCCACTTTCGACGAGCATGCGGAAAGGCGGGATGTATTCCGGAGCGGTGCGCGGCGGCATACTTGCGGTATATCGGCTGCCGGCCGCAATGACACCGACTCCCATTGCTTTCAGTCGGTCGACCGTCGCCAAGTCGATTCCCGGCACACGCCCCAGAGCCCAACGGAGCGGCGCGAGTGGAATCTGTCCATTGATCTGCTCCCATACGTCGGTGAACTTTTTCTCGTCCTCAATCCCTTCCGTGTGTTGCGCGTAGGCCCAGCCTTTCTGCGCCACCAGACGAGCCGCAGCTTCATACACGTCCGCTGATGCGCCGGGTTTGTAGGGAAACGCGCCACTATAAATGCGCTCGCCCACTCCGGATATCTTTAGCCACTCGTTTCCAAAGTCCGGGAATTGATTGTTCAGTCGCGCCTTCAGAAAAGGGAGGCTTAGGTCCAAATCCTGCATATAGAAAAATATTCGCAATCGCACTAGCATCTTGCCCTGGCTATCCAGTGCGAGAAATGGGTTATAGCCGGTAAATGGATTTACCTCTACGGCTCCGCCGTTGCCGGTCTTTGCTAGGCCCCGTGCACCTGGAGTATCCGCCGGCCAAGCCCCACCCTTGTCGTCCGACATGGTGAGACCTAAGCTGGCCGCATATTTCATGGCGTCGAGCGCACCGCGCATCTGATCGGCGAACGTCTGGATCGACCGAAGCGCGTTCAGCGCGGCGAGTGTAGGTCCATTTTCCGCGATGCTCCCGTCCGCGCCGACCTCAATTCCGCGTCCCTCGAAAAAGGCTTTGCCCTCGCTATTCGTAGCGGCAGGCCCATTGATGCCGGTCTGAACATACACAGGGTTGTGCGCGGCCGCAGCATCGAGTTCAGCCTGCGTCGGCATGCGCTTTTCAACAAATTGCCCCGGACTCCAGCCGCCGACAGCGGTAATCCACTGGCCGGATGCCACGGTTTGGGCCTTGTCGCGAATGAGGCGCTGAACTTCGGCGACGGACGCCGCCGCCTCGATTCGCACGTCGTGGCCGGGGCGCAACGACACCTCCACAATGTGGTCATATGCATCAATAAGCCCTGGCACCGCTCTGCGCCCGTGCAAATCGATCAGCGTCGCCCCGGCGTGATGCTTTGGGATTCCCTGAGCCGTTCCCACGGCGGTGATTCGATCACCCTGGATCGTGACCGAAGAAGCCATCGGGCCTCGCTGGTCCGTTGTGGCGATCCTACCATTATAAAGCACTATTTCACGACACTCTTGCGCTGGCAGCACGGCAAGCGTACTCGCAAGTAATGCAGCGCCCAGCAAGTTCCGCTGTTTCGAGGGACGTATCAGCGCCAACGAAACTGTTCGAGCGAGCCAGTTAACAGTTCGGAAAAGGCCGAGAGCCGTGTAGCGCAAACCGATTCTCCTCTGCAGTCCGCCGAAAGCGGGAACCGTACATCCGACTCCGTCTACTGTCAAGCCGGAGGCAAATCATGGTATCGGCTTCAGTGCAGTAAGAGGTGTGTGGTGCGATACGGCTTCGGACGACCATTGCGCCCTATCGCAAGAGGGCCGTCAAATCGAAGTCTCGTGACGAGCCGTAGGAGGCTTATAGAAGCTCAAACTGGTCCGAATAGCGATTGCAACCCGAATCGGCCGACTTTCCATGAACAGTTTTGCAATGCTTCACCAGGTCCAGTCGTCTTTCCCGTTTTGGGGTAATGGTTGTTCCCCTTCAGGCTGAACCAGAATGATTTTGGCGTGATGATTTTCACCAAACAGCATGCTCGGCGGGCGGGTGAGGTTATCGACCTCCGTTCGGCGAACGTTCACGCCACAACAGGTTGGGATCAGGTAGTGTTCCATTTCCCCGGTCTGAGGGTTTAGTCGAGTAACGTAATCGGTCGGCATACCCCCCGTCCAAACATACCCGTAGCCATCGCGCACGACATCGTACGGCTCGTCCCACGCCAGGGTGTCATTCCACTCTTTGAATTCATGAGTTATCGTGTTAAATGCTCCGATCCTATGAGCATCGTTTTCGGCGAACCATATCACATCGTCGCCTCCCGGACCGGCGTAGACGTGCATGCGGCGAGGTGCGGAAGCAGCAGTGGGTGTAGGGTACAACGTCGTTTTGCCGGTACGCGGATCCATTTTCCCGATGTTGCGGTTCCCTATGTCGGCCCAGTAACCAAATCCCAGAGAATCTACCGTCACACCATACATAAAGTGGTTGTGGCCGCCATCTTGGCCGAGTCCAGGATCGGTGCGCCAGCTCCACGTCCAACCCGGGTAAGCGGGGTAACCGACCATCTTCCCCGTCGCCGGGTTTAAGAAATACAATCTGCGATTGGCCGTGTCATCGAACCATATTGCACCGTCGGGTCCGATGGCGATGAAGGCAGTGCGAGAGTGAGCGTTGGCGTACTGCTTGGGAATGGGATAATCCGTCACCAGGCCGGTTTTCACGTTAAGCTTTGCGACACCTGCCTGAAATAAACGGGCAATCCACAGATTTCCATCTTTGTCTATGGCCATGTCCAGGGACCCCGCCGGGAAACCCGGCCTAAACACTGGAAGACGCCACTCTTTCGTGGCCCCTGTTCGTGGGTCCAGCCGCCCGGCCATTGGCTGCGCGAAATCGATGTAGTAGATCATTCCGTCGGGACCAAGTTCTACATCGTGAGGTTCGGCATTCGCGCGGGGCAGATCGTATTCGGTGTAAATTACCTTCGTGGCTTCTCCTGCGGGCCGAGGAAAAGTCTTAAAGTCAAAGCTCCAAGTTTTTCGCCCGGAACTCAAGTTAACAGAGGCCAGATACTTTGCGAGAGCCCCGTCACGGGGCCGCGGGCCTACCCGGTAAGGCAGTGCAATCGGATCTGCCACAGAGGCCGAAGGGTCCCAGCCGCGCATTCGCTCGATCGCGATCAAGAATCCAGCAGCGTCATAGGAACTTTGCATGGGCAAGGTGATGTTGTGGCAGCCTAAACAACTGGTAAGCTCGTGTTTTTGGCCGATCTCACTAGGAACGCTCATGAGCCATTCGGCCGGTTGAAGTTGCTCAGCCTCCTGAGTTTTGGCAACCTCGGTGAGCGTCAGATTTTTCGTCGACCCCTGCGACGTGACCGTAACTCCCACGTTTGAGTTCGGCAGCTTGTATCCCACCGCTCGCACGCCAAGCATATAAGTTCCGGGGCTCAATTTGTCCGCTGGGAACGCATACCGCCCTTGTTCGTCGCTCACGACCGTAATGGTGATAGTTCCTCGTTTGGCTTTCACCAGGACGCCTTCCATGGGCCTTTGTGCCTGAGAGCGAACCACACCAGTCAGTGAAAACGCAGCTGGCGCGAGCTTGGCGCGGGTATGAATTGCGAACGCAAGTAAAAATCCCACCGAACCCAAGGCCACTGCCAGAAGAAGGCCATTTGTTTTCCGCACGGGGTCAATCTTCATCATTTCCCCTCCTGCTCGACTCGCAGCGCCGTCATTTCAGAGAACAGTCGTTGAAACGTTCGTGCGAATTGCGCAACACTTCAAAATGTCAGTCCGGATAACCGGCCCCCAAAAGGGCTGGACTTCTCTCGACGCCCACCCATCCACTTGAGAGCTGCCGGCGAGAGGGTACCAAAAGACTCGCCTGTTTGCATACGGGCATCAGAAACTTCATCTTGAGGACAACAGTGCGGTAGGTGAACTGCTCTGCCTGATCGTGGGCCCACGACCTGTTAAACAGCCGAAGGCGATGCCCACTCAAATTTGCTGTTCCATTGCGGTCGTGCGATGACAAGAGTTCTGTGGTAAATACTTCGCCTGAGGTTGGGGGTTATTACGACATGCACAAATCGAAGAAGTCCTCTCTCGGTCGTCGCGCGTTCCTGAAGAGCTCGACAGCCGGAGCGGCGGCACTACTGAGCGTTCCGATTGCTACGGCGGCTGCAGAAAAAGTGGCCGGCTTCGGATCGTCGCCATTGCCGCGAAACGCCGAGGCGCCGCTACCACCCGGCGCCGCGGCAGCGCAGGCGGTAACAGCCGGAGCCGAGGTGTCGACCATTGACCGCCCGGGCTCCGACTTCATGATCGACGTCATCAAGAGTCTGGGCTTTGAGTATATGTGTTCAAATCCCGGAGACAGCTTCCGAAGTTTCCACGAATCGCTCGTTAATTATGGAAATAACCGCAACCCGGAATTCATCACCTGCTGCCACGAAGAGTTGGCCGTGGGAATGGCGCACGGCTACGCCAAGATCGAGGGCAAGCCGCTGCTGGTCTGTGTTCACGGAACCGTCGGAGCGCAGCATGCGGCCATGGCCGTTTACGACGCATATTGCGACCGCGTGCCGATGCTTGTGCTCCTCGGAAATTTCGCCGACGCGGAGATACGTAGGAATTGGGTCATTTGGACGCACAGTGCGCAAGACCCGGCGCAGTTGATTCGCGAGTTCATCAAATGGGATGACCAGCCGCACACGCTGCAGACCTTCGGGGAGTCCGCTATGCGCGCTTATAAAGTAGCCATAACCCCGCCTATGATGCCCGTGGCGCTGGCCATCGATGCAGAGCTGCAAGAAAATCCCATCCCGGATGATCCCAGTCTGCACGTTCCCAAGATCACGCTGCCTGAGCCGCCACAGGGCGACTCGAACTCTGTTGCGGAGGCGGCGCGGCTCCTGGCAGCCGCTGAGAATCCTGTGATCGTTGCCGATCGCACGGCGCGTACACCGGCAGGCCTTGCTTCCCTCATCGAGTTGGCGGAAACGCTGCAAGCCGGCGTGATCGACCGAAACGGCCGCATGAACTTCCCCACGCGCAATCCCTTGAACCAAACGGAACGTGACCGGCGGGCGATTGAGGACGCGGACGTCGTCCTCGGCCTTGAACTCGCTGACTTTTTCGGTGTCGTGAACTCCTATTATGGGCAAGCGAACGTGCGCAGCCGATCGATAACCAAGCCGGGCACGAAGCTAATCAGCATCAACTCAAACGATCTCTACCTCAAGAGCAACTACCAAGATTTCCAGCGTTACCAGCCGGTCGATCTGGCGATGGCCGCGGATGCCGAGGCGACTTTGCCGTCGCTGATCGGAGCGGTGAAGGAGCAGATCACCTCCAATCGTCGTATCAAATATCAACAGCGCGGCGCCATGTTAGCAGGAGCCCATCGAGATGCGCTGAATCTCTCGCGCGAGCTCGCCGCAAATGGGTGGGACGCTAGCCCGATCAGCACGGCCCGGCTCTCGGCGGAGCTGTGGGCGCAAATCAAAAGCGAAGATTGGTCGCTGGTGTCGAGTTGCACGCACGTGAGCCGCTGGCCACTCCGCTTATGGGCGTTCGATAAGCACTATCAATATATTGGCGGCCCGGGCGGATATGGCGTAGGATACGTCGCGCCTGCTTCCGTCGGCGCGGCGCTGGCCAACCGCAAGCACGGACGCCTTACGGTGAGCATTCAGGACGATGGCGATTTAATGTTCGGGCCCGGTATTCTCTGGACCGCCGCGCACCATCGCATCCCGCTGCTGATCGTCATGCACAATAATCGCGCCTATCACCAGGAAGTGATGCAAGTACAGTTCATGGCGAACCAGCATGAGCGCGGCATCACGCGAGCTAACATCGGAACCACGCTGGTCGATCCGCCGATCGACTACGCAAGGTTGGCGCAAGGCCTGGGCGTGCATGCTGAGGGGCCGATAAGCGATCCCCAAGAGTTGGCGGGAGCATTCCGCCGGGCCATCGAGGTCGTAAAACTCGGCGAGCCCGCGTTGGTCGATGTTCTCACGCAACCACGGTAAGGCGGCAAGACGGGTGAAAACTTTGATCCAATTCGCGCCAGCAGCCAGCGCCAGCAAATGGGTGGAGTCGTTCGGTCGGAATCAAGGTTCTGGTCAGCATCGAAAAGTTCGCGGGGTTTTCCGCGAACTGTCTCGCTGCAGGCGGGTTGTCATTCTCCTGTCGTCCTTCACGCTCGCAGCGCTGCTGGTCCTGTCGCTTCCGGCATCGGCAGCTCGGAAGATTTCCCAAGACGGTAAGGGCAAGGCCGAGTCCGCCAACTCCGCCAGCGTTCAACGCGGCAAGAAGCTTTTTACCAGCTACGGCTGCTACGAATGCCACGGTCGCGCCGCTCAAGGCGGAACCGGCCCGCGGTTGGGTCCCGACCCGCTTCCGTTCTCAGTATTTTTGCAGTTCCTGCGTCATCCTCCCACCAAGATGCCTACCATGCCGCCGTTTACTGCGAAGGTGGCTTCCGATCAGGATCTGAGGGATATCTACGCGTTCCTGTCCTCGTTGCCCGAGCCGCCCAAGCTGAAGGATATTCCGCTATTGAACCAATAGCCAGGGCGGCATTTTCTACTTACACTGCCGTTCCTGTTCTTTCGGGCCCAGGTTGTCTCCCCCACCACCGGGCGGAAAACGCAATCGCTGCAGCCCCGAGCCAACCGGCTGCGTACATTGGTTCCGCCTTCCATCCCAGAACCGCGGAGTGCATCAGACCGACCCAGGAGAACGCTGCCGCGATCAGACACCAAATGGCAGCGCGACCAAAATTCCGGTCGATGATCTCGGTCACCAAAGCGGAAATCACCAGCACTAGAAAAAGGAATCCATCGCCGAGTCCTTGCACCGACGACCAGTAGATCGAGCGGTTCAATGCCGCCTGGACGCTCGGGCTCGCTGCCGAAAGATGCAGAGCTGGAAGCGCAGAAGTGACCGTTGCGGACACCACCGCGCCGGTGGGCAGCACCAGGCCCAAGAGCACAGCACTGAGATATTTTCGATCCACGCGGCGAAACGTGACCATGCCTACGCCCACGGATACGTAGGCAATCATAGTGGCCAGAATGGGCCATGGAAACAATCCAGCCATAAACGAGATCAGACCGCTCATCACCACGGCGAGAAAGATCACGGGAGTCCAGAAAGCGTAGCCGATGCGTGCTCCGAGCGCTTTGTAGGGAGGGTGTATGGCGTAGACGATCGGCGCGACAATGCTGCCAGCCAAACCGCATAACAACGTGCCAATCCCATCCCAGACCAAAACGCTGCGCACATCGTAGTTGTCACCCGCCGCCGCAGCACCCTCAACCGCAGCGATATCCTGCAAGATGTGGTAAATGGACATGGGCGCAATCACGGAAAGATACGGCACCGCCAAAGCCATGGCGCGTAGTGGTCCGATAGAGGCAACGAACGGAAGCTCGAACGAGATGCCGTGCCATGCGGGATGCACGTAGCCCACCACGACGCCAAAAAGCAGGGGAAGAATCCAGGCCACGAGAAATGGAGGAATTCTAAGAGATGTGATGGGAATATTGCCGAAGACAGTCACGCACACGATTGCCAGCGCGATGAGTCCCACCAGGGGCTGATCAAATACGCGTTGCAATAGAACAAGAGCCAGGTAGGTGTACATGGCTGCGCCGAAGACGGTCATGGAAGCAGGTATGGGAATATACCGCCGGAAGACCCCGGCAAAAGGCGCCGCGGCCAATTTGATGATCCCAGTCCAGATAACGGCTGCCGCTGCGACTTCCCACGCGCGATTCGCGTCGTGAGTTTGCAAATATACCGGAAGGAAAATCGCCAAAGCATAGGCAATTATCGCCGGGACGTTGTTTCCGTAAGGGTGTGCGGTGATATCGCTGCGGTGCTCGCGCTTACTCAAGCGCACGGCAAGATGAACTAGGCCAGCGGAGCCGACCATGAGCCCTACCGCAAATCCCGGCACGAAATGTTCGAGCCCGAAACGAACCGAGACACCCAGTGGGGCCAGAAGCAGAACCGGGATCAGCATCTGGGCGATGGTGAACCCGGCTTGTACGATGGTGCTGTCGACGTCGCCACGGGTGAGCGTCCACCACGGTTGCGAGCGCCTATTGTCTGGCGTCAGGAGAACCTCCCACAACTGTTGCCGCCAACAACTGGTGGTGATTCAGAACTTGAATGAGACCAGCAATCTGGAGCAAACCGATCTTTGGTGTCTACAGAGCTTCGCGAGTTCCCGCTGGAACAGAGTCTGACCTCCGAACTGTGCTGCCGCTCTCTACTGCGTACTAATCCAGAGCGGAACTTACGGAAGTTTCAAATTCCGTTCTGCCCTGCTCTCGCGATTGCTGGCGATTAAACACCTCAAGACCGCGTGAGTCAATCGACGAATCGATCCTTCGTAGCATCGTCTTCTGACCAAAGCAGAGGGGCGCATGAGCCGACCGCATCCCGAATCCCGGGATGGTGACCGCTCGATCGCCGCCCAGCGAATCTGGGACAGACGCTCCCTGGCTTTGCAATAGATTAAACGTCATCCCGGGGGCTTGACGCCGTCGGGGACAATGTTTTACAACCTGGCCCACATTGCATGCGCCCGTCCAACCGTCGTGAGGGAAATGAATGACGATCAGAAGCAAGGTATTTGGCATCCGACGGCCAGCCTGGTGGTACCTGGCGGCATTATGTCTTGCGGCCTCGGTAGCGCTCTCACTTGATGTTTTCGCTCGGAGCGCTCCCGAGTTGCATAAGGGCGACTGGGCCTATGTCGGCCACGATATTCAAGGCACGCATTACAGCGCCCTCGATCAGATTACTCCGAAAAACGTAATTCACCTGGTTAAGGCTTGCGCGTACACCTTTCCTGAAAGCGTGCCTTCCGAATCGACTCCCGTTGTGGTCGCGGGTGTCCTGTATGTTACAAGCGACCACTATACCGTTGCCATCAATGGCGCCACCTGTCGAGTTGTATGGATCTATCGCTGGAAGCCTCACGCGCGCGATCGAGTGCACCCGAACCGGGGTGCGGCCTTTGTCGACGGAAAGATTATCCGCGGCACCAGCGACGATTTTCTCATCGCCTTAGATGCCACGACGGGGAGCCTGTTATGGGAGACACAAGTCGCAAACCCCGCGGAAGGATACTTCATCAGCATGCCGCCGTTGGTGCACGGAAACCTGATCTATATCGGGCCAGCAGGATCAGAGTCGGCCGGCAGCGGATGGGTAGGGGCCTTCCGGCTGAGCGATGGAAGGCAGGTGTGGGCGTTCCACATTATCCCGGCCGATGGAGAACCTGGCGCGGCATCTTGGGGACCTGACCGTGCCGCTCGCAAGCACGCAGGTGGCGCCATCTGGACGCCGCTCTCCTACGATGTCCAGAAGAATCTGCTCTATGTCCCGACGGGGAATCCAGCCCCCGATTTCTACGATAACGACAGACCCGGCGCAAATCTCTATACCAACTCTATCCTAGCGCTCGACGGAAAAACGGGCCGGTTGGTTTGGTACCGTCAGTTCATTTCCCACGATGCGCACGATTACGACATCACGCACGTCAGTCCGATTTTCTTGATTGATTCGCACACCGCGATTGCCACAAGCGGCAAGGACGGGCTTCTCCGAGTCGTCGATGGTGACTCGCATAAGATTCTTTACAAAGTTCCGTTTACTGAGCGGCTGAACGCCGACGCGCCCGCCAGTTTCACTCCGGTCCGGGTCTGCCCCGGAACACTGGGAGGAAACGAATGGAACGGCCCGGCATACAGTCCCAAACTCCGTCTGCTGGTCGTGCCTAGCATTGATCAGTGGTGTTCTATGATCAAGAAGGACACGCAGCCGCCCAGTGCCGAGAAGGCCAACGCAGGAGAACAGCGGTACTTCGGCGGCCCCATCAACCATGACCCCTATTCCCAGGCGCGCGGCCGCCTTACCGGATTCGATGCCTCTACCGGGAAGAAGCGCTGGCGTTATGACGCGCCCACTCCCCTGGTTGCTGGCGTCGCGTTGACTGCTTCCAACCTGCTGTTCACCGGAGAAGTGGGCGGATACTTCGATGTCCTCGATGCCCAAACCGGCCAGGTCTTGGTCCATTATGACTTGTCTGCCTCGATTCAAGGTGGCGTGATTACCTATTTGGCGTACGGACAGCAATGCGTGGCCGTCGTTTCTGGGAACGGTGGAGTTCTGAATGAAAGGTCAATTCCGGCGATCAAAGGTGGGAACCCCACCGTCACCGTCTTCGCACTTCCGAGAAGATGACCACCTGGCCGTGGTGCGCCTGAAATGGGCGCTGACAATTGCAATAGGCTCGCCACGCGGCACGTTCGGCGCGGTTTGTCGACGGCCGAATCCCGGACAGACCTTGCAACGCCGGCTGAGACTATTCGCAACTACCCCAAACCACCGGCGCAACGGGAAGAATTCACTGGTCTGGACAGATTTCGAAGAATGAATAGATTGGGACTGAGCCGATTAGAGCAATGCCCCACGGGTTGTTCTGAAGCGGGCGTCGGTTTAGGGGTAAAGCGTTTCGACAAACAGACCTGAGGGTCCATAGGAAATGGCATCAAGAGCACTGAGCGTCGGAGAAGTAATCGACCAGCGTCCGCTGGGAGCGGTGCAGATCTGGACCATCGTGCTTTGCGGTTTGGTGCTGGTAATGGACGGCTATGACGCGGTGACCATGGGTTTTGTCACGTCCTCAGTCGCCGCGGCTACGCATATCCCGCTGCCGTCGTTCGGAACCATCCTTTCGGCCAGCCTCTTCGGCCTGATGATCGCAGCGTTGGGCACCGGACCGATCGCGGATCGCGTAGGACGCAAGTGGATGGTGATCGTTTCGGAGCTCGGCTTTGCCGTGTTTACTTTGCTCACGGTCCGAGCGCACACCTACGGCGAATTTGTCGCCTACCGCTTTCTCACTGGGCTTGGACTTGGCGGCGCGATGCCCAATGTGGTGGCTTTGGCGTCCGAATATTCGCCGAAACGACTGGTACCGGCGATCGTGTCAATTTTGTTTGCGGGTATGCCGCTTGGTGGCACGCTTTGCGGCGTGGTCAGCCGTGAAATGCTGGCCACGCACGGGTGGCAATGGGTCTTCTACATCGGCGCAGCCGTGCCCATCGGTGTGTCGATGTTGCTGATTGCGTTTCTACCCGAATCGGCGCGGTTTCTGGCAGCGAGGAAGAAAAATCCGCGAAAGATCGCGAAACTCTTGGTTCGCGTCGCGCCAGGGGTCAACCTCGACCAAGTCGACTTCTCCAGGACGTCTGATGAAGCCTCCCGCAAAGGCGTCCCGGTAAAGCACTTGTTCACGGAAGGCCGCGCCATCGGCACGATTCTGCTTTGGATTCCGAATTTCATGAACCTACTGTTGATCTATTTCACCAATAGCTGGATGCCCACTCTGCTGAGAGAAGCTGGCATGACCGCTTCACAGGGAGTAATCGCCACCTCAGCTTTTAATTTCGGAGGGATCTTTGCGAGCTTTCTAGAAGGGCCATTTATTGAATTCGGTGGCTCCTTCGCGGTGCTACTCACCGAAATGTTGCTGGCTGGTGCAGCGATGGTCGGGATTGCATTATTTACCCGTCCGTTCTCGGTGGCCGTGGTGGTGGCGTGCATATCAGGGTTCCTCGTGATCGGCACGCAGGCAGGCCTCAACGCGCTGGCGGCGATATTTTATCCTACTCCGATCCGTTCGACGGGAGTGGGCTGGGCGCTGGGTGTTGGTCGAGTTGGCTCGATCGTGGGACCTCTACTCGGCGGCGTCATGCTTGGAGCGGGATGGGCTCCGAAGGAGATCATTCTTTCTTCCGCGATCTGTGGTCTGCTCGGATTTTTAGCGATTTTATCGAGCAAATTTATACGTGGAGTGGCGACCGCCTATGAGTACAAGTCGAAGCTGGCAGGGCCGAAGCCGATTCCGGCTAAATAAGGAGCTGCGCGTTCGAATTGGGCTTCGAACCGGGCTCTTAACCCCCTCGCATGTAACACACTTATGCTTTGGGTCTCGCCCCAGCATATTGCCGCGCGGAGTGAACAGCTTGAAGCTTTCCGGCGATTGCGTATGCGCATCGTGTACATGGTGAACGTCGGTAGGCATGTGCGCGAAAGAAAGCCGATGGCTGAGCAATCGGCGCCCTCACTGTGTACGACATCGCGCACAGGCTGGGCGCGTATTTCGGAAAGGCCCCTGCCCTCGTATATCTCCACGCCGGCACAAGAACTGGCGCCGCGGTGTTTGATCTTGAAGGCGATTCCATCGCGCCTGCTGAGATAGAAGATTGCCCGTGCATTATGAGGATGAGTTGCGTGGTGCGGGGCGCTCCCACCGTCCCTCGTACCGCACATAGGCGCCCTCAAAGTCAATGTTGTGCCAAACTGGGGCGGAGTGACTACCGAAAGATAATTCACAACGTCGCGGGCCGAATCCCCCCGAGCAGCCTGGAGCACGTCCTCCCAATCGCCGTAGAAGGGAACGGGACAGATTCGGCATGCTGTTTACCCCGCCAATTTCGTCGAGTATCGTGACGAATCGGCCTTTTCTACGTGGCTGCATCGGATGGCCGTCAACCTCGTGCTGATGCGTCTTCGCAGAAAGCGAATAGCGAAAATATCCTTGGACTCGAGATATTCCATGCCTCTACGACCATTTGGAATTCATGAGCAGACGTGGTTCCCGCAATTCCTCAGGGATCAAGTCGTCGACGGTCTGCAGACGATCTTGGACATCATGAATACCTGTGAACCGATCGCGCAATTTCCAAACAGTCTTGCTGAGGGAGGTTTTCTCATTCAGGAATGATGTGATGTTCGGGTAACAAGCCGCTAAGTCTTTTTGAATCTAGGGTTGGTAGCGATACCGGGATTCAGCCATCGCGCCAGATTCAAGGAAACTTGCGGTTGGCTCCCAGCTAAACGCTTTCCATAGCGTCCATTCCGTGTCGCCCAGTCTCACGCAACAGAGTCAGTCTACAAAAGAAAAACCACTTCCGAACGATAAAAGGTAACAAGGGTAACATGGTCCTACTTGGCCAAATGAAGAACCGAAGCCGGACAGGGCCTCGGCGCGGTGCTGCGACCGCGGCTACAAGGCGTCAAGCGCACCGGACTTCTCGGCGCGCATCGACGATTGCCCGGTCAACGGCTGAGAACGTAACACGGCAGACCCCGTCTGGTTAAGGAAATTTCACTCCCTCACACTCCACGACTGCGAAGTAGCAGTTGTTCAGCCCGCCCGAGCGACTGACACTCGGCCGATAACCTATTTAACGACCACGGTCTTAATGTTCGTAAATTCGCGAATCCCGTGGACGCTCAGTTCACGACCAAATCCCGAATGCTTGATGCCGCCAAAGGGGAGACGCGGGTCGGATGCAACCATTTGATTGATGAAAACCATGCCCGCTTCGAGCTCGTTTATGAACCGTTCCTGTTCCGACGGATCGTTGGTCCAAGCGCTGGCCGCCAACCCGAACTTGCTATCGTTGGCGACGCCAATTGCATCCTCGATGTCCCTGGCCCGAAAAATCGACGCGACCGGCCCGAAAAGCTCCTCTCGGTATGCAGGAGAGTCTTTGGGGACATCTGTTAGCACAGTTGGCAGGTAGAAATTTCCGGCACCTCCGGCGGGTTTACCGCCAATCAAAAGACGCGCACCGGCTCCGACCGTCCTCTGAACAGCAGCGTGAAGGGATTTCACAGCATCAGCGTTCGCAAGAGGCCCCACGTCGACTCTTTCATCCAGCGGGTCGCCGAGTCGAAGCGCTTGCATTCGAGCGACGAATTCACGCTCGAAGCGATCGGCAATTGATTCCGCCACGATGAAGCGCTTTGCCGCGATGCATGACTGGCCATTGTTGATCGTGCGCGCTTTTACCGCGGTCGCCACGGCCTCGTCGAAATTGGCACTGGGCATAACGACAAAGGGATCGCTCCCTCCTAGCTCCAGTACAACCTTCTTAATTCTTTTCGCAGCACCCGCTCCGACCTTGACTCCGGCCTCTTCGCTACCGGTAAGAGTAGCCGCTGCGATTCGCGTGTCACCCAGAATTCGATCGACCCTGTCAGAGCCGACCAGCAGCGTCTGAAATACACCCTGCGGGAATCCCGCCCTGCAGAGCACTTCCTCGATTTTCAGCGCGCACTGCGGAACATTGGATGCATGCTTGAGCAAACCCACGTTACCGGCCATGAGTCCCGGGGCGACGAAACGAAAAACCTGCCAAAACGGAAAGTTCCAGGGCATCACGACAAGGATGACTCCGAGCGGCTGGTAACGGACGTAACTTCGGCTGGCGCTTGTCGGGATGATTTCATCGGCGAGAAATCCCTCTGCGCACTCGGCGTAATATCGGCACGCCCACGCACACTTGACTGCCTCATCCACGGCTGATCGTAGCGTCTTTCCCATTTCGGTGGTCATCAGAAGCGCAATGCTATTCTTCTCGGACTCCAGAATGTCGGCAGCTTCCCGCATCATCCGTGCCCGTTCCGCAAACGTGAGTTTGCGGAATATCGGAAATACTTCAGCCGCTCGTCGAATCTTCTCTTCGATTTGCGAATCCGAGAGAGCATCGAAGGTCTTGAGCAGTTTGCCCGTTGCTGGATTGATCGTAGCGATTGCCATTGAAGACCTACCCTTTGGGCCAGCTTTGAGGTCTCGCTCCGGCGGAAAATTGCAGTGGTATGCTTGAGACCTGTGCGAAAAAGCCCGACCGATTGATTCAACCCGCGCCTAGGCTACCACATATGTTCCACCTGTAGGACGCAACAACGCAGACACCGCACCCATCAGTGCGCCATTGACCGAGTTAGTCCTCCGAAAATGATGCCTGAACGCCCACTCGGGATCATATTCCTTTAGATTCTGCGGTGGCTCCTCTCCGCTGGGCGCGGGGGTGGTTGCGCCACATCGTCGGCTCCCCAATCGGAAGGGAGCGCGTGAGCGGGTGGTGCCACCGAGGCCCCCTTTGGTACTGCAAACTGGCCGTCGGCGATATGGCCCTCCTGAGAGGGAACAGAATCAATGGGCACCTCACTTGATGAGTATTCATGTTAGTCGGCACCCTTCATATGCGCGCCCCGGAGAGAGCGGACTACCCGGCTGTGTTCGCGCATTGTCTGCATACCGTCGATACCGGGCTGGCGTCCGAAGCCGCAGTACATGGACACGCCGAAATCAGTGAGATATTTCGAGGCCATTCGATGCCGCCGCTTTAGGCCCGGGACTCCGTCCAAAGGCAGCACAATGCCGAGGTAGACACGAGCATCGCGGCCCTTGAGCTCTGAAAGTGGCTGAAAAAAACTGTTGTCTTCGCTTCGGAGATATCGCGGCCCCGCCATGTGAATCCAGTCCACCTCCCGGCCTGATTCCGAAACCGCATAGTTGGCCATGCGTACGAGCAGACCCATATCCCGAGCCTCGTACATTGGCCACTCAGGAAACGTGCCGTAACACAGGTGGTAGCCGAGGAGCACGTCTTCGGGAACGAGAGGAGCCAAGCGCCGGACAGAACCTGTGAAACGCTCCCAAGCGTCGCCGGAGGTCCAAGCTAGAACGCCTTCCAAGTCGAGGACTTCGAAGCACACGTCCCACTGGATAGCCAGTTCGTCATCGGGAATAGCGGACAACAGGCGCTTCAGCTCGCGCCGAACAAGATCTTCGAAACCGCGCGCAGCGACGGGGTAATCGACGGCGTAATTTGGTCGGAAGCCGTAGAGGACACTGGCCGGGAAGGGCAACGACACTTGAAACCTCAGATGCGAAGCAATGACGCCCTCGCGCTTCAGCCTGCTGAACAACTCATACGATACCATCGCGTCGTCGATCCGCGGCCAGCGGTCCCAACGCAACTCCGTCACACCGTCGCGGATGCGCAACAAAGGCGTTTCGTAGGCGTGGCGGGGAATGTCCGTTGGCGACTCGGTCTGCGGAGTGATCTCCAAATCCGGGTGTGATTTGAACAGCGTCGCGCGCTCGTAAGCAACCCAGCCTGCGCGCGGGCCCGTCTCGCCATCAGGAAGTGCAAACACAATATCGCCAAACAACTCACTCGCGACGCGCAATACGGAATCGGTCGAAGAACCCGGCAGGCTCCCGACCAGCAACAGCTCGCTACTCGCTCGTGATGTCATCCTCTTTCCTTCCGAGCGCTGATCTTTGCAAGCGAGTCAGGCTCACAACCAAAATGTGAAAACCAACCTGTAGCTTTCAGAAACTCAGTTTGAAGCCGTATTGAAACTGAAATGAATTCAGCGTCTGGCGCGGTGTATCAAAACCAAACAGCGGATTCAGGGATGCAATCGTGCCGGGAAGCGCTGCGGTACTGAAATCTCCAGCCGGCAAATCATACTCACAGACCGTATTCAAGTCCGACACGTTTACGCGGCTTATGTCAAAGAGATCGGACGTAAATTCGCCGGTGAAGCGTTCTTGGTCCGGCTCGTCGTAGCGATTGCGGAGTTCCTGAGAATTCGGCGCAACAAAAACGCTCGTGGTAACAACAATCAAGCACCCAGCAATGGTGCGCATAGCGTCGCCATTGTAGTGTTTTAATCCGGGCGGATTCAATGGGGCAACGCAACACCAGCTCGAAGGCTAGGTGCAGCAGTTTGAAAAGCTGAATTTGTTCCGGAACATTGATTCAGAGAAACAACTGCCCTGTCTAGGTCTAAATAGAATCGAGCCCTAAAGATCGGTCCTCTTTGAAAAGCCCGCAGAAGCAATCAACTATCGGAGCGATTCACGCGTGGCGACGTTCGCGCGGATTCCATTCGGCGCGCGAAATGCGCTGCATCTCGAAAAGGTCAGACGTGCGCGCGTACCAGCCGGTGCCATGCATGCGCGCGATCAAGTTCAGGTTGGGTGTGTCGATGTAATGTTTGACGGCGTCCAGCACCAGATCGTCGCGCACGTGCATCGCCATGACGCGACCCAGCACGAGACCACTTTTGGGCCCCAGCTCCACGATCTGGATAAGTGTGCATTCCATCGAAACCGGACTGGCGGCGATTCGCGGCGGCGTCACAAGAATTGACGGAATGGTTGGCAGCTGCGCTTCGGAAAGTTCATCGACGTCGGGTTCGAACTCAATTGCGGTGATGTTCATCGCGGCAGCAGCCTCTTCCGATACGAGATTTACGACGAACTCTCGCGTTTCGGAGATGTTCCGCCGCGTATCCTTTGGGCGGCCAGGCTCGTGGCTCCCGATACCGATTCCAACCACCGGAGGATCGCCCGACAGTACATTGAAAAATGAGAAGGGCGCAGCGTTCAGCTGGCCATACGCGCTCTGGCTCACGACCCAAGCGATCGGTCGCGGAGTGACCGTCGACACCATGAGTTTGTACCGTTCCCTGGAAGAGATCGACGCGAAGTCGAACAGCATGCAGCCTCCTCTAATCGGTTGCCTGCTAGCTTTTAACGTATTGTCGGCTAGTGTCCAGGAGCGGTTTCACCGAGAACGTTTCGCGAACAAAAGTAGACGCCTCGAGCCCAAGCCGAGCGGTCGAAGGCCCGGCCGAACGCACGATTGACAGCATTCATACGTTCAGTATACAGAGAATCTCGGACACAAGCAGAGGAGAGACAATGACGGCCCGAACTGGCAAGCAGTATATGGAAGGACTCAAGGATGATCGCCGTGTCTGGCTTGGCGACACACGAGTGGACGTGCGGACGCATCCCGACTTTGCCGGATCTCTCAGGGGATAGCGGGTTATTTCGATTGGCAAAATCGCTACCCCGACGAGTGCCTGGTCGAAGACCGGACGAGCGGAACACCGATGTCCGGAAGTCTGATGATCCCGAACTCGGCACGCGACCTCGAAATCCGCCGTCGGTGCTTCGACCAGATCGCAAAATACTCGTACGGCATGCTCGGGAGGACACCGGATTATTTGAATGTCACGCTCGCTGGCTTCGTGGCGCGTTCGGACTTGTTCGCCGATGGTGGTCGCTCAAGTGCGCATGCCGAGCGGCTCAAGCGATACTATCGGGAAGTCGTGGAGGGCGATCTTGCGCTCACCCACACGATTATCCAGCCCGCCATTGATAAGTCGATTGGAGATCTACAGGGATTGAACGGGCAACTCGCGCTGCGAGCCGTTCGACGCAGCGAAACCGGCGCGATTGTTCGCGGAGCGAAGGTGCTTGCCACCCTGGCTCCCTTCGCCGACGAGATTTTCGTGTATCCGCAGGTGCCGCTGCCTCCAGGTACGGAGCCGGCGTACGCACTATGCTTCTCGATCTCCATGGAAACCAAGGGATTGATTACGGTCTGCCGCGACCATTACGGTGTCGGTGGCGATAAGCGCGACCATCCGTTCTCCTCACGATTTGACGAGCAGGATGCGTTCATCATTTTTGATGACGTGGAGGTCCCATACGAGCGCTTGTTTATCGATTGTAATTTAGAGGTGTACAACAAGATCCGCCGATCGGGATGGGCGGCAAACGCTTACCATCAAACGTCAATCCGAGCCGCCAATAAGCTTGAGTTTGCACATGAACTGGGGACGCAGATGGCAAAGGTGATGAATGCTGACACGCAGCCTGATTACGCTGAGATGCTGGGCGAAATCTGGGCGTACGCTCGATTGGCCCGGAGCGCGATAGCGGCCGCCGAAGCAGGCGCTTTCGAGTGGGGCAATAATGCTTTCCTGCCCGATGACCGGCCACTTCGGGCGCTGCGCGACGTGATGCCGAGCTGGATGGCACGCGTAAACGAGATCTTCCGAACGATCGGATCACATAATCTGCTCGCCACACCTTCGCTCCGGGCGTTTGATAATCCAGAGATGGCGGATTTGCTCGAACGATATCTGCCAGGCGCTAACGGGATTACAGCGCGGGAACGCGCACAGGTCTTTCGCACGGCGTGGGATTTCGCGGGCTCCGCACTGGGAGGACGAGTCGAGCTCTATGAAAAGTTCTATCTGGCGAGCCAGCCGCGCAACTATATCAGAGATCATATACAGAGCACGCAAGACGAAGGCTTCGGCCAGAAATTGCGCGACTTTTTGCGAGACTTAGAAAGCCACAGTACAGCCTCCTTGGATCGGACGCCGGAACGCAGGTAAAATGGCGCCTCACAAAGCAACAAAACTGCGCGCCGCGGCCCGCATCTCTAGCATTGCGGCGCTGCAAGAGATGCCGGGTCACCTCATAAGGCGTTTACAGCAGATCTCAAACGCCCTGTTTACGGAGGAATGCGGCCGATTTGACCTGACTTCGGTTCAGTTCGCGGCGTTGTTCGTGGTGCGCGCCGCGGGAGAGCTTGACGCGACCCGGTTGGCGGAGCAGATCGCTTTTGACCGGTCCACTATCGGCGATGTTATCGACCGACTTGAGTGGAAAGGATGGATCGTACGCAAGGGGCGCAGTGATGACAGGCGCGTCAAAGTGATTCGACTAACAGCGAAAGGAGCGAAGCTGCTGAAGCAAGTCGAACCTGCCGTTCGGCGTGTGCAAACACGCTTACTCGAGCGGCTATCGACTTCGGAAAGAACAGTACTTCTGGCGCTGCTGAAGCGTTTGGATCGCTTGTAGTCCGACCCATTCGCTGTCGCTAGGGTCACAATTCGAGATCTAAGCGCCGTGCGTTCCAATGGAGCGGGCCTCAAGCGCATTAACGATGCGCTGCGGCGTGAAGGGGATCTCGCGCACGCGCACTCCGGTAGCATCGAACACGGCATTCGCAATAGCTGCCGGAACCGGAACGATCGATGGTTCACCGCTGCCCAGCGCAGGCAGGTCGGGGCGGTTTAGCAATACCACGTCCACTTTTGGGATACGCGAAAACGTTAGGATTGGGTAGCTGATCCAGTCGAGACTCTTTACTCCAGACGAGTCAAACTGAGTCTCCTCAAGTAGCGTACGGCTCACGCCTTGAAGGACGTTCCCCTCGATCTGATTGGTCACGCCGTCAGGATTGACGATCAGCCCGCAATCTTGACCTAGCGTGATCCGCTTGACGAAAACTTCTCCAGTCGGTTTGTTCACTTCGACTTCTGCAACCGCCGCTGTCATGGTGTTGGATCGGTCAGCTACGGCAACGCCCCTACCAATCGCCGTTGATTCCGCAACGGCCGGACCCGGCGATACGCGCTTCTCCCACCGCGCTTTCTTGACCACCGCCTGGAGAACCTCAATGAGCCGCTGATTGCCGCGGAGGTAGCGCAAGCGGAACTCGACCGGATCTATCCTCAGCTCCGCAGCGATCTCGTCCAGGAACGATTCACTTGCAAAGCAGCGCGCAACGTCCCCAGGGGCGCGCAAGTTGCCGGTGCGCAGCGGGGTAGGGTTCTTGTGTACCCAAGGAATTTCTTCTGACCTCACCCTCTGGTTTTCAAAATCATAGACTTGGCCGCCGCCTCCGGTGCCGTTCGTATGTCCCTCTGCGCTGGGCTCCATGCCCACTTGGCGCGAGGCTAGCAAGGGTATTCTGTCTCCAGTTGTCCACGGCAAGCTTCGGTCTTCAAAGTCCCAGGCGATAACGTTGCCCTCAGCGTCCACACCCGCCCGCACCTTGATCAGTTGCGCCGGCCCTTTGGGCTCCCAGCCATGCTCGTCATGCCGCATCCACTGAACGCGCACCGGCTTGCCCACTGCTCGTGACATCAGTGCGGCGTCCTCGGGCACGTCGTCCGGGCTCAGCCGGCCGTAGCAGCCCGAGCTTTCGCGATAGATGACTCGGACGTTTTCTTCCGGCGTCCCCAGCAGTTTCGCGACCCGCTGGCGCGTCAAAAATGGCCCCTGTGAACCGGCCCAAATGGTGACTTTGTCTCCGCGGACGTCAGCGACGGCACAAGAAGGGCCAAGCATGCCGTGCAACTGGAACGGCCAGCGGTAGGTTGCCGCAAAATGCTTCGTTGCTCGCGACCATGCTGCTTCCGGATTACCCTTGTTCGCCGCGACCTGTACACGAAAGCTCTTGGTATTCTCTAGGTAGTTGTACAGCTCGCTCGAGTTGGCCGGCAGCATCGTGGGAGGAGTTGACCAAGTGATTTTCAACGCCTGCGCAGCTTGGATCGCAGCCCATTCCGTACGTGCCACTACACCGACGAAACTCCCTGTCCGCACGACCTGAATCACTCCGGCAATGTGCTGGATTGAGTTTTCGTCCACGTGTAACGGCGCCGAGTTAACCACCGGCGGGCGCACCACGCGCCCGTGCAACATGCCGGGAATCCGCACGTCCTGGGTGTAGGTGAATTCGCCGGTGAGCTTTGCTGGCAGGTCGATGCGCGGCTGCGACGTTCCCACGATCCGGTAATCTTTGGGATTCTTCGGCCGCACTTCGGGCGCAACCTTCATATCCCAACTCATCCCCGTCGCGGTGATGCGCACGTCAAATTGCCTGCCTCCGACGAGGTCGGCGTACGTTACATTCTTCTCGGAATGTCCCAGGACACTCACCACGCCGCTGTTGACCGTAAGCTGATCCACCGGCGCTCCTAGACGCACGGAAGCCAGCTCTAGCAGCGCGTGGCGTGCCGCCACTGCAGCTTGCCTCAACTGCGGCCCTCCCCGCTCGATGGTGCGGCTGCCGACCGTCGCCGCCTGGTCGATTGCCTTCGCCGTGTCTCCTACGTTCATGCGGATCTGTCGGAATGGGACGTCAAGCTCCTCGGCAACGATCTGCGCCAGAGCTGTCTCGATGCCGGTACCGAGGTCCACCTTGCTGGTGAAGACAGTGACGTTCCCGTCGCGGGCGACGGCTAACCAGGAATCGAGCGAAGTCGCCTCCCTCTCACCGTTCGGCGCGTCCCCGACCTGAGCCAGCACACCAGCCGCCGACCCCAACAGGCTGAAGCTCACGATCAGAGTCCCCGAACCCTTAAGAAGCTGCCGGCGGGAGATGGAGTTCGTTTGCATTTCGCTCTCTCGTGATTACGCTCGTTTGCCCGCGGCCCGTTGGATGGCACGGACAATCCGCCAGTGGGTGCCGCAGCGGCACAACTGCCCTTCGAGCGCTTGCTTGATCTGGTCTTCGCTTGGGTGGGGATTCTTGTCGAGCAAGACTTTAGCGGTCATGATCATTCCGCCGATGCAATAACCGCACTGAGCGGCTTGCTCCTCGATAAATGCTGCTTGCAGCGGATGCAGCTGGGCCAGGGTGCCCAGTCCCTCGAGAGTAATGACGTGGCGATTCCGCACTGCCGCGACGGGCGTGACGCACGAACGAATGGTCTCCCCATTCACAATCACGGTGCAGGCTCCACATTGCGAAAGGCCGCAGCCAAACTTTGGCCCGTTCAACTCCAGATCATCGCGCAACACGTACAGGAGCGGCGTGCTGGGATCCGTGTCGACAACGCGTAACTTGTTATTCACCTTTAGCGAGAATTGCGCCATGATGGTTGCCCTCTTCACCAGATCGGCCCATCACGCGACGCACGTGGGGACAGGGATGCCATTCTGGATCAGAAGCAGCATGGCAACACTACCATGGAAGTAATTAATGTGGGAACGGCGATCGAGAGCCGCAAGCTCGGTCGGTATAGGGCGTGGATCATCTTTTGGGCCTGCGCCATCATGGCCGTCGAAGGCTACAACATGCAGGTGGTTGCCTATGCGGCGCCTTCGATTGTAAAAGACTGGCATGTGACCAAAGCCGCATTCGGTCAGGTATTCGGACTGGGACTGTTTGGCTACATGGTCGGTGCGACGCTGGTGAGCAACCTAGGTGATCGCATCGGACGAAAAAAGCTGATTATCGGCGGCTGCGTCCTTTTTGGCGCATTCACCGCTGCATCGGGCTACGCCTCACAGTTGACATTTCTACTGCTGGTTCGATTCGTTGCCGGGATTGGCCTCGGAGCGGCCATCCCCAATACCATTGCGCTAGCCGCCGAATATTGCCCTGCCGCTAGCCGTGCTTTCACGATCGGGATCATGTTCATCGGATATAACGTGGGCAGCGCTTTGGGCGGCGTGATCGCAGCGAAGTACATCCCCTCGCTAGGCTGGCCATTTGTGTTCTATGTCGGCGGCTTCGCTCCGATTGTTCTGGCAACGGTTCTCCTGTTCGTTTTGCCAGAGTCGGTCCGCTTCTTGGCGTTACGTCAGCCGCAGTCCGGCGAAATACGCGCCATTATGGCCAAATTGATGCCCGAGCACAGGTTCTCATCGGAGACGCGCTTTGCGCTCGAAGAAGAACGTCGCGGTGGTTTGGCCGTGAAGCATCTGTTTACCGAGGGACGCGCGCTTGTTACCACGCTGCTGTGGCTGTCTTTCGTCGCTAGTCTCATGGGCCATTATTTCCTAACCAGCTGGCTGCCAACTGTTCTCTCTGGCGCAGGAGTGCCGCTGGCGCACGCGATCTTAGCAGCCGCGGTGTTCCAAGTTGGCGGTGGCATAGGTAATCTGGTGGTCTGCAGCTTCCTCGACAGACGCGGGATTATTGCCGTGGCCGTTGCCTTTGCTATCGCGACGCCGCTCACCATACTGATCGCGCCAGTAAGTACCTCCACTGTTCTGCTGATGACCGTGGTTTTCCTTGCCGGGCTATTCGTCCTTGGAGGACAAGCGGGACTAAACGCTATCTCCGGCACCGTGTATCCGACATTTATACGTTCTTCCGGCGCCGGTTGGGCCTTCGGCGTGGGACGCATTGGATCGATTTTGGGTCCGGTGCTCGGAGGATACCTAATCGGCGCTTTAGCGACGCCCTCTCTTTTTATCTGCGCCTCGATTCCGCTGGCGTGTTGCGCGGGGGCGATTTTGTTGCTTGCCAGAGCTCCGGCAGCTGGGCTTGCCCACGAGGAGCCGGTAGCCTCTTCGTGAGCAAAATCCAAGGTTGTACCGTATCACACTCGGGCTCTGCGCTGAACCTGTGGCGCGAATAGCTCTTCGGGCTGCAGTCTCCGGTGGCACACTCCCTGTTCGAACGCGTATTGCAGGAAGGCATTCAAAGTCGTGCGGTTGGCCTCAATTCCGTAAGGCCAATAATCCTCTCCGAAGATTTGCTGCGCGCGTCTGGCGAGTTCGTAGCCCCAGGGAATTGGGAAACACGAGCCAACAAACAAAGCGCGTTCGATGCTTCGCCGTTTGGATTCCTCGAACGCTTCGAGCAAATTCATCGCGATCCAAGGATTCTCATCGACCAATTCCTTGCGTAGAGCGACGGTGTGCATAATCGGAAAGATGCCGGTCTCCTGCACGTAACGTTCTTCGACGGGCATGAAATCCTCGAAGAGCCGTCGGATATTCGGATGTCCGCTCAAAAAACAGTCCGGCGCATGCGCGGTTAGGGCCGCATCGATTTCGCCGCTCAACAACATAGCGCTCAAAGTCTTGTTCGGAACCGCGGTTAATCTGATTCCCGCGGGAAGGGATAGCCGAACGTGCTCATGGCGTCCAGACTGGTTGACTCCTGCCTGGAGCCATTCGATGGATGCAAGTTCCAGGCCATACTGGTGAACGAGGAGTCCGCGGGAAAAAACCGCAGCTGTTTGAGCCCATTCGGGCACGCCCACCCGGCGCCCCTTTAAGTCGGCCGGCTCCTTCACGGGGCCACCGCGGCGCACGTAGATCGATGAATGACGGGCGATGCGCATAGGGAACACAGGTATGGCCGTGAGCGATTCGTCTCCCTGCGAAACGAGCGAGGTATACTTCGCGAGCGAGATTTCGGACACATCAAATTCCCGAAAACTCAAAAACCGGAAGAAGATCTCTTCGATCTGCAGGGTCAGACTGGTTAAGTCGATTCCTTCGACTGGGACGCGCCCGCTCGTCAGATCGGCCACGTGGTCGTAATAGCTCATCGCCAGTGTAAGAGGCAGTCGGCTCATCGAGGTTCTCCAGTTCGGTTGAACAAAACGCCGCAAGTTTACAACGGCCGCACTGTCGAGTCAGGCGCATTTCGCCTTTGAGATACAAGAACACTTGGACTTTTCCGGCAGGTGTCATATCCTCCGCGGGAAGGGGCGTTTAGCGCCTGCGAACAACAGGGCTAGGAAACGATGAGTGACTACAACGCGGTCGTTGAAGACTTGGTTGCGGCCAACCGTATTCTGGCTGCCGAGGAAGTTGTAGATGCCTTTGGCCATGTCAGCGCCCGGCACCCCAGGACACCGGACCGCTTTCTGTTGTCGCGAGCGAAGTCTCCCGAATTAGTTGAGGCCCGAGACATCATGGAGTTCACATTCGATGGGGTGCCCGTTGGTTCGGGCGGGAACAGTGAAGGGAAAGGATACCTCGAGCGATTTATACATGCGGGCGTGTACGAAGCGCGGCCCGACGTCCAATCGGTTGTGCACAGCCACAGCCCCAGTCTGATCTGCTTCTCGGTCACGGAAACGAAGCTGCGGCCGCTGCTGCACATCGCAGCGACGATCGGAGGCGAAGTTCCCGTCTGGGACGCTCAGCGAAGCTTTGGCGATACCGACCTACTGGTTTCCAATGTTGCCATGGGGCGGGATCTGGCTCGGACACTCGGCGACGGAACTTGCTCACTCATGCGTGGACACGGCTGCACGGTGGTGGGCAAATCGATCCGGGAGGCGGTGTTCACGGCATACTATCTCGTAGCAAATGCCGATGTGCAGTTGAAGGCCGGCTGCCTCGGTGAGGTCAGGTTCCTCACAGCGGGTGAAATCGAAAAAATGAAGTCGCGACTGACCCAGGGTAAACCGGGTCAGGGCTTCGATCGAGCCTGGGAATATTGGTGCCGACGCGCCGGCGTGAAGTTCGTTCCCTACTCGCAGACGGCCGTCAGGAATGGCTTGCCCAGCAGCAAGCGCAGGCAATACCGCTGATCTCTTGGCGCCGCTGCATGTCAGAAACACAGCGGGCGAAGCAAGATCGGACTCACTTAGATGTGCGATGGCTGTACGGAGGCGCTCGGTGGCGGATGTGCCGCTGTCTCTGGCTCTCAGTTATTACGATCACGTGCGCGATTTGCTCGAGGGGAGGGTTCGTGTCGAAGGCGTGCGCTTGTTGGTGAGCGAACTTCCGGTCGAAGAGATCTTCTTCCGCCAGATTCTCCACGGTGAATGGGACGTCAGCGAAATTTCTATGGCGAAGTACGTGTCTTTGGTCGGCGCCGCGCGCTCGCAATTTCGCGCCATCCCCGTGTTTCCCTCTCGCATGTTTCGCCAGTCGGCCGTGTATGTCTCGAACCGGGCTAACATTACGAAACCGAGTGAGCTGGCCGGAAAGCGTGTCGGCATTCCGGAGTGGTCGCAGACGGCCGGCGTCTATGCACGCGCCTACCTCCAACACCAGTGTGAAGTAGCACTCCGCGATATTCGCTGGGTGCAAGCAGGTGTAAATGAACCCGGACGGATAGAGAAGGTTCGCCTGTTTCTGCCCGACGGCGTAGCCCTCGACCGCATGCCGAATCGCACTCTAAACGACCTGTTGCTGGCGGGGGATCTGGACGCCGCCATATCGGCGCGCCCACCTGCGGCATTCTTGGCGGGGGATCCTCGCATGGTTCGATTATGGCCGAATTATCGCGAGCTGGAGGAATCGTATTACCGCGAAACCGGTGTTTTCCCTATCATGCACGCGATTGTCATCAAGTCTGCTGTACTCAAACAGCACCCCTGGGTCGCCACGAATCTATTCTCTGCTTTCGAGCAAGCGAAGAAGAACAGCTTGGCCGCTCTCGCCGATTCCGCCACAGCCCGACTCCCCTTTGCCTGGGCCCACGATGCCTTTGAGCGGGCGCGGGCCATCTTCGGGCCTGACCCATGGCCCTACGGAATTGAACCGAATCGCAAGACACTGGAGGCCTTCCTACAGTACTCTCATGAGCAGGGGACGACGGACCGCAAGGTAGAGATCGAGGAATTATTTCCGCGAGAGGTCGGCGAGTTCTTCGCGGTGTGAAAACTCGGGTGCTGCTGAAGCATCTCCCGCTTGGGCAATTTCGACTCACACGACAAGCATTACTGGTTTTGGCAATTTCGCCTTCGCTGGCCAAGAAAACGCATTTCATCTAGGTTGCGACCTTCGAGGCACGTCGTGCTGGAAACTCAGGTGATTATCGTCGGCGCGGGGCCGGTGGGACTGACCCTGGCAATCGATCTGGGCCGCAGAGGCGTGCGCTGCATCCTTTTCGAGCGCAATGAGTCCCCCATTCAGCTTCCCAAAATGGAGCGGTGCAACGCCCGCACCATGGAAATCTACCGCCGCCTGGGGGTTGCCGAAAAAGTCCGCAACGCGGGATTGCGACGGGGTGCGCCCATGGATGTTTTCTTGGCAACTTCGCTGGCCGATCCGCCGATCGCACACTTGCCGTACCCCTCGGTTGCAAAGGCCCAGGCAGAAATTGCCTCCAACAACAACGGACAGCCGCTGGAGCCTTCTCAAGTCATCTCTCAATACACGTTGGAACCGCTCTTGCGGTCCCTCGCGGAGAGCCTACCCAGGGTCAGCGTACGTTTCGGCTGCGAATTGATCGCCTTCACCCAAAATCCAATCTTCGTGTCCGCTACCGTGCGAAACTCGCGCGGTGCTGACGAAACGGTTCAGGCTGCTTATCTGGTCGGTTGCGACGGCGCTTCGAGCACGGTGCGCCGCCAACTCGGCATCCAACTCCAGGGTGAGGGAGACATACGAAAACTGCGCCAGGCTCTTTTCTACTGTGAGGATCTTTACGAACGAATTCCCATGGGGAAAGGGCGTCACTACCACATCGCCGCGGGGCCGCTCTTCCCCTTCATCATCCTGCAGGATAGTACACGGCACTGGACTCTGCACGCGGCTGCCGCGACTGACGGCGAAATGATGGACATCTTTCGAAGATCACTAGCCTTGCCCATTCCCTTTCAAACACTTTCCGTGAACGAATGGACCCAGCACCTCCTGTGCGCGGAGCGGTACAGCCAGGGTCGCGTGTTTATCGCCGGTGACGCCGCCCACCTGATGATCCCCACAGGAGGCTTGGGCATGAACACCGGTGTGGGTGACATAACCGATCTGGCATGGAAACTGTGGGCCACGTTAGCCGGATGGGGCGGGCCGCACTTATTGCCTTCCTATGAAGCCGAACGACGCCCCGTCGCGCTTCGCAATCTGAACGTGTCGCGTTCCGCCATGGACGGGCGGCTTCGGTGGCGGGCAGCTTATTGCCCGAGCGTCGGCGACAACACGCCGGAGGGCGTAGCAGCGCAGGCAGAAATGGCACGGCGCTTCGACGTCGAACAGCGCAAGGTGACCGAAATCCTGGGAATCGAGGCCGGCTATCGCTACGTAAATTCTCCTGTAATCTGCCAGGAAGCCGGCGACGGTCCGGATCCCAATGGTCCGGAATATGTTCCTACGACATGGCCGGGAGCCCGCTTGCCTCATGTTTGGCTGGACGACGGGACCCCGTTACAAGACCACCTGGGCCCAGGCTACACGTTGCTTCAGCTCGGAAAGGCTCGATCGCACACTACAGACTTGCATCGCTCGTTTCGAGCGCTGCGCGCACCTCTTGACGCGTTGGCGGTCGAGAGTGAAGCAACGCGCGACCTTTATGGCTGTGATTTGCTGATCGTGCGGCCCGACTTGCACGTAGTTTGGCGTGGCAACCGACTGCCAGAAAATCCGCAGCGCATCGCTGCCGTCGCCGTAGGCTGCGGCTCGTCCTCCGATTGACTGAGCGTGTAAATTCGGAACCTCGCGCAGCTGTCCCGCCCCAACTATCTTGGCAGTATAGGTGGTGAATTGGTGATCGAGCTATTCAGCCATCGCCCCACCGCTACGACGGAAAACCATATTACGATTGAACTATAGCCGACGAACTTGGCCCAAAACGGCGGATTCCCTAGATCCCACGTCTTGATCCGACGATAAACCGTTCGGTGAAAGACGAGGGCGAGTATTCCCGCCAAAAGAATCAACCCCATTTTAATTTGAAAGAGGAGATTGACATACGCAAGTGTGGCCTCGGACATGAACAGCAGAAGTCCTGTTAGCACTTGAACGGCAAAGCCAAACCAAGCCCATGGCAGAGTCTCGCTTACGATTTTGGAAGTCGGCACGTCCCGTAAGAACCGTCCCGTGAGTCGCAAACTGAGGATCGCTGTAGCCGTCACCACCACGACGCTCCCCATGACGTGAAGGGCTTCCACCGTTGGAAACTCGTATTCCCCGGTACGCATCTGCGTGCCGATGTAGGTTTGTGAGAGCCAATCAAAGAAATGGTACGCCGGGGTCATCCCTCGGGCCTCCTTACCACCTATGTTTTCGCAAGCTGCCGCCACGCCTGCTGGCCTGGCCAGTTAACGGCGCAGCTATCCAGGAATTCTCGTTTCGTGCTGGTGCCTTATTCCGCTGTTTCACCTAGGTGTAGGCGATCCAGCGTCCTGCGGCCACGATGCCGAACCACAACAAGATCGAGAACGTGCCCGCTAATCGAGCCGATAGGGGTGCCACAGGGTCGTTCTCCCATTTCCCCACGCTTCTGTAAGCAAGGACGTGAAACACAAGCGCGTTCACTCCGGCCAGTGCGATCATGAGCATCTTCAACTGGAAGGCTACATCGCCGTACATCCTCACCGCCTCGGAGGAGAAGAGAAGAAACCCAGTCACCACTTGCACGCCGAATCCCGCCCACGTCCATGGCAGACAGCGGTGCGCCAGTGTCGATACCTTGCCTTCCCTGAATGCCACACCGAGCATGCGGAGGTCGAGGATCGACGTAGACCCCACCAGCAGAATGAGTCCGAAAAGGTGAATCGTTTCAATTACTGGGAATTGCCAGACTGAATTATGCACCGACATGCCGAGCGATGAGTTGTTGAGCCACTGACAAAATTCGTACAACGCATGCATCCCGAGACCTCGCAGTTGACTCAATAGGAAGACCTTCCAGGCATCTTAACGAAACCGAGGGAGGCCATCTCTGTGAGTTGCTATCACCACCGACAAACGAGCGCTCACCCATCGAGCCGCGCTCTTAAGGTTTCCGGCGATCATCCCTTCTACGTCTCTAACGCAGCAGACCGGCCTGCCGGAGCACCACATCCAACTCCGAACCTTCTTGTTCTCCGAGAAGATCCAGAGGTGGCCGGACCTCCGGCGAATCCAATAGTCCAACCCGCGCCATCATGTACTTCAAGGGTATCGGATTCGTGTCGCGAAAAATTGCCTGGTTTAGGCCAAATAGTTCCAAGTGCATCCTGCGACCTCTCACCAGATCACCGTCCATCACCGCGTTGCATATGGCCGCCACGCGCTCAGGATCCAGGTTTGCAACGGCGTTCATAGTGCCAGCAGCACCGATGGCCATCATCGGGAAACTCAGAGCCTCTAAACCGCAGAAGATGCGAAACTCCTGGCCGAGATTGATCAGCAAATCGCTCACAAGTTCCAGGTCATTGGCGGCATGTTTTAGTCCGACCACATTGGGGGCCTGTTCCGCAATCCGCCGAATCGTATCAGCCGTGAGGGTGACACACGCGCGCCCGGGGATGTGATATATGAGCACAGGCAAACTGGTGCTCTTCGCCACCGTGACAAAGTATCGAATCAGTCCACGTTGCGGCGGTCGAATATAGTAGGGGGTGACGACCAGTACCGCGTCTGCTCCCAACTTTTCAGCCCGGTTCGTCAGTTCGAGCGTCTCAGCCAACGATTGCGAGCCGGTCGCTGCTACGACCGGAAGCCTTTTGTTCAGTGTGCCTACTGCGGTCTGGAACAACTCACAGCGTTCTCCGATCGTGAGGCTGCTCGGCTCACCCGTTGTGCCCGTGACAACAATCCCGTGCGAGCCACCTTGCACTTGACGATCCAAAAGCGCCGCAAAGGTGTCCAAATCAACTCGCCCACGGCGGAATGGCGTGATCACCGGCGGATAAGAACCGCGCAGGAAGCCCGCATCGAGATGCATCATGTCAGCGACTGACCCTCTCGGCTGCTTGGGCGCGGTTGGTATCGAATCCACTCTCGATGCCCAGCAACCTGGGCTTTGCTCGTAAATCCTCCTGCCACAGCAGGGAACCAAGGGCGATATGCATGGGTTGGTCCTGTACCGTAAGTTCGTACACGTCCTCATCTTTCGCCGCATGGTTGTGTACCGCCCACCCAGGAGCGCTCAACATCAAATCCCCAGCACCCCACTCATAGCGTTTGCCTTCCACCATGCTGTAGCCCTTGCCAGCAAAGTAGTAATTGATGGCTGCGGAGACATGACGGTGCGGCTTGTCGACGATGTCGCGAGGTCGGATTGTGATCGTGGCAAAAAAGCTATTTGTAGTGCCGTTGGTGCGTCCCGTCGCCGGATCGTACATGAGATATAATCGTCGGCCGACATATTGGTTGCCTAGCGCACGAAGTTTGTCCAACTCCTCTTTTACCTTCTTCCAGGGCCAATGGAGAGACCGCATCGAAATGTTGGGAGGATTGATGAGCTTTTCATAAGGCATCAGGTAGGCACCGCTGTCACCCAGCGCAATTGTTCCGAAAGGACTGCTGCGAGTTTCCTTCGTAGTTTGCTCGTGGGCTACTTCACGCGTTCCCGACGATTCGGGCGAATCATCGACGACATAAACACCCAGTTTTTCGAGTAGGGGTGAATTGCTGTACGTAAAGCAAACCTGCAATTCGTCGGTGTTGTTATAGCACTCATAGACAGACCATGGCGTGGTCGTCCAGACATCGTACTTCTCAAAATTGATGCGCTCGCCGTCGGTGACCGCATAACCCGCACCTCCGATGCAAAAGTTCACCAGCGCTGCGTTTTGGCGCCGGGGCGCCGTGTGTTCTCCCGGCTTTAGCACGCAAACGGACACCGCGATTCCGGGCGTCAGCCCGTTTCCCGGTCCGGAAAGTGGATTGGACACGTACGAAGCACGTCCATGCTGGCTGGCGGCTAAATTCGCTAAGCGCTGGATCTCCAGATCGATGGCCGCCTTCGGAATGACCAGTGGCCGTATCCGCTTTGAACGTGCGGAGCGAGCCTGAGCGCAATCGATGAATTCATACTCTCTCGTTGGCATGTGTTCGTCCTCCTCTGCTTGACCGCAACTTCTCACACTGGAAGCGATCTTTGGGGCTGCGCGAATGATCGTCCTCTCCCGGATTGAGCCGCTTTCTCATAGACCTCGGTAGCGAGCGACAAGTCCGAAATGCCCATCCCCAACGACTTGAAGATCGTAACATCGAACTCTCGGGAGCGTGCTTTACCGGATTGGACCAATTTCGACAATGGCTCGACCGAGGCCCACCTGCTTTCATCGTTGCCATAGAAATCCATCATTTCTCGGGAAAGCTTGCGAGCTTGGGGGACACTATCTGCAACAACCACACTGGCCCTGGCCATCACGTCGGCGGCCAGTTCGGCACGCTCCGGCACAATGGCGCCGACGGCGTTGATGTGCGTGCCAGGAGCAACCATGCGAGCAAACAGAATCGGTTCGGTCGAGCGCGTCACCACGGTAATGATGTTGGCATGCCGGACAGCTTCCTCCACACTTTCTGCTGCCATCGTCTCCAGGTGGAATCGATCTTGAACCTGGGAGGCAAATTGTCTGCGGCGCTCTACATTGCGACTGTACACAAAGACACGGCGAATGGGGCGGACTGACAGAACGGCCTCCACCTGAGCGATCGCTTGTTTGCCCGTGCCAAGAATGGCAAACGTGTTGGCGTCCTTGGCGGCCAGCCGCTCGGTGGCAACGCCAGATGCACTGGCAGTGCGCATCTGCCCTAGGGCAAACGCTTCGACGATCGCCTTTAGCGAACCGTCATGACTGTCGAACAGTATCAATAGCGGCGTTGCCCCTGCCTTTGTGTGAGCCCACGTCTTCGTGCCCGCCAGGCCGATTTTCGGAAAAACTGCGCCGATGGCGTGGAGCGTTGCAGTCTCATCCCAGGTCACATGGGTTTTCAGCATGTTTTTCGCTTCGCCCCGCGCCTCGAGCAAAAGGCCTCTCTCCAAGGCCGCGATGGCTGCGGGCATGTCCATCACAGCTACTACATCCGCTTCTGAGATCCATACTGGCTGGGGCGCAGTCATGGTTCGTTCCTAGAGTTTGTTGGCGTCGGCCATTCGACGAGAGGCTCTCAGTCGTTTACTTCTGCGTCTCGAAAAACTCCCAAAGAACGCTCTGAACCGCCCAATGCTCTCAAAGATCTGCCACGGAGTGCGTGCCACCGAGGTCAGCAAAAGTTTTTGAGGTTTCTCGTGAACTCGCATACACGCGATCATAGCGCTCTCGCGGGCGCGATCGTTCCCACTTTGGCAATCGGCATCTAGGCGCTACTTCTTAGGGGCGCTGTTGGGCTCTTCGAGGCCCTTGGAACCGTATGCAGGCTTCATCACTTTCTTGTTGTAGAGCGCATCGACCTCGGGGACACAGATCCACTCTTCCAAACGGTCGTTTTGGAGTTTCAACGTTTGTGTCCACCCGGTCCACGACTGATCGCCCCAGAATTTTGGGTCGCTGAGGGTCATATCAACTAACAGCGTGTTGTAACTAACACGTCTGTATCGCTCCACAAGATGAAACTGGTCACTCATCAGATGATCGATGTCCTCGGTTATGAAGTCTTTGCCGTTGAAGCCAATCGTATCGACAACCAGTGTGTTTCCCTCCCACGTGCCTACCGAGTCTCCCATGTAGGTGGGCCACACATTTTTGGGGTGCTGCTCGCCGATCCAAATATCACGCCACTCGCGATGATCTTCGAAATCCTCGTGGATTCGGCCTGGAAGCTGGATGATTTCCATGGGGTAGAAGCGAAGGTATGAAAACTGCGCTGGTGCGGCAATCGGGTCACAGTTCTGCCCGGGGAATCCCCCACTCGGCACCGGGTGACTCCCGTGCGTGATTCCTCCCGGCAGGAGGTGTTGCTTGCCCCAAGCAGTCAGCGGAGGCTCCGGTAGCGAGCTGTGGAACGGAACCACATGTTTCTCAGTGGCCCCGGCGCCTCGCCAAACGCCCGACAAATCTCGCGGGTTAAATGGCTTGTTGCTGTCCGGCACCGCCTCCTCCTCGGCCTTCTGGCTGACTTGGGCTCCTAGCATCGGAGAAATCGCGAGCACCGCAACGAGTACTCCCAAATAAATCCCGGCTCTCCTCACCTGATGACCTCCTTCCGTTTCTGCAAATTCTCCCACGGGCCAACTTGCGCCCAACGATTCCGTTTTAAGCCGTCGGCCTTTCTTCAATTACTCTATGTTTTTCTCAACCGCGGGAAAAGATCGAGAGCATTGCCACTCTCGACCGCCTGGAGCTCTTTGGCATCGAACACATTCGCTGCGACGAGACCTTTTGTGCATTCGAGCGAAGAACGATACGGGTAATCCGTTCCAAACACGATTTGAGAAACCGGCACGACATGGCGAAGAGCCTCCATAGGGACCGGGTTATATGTTTGGGCTGTGTCGTAATAAAACCTGCTGACCTCCGCCTGGAAATCAGGCAGTGGTTGGTATTCACGTCCCTCCCCGGCGCGAGGAACAGGGCGGACAAAGCGCCCGATCAGGAACGGCAGGGTTCCTCCGGCATGCGAAAAAATCATACGCATGTCGGGATAGCGCCTGGACGCGCCTGTATATACCATGCGCACGATGGCACGGGTCGTGTCGGTCCCGTACTCGATGGCCGCCCGAAATTCGCGAGGAAAATTCGTGCAACATCCGTTCTCGACGGGATGGACGAACACCACGGCCTTACGTCGGTTGAGTTCTTCGAACACTGGCGCGAAGAATGGGTTCCCCAGCCACTTCTCACCGTAGCTCGTCCAGAGCTGAATGCCATCCGCCTTGAGCACGTCGAGAGAGTATTCGATTTCTCGAAGGCTGCCATCGATATCGGGAAGCGTCAGCGTGGCAAAATTGCCGAAACGCTTTGGATAATCGGACACCAATTTCGCCGCATATTCGTTGCTCTCGCGAGCCAAATTCCTCGCTTCGGCCGCATCCCCGAACCACACGCCGGGCACAACGATGGAATTCATAGCGGCCGTCACGCCACCCTGGTCCATGTCCTCGATCGTTTTCTCCGCAGACCAACCGACCAGGGGTGCGGGGAGGATCTTCTTATCTCTCAACACCTGTGTATACATAGGGGGAGCAAAATGATGGTGGACGTCGATCCAGCCGGGATAAGGGGGTGCCGACGCCTGTGCTTGCCCCGCTAATCGCCTCAAAGGAACAAGCGTGCCTGCGGCAAGGACTACAAGTTCGGCTAGAAATTTCCGGCGAGGCGCGCAGCAGATGTTTGGGGCGCCGACTTCGACTCGTGACGTGCGAAGGGCGTGGCCGTGTCTCCCGCGATCTATGAAACTCACCGGTCCCCTGCTCGTTTTGGTTCTACGCTGCTCCGCATCAACGCGATACTTACGATATTTGCAGGTCGCTTGCCCCGACCGGCCATCCTCAGAACAGAACCTTTAAGGAAAACTGAATTTGCCGCGCGGGCGTGGCGGTGTTGATAGGGCCGGTGGGGAAGGCAGGCGCTTCCACCGTGTCCCCCACGCTTCCACCGAAGATTCCGCCATTTTGCGCTGGCCCAAAATTCGTATGGTTCAAGATATTGAAAATTTCCGCGCGGAACTGTACTTCTCCCGCCTCGCCGAGGAAGCCTACTTTCGTATCTTTGTTTAGCGAAAAATCCCAATTCGCTAGCCCCGGCCCGGTCAGAGTGTTCCTGCCTACATCTCCTAAAGTACCGACCGGTTGCAGCGTAAACATGTTGGCGTTGAACCACTCGATTGGACTGCCGATGATCACCGTCTTCGGGTTGTAAACCACAGGGTTATAGGGAATACAAGTTGGGAAGGAGTTTGGGGGACAAGTCGTCAAACCCGCCGCCACCGCCTCGGCCGTAACAGCGGCTATGTTGGCGCTGGTAACGTAATCCATTCGTTCAAATCCTCCCCTCGTGCCCGCCTGGCCGCTTTGCGCGCGGTCGGCGCCTAGCAAAGGCGAGAACGGCTGGCCGGTCTGGACGGCGGCGATGGTCGCCATCCACCATCCGTTCGCAAGCTTACCAACGAATCCCTGCGCACCGATATGCGGGAAATGATACAGAAGATTGAATCGCCAATTGTGTCTCACGTCAAAATTGGACGGACCCCAGTCGAACAACCTATTGAATGGATTCGTATCCAGGCCCGTTTGGCTGCCACTTGTATCCGAATTTGAAATCCCCTCCGTATCGTCGAGTAATTTGCTGTACGTGTAGGCACTCTGGAATTCCAATCCATGGCCTACTCGCTTTGTGACATTAACCTGCAAAGCGTTGTACCAAGACACTCCGGCCGTCTGGTACAGCGCAAAGTTGGAATAAAAGGGATTCAGCCTCGGCGCACTCGCATTCGCCCAGACGGGGCTCCCGAATTGACCCAAGTTGGGAACAACCGTTGTAATGCCCGCGCAGCCCTGCGGCACGAATGCATTCGACGTGGGACAGAATGGGTTTGCCTCATTCCCAGGCTGCCAGAGATTTAACCCGCGAGAGGCCGCGTACGCCACACTTAGCGCGATGCCAAATGGTAGTTGATGCTGAACATCCAAATTAAAATCCAAGATGTGAGGCGTATCGTAGTTCCGGTCAACGCTCACTGGCGATGATCCTTGAAGTGGGTTCCCCGAAACGCTCGGGATGGGAAGTGGGAGTACGAGCGTTGCGGGGCTTGACTTCGAGTTGGTGACCGTGAAGGAGTTGACAAAAGGCGGCATCCCCAATCCCTCCAACGCAAATACCCCGCCCATGTTGGCAATATCATAAAGAACTGCAAAGCCGCCTCTCACCGCCGTCTTGCCATTACCGAATACGTCCCAGGCAAATCCCACACGGGGGCTCGCGTCGCGAAACGTCGGATTACCCACAATGGTCCCTAGTGTATAGTTGTCGCTGTAAGGAGGGTCAGCAAAATACGATTGCCGCCCTCTCCTTTCAGTCGGCTGCGTACTGAATTCATATCGCAAGCCGAGATTCAACGTCAATCGCGGCAGCACGCGATAATCGTCCTGGACGTAAAATCCCAACGTATCGAATAACATGAACTTTCCTGCATCACTTCCCGGAGCGGGAACGGTGTAGTTGCGATACTGCCCCAACAGGAATGACCGAAGCGAGGTGAAGGTTAGGGCGCCCTTCGGCCCGATCGAGTTGTCGGCGTACTGCTGGTAGTAATTAATCAGAGTCCCAAACTTCAACGCGTGTTTCCCTTTGGTCCAGTAGAGGTCGTCCCCGAAGCTGAAGATGTTTTGCGTGTTGTTTATCGCGGTGACGGAGGTATCGCTAAAGTTTGCGATCGAAGTAATGTTTATGCCACACATCGGCACCCCGGTAACGCACGAATAATCGGGCCCAATCAATTTCGTCGGGTTCGAAGAAGATGGCGTCGCGTCGTCAACATGAGACCGGCTGTAGGAGAAGTGGAAAGAGTTCAACAGCGTCGGCGAGAAAATGTGATTTTCAGCGAGCGTGAAATACTGTTGTCGTTCGACAAGACCGAAATCAAATTGGGGAAATATTTTGGGATAAACCTCGTTCGCATTGTCGATGGTGTATATGCCAAACAGGGTGTCCGCGCTCGATATGTTGTGGTCGATGCGCCCCTGCCCATAATCCTCTTTGGTCGTCGCTGTGCTCAGGTAGGTAAACTGATTGTTGGGAAGATTCGGACTTGGCCACAGCGCCAAGAGCGGTTGCATCACCGGAGCCACGTTTTCGGTCGCGCCGGGTGCCAGCTTTGAATCGCAAGCATTATCGACAGTTTGGACTCCGCCAACCACCGGAGTGTGACACGCGGCCGGAATAGTAGGCGTTACGCCAACATCGGGCGGGTTGTCCAGCACTTCTCGAAAACCCTCGTAGTCACCAAAAAAGAAGGTCTTGCCCTTTTTTATCGGGCCGCCAAGAGTCCCCCCAAACTGATTTCTTCGGAATGGAGCGATACGGCGACCACCTCCCGGCGACGTGGACGGTAGCGTGTACAAAAAATCGAAGTAGTTGCGAGAATTCAAGACGCTGTTCCGCAAATAATCGAACGCCTCGCCGTGAAACTGATTCGTGCCGCTCTTGGTGACGATCCTCATCTGGCTGCCCATCGTCAACCCATACTCCGCGGGGTACGTATTAGTCATAACTTGGTACTCGCGAATGGCATCCACGCCGAGCGAGAGTCCGGAGATCGATGAAGCGGTCGCACCCTCAACGTTTCCCATGATTGCGCCATCGAGCGTGTACATGTTAGACCGGATCGGGGCGCCGTTGCTGCTGTAGAATTCTCCGAAAAGGGCATTGGTGCCGAAATTGTTGTTCGCGAACTGGGTGACTCCCGGCTGCAGCAGAGCCAGGTCGACGAAATTACGACCATTCAACGGCAGATCGGCGATTTGCTCGGGATTCACCAAGTGGTTCAGCGAACTGGTGATAGTGTTTACCTGCAGAGCTTCGGCGGTAACCACAATACGTTGCTGTGCCGACCCCACCTCAAGTGTGAAGTTCACCACCGCCGGTGGCTCCTCGTTCAGCGTCAGTCCCTGTCGCGTCACCGACTTGAACCCCGCTGCTTCTACCTGGATACTGTAGTTACCCACAGCCGATGCCGAAAACCGATACGACCCATCACTGCCAGTCGTGGACTTTCGGGTGTAGCCTGTTTCCGAGTTTTGTAATGTCACGGTCGCGTTTGGTATCGCTGCCCCACTAGCGTCTTTTACGTCTCCCAAAATCGTTCCCGTGGGAACTTGGGCTAGCAATGGCGTGCTGAGGAAAAGGAAAAGCAGTCCGACCGTTACAAACCATCGATTAATTATCGACAATAAAAACCTCATGGCCGCCCCCATCGTAATCTTCGACCGATCTTGCAGAGAACTCTAAAACGGAAACCCGGGGCCCCACCACTCGATCAACATGAGACGGCTTGTACTAGTGGCCATCCCGATTGTCAAGAAATAAGTTCGACAGCTTCATGCGCGTGGATCTGTGATGATCCCTTGGACCTACTGTTGTGGCCCAAGTGTTCTTTCTTACCCCGACGGGAGATTGGCCATTCGGCGAGAACCGAGAAGAACACGCCCGGGACAATGTGACAATATTTCCGAGTGGTGCGGCCCAGTCAGTAACTTACATCTCATCAACGACGGGGTTTGGTTCGATTCCCACCCGCGCAGAGAATTGGGGACGCTATGGCACGGCCTTTGACGAAGGCCGCGGTCATCAAATGGGAACGCCTGCCTCCCAAGCAGGCGCGTCAACTCTTCTACCGCGGCCTAGTACTCCGTGCGCACATATGCACCATACCTTCCGTAGCACGGCGACCCGCGGCGGTTCTTGTGCGGGTTGAGCGAAGGATCCATCCGTTTCTTGTTGAACGTTCTTCCGCAGGCGGTACATCGGTACAGGTAGGTTGGGCCTACCTGTCGGGCTCTCCGTGCAGTTCGCAGGCGGGGCATCTGCGGCGTGGCCGGGGAAGGCGCGACCGTAAGTGGGCCGGTTGAGGTGAGCTCGACATCATAGCGCGGTGAGAACACCTGGGAAGTCACGGCTGCCCGCTGTATGCGGTCGACGCGATAAGAGCGGTATTCCCCGGAATCACTGCGGATAGCGCCGAGGATGTAATTTCCTTCGGCCGTCTGCCGCAACGAGTACGGCTCGATGCGGCGAACACTACCGTCATAAGTAAGATCGACACAGAGATAGTTGGCCGCGGCGAATCGGATAATCTCGAGATCCGAGCGAGACCGAAGAGGGATATGCGTCGGCAAAACGCGCGTTTGCACAGACACTTCGCCGGCGCCACGTTGGATGAGCGCGCGTTGCGGAGCGGGAGCAGCGCCGGTCATCCATCGGAAAATCTCGGGCAACGCGTCCCAGAAATCACTGAGCGGTGGGAGAACGGGAAGCTGATGCGCCAACATGTCGGACCACATTCCTTCGAGAGCTTCGCGGTAGGGCGCGAGAGACTCGAACGTGGGAATGGCGAGAGCTTTGTAATCACACTTCTGCCGAAGAACATTGAGCAGCACGGCGGCGCTGGGACGGGTGTCCGTGTGGCGGTAGAGGTTGACGACATCGTACAGGTCGCGGGGCCGCGTCCGCTCTCCAAGCGCTCGCAGTTTTTCCCCGAACGCTTCTTCGTAGGCATAGCAGTTCGCCCAAATACCTCCTTCGGGGCGGTCGCTGTACGGATGAAAGACCTCGCGCCGCACGGAAGGAAGGACCAGTCTTTCATCGGCTGTCAGGTCGAGCTTGACTTTTGGCCAACCGCCGGAAGTCGGAGACACAGGCCCGCGGTAGGCGATCTTGCCTTGGCAATTGCGGCGTCCGCGAGTGTTTTCGTAGATATCGAATTCGAGCTGGTCGGCGGGAAGATTGAGGCCCGACTGTTCAGCGACCCACGCAACAACTTCGTGAAAGACTGTTCGCAGAAGTTCTTCGTCGAGGTGTTCTTCTTCGCGTAGGGTAAAGTCCAGGTCTTCAGAAAAGCAATACGTCTCGAAATAGCATTTTTTAGGCAGGTTCCGCCTTTGAAGATCCAACTCTCGGCGAGATCTTCATGTGATAGATGCCGGCGAGCATCCAACCAAGGACGTAGTCCTTTTCGACTACGCCCGGCAGGAGTGAAAACGACGATGCGGCCTCCAGGATCTCGCGCCGATCGATCATGCCACCGTCTGTTCTTTGGTGGATGGCAACCACAGGCGCCATGCGGTGACAAGCTTTTTGGAAGGCAGCGTAGGATCGAGTCGAGCATATCCCTCTGTTAGGCGAGAACGACACGCGGCAGCGAGTTTGTCGTCATGCAACCGGGTATCGGCGAGGTATCCAAGCCGCTCGAAGATCACACCATTATCGAACTGCTCGCCGTAGTGAATTAACAAGTCGCGATCTGCATTCTTAGTACGGACATACGCTGCCAAGCTGTCCGCCGCATGCTCGATGCCGCCGCCGACGTCTGGTGACGCCAGCATGTCAATCAGTGTGCGTGCTGGGTCCGAAATCGATACTTTGACAGAACCGCGCCATAAAACCTTCAGCCCAAAGAGCCGTGCCGGTTTGACTCGGTGCAGCGCGAAAGGTGCGCCTTGTGCCACAACGCGCCTTTCGATGACGCGCCGCGTTGTGAAGACGAGAGTCTCGTTAAAAAGCTGTTCAGTCAGTTCCCAATGATGGGCCGCGGTCCAGCCACCGATATAACACGGGCCGAAAAGTGCTGGGACGAGAACCCATGGGTCGGGGAGCACCTGTTCACTGCCGGCCAAGTCCAGAGGAACGGGAACATACAGTCCGTGTCCGATCCGTCTGAGCCAACCTTGTTGCTTCCACCGCGAGAGAAGCTTGGCCGCTGCGCGTCGTTCGACACCGAGCGACTGAGACGCAATTTCGACGGAAACGACGTCTTTGGCGGCCCTGAGCACCATGGCGAGTCGAGCGCGATTGGCTGGCAATGAATCGATGGCCTGTTGCATGGCTATATGAGTACACATGCAGTTCGCACTTTATGCGAAATATATGTACTGGTATATAGTCCTGCCCCCCTCGGGCCTCTCAATCTTCTTTCCTGGTTGAGCGATTTCCCAGGCGATGAACAAGCCTTGATCGAGATGCCAGCACAGGGATCTAAGCGATTATCGAAACAGTTTGCCTGTGAACGGATGAATAGGCGGTGCAACTGATGGCGTCGAAAGTGACACATTTCCCTACCAGCAGAGTGCGATTTCAGAGGCTGGACACGGAACAGGACGAGGGGAGTTGGAGCGAGACGGTCTCGACTCCTTGGAATCCGAGGCGCGCTCGGAAGATTCAAGTATGATCTGCGGATGCAAGACATCCTGGGATTGGGACACTCGTCTTCAATGCTTCGAAAGCTGCACGCAGATTTCGAAGTATCAGGCTAAGGCAGCAATAAGCAAGGAGCAATTCGCAGCCATGCGGCGAGAGATGGAGGATGCTCTTCGTCAACAGCTCATCGCGCAGTCGAATAAAGGAAAGGGACTTCGACGGACCGTTTCGCTATTCATCTGGGTTGTGACCCTGGTGGCGGGCAGTGCTCTGGGCGCCTATTTCAAAGAAGTGATTGTGTGGATCAGGTCCATGTAGCTTTCGGCACGATGGTGTGCCGGTCTTTGCCGACCCGGAAACCGCTAAGGATGCCAGACACCGCAGGGTGGGCGAAAGTCAAAGTTATCTACGAATCCAGGCCGAAATTGAAGGCGCAATACCCTCTTGACGTCTCCGACGAGCGGCAGCACACGCGATCTTCAGCATCTTTCAAATCCGTGGCTAAGACATGGGTGAATGCTTGTTTGTATGAACGGAGGCAGTGCCCAAGAATTTGTGACAGCATAGGGGTTACCCCAGGGTTTCATCCCAAACAATTGTGAACAAATTCTGAACAGAACCGCGCAAATACCACGTAAAACCGTTAGGTATGGTGAGGTAAAAGACGCGTGAATCCAACAACATAGCCTTTCCGGTGGAATCGGCAGGTCCCCGGTTCAAGTCCGGGCCTCGGCTCCAGCTTCCAACCTTCTGCTAAGCGTCCGGAATGATGTGTATCGCGATGCGGCTTCCGCCGTTCTCCGTCTTTTGTACCCGCACCACGGTACCGTGTTCTTCGGGGTTCGCCGGACCTCCCGCATGGCTATTGCGGGTCAAGTAGACTTCCATGCCGGCGTAGTAGTGCTTCGATGGGCTCTCAAGCAGCACACCGCTTCGTGAGAGATCCAAGCTGGTGCAAGTCTCCTCGGGGGATAGCGAATTGACGGGACGAATGTGAACGGGCTGTGAAACACGCACTCTCGGGTCACGTCTCAGAACAGCTTTCAGCCGGGGAACGGCGCGGGTAGACGAAAGAACGGGCACCAAAAACAGACATGCGGTCATAGCGTACAATCCAAACCCTGGACTTACCAGAAACGAATTCGCCATGAGGATCCGCGCGCCCAACGCGGGATCCTGCGGTGAAGCAAGTGAATCCCTGAGCATCAAGTCCTGAGTCCAGAACTGCACCTCGGAACCCATCAGCATCACGTGCAGAACCGCAATGCCGGCGAAACAACCGCCAGCCAGGCTAAACACCGCAAAGGCCTTATGAAAGCCAAGAAGATCCAGCAGCGCCAAGGAACAAAGGGCCAATGCGGCGAAGACAAACCAGGGAGCAAGCGATGCCTTCTGTAAGCCAAAAGGCATCTCCACGGGCTCGACTGTCGCGGGTGTTTCTCCCACCGCGATGACCGTAGCTCCGTCATTGGGAGAAGGCTTCACGGTCGCAATAATGCGAAGATTGGACTCCATTTGAGCTAGCCTGGCCCGCATGTCAAAAGCGTCGCCGATTTGGCCGCCATTGGGGTCATGCATTCTAACGAGCGGTCCAAAACTCATCACCATGGCAACACAAAGGATCGAGCCGAATACAATACGTTCTAAGTTGTAATTCGAAGACCTCATTGGTCCGCCTCCAGAGCGCACGGGTCGCATTGGAACAGGTTCAAAAGGGAAGCCTATAGTGGAATATTGCCTGAACATTCTGTAACTTACGCGGATTAATCTGCCGCAGTTGACGCAAAGTAAACCTCCGGAACCCGGAGTTTCCGCTTTCGCGGCAAGCCGGTTGCAGCAGTCCTCCGGATCTCGGCTCCAGATTTTCCCGCACACTCCAAGGCGAAATCAGCGGGCGGCGGCGCCGCCGGATGAACCCGCGCCGGGTTCATCCTTCTCAAATACCGCGACTTCTTTGGGCGTGATGAATATGACTTCGTCTTTCGCGAGACGAAGGGCGCGAAACTGCGCTTGCGATAGTTCGACCCGCACCGTCGCGCCCCAATCCGTCAGCGCCTCGACCTTGACGAGCGGGCCGGCGGCGTTGATGTGTTTGGTGGTGGCGCGGAAGTGGCTGGCGCCGTTGGGTTGGCGCGTGATCTCGAGCTGATGCGGCCGCACGAAAATCGGCTTTCCCGTGGCCTCGTCGTGAAAATATGTTTTGCCGTCGTCGACGCGGCCATGAAACAGGTTCACGTTGCCGAGAAAATTATAGACAAACGAGCTGGCCGGGCGATTGTAGACTTCATCGGGGCTTCCCACTTGCTCGATGCTCCCCTCGTTCATCACCGCGACCAGATCCGCGAGTTCGAGCGCCTCTTCCTGATCGTGCGTGACGAAGACGCTCGTGATGTGAACCTCGTCATGCAGGTGGCGCAGCCAGTGGCGCAATTCCTGCCGCACTTTCGCGTCGAGCGCGCCAAATGGCTCATCGAGCAGCAGGACACTCGGCTCAACTGCCAGCGCCCGCGCCAAGGCCACGCGCTGCCGCTGGCCGCCCGAAAGCTGCGAGGGATAGCGCCCGGCCTGGTTCTGCAGTTGAATCAGCCGCAGCAGCTCGTGGACCTTCTCGCGAATCTGGTGTTTCGACGGACGGAAACGCCGCGGCCGCACGCGCAATCCGAAAGCGATATTCTCGAACACGGTCATGTTGCGGAAAAGCGCGTAGTGCTGAAATACGAAGCCCACGTGGCGCTCCCGCGCGGTCTGGCCGGTAATATCCGTGCCGCCGAATTCGACCGTCCCCGAGTCCGCGAATTCCAGCCCGGCGATGATCCGCAGCAGCGTCGTCTTCCCTGAGCCGGAGGGTCCCAACAGCGCTACCAGCTGGCCGGCTGGAATCTCCAGGTCGACGCTTTTCAAGGCCTTGAAGCGCCCGAAATCCTTCGTCACGCCGCGGACGCTGATGCTCACGCGCTCATCTCCTCTTCGTTCGCCCGGCGATTTGCCGATTGTTGCGATTTCCATTCGACCGCACTCCTCACCACCAGAGTCATCAGCGCGAGCAGCGCGAGTAGAGAAGCGACCGCAAACGCCGGAACGAATTGATAATCGTTGTAGAGCACTTCGATATGCAGCGGCATCGTATCGGTGAGCCCGGGAATATGGCCCGAAACGACTGACACGGCGCCGAACTCTCCCATCGCGCGCGCGTTGCACAGAATCACGCCGTAGACGAGCGCCCACTTCACATTCGGCAGCGTCACGCGGAAAAACGTCTGCCAGCCGCTCGCGCCCAGCGTAAGCGCCGCTTCCTCCTCGTCGTTTCCCTGCGCCTGCACCATCGGCAGCAGCTCGCGGGCCACAAACGGGAACGTGACGAAGATCGTGGCGAGCACGATGCCCGGAACCGCGAAAATAATCCGAATGCCGTGCGCGATCAGCCATGGCCCGAGCAAGCCCTGCAGGCCAAAAAGCAGTACGTAGATCAATCCCGAGACCACCGGCGACACCGAAAACGGCAGGTCGATCAGCGTGATCAGGAGGCTTTTCCCGACGAAATCGAACTTGCCGATGGCCCACGCCGCCGCGACGCCGAATACCATATTCAGCGGCACGGCGATGCCCGCCGCGAGCAGGGTCAGGCGGATCGCGGATAGCGTGTCAGGGTCTCGAAAAGTTTGGAGGTAGACGCGGACTCCATCCCCGAGCGCCGTGTAAAAGACTACTCCGAGGGGAAGAAAGAGAAAAAGCGCCAGGAATAGCAACGCAATCCCGATCAAAAGCCGGCGCACGAACGCGGGTTCGGAAGTTGCCTTGCTCGCAGCGCCAATTCCAGGCGCTACGCCAATTCGAGGTAGAGTCGATGAAGACATGGCGATGTTTGAGGCGGTCGAAGCCGCCTATCGACCCTCCCCGTGCCCGTAGACCGGCTTCAGCCCGACGCCCCGTTCCGGCTCGCGCAAGAATTCCTTTTCGCGTTCGTTGCTGGTCCACCGCTGGAGCATGTTGATCGGCAGGATCAGCACAAGCGACACCACCAGCATCGCCATCGCAATGGCCGTCGCGCCGGCGTAGTCGTATTCCTGCAACTTCGTGACGATCAGCAGAGGCGTGATCTCCGTGCGCATCGGCATGTTGCCCGCGATGAAAATCACCGAGCCGTATTCGCCGACCGCCCGCGCGAAGGCCATCGTGAAACCGGTGATCGCCGCCGGCAGAATCGTGGGCAGCAGCACGCGCGCGAACGTCTGCAGCCGATCCGCTCCAAGACTCGCCGCAGCGTCTTCCAATTCTTTGTCGAGATCCTCCAGCACGGGCTGCACGGTCCGCACGACGAAGGGCAAACCGATAAAAGTGAGTGCTACCACCACGCCGAGCCTTGTATATGCCACGTGGATTCCCATCGACGCGAGCGGCTTGCCCAGCCAGCCGGTGGGCGCGTAGATCGCCGTGAGCGAGATGCCCGCGACCGCGGTCGGCAACGCAAACGGAAGATCGACCAGCGAGTCGAACAGTCGCCTGCCCGGAAAGCGGTAGCGCACCAGCACCCACGCAACCAGCACGCCGAACACCAGGTTGATCGCGGCGCCGATCAGCGAGCCTCCGAAACTCAGCCGGTAAGACGCCATCGCCCGCGGCGACGTCACCACGTGCCAGAATTGGTGCCAGGTTAGTGAGGACGCCTTGAGCGCGGCGGCCGAAAGCGGAATCAGCACGATCAGACACAAGTAGAACAGCGTTACGCCGAACGACAACCCAAAGCCCGGCAGGATCGTTCGTTTCTTGAGTCGAATCGCCATCATCCTCTTTCGGCCGGCACGCTCGGGGGGAGAGCTACTGGCTCGGTTGATAAATCTGGTCGAACACGCCGCCATCGGCGAAGAATCTCTTCTGCGCGTTCTGCCATCCGCCGAACACCTGATCCACCGTAATCAGCTTCAGTTTCGGAAACTGCCCGGCATATTTCTTTGCCACCGACGCCAGGCGCGGCCGGTAGTAATGCTTCGCGGCGATCTCCTGTCCCTCGGGTGAATAGAGATATTGGAGATAGGCCTCGGCGACAGCCCGAGTGCCCTTTCGATCGACGTTCTTGTCCACGACCGCCACAGGGAGGCTCCGCCAGAATACTTTGCGACGGCACGACGATCTGGAACTTGCCGGGGCCAAGCTGGTTGATCGCGAGAAAGGCCTCGTTCTCCCACGCCAGCAAGACGTCTCCGATGCCTCGCTCGACAAAAGTGTTGGTGGAACCCCGCGCCCCGGAGTCCAGCACGGGGACGTTCCTGTAGAGGCGAGTCACGAAGTCCTTGGCCTTCGCATCGTTTCCGCCCGGCTGCTTGAGCGCGTAAGCCCAAGCAGCCAGGAAATTCCAGCGCGCCCCGCCCGAGGTCTTGGGATTCGGCGTGATCACCGAGACGCCCGGTTTCACGAGATCGTCCCAATCCTTGATATGTTTCGGGTTCCCCTTGCGCACGAGGAAGACGATTGTCGACGTGTACGGCGTGCTGTTGTCCGGCAGCCTCGATTGCCAGTTTTCCGGCAGCAGCTTTGCCTTCTCGGCAATCGCGTCGATGTCGTAAGCCAAAGCCAGCGTCACGACGTCCGCGGGCAGGCCGTCAATCACCGCGCGTGCCTGGCTTCCCGACCCCCCGTGCGATTGCTCGATGGTTACGGTCTGCCCGGTCTTTGCCTTCCAGTATTTGGCGAAAGCTACGTTGTAGTCCTGATATAGCTCCCGGGTCGGATCGTAGGAGACGTTCAGGAGAGTCACTGTGCTCTGGGCACGCACATGTACGCTCAGTCCTAAAAGCAAAACCGCCACAGCAAGGGCAATGATCGGTTTTTGCGCCGTCTTCATCGTCAATTTCTCCCTTATCGTCTGCATTAAGATTGGTCTCATGGACTCTCCCTAGAAGCTAAATATCGTGTCGAACTGCCAGCGCTTGAGCCAACGCTCGGGAGTGGCGCTTTGAGCCGTTACGATTTGCCGGCCAATCAAGCCCGTGACGCCGACCTGGACATGCGGGTAGGCTTGGTAGTAGGCCTCGACCCGGTGCTCGAGCACGTTGGTCGGCTGACGTAGGTCACTCATGTCGAAGGCGGAGAGAACGGCGTCGCGCTCGATGCGTGCAAAGGTGTAGCCGACCAGCAGGTCGCCTTTGTTCTTGGTCTGTCCCGCCTTCAACTCCGTCCAATACCCGTGACGCTGGTGCGGATCGCAGGTCGGTGGAGTCACGTCGGCCACAATGAAGGCTTCGAAGTTGCCGCAAGCTTCCGTGTTCTGAGCGAAGTCAAGCAGCGCATAGACGGGCCACCGCTCGTTCCCCGTGTCCCAGTCCAAGCGCGCGAGCGCGTCGACGATGCCGTACTTCGAAGCGAAAACGCGCTTGCCGTCGATCACCCCGAAATTGTTGCTGAGGGATGAAGCGCTGAACCCGAAGTTGCCGCCGCCAGCGTTCGTGATGCCCTGCGTCGCAGAACCGTTGGCGGGAGTCTGGCCCTGGTTCTGTGCAATCGTGTCGGCGTTCTGAAAATCGTAGTACGCGACGTCGGCTGTAAATTTCAGGGGCGAGGCCAGCCTCCAGCCAGTCTGGATCTGTCCACCAGCCATGTAGGTATCGGGACCGCCGCTGACTTCAAAGAGCGGTGTCTGGAACGCGACAAGGCCGAAGTGGTCTATGAACCGTTCCTTCCAGTCCCAGGCAAAGGCTTCGCTGGCGCCTTCTGGATTCAGGTCATTGTCCCAGGTGAGCTCCGTGCGGACCCAGGTATAGGCGAACTTTCCGGCGGTAAGGGTGAAGGCCTTGAAGTAATGCGGGTGATACAAGCCAAAGGCCTTGTCCACGGCGATGGGCTTGCGTGTGTAGAAGCCGGTCTCAGTCGAATTGGTCGAGATCGGATCCCCGAGGTCTCCGGACGCCAGCGAGAAGCCGGCGGCAAAGTCGTCCGTGATATCCGTGTTGACGTTGAAACGCAAACGATAGCGCTCCCGATACCGGTCCTGCGGCGCCGGCGCGGTGTCTGCACCGCCGCCCCAGAATGGCTCGAAGCGCAGCCGAAGATCGCCGCTGAACTTCAGCTTGCTAAGAATACTGACTTCCTTGTCGAGCTTGGCCAAGCGAGCGTCGAAGTCATTCCCCTGGGCCGAAGCGGACGGAGAGGCGGAATTCGCCGCGGAACCGGCAATAATGCCGGCGGCTGGCACGAGCGGTGCGCTCACGGGAGACGCCACCGCCGCCGCAATGCTATCGGCGGTGGGGTTTGCGGCGATTTGATCTTTGAGCTGCTCAATTTGCTTGGATTGGGCTTGAAGAAGATCGCGCATTTCCTGCAACTCATTTTCGATTTCCAGGCTCGAGGGCGACTCTTTGGGAGCTGGCTCCGCGGCATTAGCCTTCGCTGCTTCGATTTTGGCGGCTGCAGGAGTCGAACTCGCTCCACCCGCAGAAGTGGGACTGTCCCCGTCCCGCGCTTCGGCTACCCCCACTGCACCCGCAAGACCCAAGCTCAACGCGAGCCCAATTGCAATTCCCTTCCATGTCCCAGCTAAGTATGTCGGCATTCCAATCTCTCCTGAATTTTAGGCTGCAAGCCTCCAGCGGACAGGTCGGTTGGCCGAGCCTTCTCGTGCAACCCTCCCGTGGAGCGGGTCGGGCCTTTCTCTTCGGTCCGCGCTATGCCGAATTTTTTCGAATGCGCTCCGTCTTGTTCAGCTCGACGATGCGTCCGTCGTGAACCGTCAGAACCACCGAGCCGTAGCGAATTCCCCGCAGCGCGAGTGCGACTTCGCGCAGCAAGTCGCGCTCGCTCGCCGATAAGTCCTGCTGCCAATCCTGAGTCGTTGCTGTGCTCATCTGCTTTTCCTTCTCGCCGGATTCCCAGGGAACTCACGCCAGTCGAGGCCGAGCCTGAGTCAAAAATGAAGGCTTTTCAGTGCTCCGGAACGATGGATTGCGACGGGAACTTAGTTGCGGCTGCTACAACACAGATCGGAGAGCGAGGTATGGTCGAGGATTTTCGCGGTGGCGTTGCGAACGTCCAGCAAAATACGGAACAAAGGGCGGTGCTTCGGATCGCCGCTCACGCGCCGGCGGAGGGATTCGGCGTCTTCGAACGGAGCCAGCGGGCCGTCGATCCTGCGAATCACTTCGCCCAGCGAGATTTTCGCCGGCGATCGCTTCAGCTGATAACCGCCGTTCGCGCCACGCAGGCTGTCGACAATCCGCGCGCGCTTCAGGTCCAGAAGAATCGCCTCGAGAAACTTCTCCGGCAGGCTCTCTTCGGCGGCGATGTCCTTGATCTTGACGACACCGGTGGGATGCTGCGCGAGCACCGTCAGCGCCTGCAACGCATAGAGCCCTCTTTGTGAGATTCTCATGGACGCTTGTTCTCTATCAACTCTGTAAAGTCTATCCGTTTGATAGACATTGTCAAGCAGAGATTTCGAAATTCTCGCGTGGTAGGATAAGCGCTCCGATGGCTGCTCGGAAAAAAGCGAAATCCGGTTCCGAACGCGAATTACTACGACATACGCTGGCGACCCTGGCCTACCGGGGCGGCAAGGCTTTTCGCGGCGCTCCCGAAGGATTCGCCGAGTTCCGCGCAGGGGATAAGACGCGCACGCCCGGCCAAATTCTCGCCCACCTTGGCGACCTGCTCGATTGGGCCCTTTCGCTCGCGAAGGGCGCTCAGAAATGGCACACCTCCCCTGCTCTTGCGTGGAAGGACGGTACCGATCGCTTTTTCGCGGCCGTGGGCGCCCTCGACAAATTCCTCGCTTCCGATGCGCCGCTTGGAACACCCGCGGGAGAGCTCTTCCAGGGTCCCTTTGCGGACGCTTTCACCCACGTGGGACAGATCTCGATGCTGCGCCGCCTGGCGGGCGCGCCCGTGCGAGGCGAGAATTATCTACGCGCGGATATTGCGATCGGCCGCGTGGGCTCCAAGCAAAGCGCGCCAAAGCAGGAATTCGACTGATCGGGTAAGACCAGCAGTTTGCAGGAAAGGTCAAAGCTCCATCGGGAAAGGGCCGATGGAGGGCTTGCAATAAAATAGCCGGGCGACACCGGCTGAGGGACCCGAATCGCCCGGCCTCTTCTCACCCATCTCCGCAGGGTCTGGGTAAGAACTTGTTATGCGGCGTGTTCGCCGTTCCGCATGAACTCGTAGCGTTCGATTGCCGCTGCCACTCCCACCTCGCCGGAATGCTCTGGACTGGTGCGCAGCACCCGGCCCAGGCAGCGGACGCGAACCGGACCCGCCTGGGTCAGTTCGTGCGGGAGGGTCATCACGATCTCGACGGGCGAGCCGCTCTTCAGTCCCTTGGGCAGGTGGAAATACACGCCACGCGAGCTCACCTCGCGCGACTCCGTTGCGGCTTCGCCGACAACCGATTCATCCGTCCAGCGGACAGTCAGCGGCAGGCGCATCAGGAACCGCCGCGATATGCGTCTTTCTTTTGAAGCCACAGGATTAGTTCCTCCCGATTTGCCCGTTTAGATTAGAGCCGCGAACAATTTGCGCCAATAGAGCAAAGGAGCCAATTCTGCCAAGCCGAATTGGTACGGAAGTACTAGGGCCCCAAAATGCGCGGTGAACTGCAATTGAATGGTCTAATGATTGAAGTTACGGGGTCCTTATAGGATTGCGACGGGACGACTTAGCTAGGCTTGGTCGATCAGGCGATGGTGAATCGCATAGAGCGCGAGCTCGAGGCGGTCGGAAACTCCGAGTTTATCGAAAATGTTGTGGAGGTGGTTCTTCACCGTCTGTTCGCTGATGAACAGCTTTTCGCCGATTTCGCGGTTGCGAAATCCTTGCGCCACCAGCTGGACGATTTCCTTCTCGCGTTCGCTCAGCAGCGGTTTTTCGCGCCGCGAGCCCGATTCCGCCGACTTCTTGAACGCGTCGATCACCTCGGCGGTCATCCGGTTATCGAGCCAGATTTCGCCGTCAAATACCTTGTGGATCGCCTTCACCAGCAGGTCGCTGGCGGATTGCTTCAGCACGACGCCCCGTGCGCCCAGGCGCATCGCACGAACCACGTCGCGGTCGTCCTCGGCAGCCGTTAGCACGATCACGCGCGTGGGCGTGGAGTCGAAGTTCACTTCCTCGAGAACCCCGAGACCGTCCTTTTCGGGCATGCGAAGATCAAGCAAAAGGATATCGGGCTTCAGTTTGGCGATCATTTTGACGCATTCGACGCCATTCGAGGCTTCGCCTATGATCTGAATCTCGTCGGCGCCTTCGAGGAGTTTCCGAAGGCCGTCTCGAAAGATCGCATGGTCGTCCGCAACCAGGATCCGAATCGCCTGTTTCGCTTTGCTCATGTTAATTGAATGGAATCTCGACGGTTAGACGCGCCCCGTGTCCCGGATTCGACTCGACTGTCAGCGTGCCCCCCACGCTCCGCGTACGTTCCTTGATCGAGATCGGGCCGAGACGCAACCGGTCAAGTTCCTCGCTCGTATATCGCCCAGAAAAGCTAAAACCCCGCCCGTTGTCATCCACGACGAGCGACACTTTCGTCTCGTCTTGTACTAGTTTTACCACGACGTGGCTGGCCTCGGCATGCTTTTTTACGTTATGTAGTGACTCTCTGTATATCTGGAAGATTTCCCTGCAAATGCGGTCCGGAACCCGCAAATCACGGGCTTCGACGAAGAGATCGATCGCCAGGCCGTGCTCCAGGCGAAAGCGCTCGGCAAAACCTAGCATCAATTCCCGCATATCCGCGCTCTCCACGCGGACGGGGCGAAGGTCTGTCACGAACCGCCGCAATTCGTCGCTTTCCTGCTGGACCGTCTTTTGCAGGCTGGACAGCTCCGCGCAAGTCTGATCGAGCGGCCTTTCCGGCAATCGCTGCTGCAGGACGTTGAGCTGAATCTTGAGGCTCAGCAGCGTCTGCAAAATCCCATCGTGCAGGTCGCGTGAGATGCGGCTGCGCTCCGATTCCACAGCATGTGTTCGCAGGCTGCGTAGCAAAAAGACATTCTCGAGCGGCGGTCCGATCTGGCGCACGATGTGCTCAAGCCAGCGCAGATCGCCCGTCGAGAATCGTTTGCGCGACGGGAGCGGATTCGCCAGCAGAACGCGCCCCGTCGGGCGCCCTCCCGATTCGATCGTGACGGCCAACAACTTCGCTCCGACTTCCTGCCGCGTCGACTCGGGCGGTGCGGGCACCGCCCGGAATCTCTGTCCCGTGCGGCGGTCCCAGGCGAATCCCGTGCCCTTCCCGCCGTTGAATTCCCAGCCCATTGAGATTTCAAGGCTATCGATCAAGTAGGTTTCAGAACGGGTCAGTGGAAGCGTGTCCGGCGGCTCAGGTTCCATCTCGTTGGGTTTTACCTTCCAGACGAAGAGGCGTTCGAGCTCGTCATCCCGAATCGCGAGATAGGCCTGTTCGCAACGAAACGCGACAGCAAGTTCGCCGAGCGCCTGCCGGATCGATTCCGTGAGCCCGCGATCATATCGTAGGGCGCTCGTGATCTTTTCGAGAAAGAGCTGTCGCGCGAGATGCTCGCGTTCCCGCGCACCGAGGAATCCCATGCCCAGCCCGGAAACCAGCGTTCCGAGGCCAATCGCGATCCAGTGCCACCAGCCTTGCAACCGGAACGACTCTTCGGCGGCCACGCGGACGATGATTCCCACGGTGGCCAGCGCGACCAACGCCAGCATCGCGCGTTCGTTGCCGCGCGTCGCCAGAGCAAAAACCGCGAACAGGAAGAGAAACCAGAACGCCGAGACGGAAGGCGTAAGGTAAACGAAGACGGCAAGTACCGCAAAATCGAACAGCAGCGGAATCCGGATCGGAACTTCGCTAAGGAGGCGCTCGGCCACCGCCGCTCCCACGGCGATCGCCAGATAGACCGCCAAAAAGATCACGGAAACGCGCCGCACGGGCCCCTGCGAGGTTTCGAGCAGCGCCACCAACGAGAGCGCGGCGATCACGGCTCGCGCCAAAGTGACTTGGCGCTCCAAATAGAGGCGCTCGGTGTTGTCGAGAAGCATCGCGCGGGTAACTTTCCTTCAAAGTCTAGCAAGTACCAGGGTACCTGCCATCCGCGCGACCAACGGATGTCGTCTTTTGGTAATCGCGCTGACGGACGCCCGCTTTCCCGGCGTTTTCTGTGCGGGGCCTGTGCAAAACTCGCGCGCGATGGCATTGACATCGGGTGCATAATCCTTGGGAAGCGGCTGACTGAGGGACCCCCGAGCTTGGCGCAACGGTATACGCGGAAAGAGGTGGGCCGCATCCTGGGTGTGGATGCGAACCGCTTGCGTTATTGGGAACGCCTGCGGCTGGTTCGTCCCCAAGCGCGGTGGGGAGAGCGTTTCTACAGCTTTGGGGATCTCGTCGCGCTACGGACGGTGAAGCGGCTCACCGAAAATCACATTCCCGCGCAGCGCGTTCGCCGCGCGGTCGCGCTGGTCGAGCAGCAATTCGGCGAAGCGCCGCTGCCGCTGCAGGCGCTGCAATTCCTCGAACAGGGGCGCGACGTCCTCGTGATTCCTCCGGGCGCTGCCCGCCCTTTCAGCCCGATCAAGCAGCAGTGGGTTTTTTCCTTCGATACGCCGCTGCAGCACGCCAAGTTGCACGCGATGGCGAGTCGCACGGCGGAAGACCTATTTCAATCGGCGCTCGATTGCGAGGCGTCGGCCGACTCGCTGCCCGACGCTGTTGACAACTACCGCCGCGTGCTCGATCTTGCGCCGCACTGGGTCGACGCGCACATCAATCTGGGCGTCGCTCTGTATCAAATGGGCGATACAGCCGGAGCACGCGCCGAATTTTCGGCGGCCGTGCAACTCGATCCGCTGAACGGGATCGGGCGCTACAACCTGGGTTGCGTTCTCGAAGAGCAGGGTGAAATCGACGAGGCCATCGGTCATTTGCGCGGCGCGGCACAGGCGATGCCGGCGCACGCGGACGTTCATTTCAATCTCGCGCTCGCTTATGAGAAACGCGGCGAACGCAACCTCGCACGCGAGCAGTGGATGCTGTATCTGCGCTACGCGCCGAATGGTCCCTGGGCCGAACAGGCGCGCGCGCATCTGAAAAAATGCTCGCCGCGGCGCAAGCGTTCCGCGCCAATTCCCTTCCCGCGCAAGGCGTAACTCCCGGCACGAAAAGGCGGGTGCCGCAAGCCCTCGCAACAAACGCTCAGGCCGGGGCGGCCCCCGCAAGAAAACAGGCGTGGAAGGAATGCCGAAATCGCTCTTTCGAGGGGTGCGAAGACTTACCGCAACCGTGTCGATTAGACTGTACCCCCATCGTTTGTTTTCTAGGCGTTACGGACGTTTCTAATCGCCAAATGTCGATTAGTCATCATGGACGAACCGACTCAAGTTCGGTCGGTCGTACCATGGAAGATAAAAAGACCGACTTCCATTTCGCGGTGCGCGGATTACGCTGTGAGTCGTTGGAGACTAACGGCGCAGAGCCGCAAGCGAAAGGAGAATCGGTCCAGTGAGTAAAATACGATTTGTTGGTCTGGATGTCCATGCCGAGATCATTGCCGTCGCGGTGGCGGAGCCCAACGATGAGGTTCGATCCTTGGGCCTGATCCCGAACCGACCGGAATCCATTCGACGGTTGGTTCGAAAACTGGGGCCTGTGGAGCAACTGCGGTTTTGTTATGAAGCCGGTCCCACGGGCTACGTGCTGTACTGGCAGCTGACCGCTCTGGGAGCGAAGTGCGAAGTGGTAGCGCCGTCGCTGGTGCCGCGCAAGCCGGGAGAGCGCGTGAAGACCGATCGGCGTGACGCCCTGAAACTGGCCCGCTGCTACCGAGCCGGCGATCTCACGCCGGTGTGGGTCCCCGACGCCGCCCACGAAGCGCTCCGAGATTTGGTGCGAGCTCGGGAAGCCGCTAAAGGCGACTTGCTGCGAGCACGGCATCGGCTCAGTAAGTTTCTGCTGCGCCACGGATGGCAACGTCCGGAGAGCATCAAGTCTCCATGGACCAACGTTCATTTGCAGTGGATCAAGACGAAGGTTCATTTCCAGCAGCCCGCCCAGGAGATTGCGCTCACCGACTACGTCCATCAAGTCGAGCACCTGGTAGCCCGCATCGAACGGCTGGATCAGGCGGTCCTGGAGGCAGCGCGCTCGGCGCCACCCCAGATGCGCGCGGTGATCGAAGCCTTGCAGGCGCTGCGAGGCATTGCGCAAGTCACGGCGGTGACCATCGTCGCTGAACTGGGGCAGATCTCGCGCTTTGCGAAAGCCGGGCAATTGATGGGATACAGCGGCCTGGTTCCCAGCGAATACTCCAGCGGCGAACGAAAACGGCGGGGCGCCATCACCAAGACCGGCAACGCGCACTTGAGACGCGTCATCGTCGAAGCCGCCTGGGCTTATCAATTCCGGCCCCGGCTGGGCGGCTCCCTTCGGAAACGTCAGGTCGGGCTGAGCGAAGAAGTGAAAGAGATCGCCTGGAAGGCCCAGCATCGATTGCATGCTCGCTACCGAAAACTGCTGGCCCACGGAAAGAACAAACCGCAGATCGTAACGGCGGTGGGGCGAGAGCTGCTCGGATTCGTCTGGGCCATCGGAGTGAACGTCGAAACCAGAATGCGCGAACCAAAACAAGTCGCAGCCTAGGTGTAAGTCAGAGAACCACAGGAGGAAGGCAGTGCGGATGGCAGCCGAGTCGAACACGGAAAGGAGAGCCCTCGTCTTTTCTATGCGGCAGGCTCTTTCGGCCCAACCCGCGCCATTAGTCCGAGGCAGCTCCCGACGGATCACGATTATGCGGTTCCGACCCGCGAATATCAGAGTGATCAACCGTCGCGATGACCGCCTCGGCCGCCGCCCGCACTGCTTCCCACTGGCTAGAGAAGAACAGCACAAACCAACACCGCGAATGTATTTGACAGGTTCGTCCATATCAGAAAACGGCGATTTGCGAGTGGTGAGTGGTGCAGATCGTAGAATTGTTGCTCGTGGCTCGCGGGCAGAAACTCGACCACATGCCGCGGGTGAATCTGCGCAAAGGAATGCTCGCCCGCCACGGCGGGCGCAAAGGGCGCGCTACGCTCGCGGTCTTTTCGCGGGGCTGGAAAGCCCCACGCTTCCACCGAGGCCGAAAAGCCTCACCCCGGGACGGCGGGGTTTCCTCGACCTCGCTCGGGAGGAGAAAAGCCCGGAGCTACATTGAATCCAATCCGTCGATGGATTTCTGCGCTGAAGCTCGAATTTTCAAAGAGCATTTGGCCCTCGTCGAGAGGGCGGACGCCTTTTGGCGCCGCTACTACGCTGGCAGATTCGAGCGCGCGTTTCAAGCTGGCCGCGAGTACAGTTTTAGGACAGGTCGCTTTGAACACGCCGACGGGGGTTTGCGCGCGCCCTTCCTTTGTCAGGGCAAGCCGGCGTTGAAGTCGCCGCATTCGTGTCGTACACTGAATTGTATCCACGCTGTGGTGAGCGTAGCTCAGCCGGTAGAGCATCGGTCTGTGGAACCGAGGGTCGTGGGTTCAAATCCCATCGCTCACCCCAACTAACCTATTGAATCCATTTGCTGTTAATTTCTGGTTTGGGTCCATTAGGGTCCAACATCACCGCAATTTTCTCTACGGCGTTACGGTGCGACTCTCCAATCACGTGACTGTAAATTCCGAGTGTCACGCGCGGATCGGCGTGTCCTAATTGGGCCTGGGCGACCGTCACGGGCGCACCATCGTCCACAAGCAACGATGAGTGCATGTGGCGGAACGCCTTCAAACCACAGCGCGGGATTCCTAGATCGTCCAGAACGGGCCAAAGATGACGCTGCACGACGTTGTTGGCGCACATCGGCGTGCCCTTCGTGGTTGCAAACAACAATCCGGCGGGATTCGGCTGCCAGCCTTGCAAATAGGCCTTCAACCGAATTGCGAGTGGACTTGGCATCGGAAGAACGCGAACGCTGCCCTCGTTCTTCGGCGACTGAAGCTTCGAGTACCAAGCGGAGCGGCGAACAAAGATGATTCGCCGCTCGAAGTCTAAATCCTCGACCTTCAAGCCAAGCACTTCACCAGGCCGCATTGCAGTCATCGCGGCGACAGCAAAGACCGTAGCGAACGGCTCTCTGCTTGTCACGATGATGCTCCGCGCCTGGTCTGCCGTAAAGAATCGCGCCCGATTGCGTTCTGTTCGTACTGGAAAGGCCAGCTGTGAAAAATCCACTCCTTCACAGACATAGCCCCATCTCTTCGCCGTGTTCAATATGGCGGAGAGGGTTGCCATAACGTTCAGAACGGTCTTTCGACGGAGCTTCTTCGAAACGGTAGTAATGAACGTTTGTTGTAGCTCCGCCCCTATCTCCTCCAAGCGGCGTGATCCCAACAACGGGATGATGTAGGTCCTCAGGTGCGATTCAGCTGCTCGCACCGTAGACGGTTTGCGTTGAGCCAGCACATCGGTGCGCCAACGTTCCACAAACTCCGCCAGCGTCGCTACGCGACCGGGTCTATAGCCAGGGGCGTTGATCTTCGCTAGGTAGAGTTCGAGTCTCCGAAATGCCAGTTTCTTGGTGGGCAGTTCCGCCAACGTTCCGATAGGGCGGGCGACACGAATCCTTCGCACAATCCCATCGGTAGCTATCACATCTTCACGCCAGCGTCCGACTCAAGTCCTTCCCTTCAACATCACAGTTCCCTTCTGATATCGGCGACGAGCCAAACATCCTCCTCGCTCGCCGATCCGTTGCCCTCGGGACGGGAGGCTATCACATTCGACCGCAATTCGCCCCTTGTCTGGACTCGCCACCAGCTGGCCCGACACGGCCTCTATGAGCCGGATTGTGCTCTTCGCTTCCACGCCCGTTACAGCAGTTTTCCGGCCCGATTCTGATTGCGCGGAATCCACGTTAGCGTGAGATTCAACCGTTTTCGTTCAGCGATGGTTTTCACCTCACCGGCCAGTTTTGCCAACTGGGGATCAAGAATTCGCCATTCCCCGCGCACATGCGAGACAACCAGCAGCGAATCCGTGAGTATCTCCACAGTGGCGCCTTGCTTGATCTTCTGCAGCGCCGATATCACGGCCTTGTACTCGGCGACGTTGTTGCTGAGACCGTCGACACGCTCAATGTGTCGTTCTCCGTTGTCTTCGCGCAGCCAGCCGAAGCCCGAGCCTTTTCCATCCACCCGCTGACCAGCACCGTCTGTGAAAATGCGAATTGTCTTGCTCATCGTTTGGACCTCCAATTGGACCAACCACGAGGTAAGAACTCGGAGCGGCGGATCGCATCACGCGACATCTCGGCTGACCGCATGACATCTACTCCGCCTACTGGATAGCTGGGCTTGATAACAGCAGTTAGGGCAGCGCCCGGCATCGGGCCGAAGAAGTGCAGCGCGCCTAGCTGTTTGCTTGCGTACTTGGCGGCGTAGAACGCTCCGCCTTGGCGAGGGTCGAACGGAGAGATTCTCGTGCGCCCAAACCGCTTGAATGCTTCGTTCCACCACACATCGCGGCGCAAATGGGCAACGCCAGCGACCAGCGCGTGTGCGTGGTAGCGCCCGCCGATTCGCCCAAACTCTTCAGCAACCATTGCGCGAATCGGTTCGCCCGTAGCGCTCTGTAGGTCGAAGAGATAGCTGTTGATCTCAGCGAGAGCCTGGTCCGGAACAGGGGGTCCTGGATTGCGGCGTCCTTTGTAGTCGGGCTTCCACTCGTTCAAAGCGGGATCGCCACTGAAGACGCGTGAAATCAAGCCGTTATCGAGTGACCGGTAGCCGCGCGCTTGGTTCGTCTTTGAGTCGGCCTCGAGATCGCGGTGACGGTCACGAAAAGAGATCGGATTTATGAACCAATCCCAGGGCCCGAGCGAGCTCGCCACCCACATACCGAATTCGAGCGCGAGTGATCTCCGCCGCTCCAGGTCGTGTCCTGCACGCTCCGCGTCCCAAACGCGATCTGGAAGAAGGCCAAGACCGCGTCTGGCTTGCCGTTCCTGAAATTCAAGATATGCGTCGCTCATTTTCGCTGCGCTAGCGCAGGATTCTGCGCACACTTTCTCCTACAAGAATGGAAAACCTTAACCCCCTCAACCCCCCGCCCTTCTCCCCCGGCCCGCTTCGCGGGCCGGGGGAAAAGGGGGCGACAGACTCTTTTCTCCGTACCGGCATCTTCAATTGCCGATTTTGGGGCGCGGGGCCATCGGTGCCGTCTACGTCGCGCTCGGATGGTCTGTCAGTCCTCCGGTGGCGCTCTGGTTCGCCGTGGCCCCGCATTGGGTCAGAAAAACGAATGGCGGCGGTTCTGGTGCGTCGATTGATCTTCGGCGGCGATCTGTTCGCGCAATTTCTTGGCGTACCGTCTCATGGAATCCTTGAGCCGGGGTGGCGTACGCCTCGATTGAATGGCTTTCTCCAATCCCTCGAGCTGTTGGCGCTTACTCAACCGATGCCCTTTGCGTCCTGCCTTCATGGCTCCCTCCGCGAAACGACTCCCCTCTCCTCACTCGCACAGTGCCATGTGGCGGCTCGCAAACCTAGGACACGAAACCTGTTTTCACTTCCCACTCTGATCCTCGTGTTGCTCCCGAACGCGCCCTTGGACTAGACTCGGCGCATGAAACGACGGAAACCAGACCCGAGAACCGGGGAACGCCCTTCGACTTCGGAACTTCCATTGTGGATGAATGAGAAACTCCACCCGGCCCTGCTGAAGGCCGCGGCGATTTTCAAAGACATCGTTACGGAACGCAACGCTATTCAGACTGAAGCCAAACAAAGAAAACTTTCGAAGAAACAATACTGGGAGCGAATCACTGCGTTGAGTCAGAAGATCGACGAACGGTTGGCTAACGAAGTCGGGCCGCTCATTTCTGGCGAAGCGCTCTCCCCATTGACGGCTGACGATAAGTTTTACGAACTGAGCTTTGCCGCACACGAGGAGGCGGCGAAGAACCCATCAGATCGATCCGCAGCCCTCGACGCGGCGGTAGCACTATTGATGGAATTCGACTCTGCGCATCGGTTCCATATGCCGCTCAAGACCATCGGCGACCGACATTTCGCTGGCGACCGTCAGTCAACTTACGATTATTTGCGATTGCAGATAGACCGAGAGCGCGTACGATACGGGGACGGCCTGCCGCCATTCAAAGGAAACGTCGACCATCGCATACTGATGAGGCGTGGCTTGGCCTATGGATTAAAAGAAGTAACGGCTGAAGAACTGGCGGAATTCTTCGATCTCTTCTGTCCCTGCGGCAAGGACGGGCACGACGCCAGCGATTTGGGGAAACTTCGTAAAAGGCTGCTTGCAGAGGCAGCGCAAGCTCGCGAGGCCGCAATTCCAAAATACACTGGCACGAATTAACAGATCGATCGGTGCGAAGCTTAACTCGGTCGTCGCTGTGCACCATTTTCCCAGTGCAAGCCTACCTGCGGAATACCTCCGGTCCGCGTGTCATAGACGAGTAGAATAACCGCACCATGAACGATGGTTTTGCTTGTTGCGGGAATAAGAATTGCTGCACGTAACTCGTCGTGGTAATTTGCACCTACAATCAACGAAAGCCACGCAGAGAAATGAGGCGCGTCATTGAGATCCCCTATCCGATGGGCAGGCAGCAAGAAGCAGCTTGTTACAAAACTCGCGCGATTTCGGCCAGCCGAAAGCCGCCGCTATATCGAACCTTTTGCCGGCTCTGCCTGTCTATTTTTTCATCTCGAACCAGAGCGGGCGATTCTCGGCGATAAGAATTGGGAGCTTATTTCCGCGATGCGCGCGATCCAATCTCAGCCTCGGAGAGTACTGCGAACCTTGGGTGAATTCCCGATAGGAAAGAAGGCTTACTACGCGATACGCCGGATGAATCCCGCGCGTCTTTCGCAAAGCGCCCTGGCGGCCCGATTTCTCTATCTAAACCACTATTGCTTCAATGGTTTGTATCGGACTAACGGAAGCGGCCGATTCAACGTGCCGTATGGCCCCCCCAAGAACGGGTCATCGATCGATGAAGACGCCATCATTGAAGCCTCCAGGCTCTTAAGACACGCGTCGCTCGTCCACGGTGACTTTGAGCAGGTAACGAAACTCGCTAGGCCTGGAGACTTTGTTTACCTAGATCCGCCCTACGTTGTGAGCAGTCGCAGGGTCTTCGCAGAATACGGACTGGAGACGTTTGGCTCCGGCGATTTAGCGCGACTGGAAATTGTTCTGCACGACCTTGACAGGAGAAACGTGACGTTCGTGATCACATACGCGGACTCACCGGAAGCTAGAGCACTTCTTGCCAAGTGGCGACCTCGACGCATGCGAACGCGTCGCAACATAGCGGGTTTCATCGGTCACAGACGATTCAGCTATGAACTGTTGGCGACGAATTCCACGTCCGGGGATACCAATGCAAATTGACGCGGAAAATGCAGACCTTCGCGACATTCCGGTCGAAAGCATCGACCGGAACAAAGAAAATCCACGCATCATCTTTCGACCCGCGGAAATGGAGACGCTGCAGGCTTCGATTAGTCAGTACGGCGTCCAAGTCCCTATCTCGGTATACAGGAAAGGCAAACGATTCGTTCTGATTGACGGAGAGCGACGTTGGCGCTGCTGCCTCAAACTAAATCGGAAAACGATTTCCGCTCTTGTTCAGGAGGCGCCCGATCAGCTTACGAACCTTCTACTAATGTTCAACATTCACGCCCTGCGTGAGCAGTGGGACTTGATGACGATCGCCATCAAGTTACCTAACGTAATTAACCTTCTAAAACAGCGAAATGGCAAGAACCCCACCGAGGAACAACTGAGTAAAGAGACGGGCTTGCGGCGGGGTGTCATACGGCGTTGCAAGCTATTGATTGATCTTCCGACGAAGTACCGCGATCAGTTGCTCAATGAACTGAATAAGCCAAAAAGTCAAACGAAGCTCAGCGAAGACTTCTTCATAGAAATGGAAAGAGCTCTCAAGACCGTCGAGCGGGCAATGCCTGATGTCGTGGACAACAAGAATCGTGTTCGCGACGTCCTGATCGACAAATATAAGGACGGCACGATAAGAGATATCACGGATTTCCGATATTTGCCGATGATTGCCAGGGCGGAACGAGTGCAGGCCGATTCCACTCTGGCCTCCCGCTCTCTCGCAAAGGCATTCAATCAAAACAACTACTCAATCGAGGATGCCTACAAGGAATCTGTGTCGGAGGCGTACTCAGAAAGAGATTTGATCATCAAGGTCAATCAGGTCTTGGAACGATTGGCGAAGTTAACCCGGCGCGATCTGGATGATGACCTCCGCGCTGCCCTCACCGCTCTGTACACCAGGCTTGAAAAGTTGGTAGGAAACAACTGATGACGTTTCGGCATCTGTCGCCGACTTTCCATCCGTTGGCTGATGCCGTGGTGGACTATCTCCAGAAAGAACGGGGCATTAAGGGGTTTGTCGAAGAGGAGTCGATTCACAAAGAAGTGGCGCGCCCGACGTTGCGGGCCAAAACGAAAGATCATCACTTTCTATGTTTGGAGTTTTCTGAAACGACGCCCTTTCCACCGAGCGTCGCGGCGTTCGCGCCAGATTGCAGTCGACTCTGCCTTCCAGTAAAGCTCTTCGTTGTTGTTCCGGCCAATTCTAACGATAAGGAGTTTAACCGGGACCTAAAGAGAGCGCGTGATTGGGGCGTGGGTGTCTTGAGTGTCGATGGAAAGGACGTTATCATTTTGCAGGAACCGCTTTCTCTTTCATTGGCTGGCGTCCGGCGAATAGAAATGGGGAAATATCCCTCGAAGTATCGCTATGCACTGTCGCAAGCAGAGGCGACCTTCAGACAAGGAAATCCCGCGAAGGGTTGTTCGGAAATATACGACGAAATCGAAGATCTGACGCGGCGAATTGCGAAAAAGACTCTAGCCAAAGGCATGTGGAAAGCCACCAAAACAGGCGCGGCGACTCCGGCAATCAAGCTCGATAAGGATCCATGGGCTAACGTTGTAGAGGTTTTGATGAACCAGCTGGATCCCGCACAGCCGCCGAACATCCCTAAGCCAGTGCTTGCACACTTATTGGCGATCACTCCCCACCGAAATGACGTGGGTCACAAACCCAAATCAAGGGCTGCTCTCATCAAGCGGGATACGACTCAACGAACACGCTTCGAAAATGCGGCAGACATATTGGCTGATTTGATTAGCATATCCCGACCATTACGCGTGTGAGAAACGGTGCACGGATACGAGCCTATGCTACCTAAGCAACCCGACATCGAGATTCCGCTACTTCAAGCCGTCGCCTCCCACAACGGCAGGGCGCGACCGGAACAGGTATATGAGCGTGTCACGAAGTATTTCCCCACCCTCACGGAAGCGGATCTCGCCGAACTGGACTCGGGCGGCGGAAACAGATGGAAGAATCGGATTAGATGGGTCCGTTGGAGACTAATTTCAAAAGGGGAACTCATTAGCCCCGAATATGGCTTGTGGCAAATTACCGAAAAGGGGCGGCGAAGACTACAACAAGCCAAGACCGTTAGTAAGGGCAAGAGCGTACCTCTTGCGCAAACGACGGATCAACAATTCGGATCAACGCTGGAAGAGCTGGCCGATGACTACCTTGCGGCGTTCAAGGAGAAGGTTCGGCAGAACCTGCAGGAGTTGAGTCCTGAACAATTCGAGCGTTTTGCAGGTGTTCTCTTGAGCGCTTATGGCTTCGTCGATGTAATCGTAACTGGGAAAACCAGGGATGGCGGCATCGACGGATACGGAAAACTCAAAATTGGTCTCGTTACCTTGAACGTGGCGTTTCAGTGCAAGCGCTGGCAGGGCAACGTTCCTACGAAGGAGATCGATCGCTTTAGAGGCGTGGTACAGGGAGCGTTTGAACAAGGATATTTCTTCACGACCTCCGATTTCGTCTCGGGCGCGAAGGAAGCGTCGGTGAAGAAAGGTGCGGCTACTATCGTGCTGCTGAATGGCGATGCGATCGTCCAGCTTATGATTGAGAAGGGCATTGGCGTTCGCCGACGGCCGGTAGAAATCTACGAAGATCAATTCGATAGGCTATTCGAGACGCTCAGAGTTAAGTGATTGCGAAACGCTTGGTTTGTCCTTGCCGTAAGAGGGCGGTATCAGTGGCTAGAGTTCGGCCTGCCGAGGGATTCCGATCCGATTGATGGTGCCAAACTGAAGTATGTTGATGTGCGCGACGCTCCCCAGTTGTCAAATGATTACGGGCGCGACTCTATCATCTCTAGCGAGGCTAATAGGGGTAAGATAGCGGTTCGCCACAAGGAGCCGCGCCATACCAAAACGACTGTTGATCGGCGTGCTAGGCCTTCGCCGTGGAGGTAAGTCCACGACGTGGGACACGCTTTTCGACCGTCCCGTTAGAGCTGGACGGCACCGGCTGACGTTGCGTCCCGGAGAGTGCGTAGAAACGTTTCTGGTTGCGGGTTCCCCTGAAGAGCGCGGGAAACGGGTGAAGGATATCCTGAAGGGTCAGACCTGCCGAATCGTTCTATGCTCAATGCAGTACGTCGCGGGCGTCGAAGAAACGTTGGATTATTTCATCGACAACGATTTCCTTTTGTACGTTCAGTGGCTGAATCCCGCGTGGAACCGGTATCCCGTAAAGACATTCGACGAGCTCGGCCTGGGGAATAAAATCCTCTCGGCGCGATCTGTGTTTTCGATTCGCAGCGCCAATCGTGATCCCAGGTCGCGCGTCCGCGAAATACGAGAATTCATCGACGGCTGGGCGAGGGACCGGGGTCTGATCTTTCCCTGCTGATTTTGCCGCTTTTCGATACGAACGTTAATTCACGAATTCTCAGTTAACAGCTGGGGTTCGGCGCCCATCTTGCGCCTAAATTCAAGCATTCCCTCGTGTCGCTCAGAGCCATTTCTTAGGTGGGTACTGACGAACTAACTGAAAGTGCCGTAAACTGTGTGCTGGCCGGGAGCGATAAGCTGCATGGACCTGAAGGAATACTATGACAAGATAAGCGAGACTGCTCGCCTTGTCCGGCAAGATTCGGTCCGCGATCTTGTCCTACTTCAGGCTGCTCACGCCATTGTCGATGAAATCGAGCTCTGGCAGGAGATTCTCGGCGCTCGCCCCGAGGCGAGCATTTTCGATCAAATAATTAGTGGTCTCGAACTAGGCCTCTTTGCGCTGGTCTCGGGACAGTATAGGCAGGCGTATGGCAGTTTGAGACTCGCCGTGGAGCTCACTGCAGGTGTGTGCTGGTTCTCCACTAACAGATTGGAACTAGCGGAATGGCAGTCCGGCGAACGCGACCTGATATGGAAAGAAATGACGAATCAGGACGAAGGAGTCCTTTCTCCACGATTCCGCAAGGCGTTCTTCCCCGAGCTAAAAGAAGAACTCAAGTACAACGGCCTTAACAAGAAGCTGTACCGCGAACTGTCTGAATATGTGCATGGGCATGCCAGCACGTGGGCCGGCGCAGAGAATATCAAGTTCGACCAGAAATTACATCAAGCGTGGTTCGAGAAGTTGGACACCTATATGATTGTGACGTCGGTTTTGTTGTCGCTCCGTTATTTGCAAGAAGTCGGGGACGAAGCCGTTACGAGACTTGCGCCGAAGCTGCGTTCACGCGTTGGATACGTTTCAGCCATAACCAAGTATCTTGACGAAAGACTCCCGGTGCAAATTGCAGCCGCGTCAGCATCCACGCCACTAGCGGCGGAACGAGAATCAACAGAAGCGGCTGTAGCTCCACCGGCGGCGGCAGGGATGCAAGATTCACCAACGTCAGCGGCCCCAGAAGCGAACGGTGCGAAGGAAACCAACTAAAGATGCCGGCCATTGAAGAAATTCGCCTCCGAACAGAAGACCTAAGAAAGGATGAAATCCTTGGTCTGTTTGTGCCTACCTTCACGGACCGTGAGATCGTGCGCCTTCTGAAAGCTGCTACCCCTGTGATTCTTGAGGGCAGTCGTGGAACTGGCAAGTCTTTCTTGCTCCGTGTGGCCGAGATTGAGCTAGAGAACAGCTTCACGGAAAATCGAGTGCTGCCGGTCTACATCTCTTTCATTCGCAGCTCGCTCGTACACACACCTGATCCGCAGCAGTTCCAACATTGGATGCTGGCCAAAATCTGCAACCGAGTTGTACGCGCAGTAAAGGGCCACGGATTTGTGAGCGGATTTGAATCGAAAGTCCTATCGGGCTCTTCCCAGCCTGATCAGGAGCCGACCGTACTTGAAAGGCTGGAAGCCGAATTTGAAGAATCGTACAAGAATCCCGACAATCCAATCGAGACACGGGCGATTCCTAGCGTAGAGCAGTTCAAGGATGCGATTGAAGACATTTGTGAGAAGAACGAGATAGCTAGAATCTCTCTACTCTTTGACGAGGCGATACATATTTTTCGCCCGGAGCAGCAGCGTCAGTTTTTTACATTATTCAGAGACCTGCGGTCGGCGAACATCGGCTGCAACGCTGCGGTGTATCCGGGCGTCACCTCTTATGGCGACGTATTCGAATTGACCCATGATGCCACGCTGAAAAGGCTTGAGCGCGACATGATGTCATCGCAGTACATTGAAAACATGCGGGACATTGCACTGCGGCAAGTAGAGAGCGGCACGGAGGCAGCGATACTGAGCAACGAGAATAACTTCGCCGTGCTTGCCTATTGTGTTGGCGGAAATCCTCGCCTTTTGCTGAAGAATCTGGCGCAGTGCCCCGAGCTCCGGTCTCTTGAAGTAAATGAACTCATTAAGACTTTTTACCGCTCTGGAATTTGGTCCGAGCACTCGAGCCTTGCAGAAACATACTCAGGACACAAACCGCTCATCGATTGGGGGCGCAACTTTATTGAAAGTGAAGTGTTGCCGAAATTAGCCGAGCGGAGTCAGCGTGCGCTCAAAGAACCAGGAGCGGAGTCCTCGTGTTTCTTTTGGGTGCATCGAGATGCCCCCGAAACTGTAAAACACGCCCTCCGACTTCTGGCATATACAGGGATTGTCCAAAAGGGCGAAGACGCGATTCGTGGCACCCGCGCCGAATTAGGCACCCGGTACACCGTCAATTTTGGATGCGTTCTTGCTTCGCACGCGACCCCCACGGCCGTGGGAATTGAACTAGCTCGCAAGTTGTCGATTAAGCGGTTCGTTGAGTTCGGTCCTAACCACCCTTCCTACGAAACTATCCGCAGCGCTCCTATCCAAATGCATGGTGAAAATATGCTCCAAGTTCTCAGGGAGCAGCTGGCTCGACCGATCGGCGAACTTGACTTGACGGACTGGCAAAAAAGCCATTTGCAAGATATCGGTGTCGCTACTATTGGGCAAATACTTAAAACCGATGAGAGCTTTTTCATTGAGAAGCTACGCTATGTCGGCCCCAAGCGCGCTCGCAGGATCAAGAATGCCGCGGATTCCGCGGTCCTAGAGTATCTTTCGGGCTGACTCGCTTGCACATATTCTAGGGTCCAAGTAGAGTCCAAAATCCCGTCTTTGGGGGTCGAAAACAGAGCTTGCGATGGGATAAGGGCAACAGATTCAGCGAGACTTAGCAGTCGATTCGAAAATTCAAATCCCATCGCTCACCCCAATATTTCAGATATTTGTACCGACTTTTGAGGTCCACCAGCGGTGGGACCGCGCGCTATTCTGTTTCCGAGGGATATCGATGTTGGGCGCGATACAGGCGCGTGCCATCCGGCTTGATTGCGTAGAACAACAGCGCGCCTTTGGAGCCATTTCTCATTGGGTGCGCGACTACGGTGATCGGGTCGCCCGGCTTGAACGTCGTGGGAGTCCAGCCCTCACTGACCATAAGGTTGACGCTTGACGCTTCGATATCCCAGGTTCCGACAGTGGACGGGTCTTTCGCATCTGGGCCGACCTCGACGACGATGTGGCTGTGAGGGTTCTGCCACAGATACTTCTCTACGACGCCTACGTACGTGACATTTTTGGCGACATCGAACATTGCGCGGGAATGATGGGCGAGGGATGGACGAGCTGCAAAGAGCACAACTCCCGTAACCACCATCAAGCTCAACATTGCGCGTTTCGTCTTCATCTACTCTTCGTCACCGACTTCCGGGCAAATCTGACAGCCGGCCTGGCCACGATCGTTCATCGGCCATCGACCGCTCGACGGCCTTGCGGCTATTCTGCGATCAATTTTGGTCAAATCAACAATTTCCGTTCCAGACGGCGAACAAGTGCGCAATGCGCCGCCGCCCTTTGATTTGTGGGGGCGGGATGCGCGCGATCGAGGACAATTTGGTTCACTCGGAAGGGATGTGGGTGTATATAAGGTGCGCCATCCGAATCACGACTGGTCGCGAAAAAGAAGAACCAAGGGGGAATCGTTGAAGACTGCACGCCGAGCAACTCTGCTTTTTCTGATTTCGAGCGCCGTATTGTTCGCCGCGCCGAAGGCCAAAACACTGCCGTCGCCCTGCGACGATGCCTGCCTGACGAATACCGTCAATAACTATCTGTCCGCGCTTGTGGCTCACGATCCTTCGCAGGTTCCGCTTTCGTCGCATCTGGAGTTCGTCGAAAACACCGTCGACATGCATCCGGGCGAAGGGCTTTGGAAAACCGCTTCCGCCCTGCCCACCAGTTTCAAGATTTACGTTCCCGATCCCGTTTCCGAAGAGGTCGGGTTCTTCGGCGTGATGCAGGCGAGCGACAAGCCGATCATCCTGGCTTTGCGCCTGAAAGTGCGCCACGGCGAGATCGTCACCGCCGAACATTTGATCGCCGGCAATCTCCGCGCGACATCGATGAAGAATTTGGATACGCCGCGCAAGGTTTTCCTCACCGACGTCCCGGCTTCGGAACGCAACACGCGCCAGGACATGATTCGCATCGCCTCGATGTATTACCCGGCGGTCACCAGCGCCGACGCGAATAACGCGCCCTTCGCCGATGATTGCCTGCGGCGCGAAAACGGCATGCAGACGACCGGCAATCCGCCTCCGGACAAGCCGGGCTTCGGATCGCTCGGCGCGCTGGGCTGCGCCGCGGGGCTAAGGACCGGCGGGCTGAACTACATCACGCGAATCGAGCCTGTCCGCGTGATGATCGCCGATCCCGAGACGGGCCTCGTCTTCGGCCTCTCGCAATTCCGCCAGCCGATGAAGTCCACCACCGAAAAGATCGTCGGCGTTCCCGGCGTCACTTCGATTCCGATGAACTTCAAGCCCTTCGATCTTCCCGCCGCGCACGTGTTCAAGGTTTACGACGGGAAGATTCACGAGATCGAAGCGATGGGCTTCATGAGGCCGTACGACTCGAAGACCGGCTGGGAGAACTACGCCGACCACGGCCGCTAATTCAGCGACGCGCCGCCGGTGATTCGCAAGGTCTTGGACTGAGCTTAGTCTTTGCTGGCCAGGGCGGAACCGCCGCCCGACGCCCCTTCCGCCTTGGGCGCTTGATAGCGCGTCAAATAGAGTAGGAAGGGCGTGACCTCGAAGGGCATTTTCTCGCGAGCCGAGCTCAGCGCGACGGGCTTGGCTTTCAGCAGCTCGACGTGATCGTCCCAGGGATCGACCTTCACGCGTGCGCCCAGCGGCAATGCCGCGACCTGGTCGAGCTTGCTCGCATCAAGCTGCGGCCCCATCGTCGCGAGCGCAGAGCTGAATTCGACGCCGTTTCCGAGGCGCGGATCGATGAGCGCCGGGAGGGCCGTCGAATCGGCCGAGAGCTGCTTGAGGAATAGCGCCGCGTTTCCGAGCTTGTCCTTGTAGGGCGAATTACTCAGCCATTGGAGGGCCTTCTTGTTGGCCATTTCGACGTCGGCGGGCGTGGCCTTGAACGAAAAGCGAGAGAGCGCCTCGCCGGCCGTGACGTTCGTCGTGTCGTTGAATCCCCACTGATCGGTCGAGGGCTTGGTGATCGCGATCGAGGCCAGTTCCTGCGCGAGGACGGCCGCGAGGCTGGCTTCGTCCGGCAGCGTATCGATCAAGCCGCGGCTCATGACGATCGTGTGGCCCACCGAGAAGGATTCGAGCGTGGTGGTCAGCATCACGCGGCAGTGGACGTCGATGTCGAGATTGTTGGTGACTTCGATGTTGTTGACGACGGTCTCGAGCACTTTGTCCACTTCTCCCCGAGGCGCCAGCAATCCGATGCGTTCGAGGCGGTCGACCACGTTCTTTTCGGCTTTCTCCTGCCACTGGCGCTCGGCTTCGATCGGCGAATAATCCTGCGGAGTGCCGCCGCTATCGAGCGACACCGATGGATTGCCCGCCGTCTGATTGAAGTCGAGCGGGCGATTCAGGCTCGCGAGGTCGTAGCCCCACAGGCGCGTCTGCGCCTTGAAACGGATGGCCGAACCGGAAGCGGTCTTGAGCTCCGATTCCTGGCTATAGATGGCCGCGGGCAGCCAGAGGCCCGGCTGGAGATTCATGCGCCAGCTATCGAAGTGCAGATTAAAGCCGATGCCCTCGTTGTCGGACGATTGGAACATGCCGTTGAACCGGACGATCGTGAATCCCTGATCCTCCGCCCAGATGCGACCGTTGAAGCGGCTCTTGCCCGTCTTGGGCAGCGGCGTGACGTCGAAAACGACGCAGCGCACCGCGCCGAGGAATTCCCGGCCCACATAGCGGAAATCATAGTGCTGGCGGTCGAAATCGGTCGGGTCGACGTAAACCATCTTCAGGAAATCATCGGAAACGCCCGAGGAAGAGGCCTCGAGGTGGGAAAACGGATTGAAAGCCGCGGCCAGGCCCTTCTTCTTCTTTTCCTTGTGCTTGCCATCGAGCATCGAATCGTCGGCGATTCCGCTCGAGAGCTGCGCCTGGCCTAGGAAATACTGGTCCTTCATGGGCACAATGCCCATTTCCGGGTCGGGCTGCATGTCCTGCACATACGTCTCGACGATCGGGCTGTAGCCCCGGATCGCGGCCACTTCTTCGTGTTCGCGGGCGATGATGCGATCGATGGCCTGGTCGACCGTGGTGACAGACCCCGCCGTGGAAGAGCCGGCCTGTGGCTGCATGCGATCGGCGGTCTGCGTCTGCGCCGCAGCGGCACCTGCAAAAGTGCCCGCCAGGACGACCGCAATGGAAAATCGGTTCAACGCGCGCATGGATTTCCCCCTTCGGCAGAACATCTACGTGTTGTTCGGACTTCGCCTAGTTAATAAGCAAGGGTAGCAAGAAGCTGGGTCTTGCGGGGCCAAGACGCAGCTCCCTGTGCTCAATAAATCAGTCGGCCGCTTCATCTCGGCCCACACCATTTGACGACCGAGATAAGGCACTCGGTGCGGTTTAATGGCCACTGTCAGAATTTATAGACACCTGAGCCGAACATTCCCCAGCCGCTAGATCAGGGCTGGAGCCGTTCAGCACGCGCCCGGGGCTATTTCGGGCGGCTGGAGGGGCCGCGCGCGATCATCTGGATCGAATAGACCTGCGCGGCGTTGGCGATCTGCTGGCCGGTGGAATCCTCGGCGCCGCGAGCGAGGATGAAAAGAGTATGCCTGCCGGGGCCGCCGAAAGACACGCTGATGATGTCGCGCGGCGTGGGAATCAGGCCGAGCCAAGTACCATCCGCGCCGATCACCTGGACGCCGGGGCCGGTGCTGACGTAAACGCGCCCGTCGGCGTCAACGGCGCTGCCGTCGCCGGCCGTCTTCTCCTGCAGCTTGGCAAAATCGCGCTGGTTGGTGAGCGAGCCATCGGGCTGCACGTCGAATTCGACCACCGTGCCGACGTTGGTCACGTAGAGATGCTTTTCATCCGGGCTGAGGATGATGCCGTTGGTGCGAAGGTTGTCGCCGTACTTGGTGATCACGCCCTTCGGGCTCGCGTAAAAGAGCCCACCCATGCTGAAGTATGCGCCGCCCTTGCTGTCAGCCGTGAGATCGTTGAGAATACCGCCGATGCAATCGATCGGGTCGCCCTGATATTTGTCCGCGAGAAGCTGGCGGTGCGGCGCAAGCTCCCAGATCGCCGGATTCAATCCCCGCTCGTCGATGAAGAGGGCGCCCTTGGCATTGATCGAAAGCGCGCCGCCGGTGTGCGTGTCGGTGTAGACGACCGAGGCCCTGCCGTCCTTATCGAGCTTCACGACGTCGCTCTTATCGTTCCGCGCGATCAGCAGGCCGCCATCGCGCGTGGCGACGATTCCGTCGCCGTTGTTGCCCGCATCCTGCCAGAGGAATTTCCATTGCTGGCCGGCGGCGATCACGCCGGGAATCGCCGTGACGTGGTAATCGCTGGGCGCCGGGCCCGTCGCCGGCCAGTGGATCGGAGGAAACTTTCGCGGCGGATTCTTGCAGGCGGCGAGCACGGCGTCGTACCCCGGGTCGGCGTTCGCCTGCAGCGAGGGAGGCGGAGCATTCGGGTCAGCCGGCGGAAGTTTCGGGACCTCGTTCTGCGCCATCGCACCGACGGCGAAAAGCAGTCCCACAGCAATCGCAAGCGTTCGCAGTGATTTCATGACGTCCCCCAGTCGGCACGGCCGTGCCAGTCATGCCTTCCCTTCGCGCGGGGAGTATACCGAAACTGGCCGCGACCCGGCGACAGGAAGATTTCGACCGCCCCCTCAGCGAATGGCGCCTGCTATATACTTTCGCGAAATGCCGACACCGATTACCGACGGCGCGCGATTCCAGCCCGCGAGCGACCAATCCCTGCTGATCTGCTTCGGCGACAAGATCACGCTCGACGCGAATCAGCGGGTCAGGCGACTGCTCGCATTGCTGGAGGCGAAGCCGGTGGCGGGTATCCGCAATCTTCACCCTGCGTATTGCTCGCTTCTGGTCGATTTCGATGTGCTGCAATTGAGCTACGGCGAACTCGAAGCGATTTTGCGGGACTATCTCGATCGGCTCGATGATGTGCCTCTTCCGGAGCAGCGAGAGCTGGGAATTCCTACATGCTATGGCGGCGAGTTCGGCCCGGACCTGAACGACGTAGCCGCTCTGCACGGATTGACGCCCGCGCAGGCAATCGAATTGCACGCGTCGGTGACCTACCTTGTCTATTTCCTCGGATTCGTTCCCGGCTTCGCGTATCTCGGCGAATTGCCGGAGGCGCTGGCGACACCGCGTCTGGCCACGCCGCGCCGCAGCGTGCCCGCCGGCAGCGTGGGGATCGCGGGCAGCCAGACAGGCGTCTATCCGTTTGCCACGCCGGGCGGATGGCGATTGATCGGGCGCACGCCGATCCCAATGTTCCGCCCGGATCGCAGCAACATGAGCTTCCTCTCGATCGGAGATCGCGTGCGCTTTATGCCGATCGCCGCCGCGCGATTCGCGGAGTTGGAAAATCGATGAGCGCCGATCCGATCCGGACAATTCAGGTGCAGGCACCTGGCTTGCACACCACGGTGCAGGATTTGGGGCGAGAAGGCTTCGGTCCCATGGGCGTTTCACCATCCGGTACCGCCGATCCAGTCGCGCTGCGCCTCGGAAACCGGCTGGTGGCGAATGCGGAGGGCGCGGCTGCGCTGGAAATGACTCTGACCGGCGGCGCATTCCTTTTCCCCGAAGGAGCGATCGTAGCGCTCGCCGGCTCGGACTTCGGCGCAACTCTCGATGGCGCCGCCATCGATCTATGGACATCGATTGAGGTTCGGCCGGGCCAAACGCTTGGCCTCGGCCCGACGCGTTCGGGAGCGCGCTGTTACCTGTGCGTACAGGGCGGCATCGCTGTGGCGCCTTTTCTCGGCAGCGCATCGACGCACGTTCTGATCAGGCTGGGCGGCTTCGAGGGCAGGCCGCTGCGCAAGGGAGACGTGCTGCAAATCGCGCCCGCGACGAATTCTTTTCGGAAGAGATCGATCACCGCGCCGGCGTGGCAGCGCCTTTCGCTCCGCAACGTATTGCGCTTCACCCCCGGCCCACAGGCGGATTGGTTTCCCGAGGCGTCGCTGCGCTCGTTCGGCGAGACCACCTATCGCATAGGCGAGCAATCCGATCGCATGGGCCTGCGGCTCGAAGGCGCGCCTGTGCCGCAGATTCCCGGCCGGCAAATGATTACGGAGGGCGTTTCGCTCGGCGCCATCCAGGTGCCGCCCTCGGGCTTGCCGATCATCTTATTTGTCGACCAGCAGACCACGGGCGGCTATCCGAAAATCGGCAACGTGATCGCCGCCGATCTCCATCGCGTGGGGCAGCTTCGTCCCCGCGATGAAGTTCGATTCGAGCAGGTACCATTGGAAGCCGCGCGATCCCTGCTCATCGAGCAAGAGAAAGCGCTGGCATCGGGCGAGATTTTCGTGGAATGAAGGCGAATGAAACGCATCGATCTAAATTGTGATATGGGCGAAATGCCGGAGGCGATTGCCGACGGCACGCAGGAATCGCTGATGCCGTCGCTCACGTCCGTTAACATCGCGTGCGGCGGGCATGCCGGCGACGCATCCACGATGGAAGCAACGATCGAGCAGGCGCTGCGTTGGAAGCTCGCGATTGGTGCGCATCCCGGATATGCGGACCGCGCGAATTTCGGCCGCGTGCCGCTCGATATGCCGCCGGAAGTCATAGCCGATTCCGTCTTTGAGCAGGTGCAAACATTCGCTGAAATCGCCGCCGGGTGTGGTGCGCGCGTGGTGCACGTGAAGCCGCATGGCGCGCTTTACAATCAGGCGGCGGGCGATCGCGTGGTGGCGCAGGCGATTGCCGACGGAGTTCGCCGCTGGAGCCGCGACGTCACGCTCGTAGGCCTGGCCGGATCGCTGATGCTGGATGTGTTTCGCGATGCAGGCTTCCGCGTCGCCGCGGAAGCTTTTGCGGACCGCCGCTACGAAGCCGATGGCTCTCTGCGCTCGCGCAAATTTGAGGACGCATTGCTGCGCGATCCCCTGGAGGCGGGGCAACAGGCGCTGCGTATCGTCGAACAAGGAACGGTCGTTGCGTCGGGCGGCGCCGAAATCGCCGTGAACGCGCAGACCATCTGCATTCATGGCGATACTCCAGGGGCGCCAAAGATCGCGGTAGCCGTCGCGCAAGCATTGCGGCAGGCGGGCGTCGAACTCAGGGCGCTACAGAGGTAACAGTCGGCAGCCATTTCGCGGAAATCCCATCCCTCGCTCGATACCTTTCGTCAACTCTTCGGAGTCGTACTCTCCCCACCTCTCATCTAATTTGTTAGGGTTCTAATGATGCGAACGCGCATCTTGATTTTTCTGGCGACGTTTCAGTCGCTTCTTTTCGGTTTGCACTGGTTCGTCTACGAGACGTGGGTCTCTTTTCGGCGTGCGCCTGATCCGCCGGGGATTTCGTGGCTGGCAATCGCTGTGGCGATTCTCTCGGTCACGTTTCTCACGGGCACATTGCTCGCGCGCAAGTATTCGCAGTTCCCCGTCCGCCTCTATTACACGGCGGCGGCGGTGTGGCTCGGATTTTTCAGCTTTTTCGTGCTGGCCGCGTGCGCGTCGTGGATCGTCTTTGGAGCCGCGCGGCTCTTGCGCCTCGGCTGGGCGCAGCCTTACATCGCTTTCGTGTTTTTCGGCGCAGCGATTCTCGCGGGCCTCTACGGCATGCTGAATTCGGCGCGCACGCGGGTGACGCGGATTTCGGTCAAGCTGCCGAACTTACCGCCGTCGTGGCGTGGGCGCATCGCCGCGCTCGTCACCGACACGCATCTCGGGCACGTGCGCGGGCGGCGGTTCGCGCAACGGATCGTCGGCATGCTCGCGCTCCTCACACCCGATATCGTGCTGATCGCGGGCGATTTGTACGACGGCACTGCCGTGAATGCGCCGAAGCTCGCCGCGCCCTGGCATCAGATCGCGGCACCGTTCGGGGCGTATTTCATCGCCGGAAATCACGAGGAGTTTGGCGACTACTCGAAATACCTCAGCGCCGTCCAGCACTCGGGCGTACGCGTACTCAACAACGAAAAGGTCGTGGTCGATGGACTGCAGCTCGTTGGCGTGCATCATCACGATTCCGTGCAGCCCGAGCATTATCGCGGTATCTTGCGCCAGGCCGAAATCGATCCGGATGTGGCGAGCATTCTTTTGACGCACGCGCCGCATCATCTGCCCGTCGCTGCCGAAGAAAAAATCAGCTTGCAGCTTTCGGGGCACACGCACGGCGGACAGTATTTCCCTTTCACGTGGATCACCTCGCGCATCTACGGGCCATTCGTCTACGGCCTGCAGCGGCTTGGCGATCTTTTGGTCTACACGTCGTGCGGCGCCGGCACGTGGGGCCCGCCCATGCGCCTCGGCACGAATCCCGAAATCGTCCTCATCGCCTTCGAATAACCCGCCGCCTGTCAACGCAATACCCCGCGAGCTTCGCCTCACGCACGAGGCCCATGCGGCTCGCTCTCGAGGCGGCCTGCCAGCCTGGCGAAAGATGCGAGCCCGTGAATTGCCGGACTGAGGACTCGGGTATGCTCCGGGCTAAATCTCGGGAGTTTACCGCAATGCACTTTTTCCCCAGATATACATGAAAGCTGGCATTCCGGTTATAGCGCTGATGGCTCATCCTCTGTCGCTTGGAGGCAGCATAGCCATGAAACTACTCGTGGGAACAGCGATCCTGTGCATGCTCGCAACGGCTCCTGTCTACGCCCAGCAGAATAACGACAACAAACAGCAAGAAACTTCGAAGGCGCCGGAAAAAAACAACAAACACGCGGAAAAGCCCTCGAACAAGTCGCCTGAAAAACCGGTTGACCATTCATCGAAACCCCCGAAAGAGGCTCCGGTAACGACGGAGTCTGCACCGCCGCATCAGCAGGATCAGCAACAAAAACAGGCCGAGCAGCAAGCAAAGACGGAACAGAAGGCGCGGCAGAAACAGTCCAAGAACCAGGAGAAACAACAGCAACAGGCGGAACGCCAAGCCAATCACGGTCACGCGGACACAGCCGATAATACGGCGCGCGGAGACAGGGGCGGCGGGCGGCGCATACCCCAAGACCGCTATCGAGCCAGCTTCGGCCGCGCGCACACGTTCCATGTGCGGCACGACCAGGACCGTTTCCAGTTCGGGGGCTATTGGTTTGAATACAGCGATGCGTGGCCATCAGACTGGAATGACGATGACGATTTCTACATCGTCGAGATAGATGACGTGGATTATCTCTGCGACGCGCGCTTTCCCGACCAGCGAATCGTAGTCATCATCGCGAGCTAAATTAGCACCCGACTTCGGGGGAACGCGACATATGTCCATCGGCGCTGCATCGCAGCCGTTGGACCAGAATCGGCAACTACCGGCTGGAAGTTCCTCGGAACGGAAGGACAAATACATCCGGCCGGTAGTTGCTCGATCCATTCCCTGTTTCGACTCACAGTTGTTCCCCGGCTTAGAGAAGAACGCCCTGCCGCCTCGCTTGACACAGCCTCCGCGATGTTGTTACTTACTCCGCATGAAAACGCGACTGATTTCTCTCGCTTCACTCGTGCTTTTGTTTGCGTGCGTAACGGCCGTGGCTCAGGAGCCCGTCGTGCCCGCCGCGAATCCCGAATCTCTCTTCACCGACCCGAATCCGCAGCTGAACGCCAACAAGCAGGTGGCGCTGCACATCGAGCGTGATTTGCTCGAAGCGAATCACTGGGATGAGGCCGGCAAATATCTCACCGATCGCTACCTTCAGCACAATCCGATGGTCAAATCCGGACTCGCGCCAGTGGTGGCATTCTTCGAGGCCACGCGCAAGCCTTCACCGATCCCAGAGCACATGAAGACGCCGGTGGTTGCGGTCGTTGCGGATGGCGATCTCGTGATCGTCGTGACAGCGCGGACGCTGAAGAATCCGCGCGACCCGTCGCAAACATACACGACGTCGTGGTTCGACATGTGGCGGATCAAGGACGGCAAGGCCGACGAGCATTGGGACGCCGCGACGCTTCCCGCGCTGGGTGCCACCGCTGGACCGAAGACCGACAACTAGCCGGGCGCTCGTTCGCACATCTGGCTCGGATCAGAATTGCAATTCAGACGGAGGCAGTAGTGTCAGAACTCGCGCCTAGTTCCGTCGTAAAATGATCCGTTTTTTGCCATTGCTTTTCTGCTTCATCTGCAGCAGCAACACTGCTGCCGTGGGGGCCAACCGGGCGTTAAATGGACGGAAATGGCGGTTTTTGACGGGCTTTGCGACCGATCGCATTGGGAGGCCCCATTTTCATCCAAGGCGGGCGAAGATGCCGCGCTGCCCTTCGTTTCTCAGGGTAAAAAGTCGGCCGCGCTACACTTAACCTTCGCTTGAACTCGTCGTCGCGGGTCTTGAGGCGCGCCGCGCGGCGTGGGAGAATTCCTGCCAATCGAATCGCGCACCATAGGTACTCAATTTCGAAATTCAGGACACCTGACGAATGGGCAACGCAACCAGTCAACCAAGCAATCCGATTTTCAATGACAACAAGCTGAAGCTCGGCACGTTTTGCACCAACACGATTGCGAACATGACGTTCATCCCCGAGCTGCTGCAGCCGACTTGGGCGAACACGCTTGCCGCCGCGCAGATTGCCGACGCGGCCGGGCTCGAAGCCGTGGTTCCGATCGCGCGGTGGAAGGGCTACCTCGACGAGAAGCCCGACCACCCGTCGAATATCGTGCTCGACGTTTTCGCGTGGGCCGCGGCGATGGCGCAGGCGACCAAGCACGCGGCGGTGTTCGCCACTTCGCACGCGCCGACGATGCATCCCGTTCTCGTGGCGAGGCTGTCGTCGACAATCGATGCAATCTCGGGCGGGCGCTTCGCGCTGAATGTGGTGGGCGGCTGGAACCGGCGCGAATTCGATATGTTCGGAATCGATTTGGTGGAGCACGACCAGCGCTACGTCTACCTCGAGGAATGGCTCGAGATTCTGCGCAAGCTGTGGACCTGCCCGACGGAGTTCGACTACGAGTCCAAGAACTTCCACATGAAGAAGGCGATCTCGCGTCCGCAGCCGCTCCAAAAGGGCGGCATCCCGATCATGAACGCGGCGCTCTCGCCGGTCGGGATGCGCTTCTCGGCGAAAAACTCGCAGATCGGCCTGATCAGCCTGCAAGGAGATTCGCCGGAAGGCTGGCGGCCGCAGGTGGAGGCGTACAAAAAGATGGCGCGCGACGAATTCGGCCGCGAGATTCAGCTTTGGACCAACGTCGCCGTTGTGCAGCGCGCCACGCGGAAAGAGGCGGAAGATTATCTGCATCACTACTCGGTCGAGTATCTGGATAAGGAAGTGCTCGACAGCATCATGGCCACGATCAGCAAGGAAAATAACATCCCGATGGATTCAGCCGTGCTTGCAGGGATGCGGCGGCGCATGGCGGTTGGCGCCGGGTCCCCGATGATCGGCAGCGCGGAAAGCATTGCCGAACAGCTTGCGGCGATATCGCGCGTCGGAATCGACGGCGTCCTGATGACGTGGCCCGATTACATCGACGGCGTACGCCGCTTCGCCAAGGATGTGCTGCCGCTGCTCGAGCAGATGGGCCTGCGCAAACCGTTTCGCGGCGCGTGGTCGACCGACCCGGGGCTGAAGCCCCATTTCCATTGAGCGCTTTTTCGAGAGCCTAAAGGCTCACGCTTTCACCCGCAAACCGCCGGGTCGCAAACCCCGCGACTCATTCTGCAAAACCGATCTCCCGGAGAACCCGAGCGCTCGACTCGCATCACCGAGATTGGGCGGTGCTGGAATGTCAGGAAGTGGGTCAGGTGGAAATCACAGCTCTCGGACGCTAGGTCAAACTGAGCCGGCCCGACAATTTTCAAAACGGTTGCGCCGGGCTCGCGCGTCTGCGCTAGACTGAACGGTTATGAAAATCGCTACCGTGTTCGTTCGTCCCCGCTGTAAGTGGTCATCCCTGTTTCCCGCGATCGTCCTGAGCCTCGTCGCGGCGTGCGTGTGCATGCCCGCGCCGACAAATGCGCAATCGCTCGGCTCCGACCAGGCCATCACTCCGGCATACACCTCGAAATCCACGGCGCTGCCGCCCATCCTGAAAGGCATCAATTTTGTGCAACGCCTGGGATCGCAGATTCCGCTCGATGCGACCTTCCAGGATGAAAATGGCAAGACGGTCCAGCTCGGTTCCTACTTCGGCAAGAAACCCGTCGTCTTAATTCTGGCTTACTACCGCTGCCCGATGCTTTGCACGCTCGTGATGGACGGCGCCGCGAAGGCGTTCAAACAGCTGAGCTTCGATCTGGGAGATCAGTTCGACGCGCTGACCGTCAGCTTCGATCCGCGCGACACGCCCGCCGACTCGAAACGGGAGCAGGCCAAATACATTCAGGTGTACGGCCATCCGGACGCCATTGGCGCGTGGCATTTTCTCACCGGGCAGACGGCGCAAATCAAGCGCCTCACCGACGCGGTCGGCTTCCACTATGCCTACGATCCGCGCACCGGGCAATACGTGCACACAGCCGGGATCGTCGTGATCACGCCCGACGGAAAAGTGGCGCAATACTTTTACGGGGTCACATTCGATCCGCAATTTCTGCGGCTGGCGCTGGTGCAGTCCTCGAAGGAAAAGATCGGCTCGATCGTCGATCAGATTTTGCTCTACTGCTGCACGTACAATCCGGACACGGGAAGGTATCAGGCAACGATCGCGACGGTGCTGCAGATCGCGGGCACGCTTACGATTCTGCTGATCGCTTCCCTGCTGTTTGCACTGCATCGCGTGACCAAGAACAAGGGCCGCCCCACACAGCCCGTGTAGATTAAATTAGTGGGCGCCGCTGGCCGGGCTCTGCGGCGCGCTCGCTTTGCATAGAGCGTCCAACTGCTCCTGCGTCATGCCCTTGTGCTCGATCGCCACGATTGCGGCCCGGGCGTCGGCCGCTGGGTAGACGCCGTAATCCCCGAAATCCCAACTCCGATCGTGAAGGTGCGAACAAAGCGAGGGGATCAGTTCCGGTCGGTCGGCATAGGTCGCTCGACCAGTCGCGTTGCGGAAAGAAGTCTCGTCTTGAGCAACCTTCACGGGCATCGCCAGCTCCTTGGCGATGTTGTCGATGTATTGCTTCACGCCAAAGCGCGCGAGCGCTGCCTCGCTTGCTTTCCGCGTGAGATCACCAGACGGGATGCCGACCGTTTGCCGGTAGACGCTTTCGAGCAGCGGCACGTCGTCTTGCGACCCGATCTTTCCGAGACAATAAATCGCGTTCCAATCTCCCTCGGCGGCGAGATCGGTGATCGTCGACAGCAGCTCCTTTCGATAACGGAAATCCGGATTGTCCAGAGCCATTTGAGTGTAGGCATTCTCGACCATGCCGAGCGACTGGCCTCCCATTTGGGGCATGCGTTCAATCACGAACGGGGCGGCTTTTTCTCCGTACAGAAAAAGCACGTTCAGCGCATCGTAATCCTGGCCGTCTTTCTGGGGGGCCAAGAACCCGGCGAGTACGGGAAGCACCGCATCGCCGTACGGTTTTAGAGCTTCGAAATGCTCCTGCCAAGGCAGGATACGATAATTCTGCTGCGGCTCGCGCAAAACATCCCCGACCAGGTCGCGAAGGTCTTCGGGGATCGCGAGCGTCGCGCTCGCGTCGAGCGGGCCATCCACGAATCGAATCACGGTTCGCTCGGTCGAATACGAGCCGTCCGCGCGCACGTTCTTGGGCTCGATGAACAGATCGAGTTGCGGCGAGACGGAAGCTCTTCGCTTCATGTCCGGCTCGAAAGACCCCGTCTGAGGAAACGCAATCTCGAATCGGATCGGCACGCTTTGCGTGATGCCTTCCAGCCCGGTCACTCGAACCTTCAGTTTTCCCGTTTTCCCGTTGTGCTGCGAAACCGACGGGAAACTCTGATCGATGTCGATCACGCGCGTTTCGCCCTTCGCTTCGATTCCGCCCTTCTTGATCTCGTATGGCGCAACGCCCGCAAGGTCCTTTGGCCCCTCAACAATCGCCCGCCCCGGCATTTCCGCGATCACGCGAAGATTCTGTCCCCCGATCTGCACGCTGGTCGTCCGCAAGTCGCCATCCAAAGGACCGAAGACAGGGAGCCTGGCGCCCGCCTGCACCATCGCCGGTAAATGAAGCTGGTCCGGATTTGGCATCGGAGGCCCGCTCGAGCCGCTCGCGCTGAGAATCGGCAGGTCCGTCGCCGCGATCTCCTCGCCGTGAAAGCCCAGAAACCGCAGTCGCGCATATCCGTCGAGGTTCTCCGGCATCTTCCAATGAAACGTGCCGTCCTTCACCCGCGCGCGCTGATCGCCCAGCGCGATCCGGTAATCGAGGGTCGCTGTGCTCGAAACCGTCCCCAGCATTTCGAGGCTTCCCAAGAACTCATCGCCTTCCTTGAGTCCATCCGGCAGCGTGACGATGATGATTCCTTCGTTCGTCGTGAGCCGGTAGACGATCAGGCCACGGCCCTGGATCACTTGGAGTTCGTGCGGAGGAATGACGGGCGCCTGCGCCTTCGCCAACGCCGGCGCGGCAAGAAGAATCGCCATGAGGCTCAGCGAAGCCGCAGGCACTCGGCAAGCAAGCCGCATCCGCATCCTCGGCTCTCGCATATCACCCAGTCTAGCGTGGAGACCTTGCTCCCTATGGAAGCTCAGATGCGGGATGTGGTTCAGGTGTCACTAAGCCACGATGGCGCGATGCTGCCAGCGGCGGCGGGCGGCGGACCGGCGGATTCCCCGCAGGACGCTTTTCATGTACAGACGAACGGCAAAGCCTACCGTGCCCCAGTACGTCGCAAAACTCTGGCGAGCGTCCGGCCCCAACGAATGGATGCGCGTTTCGGTGCGCACCAGCGTCCTGCCGTCCTTGAACTCATCGAACCAGAAATTCGTGAACGCCCTCGCGTACGCCGGATTTTCGAATGCCTGAAGCTCCTCTACGCTCCTCATGCGGTGAATGCCGTAATCTCTCGTCCAGAACCGGCCCGTGAGCGCTCCCAGGAGTTCGTGCGGCTGGCGCGTCTCGATCTCGAGCGCGCCGAAAGCCATCGCGGCCTCGCGGAAACTTGCCGGCTTATCCACTGCCCTGCCCAGGTTGCGAATCGACGCGAGAAATTCCGCCAAAGGCATGTCGGCTGGTTCGAGGCATTCGAGCGCGTCGCGGACTTCGTCTGGCGTGGCCTCGATGGTAATCCGCTGCACGATTCGCTGTTCGAACTCCGGCGCGAACTTGTTCAGCGTCCGGGTTGCCAGCGGAACCAGTTCCCCGTCGAACGGGCTTAGCGCCGCACCGTCATGGAAATCCTGTGCGAAGCGCTCGACTTCGTCCCAGCGTGTGAACTCAAAATCCTTTGTCGTGTCGGTGGGCCCGCCCTCCTTTTCAGAGATTGCCCTCATAATCCGGCGCAGCAGCGGGTTGTACTCCCGGTAGTTCAAAGCCCCGGGGAAGCTGGCGATCCATCCGGGTGTCCAGGAAACATCGTCGAGAAATTCGCGGACGGGCCGCAGCGACTCGAGATGCGCTGCTTGGGTTCCCGGGGTTTCGGCAAGGCAGACCGAGAAGAACCCGGTCGAGCCGATGGTCATCAGCTCGGTTCGATTTTCCTTCAGGAACCTTCGCACAACGTTCGGATACCAGCCGCGGTACATCGGCGCCCCCACGAGCACCGCGTCGAAATTGCGCACCTCCACCAGCCCTTGCGTGCCTTTGCTAAGGTCCGCGACGTGAACGTCCGCACCATGCTCGGTGAACCACTCGCCAAGAAAGTGAGCGATCTGGGCTGTTTGTCCATGCTTCGATGCAAAGTAGATTCCGATCACTGCGGCGCTCCTTGCTGTCGTCTCCTGTGTACTCCCCCTGCGGGCGCCGTGGCTGTGACGCCTGTCACGCGGTTGGGTGCCCAAGTCTGACTACCCGGAACTAAAGCCCTGTTTTTTTGCGGCCCTTTCGCGAGCCTGAAGGCTCACGCTTCCACCTTTTCGCCCTTCGCGCGCGATCTTTCTGGAAACGGCGAAGGGCCGGCGGGACGCCAGCGCTACGAAGTTTGCGGTTCGCTTTGGCGACAGCGCGGGATTTTGCGCGCCAAGGACGGGCGCTCCGTATACAATGAGAAATTGCGTCCTGTGGGTGGGGCGCACAAGGCATGGTCACTCTGGAGACAATCCGGGCGGCGCGCGATCGCATCCGCGATTCCGTTTTTCTTTCGCCCTTCATGCGCTCGGAGACATTTTCGAAGCTGACCGGCAATTCCATTTACCTCAAGCTCGAAAACCTGCAGATGACCGGCTCCTACAAGGAGCGCGGCGCCCTTAACAAAATCCTGCTGCTGACGGATGACGAAAAGCGGCGCGGCGTGATCGCGGCTTCCGCCGGCAATCACGCGCAGGCGGTGGCCTACCACGCGACGAAGCGCGGCATCGCGGCGCAAATCTGCATGCCGCTGACGACGCCGATCGTGAAAGTGACGGCGACGCGCGAATTCGGCGGCGAAGTGATTCTTGCGGGCACGAATTACGACGAGACTTGCCAGGAGGCGCTGCGGCGCTGCGCGGAAGGCGGCCTCACCTTTATCCATCCCTTTGACGATGAGGCTGTGATCGCCGGACAGGGCACGGTCGGCATCGAGATGCTCGAACAGCAGCCAGACATCGAGGTCCTCGTGATTCCGGTGGGCGGAGGCGGGCTGATCGGCGGCATTGCGTGCGCTGCAAAGGAAATGAAGCCGACGATTCAGGTGGTCGGAGTGCAGACGTCGAAGCTGCCTTCGATGAAGGCGGCGCTCGAACACGGCGGGCCGGTGACGCTGCCGCCGCGAGTGACGATCGCGGAAGGCATCGCCGTGCGCTGCGCCGGGTCCGTGACGTATCCGCTGGTGAAGAAATACGTCGACGAAATTGTCACGGTCGATGATGAAGAGATCGCGAACGCGATTTTGCTGCTGCTCGAAAAGGAGAAAACGCTCGCGGAAGGCGCCGGGGCGGTGGCGACCGCGGCTGTGATCCAGCACAAGATTTCCGCGCGCGGGAAGAAGGTCGGCGTGCTGGTCGGCGGCGGCAACATCGATGTTTCGCTGCTTTCGCGCATTATCGAGCGCGGGCTGGTGAAGGACGGGCGGCTCATTCGCCTGCGCATTCACCTGCCGGACCATCCGGGCGCGCTGCATCGACTTTCGGGCGTGATCGCCGAGCACAAGGCCAACATCGTCGAGACGCAATACAATCGCGCGTATTACGGCGTGCTGCTGGGCGATACGGTGATCGACATCACGATGGAAACGCGCGGCCCCGAGCATGTCGCGGAGCTTTCGGCGGCGCTCGATGCGGCCGGGTACGCGCACGAACGAATTCTGTGATTGTGATGCTGCCCCGCGCGGCTTCTTCGTAATTCACACCATGTTTTCCAAGCGCACGAATTGGAATCTCGCGGAAAACGCGTACACGCGCGCGCTGCGGCGGCATCGCGAGGCGGGCAGGCGGATTCTCGACCTCACCGTCTCGAATCCGACGACGTGCGGATTTCAGTACGACGAAGCGGCGATCCTTGACGCGCTGCGCGATTCGGCTTCCCTGCGGTACGAGCCGGACCCGAAAGGCATGCCAGCGGCGCGGGCGGCCGTGGCCAGCTACTACGCCGGCAAGGGAGTCGAAGTCGATCCCGAGCAGCTGATTCTCACGACCGGGACCAGCGAGGCGTATTCGTTCCTTTTTCGGCTGCTGTGCGAGCCGGGCGACGAAGTGCTGATCGCGCATTCGAGCTATCCGCTGTTCGATTTCCTCGCCACGATTCAGGACGTGAAGCTGCGGCCGTTTCAGATCGTCTACGACCACGGATGGCAGATCGACTTTCACAGCCTGCAAAACGAACTCGGCGCGCGCACGAAGGCGATCGTTGTGGTGCATCCGAATAATCCGACGGGGCATTTTGTGGCGGCCAGGGAAGCTGCGGAACTGGGCACGCTTTGCGCGAAGCATGATCTGGCGCTGATTGTGGACGAAGTTTTCCTCGATTACGAGATGAAGACGGGCTCGGCACACAAGCAGCGGCACCGAACCTTTGCGTCCAATACGGGCGCATCGAATGCAGCGGCGCTGACGTTTGTGTTGAGCGGGCTGAGCAAGATCGCGGCGCTGCCGCAGATGAAGCTCGGGTGGATCGCCGCGAGCGGTCCGGCGGCGCAGGTTCGCGAGGCGATGGCGCGGCTCGAGGTGATCGCCGACACGTATCTGTCGCTGAACGCGCCGATGCAGCGCGCGCTGCCCGCGCTGCTGGCGCAGCGAAGCGCGATGCAGAAGCAAATCATGGCGCGCACCGAAGCGAATCTGGCGAAGCTCGACGAGCAGCTCGCGCAGCAGAAATTGGTTTCGCGGCTGGAGGTCGAAGGCGGATGGTACGCGGTGCTGCGAGTTCCGGCGGTCCAATCGGATGAAGAGCTGGCGATTCGGCTGCTGGAGGAGCGCGGCGTCCTCGTGCATCCGGGACATTTTTACGATTTCGCGGACAACGGATATTTGGTGATCAGCCTGCTGACGCCTTCGAACGAATTCGCGGAAGGAACGCGTGAATTGCTGGCTTGCGCGGGCGGCCTCTAAAAGAAAGCGCGAGCGGATGATCTCCGCTCGCGCCGAAATCGTGGTCCTGCGAGACCGCTACTTTTTCTTCAAGGTATGCACGTATGCGACGAGCGCCTTGATCTGGGCGGCGTTCAAAGTGCCTTTGAACGGAGGCATATTGTTTTTCCCGTTCTCGATCTGGGCTTGGATCTCCGCGTCGGTCAGCTTCTGAACGGCGTCCGAACGAAGGTCGGGCGCTTTGAGGCTTTTTCCCGTGGGAGTTCCGGAGCCGTCCGCGCCGTGGCAGACGACGCAGTTGGCCTTGAACAACGATGCACCATCCTCCGCCTTGGCCGGCGAGCTGGCGGCGAGCGCAACCAAAGCAAGGGCGATCGTCACAGCGAAAGTCACAACGACAGAACGCGCGCGCGAGAACGAAGCCTTTCTGGTGAAACTAGAATCAGAACAGATCGATATCGAGGTGTTTCGCTTATCCTGCATCCGTCCTCCTGTGACGTGTCAACACGGCGATTGGCTACGCTGCTAACTATATTTTGCACCAGCGCGAAGCGGTCTGCCAACAAAATTAAGATAAAAATGCATGGGGCAAGTTGCCGTTCGGAAGAATCCAACGTAAACTGTTGTACGATCACGTAGACAGTCGGGGCGTGGCTCAGCCTGGCTAGAGCGCCTGGTTCGGGACCAGGAGGTCGGTGGTTCAAATCCACTCGCCCCGACCATTTAATTCCCTCTCGCCAAATGTGTTACGCCGCTGCGTTGCATTCGTGCTCTACCGAGTTTGTAGCGCACGTAGCGCAAGTAACGACTACGAACCGGAAGGATCGGGCAACTGGAAACCGAGCCCGACTTTCTCCGCCCACTGCTGACGGAACTCCACATCCTCGGTCAACTGCTTTCCATACCGCGATGACATATCCGAGTTCTCGTGCCCCATCCAGAAGTCGATGAGAATTTGACGCACTTCGCTGCGCTGCAACGTCGCCTCGCGAAACCTGCGAAACGCATGGAAGCGCACTCGTTCTCGTCCCATCTTCCTTGAGGACTGGCCTGAGACCATGACGGTACACTGCGATAGGTGAAAGCATTGTTCCGTTTCTTGACTGAAACAGGAAACCCGATTTGCGCTCGCCGATGTATCGACGCAACATCTCGGCCAGCGCGGGATGAAGGTCAACGTCCCTGTTCCCCGCCTCGGTCTTCGGTTGTTGCACTCGGCCCCAGCGGTCGCGTTGCTGACGGATGTGGAGAACCGGAGCAATCGGCGGAAACGTGCGTCCCGATTTCAAGCGCAAGCAACTCCCCGATTCGAAGTCCACTTCCTGCAAGCAGAGCGAACATAGTTCGGTAAGTCGGCCGTCTCGCGTTCGCCGCGATGAAAGAAACCTCCTTCGCCGTGAACGTGGGGCGGTGTTGCTCTCGCTTGTTGACCTTTGGCAAGCCGATATACGCCAAATCCCACTCCCTCGGATGCACTTCCCGGAGCCGTTCGTCCCTGGCGGACGCGATGATTCTTCGAAAAACCCTGAAGAACTCAAGGATGGTCTTATCGCTGAATCTTCGTTCGTCCGCGATCCGCTCGGCTTTGATCTTGGCAACCAGTTCCCGTGCCTCGGGGTTGTCGAGTGAAGCGAGGGGCTTGTTGCCGACGACTCCGGTGAGATATGCAATCGCCGTGGAGTAGAAGCCAATCGTATTAGCGCGCATCGGCTTCCGCGTTTTGGTATTGACGATGTGCCCTGCCTTGACTTCCGCGAGCCACCAAGCAGCTTGCGTCTCGAATGTGGTTGAAGCAGTGATGCGTTCGCGAACTTTTCCCATATCGAGCACGCCCGCTGTGCGCATGGCCTCGCGGAGCTTGAACATAGCGCTCACTCGGTCGCGGCACAATCCAAGCGGAATCCGAACCTCGGCTTGCTTGGTTTGTCCGGGCACATCCATTCGGAAGAAGCCATAGGCCCGCTGCGTAGAAACCCAAGGGTCCGACTTCTTCCGTCCCTTCTGATACACGTATCCACGTTGCCGGATTTCCGGCTCGGTGGTCCCTGCTGAGACGATGATTCGACGCGACATGGATTTTCTCCGTGTAGCCGTCGAATTGGCGTCCCCTGTGCATGGTGGGAGTGTATGGGCGGACGCATGTGAATGCAACGGCGTTCGCGGTGACGCACCGCCGTGCGCGATTTCTTTTGCCGATACTTGTGACCGATGGCCCATCGCTAGGTCTGGTTTTGTTCCGGTCCTTGATTGCTTTCCTTCGAATGGAAAATCAGCAGCGCGACCAGGATGATTGCCGCTGCGATTGCGAGAACGCCTACTACCGTGATCCTTATGCCTTCGTTTCCCATGGAACGATCCCCCCGCACTTCGGACATCGAAATCCTTTTAAGCCTCCGTCAAACGCGCTGGTCTTAATCAGATCGCGCTCCATCCAAAAGCTGTGATCGCATTTCGGGCACCTCAGCCGGTAACGCGCTTCTACTTCGCGAAGCCGGTCCATAGCACCGTCGCGGGCTCCACGTTCGATCAATCGCTTGAATCCGTCGATACCTTCGGGTCCGCGCACGAACATCTGAACTCCGCATGGATCGCACGTAACGTACGGCTTGTTCTTTTTGGTCAGTCGAACCTCAAGCGCCTTAGTGCAAATCGGGCAGGGGAACTTGTCTTCGGTCTTGACCGGCATTTTTATGTCTCGTCGTGTCGGTAGTTCCAACTCGCACTCGCTCCGGGCGAGTAAAGAATATCCCCTGATTTCTGGGGCATCCGATTGGCTGGTCGCTGGACGGTCCACCGGCGGGGGCATATCGCCGTGAAATTAGACAGCGTTTGGCGCGAATCTCTCGTAAAATTCAGGTCGGGTTTTCGCCGGAAATTCGCGCAAAAATGCAAAAGCGCAAGAAATCGCAAATAGAAACTGAAAAACCGCTTGACGCGTTTTCGGAGAAGCGCCGCAGGGGCCGTCCTGGTGTGCGCCCATCGGAGGTCGCTCTGCGGGCCGAGAATTACGGGCGGATGTTTTGGGACTACCGCTTAGACAAGAAGAAGAAAGAATATGTTAGAGATAAGCCAAGCGAGTGGGCAGCCCGATTACTTGCGTCGAAAACTGTTGAAGATGTAGAGAGAGCATTTCAAACACGCGGGCTATCAATTCAAAATGAGGTTAGGCCGCTATTTCCGCTAATTCTGCAAGTGCTACGCGAGCGAACGTTTCCGAAGAAACCGGAAACGCAGCTCGATTTTCTGGCGGATTCAATCGCAGCAAGAGGGGATGTTGCTCCGCGAACGTCGCGCGATATTTGCGAGAAAGAGCGCGCGAAGCAACGACGAAGATCGCCATACAAGATTTTGCGTCACGAGTATTACGTCGAGTGCTCATGCGGATATAGAGGACGGCGCGCAACAATGCCTGCCGCAAATGTGGTGCTGAAATCGAACTGTCATTGGACGAGTTAATGGGACGTGGACTGTTTTGAGCTGGCGAGGCATGTTTTCGTAACGTACGTACGTAACGTTGGACCGCACCGCGCGGGCAATAGAGCTGGGCCACGGGAAGCGAAGCACTTCTTCCCTGTGGTCCCTGTATTGATTGGGGGCCAGGGAAATCAGCGGTTTCAGCAAGAGAGGGTGTAGCTGTCGGAATTGCGAGGAAGATTGGAGTAATGGCTTGGCCGAGTGCCCCTCTATTTATACTAATGGGCAAGAAGTCGGAAAAGCATTTCAGAGAAAATGACCTTTTGTTGGGGCCCGTAGTGGCCCTGCTGATTTCCGATGGACGATTTGGGCGGGAGTGACCCGGTGAGTACTTTTGGGCGGCAAAACCGCACAAACACCCGGGTCGCTACCGCCCAAATCGAGGTTTTGGTCCGCGGTCTTTTTGCGGACCGACCGTCCCTCAAAATGGTCTGCGGCATGCCCTACCCAAGTGCCGTACAGAACACGAAGGGTATGTCTTAGGCAGAACACTGAGAGTGTTTCAGTGTTCTGTTTCAAAGCGCGATTCGGCTAGGAAGCGGTGAACGCAACAGCTATTTTCTGGGGTGAACACTGCGCGTGTTCCTGTGTTCACCCGAAGCTGCATAGTCGGGCCACATCAAACAAGCCCGGAGGTTGTTCTAAACCCCAATTCCGGGGTGACGTGTCATTACCCACTCCCCATGCCGAAGGCATGGCTCTCCCGGCGCTCTGGGTTATAACCCGGCTGTTAGACGCCGGGCAAACCGCCTAGCCCGTCGCACCTACCCGTTGGGGCGCGCCACTTCCTTGTTCAGGAAGCCTCGAACACTGCTACAACGAATCGCTAACAGAAAACAGAAAGCCCAACGCACGCATCCCAAAATACCTTGCGTCCAAAAGGGCAGGCCATGTCCGCACCGGCTGGGTTATAACTTCGTATGCGAACATTGGCAGCAAACAGCCAACGGCCAACAGGGCCGACTTTCTTCTCTGAAGCAATCCAGCATACGCGCCGATCAGGCATCCGATTATTGGTGAGCGATACGTGAAGCACAGGTTCGTACCGCTCCTCTACCTGACGGCTGAGGAGGCGGGGTTGCTGAGCAGGGCGGTAGGGGCGGCATGGTGAAGCTTCCACTGGTCGGGGAGCCAGGCGTCGAGTTCGTACCCACGGGAGTGCGGAAGTTCGCGCAGCAGGGGCGGCAGGTTCATCAGCAGTTGCGTGAAGTAAAGCTGCGGGTCGACTTCATGGCGTGCTGGTGGCGTTGGGGGAGATTTTCTCGATTCTTCTGCTTTGTGCGGAAATAGGGGAGCAGGTCACACCAATCACTTCGCCGTTCCCGACCGCCGCAAGCAAATTCTCTAGGCTCTCGCCCTCAAAGGCCGCTTGGCCGGATCGGAATAGACATAAAAAGTGTACTCGGTGTTTGGGAACCTGGGTCCTGGGGTGGACGACTCAGGGCGGGTGGCGGCGGCATGCTCGGGGTATACACAACGGCTACGAAGGCGACGACCTGTTTGGCATGGCACATGGCTACGACGAAGAGCCTTTCGACAAGAGTTTTTCTGCGAGTCCAATAGCACCCAGGATGATAAAGAAATCCGCGATTCCCAATGGCAGCGAATAAGCAATCGTAGGGACATTGCCTTGGGGCCATCGAATGATGAAAAACAATGGGATATGGAGTGCTAGTATGAAAGCGATGCTCGCCCAGAACCAGACATGCTTCCTCAAATTCCAGCGGATTTTGATGGCAAACATTATCATTCCTAAGACAATAAAAAGTGTCAGTCCCATATCCGCTTTACCTAGGTAGATGAAGAGCAGAAACAAAGGTGCCAGTATGGCCGCAAAGATGAGAACCTGTATAGTCAGTCGGCTCCTTCTCCTCCTTGGGAGGTTGTTCGTAGTCAAACATGCTCATTCCTCCCATAATCAGTCGTATTTCGATCCGGCCATACAACTTCGATATGCCTTATATGCACCGGAGATGTCGTATATACCCGTGCCAGCAGAAATGAAATTGCCTATGACCGGTATCGCCTTGGTACCCCCTAGACTCACATCTGCAAGTGCGAGGCCAAGGCTGGCCGCTGCAGGGGCTGCCCCATAAGGCGTTTCATCAGACAGGGACATGGCCCCCCCAGCAACTCCACCACCCCATGTAACAAGGCCGTTAACTGCCCGGGCAACTCCGGCGCTTGCCGAAACCATATTGCCAAGCCCTGGGATAGCCCCGACAACGTCAAGCCCAATGGATAGCCCTTTAGCTGCTAGCGCATCACCTGTGCAAAATAGCGGCTTGTAATCAGGGTAGTAACCTGAGGCACTGGTCGTTGCGTATCCTCCGCCACCGCCTCCGCCACCGCTATCGCCCGACACGCCGGTCGGCGTTTCGGCGGTGAGACCTTCCGGCGGCATGATCCAAAGGCCGTTAGCGCCAAACCATTGAACGAACGGACCAAAGGCGATGCCCTCGGCCACGAGGTGATTTAATTGAGCGACGTTAGTAGCATACTCGTATTCATCGGCATTGCCGTTAGGGAAAGAATAGATGGCTATCGAGTAATTACCACCCGGGCTCTCGGCGTACCCAGCGGGGTTCAGGCCGTTGCCGTCGACGTTGGAAACTACGCCAGCACCCGCATAAACGCCGAGCATGCCGCCGCCGCCGGACAAACCATAAGGAGCCGATCTCATCATCATTCCGTTTGGGTCTGCGTTTTCCAGCGGGCTGTTGCGAACGTACCCGTAGCGATTCCAGCTCTGAGGATCCATGGGATTCGCAACGCTCATCCCACCCGGGTCCGGCGAAGGCCAGCGGCCTTGGATGCCATTGTACTCCCGGGCCGGAAAATCGTAGAGGTTCGAGACAGTGTCCTGATTCATGCCGGTAAACGACGGGTACGTTGTCCCCGACGGTGCGTACGTTTCGCCGTATGGGCCGTAGGCCACATCGTAATACACTGTCTGCGTCGTCGTCGAAGCCAGCCGCGCGCTGCCTTGCCAGTCCGGGTGCCTGTAAAAGAGGAGGCCGGTTGAGTTATACACGGCCGTCGCACCGGCAGGCAGGGGTACGTACGCATTCTCGAACGTGGAACCGTTCATCAATGCCAGCTTGGCGCCCGAAGGTGCGTACACAATTTGTGTATACGCGCCGCTGCGATTCTGCTCCACCATCCGACCAAGGGCATCATAGGTGATTCCAACGCTGTCGATGGTAGTCGGCTGCCCGTTCGCATCCCAAGCATAGGTGTGGGAGAAATCGTTCGTCACATTTCCATCAGCGTCATAGGTGGGCGTTGAGCTGCCGATTGCCGTCATTTGGTTCGTGAGATACGAATACGTAGGCCCGAAGGAGCTGGTGCCGGTCTTGGAGATGTTCCCAAAAACGTCGGGTCCGAAAGTCTGCGACCATACCGAGCCGCAATTGGCGCTCGCAATGCGGGCCAAGTCGTCGTGGGCATAGGAACAGTTCTGGGCGTCCGAGCTGTTGAGGGGGTCAGTTATATTCAGGCTGGCTAGGGTCCAGTTCGCGTTCCATCCAAGTTGACCGACGACCGATTGGCTGCCCACGCTGAAGGTATACTTGGTCATACGGTCGGTGGTGGAATCATATTGGAAAGAATCGCTGTCGCCGGACCCGAAGGCCACTTGCAACGGCTCGCTTGCGTTATTGTAGCTCGTGCTCGCGAGCGGGTTTTGGCCGGAGGAAGCGGCCGCGGAATACGCGCGCCCCTCCGCGTCGACGCCGTAGGTGATCGATGGCAAACCGGATAACGGACTTGTGCCGCCATTGAGGACATCGGTCACGCCGTTCGCCCAGTAAGTTTGATTCACGTGATAGTAAACGCCGGAATTGGGGGTCCTTTCGTAGATGTCGCTCGCCTCCCCGCGTGCATCGTAGCTGTATCCGAGGTCCGTGATCGTCGAAGCACAAGTGGCGGAAGATCCCGTGCATGCCTCGGCGAGACGCGCTTTGGTATTGACCATGGAAACGCCGTTAACCGTGGCCGAGTCATACACGAAATACCTCGCTGGCGTGGTGGAATACGTCCCAAACGGATAGGTGACGCTCTTAATTCTATGCAGGGCATCGTAGGTATAGCAGATCACGTTTCCCATCGGGTCGACCTTCTTGACGAGATTCCCATTATACGGGCCTGGACAGTTGGCGCCGCCCCTCGTGCCAGGGTCAGTATCGTAGAAGTAGTAGGTGGTACCTGGTGAGCCCGTGTTTGTGGTTTCCGGATTCGTTTCGGAAATCAGTCGTCCCAGCTCGTCGTAGGCGTAGCCGCGGTTCTGCGTTTGTCCAGACTGCGCGTTCTGCGTGACTGCTGTGATATCGCCAAGCGGATCGTAGGTGTATTCGGTGAAGAATCCAGTCTGAGACGTTGTTTGCGAACACGTCCCGCCGCCGGACGCACTCGTAATTTCGCAGACGGAGGTCAGCCGCCCCAGAGCATCAGATTCGTATTGCTTACGCTTCGAGTTCGAGTCAGCCGGAGGGGTCGGCCCCAGCGTCTCATACGTGTCGTTTTGAGTGTAGGCGAAGGTATGATTAACGCCGCCGCTGTCCGTCACTTGCGTTACTCGCGCCAAGGAGTAGTAGATCGTGTCTGTGGCGGGGGCGCTCAAATTCGTTTGTCCAGCGGTTCCGGTGTAGGGTAGGGTCACACGACTCGGACGGCCATCGCTGTCATAATCCGTTTCGACGGAATCGTACATGCTCGAACTCGGACCTTCTCGCTTTTGGATGATGTGGCTCAGTCCGAGGCCGTCCACGGTGGCCAGGACATCCGTTGTAGAACTATTGCTATAGAACAGCATTGAGCTCTCTGCAGAGGTTTGCCCAGTGTAGGCAAAGCTGGTGACGTACGAAAGCGGATCTGTGGTCGAATCGGGCCACCAAAAATTGGGATTGGTCGTATACGCGACTGAAGCTGTGTGGTTGTTCTCGTCTGTCACCGAAGTTTCGACGCCGCCGGTGCAGTTCCAAGCCATTGATCGCGAGAGACCCAAGGGCTCACTCACCGAGGTCGGAAACGAATTAGTGCAACCGTTGTAGGTGTAGGTGGCCTGGGTGCTGTTCACATCAGTAGCCACGTCAACATTGCCCGTGTCGAAATACGTCAGGGTCTTGGTGAGAGTGGAGGACCCTGTGTTGCATAGGTGACGGTAGTCGGGTTTCCGCGGAGACACAGAGAACGGAGACATGATTTGGTGTTCCGGTCGTCGGCACGGGAGTTCCTGATCGTATTGGTAGGTCGTTTGCGAGGCGACGTGCTCTGCCCCATCCTCGACCGTAACGGACGCTGGACGGTTCTGTATGTCGTTGCCGAGGCTGGCGTAAGAGACAAGAGTTTGTCGCTGCAGCGATCCCGGAAACGTTGCCATACCCATATTGGTAGATCGTGTAGGGAAGACCGACGAGTTATAGAGCGTGTAGAACCTGGACTCAAGACCTCCCGGCCATTGCGGGAAGACCGTCTTTTGTGTGATAGGGGTTGTCACTGCCGTGGACGTGCAGTTCGAAGTGTTCCCGTTATAGCACGTCGTGATCGTCTCCAGGGTGCTGGAGCCTTGTTTTACTGACGCTGTCTCATATTCACCCCTTGCCCAGTACGTTGTTGTGTTGGAAAAGTAGTCTTGGAAGTGAAGTATAGTTTGGTTGCTTTGAGGATCAGTAACAGTGTGGTCCATGCGGTCCCGGATTCCGAATGCGCGTATTGCCACGTGCCATCCGGAGTCGTGCGAGTAAGTAGCGTGCTGTGCACAGGTATACGTTACTTCGCGCTGTAAGAGTATGTGATTGTTGCAGTTAGCAGCTAATAGACGCCACGCGCCGGTGTAGTTGCTGTGTGGGTGTGAGGTTATATTAGAACTGATAATACGTGTGGGCAACGTTGATTTATCTACGAGCGGTACGCTATGGGGAGTGCTGGTAATACGCGCATAGAAGTTGTTTTACGTACGGGTAACATAGCTTATGTGTACTGAGCGGTGCGGAGGGTGCTGTATAGCGCATGTAGACGGATTGGTGGGTAGAGGAGTGGAGGGTTGGTGAGTGGTTGGGTGATTGTGTGTGTGGCAGTGTGTGGTAGGTGAGGGAGGGTGTTGTGGGCATGGTGTGCGAGTATGCGTTTTTGGTATGGAAATTGTGCGGTTGTGGCTGTGGGCAACGCGAACAGACAATGGTTGGCAGGGAGAAGGATGTGGGTAGCGCGGTGTATATACGCACTGGTGTAGTTTGTGGTAGACCACTTGGCGCTGTAGTATTGAGAGATGTGTGCGGTACGTAGCTGTTGGTTTGTGTTCTGCAGTGCAGCACAGCCACTCGCGGGGAGGCGACGTAAGTGCGGGATTCATACGGACTGTGTATGTAGGGCGTAGACATAGTTCAGCGACGCGAGGCTTCGCACGATGGGGATATAGATATGAAAGTTCAGATTGGAGAGGTTCACAGCATGGGGACAGCGCCCATAGGAGCGCAGCGGCTGAATTCCGGTCACCACTGGGTGGTGTGGAAAACGTACTTACAGGTAAAGACAGTTAGTGAGGGCGAAAATGATTGAGAGTTTCCGCACGTTTTGCCTGTAGGTAGTAGTCATTCTATAGCGATATCGGTATCAGGAACGGTATTGATGCTTACAGAGGTGATAGTTAGATAGAGATTTAGGCTGTTGTTGAGATATAGTTAGATGTGTAGGGGCAAGAGGATCTCGTTTTCTCTTCGTAGTTAGAAAACAGAACCCCAACGGCAATGTCGATGCTGGAGTTGTTGTTAGGATGAGTGGTGAAGCCTATCGCCACGGGCAAATCAGTTGCGGAGTCGATATAGATATGCACTGCGCTTAGGTGGGTAATGCTTTGAATGGTGGTGGTGTGGGGAGATGACATAGAGAGACACGATCTCACATGCTGGACCGCTTCCTTGTTGAGGGTCTTTTGGTTGATGTTAGATAGGTTAGTGTCAGAGTCGCTAATTGCTGATGGCAACGCAGACAGCAATGGTAGGAAATATGTTGTACTAGAGAGACAATTGTGTAGCGCTATAGTGTGGATGGTGCTGTCTGAGTTGATATAGCTTCTTTTAGGAGAGATGTCTGAAAAACTTTGGACTTTAGTATAAGTCGACGTGGAAAGTGTCAGCGCAATTTTGCTTTCTTCTGTGCGTTTTGCCTCGAGAAGGACTTGGCCCGTTTCCTCGTCGGATCCCGCCGTACGCGTCGCTGTGCCCGACAACGTAGCGTCCGTGACGGGCGCTCCGCCGGTCATGGCCGCCAAGGACTGCCGAGCCAGCACAAGGGCCTGGGAATCAGTCACCGGGGTTGTAGTCAGAGATGCGGTCGGCGCTTCTTGGGCTGAGAGCGGCGCGAAGCCAAACAGCAAGAAAACTAGCAATAGGCGCAAGCGTGCCATGGATACCTCCGTTTGCCAGCCCGTCAATAATAGAATCGACTAAACACTATTACCGCTCAGGAGAGTTATCAAGTTTTCTACAGTTGTGCTTGCAATACCGAGCATACAGTTAACACGGTTCATATATGAGGGGCGATTCGCATGCTCGCAGGACCTTGAGTCTCTGGTTTTGAAACCAGGAAGCTCTGCTGGGGATTTCCCTGTTTGACAGTGCGTTGACGTACCTTCGGGAACTCTCTGTGGTTGATTTTGTAACCATTTGGCATTGCGGGAAATGTCGCTCCCGATCCTTTAGTTGAGTAGCGCAAATCGTAGCGCATTTAGCGAGAGGGCTGCACAGGGGAACCGAAGCCAATTCAACAGCTTAGATTTTTTACGGCTATGGTTCGGGACCAGGAGGTCGGTGGTTCAAATCCACTCGCCCCGACCATTCTTTTTAGAATCAGCGATTTATATCACACAAAAGTGACACGAAAATCCGAAAAGCTCCTGGTCCGAAACCAAGCGTCCTTGCCTCGTGTCCGTTGGACGCGAGCGTTCTTTGTTCTTTGTTCTTTGTTCTTTGAATTGATTGCCTTGCAACGGAAGGTTCGCTTTACTGCGAATCCGATTGCCGGGAAATTGGGTACACGATCGGTCGTCTGGGGAGAAACACCAAATTCGGGCTCAAATTCTGTGCCCTGTCAAGATGCGATCCTGCCACTCGAACAGCACCTGCCCGCATCACGACAGGCGCGTAACTCCCGGGAACCCGTCAAGCCCGGAATCAAAGCTCAAGATTCGCTCAATTCCATGCTGCTCCATGACCGCCAGATGCACCGCATCACGAGCTGACACTTGCCGGTGCCCCATGACAATCTCTTTCGCGCGTTCCGCCGTGGCCCGATCAACCGCCAGTACTTGATCGGTGATGCCGAGCAAAGCATTAAAGGCGGGTTGGATGGCATCGCGGCGGCTTATGGCGACATACCGGTGCAGGATCTCCTGCAGAACCTCGGCATCGGTAACCAGCCGCTGTCGGTCACTGATGAGATTTTCGAGCAGTCGCTGCGCGTCGGCCTTGTGTGGATGAGGCGCGCCAATGAGATACATCGGGATATTGGAATCGACCAGAATCAAGGGTGCGTACCTGCGCCGTACCCTCTCTCGATCTCCGCGAGCATATCGTCGATATCGCCGGAGGGGTAGTCGTGTCGTGCCGCCGCACGGATCACTTCAAGCTTCTTCCCCACCCCGCCAGTAGGTTCACGTCGGCGTGCCAGGTCCAGAGCCCGCCGGACCCACTCCGCGATCGACATGTGGCGAGAGCGCGCTATGCGCTGAATTTCCCGGTACTCGGGATCTTTCAGAATTACCTGCAGTCGCTTAGCCATGACCTGAGTCTATCTGACTCATGGCTATGAGTCAACATCGAAACCAACGTTGGATTCGCGCACTGTCAAACACCCCCCTTGAAGCGATCCAGGGCATCCAGAGTCCCGTTTCTAAAGTAGAACAGCCTCAACGCCATTGCTCGAGAAGTGCGGAATCTTCAGATACAAAAAATTCTGATTGACAGGAATGTCGCTGGTCGCTACATGTACGACGTTATTTGCTATGTCGTCGTCAAGACCCCTCTGAGCAACATCCGGATCACGACGTTCTTCGCGGGTGAGTCAGAAGCAAAGATAGTGGATCCGAGCCGGATCTCGGAAGTGCAAGCTGTCGGCTGTGAGGTGGATTTTGCCCTCCAATAGACTGATGTTGACGAAACCGAGCGCCGAGCTGACGCTGTTCGACACACTTTCGCGACTCACTTTCACCAGGGCGGCAAAGCTGCTCGGCCCCAAGGGTAACCGCCTCATCGCCACGGGCGGCAAATTCGACATTGACCTCACGACTCAGGTCAAATTCGATCGGGACATGTTTCGGCTGACTCTGGACGGCGCGGCGGTCACGCTGACCTTGAGTCTGGCCGCCCGCCATCGTCTCGAATGGCGCTGCGACGCGTGCGAGGTGCCGTGTGAGCACGCCGGGGCGGCCTTCTCTCTGATTCTGGAAGAGAAGCTCGCGCTGGGACTGGCCGGAGCGCCACCCGCGCGGGCGCCAGCTGAAAGCGTGAGCGAGGAAGCGCTGGTGGCGCAAGCGCTCGCGGAGCGGGCAGAACGCTCCCGGACCGAGAAAATGCAGCTCACGTCTCTCAACAATCAGGAGATCTGGACCGACTACACATTGACCAATACGGCCTCTGGCAAGTCGTACCGGGTCGCTCTGCGAGGGTGGCAGCCGGGCCAGTCGTACTGCTCGTGCCCGGATTTCCGTAAGAACACGCTCGGCACCTGCAAGCATATCCTTCATGCGCTCGAAAAAGTCCGACGAAGATTCTCAGACTCGCAGCGCAATCGACCGTATCGGCGCCAGGACATCAGTGTGCATCTGTCATATGGGAAGGAGCTGGAGTTGCGTATCTTGTTGCCGCACCACCTCGATGACGTGACCAGCGGCATCGTGCGCCCGATCCGCGATCGGCCGATCACCGATCTCCCGGATCTGCTCAAACGCATCCGTCAACTCGAAGCACACGACGTCGCCGTGACGGTCTATCCCGATGCGGAGGAGTACATCCAGACCCGTCTGCTGCTGCAGCGCGTCGCAGCAAAGGTCGCCGAGATCCGGCGCAATCCGAAATCTCATCCACTGCGTACGACGCTGCTGAAGGTGGAAATCCTTCCCTATCAGCTGGATGGCATCGCTTTCGCAGCAGACGCTGGCCGCGCGATTCTGGCTGATGACATGGGACTCGGGAAGACCCTTCAGGGTATCGGTGTGGCGGAGCTGCTGGCGCGCGTAGCGGATATCCGCAAAGTCCTGGTCGTTTGTCCCGCCTCCGTCAAGGCCCAATGGCGCAACGAGGTTCTCCGCTTCTCAGGGCGCGATTGCCAGATCGTGTTAGGGAGCGCTGCGGGGCGGAGTGGTCAGTACGAGAACGAATGCTTTTTCACCATCTGCAACTACGAGCAGGTATTGCGTGACATTATCGCGATCGAGCGAGTGAAGTGGGATCTGATCGTTCTGGATGAGGGCCAGCGCATCAAGAACTGGGAAGCAAAGACGGCTCAGACCATCAAGAGCCTGCGTTCGCCGTTCGCGCTCGTGCTCTCCGGCACGCCGCTAGAGAACCGGCTCGACGATCTTTTCTCGGTCGTCGAGTTCATCGACGACCGGCGTCTCGGGCCTGCATTTCGATTCTTCAACCGTCACCGCGTCACTGACGAGAGCGGCAAGATCCTGGGTTACAAGGATCTCGATCTGCTGCGCGAAAGACTCAAGCCAGTACTGCTGCGCCGGACGCGCAGCGCGGTAATGAAGGATTTGCCCCCGCGCACGACGGAAATTGTGCGGATTGCGCCCACGAATGAGCAGGCGGGCATCGAACTCGCGCAGATGCAGATTGTGAGCGCCATCGTCCGCAAATCGTACATCTCGGAGATGGACCTGTTGCGTCTGCAGAAGGCATTGCTGCTCGCACGGATGAATGCGGACAGTACCTTTCTCGTGGACAAGCACGCTCCGGGCTTCTCAAGCAAACTGGAGCGGCTGCAGGAGCTGTTGGAAGAGCTTGCCGCGGAGAACGAACGCAAGATCCTGCTCTTCTCCGAATGGACAACGATGCTCACCTTGATCGAGGAACAGATCAAGCGACTCAAGCTCGATTACGTAAGGTTGGACGGATCCGTCCCGCAGAAGAAGCGGCAGCAGCTGGTGCACCAGTTTCAGCGCGATCCGACCTGTCGCGTGTTCCTCACCACCAACGCGGGCTCGACGGGGCTCAACCTCCAGGCGGCGAATACCGTCATCAATGTCGATCTGCCGTGGAATCCGGCCGTTCTCGAGCAGCGCATCGCACGGGCTCACCGGATGGGGCAGAAGAACCAGGTGCAGGTCTATTTGCTGGTGACGGAAGGGACGATTGAGGAGAAGCTGCTGTCGACGCTCTCGGCTAAACATGACCTGGCTCTCGCCGCGCTGGATATGGAATCTAATGTGCGCGAGGTCGCACTCGCATCCGGCATCGAAGAGCTGAAGCAGCGCCTCGAGGTGCTGCTCGGCGCGAGGGCACACGCCGCGGTAGACGAGACGGAAAGGCAGCGCCAGCAGCAAGAGGCAGAGCGGCTCGCTCGCCGCTCGCGTGTGGCAGAGGCTGGAGGCCAACTCGTCGCTGCCGCATTCGCATTCCTCGGCGAAATGATCCCACAGCGTCAGCCTACGAACGGTGCAGAGCAAAAGGCAAGCGAGTTCAAAGCTCGTCTCGACGAGTGTCTGGAGCGCGACGAGCAGGGCCGCCCGCGACTCACTGTCACACTGCCAAACGAAGCCGCGCTCGAGAGCCTTGCTCGGTCACTCGCTGCCCTGTTCACCGTTACCGAGACGTGATCTTCGTATTGTCGCCAAACCCGTGACGATGGAAGCTTCGCTCGGATAGGCGATGTCGGCCAACGTCAAATCAGCGCAATTACATCCTCGAGGATGTTTGTGTCAATCGCAGTGGTCATCGCCTGCGGTCTCAGACCAGGAGGTCGGCGGTCCAAATCAAATCGCTCAGACCACGCTATGGCTCGCTCTCTCATAGGCCTACAGGCCCATTGCGAGGTGTTTTGCAACACGCGGAACTTGGCCAACTTGTCTAACAGCTCGACTTTGCCGTTCTTCCAATACAGAGTTAAGGCGGTTTCGGCAGGTTGAAGCAGTTCTCCACCGACCCAATGGCCGTTGGCGCGGAGATGGTCGTCCTAGGTAAAGCAGGTGTCGAACATCGCTTGTTTCTCGGCCTCGGTCATGGCTTCGTGTTTGCTTCTGTCGTAGTAGCCCAAACAAATGTATTTCATGGTTCGTCTCCCCTTGATGGTGGCAATCGGCACACCAGAGCTCATTGGGCGAAAACGCAAAATCATTATTTCTGCGAATGAAGGTCGGTAGCAGCAGTTCCGCATCCAGGTATTTCTAGCCGACCAAACCCTCTGATTCCGCTCATCTTTTAACCTGGGGACGTTGAGGGAGCAAATTCGCATTGTATTATCTGCTCTTGACTTTGATTCTTGCCTTGTATATTGTATAGATATAAGCAATGAGCGACTCCCTGAACCGATCCAAGCTTTCCACCGTCGAGCGCAACTTCCGTTCTCGGATCGCGCAGCTCGCCTCCGGCCAGTGGTTCCTTCGCGGCAATCTATCAGAACGTTCCGGCAAGTGCGGCAAGGCCCATTGCCGGTGCACCCGAGGGGAATTGCATAAGTCCTTGTATTTAGTGCAGAGCCAGAATGGAAAACTGCGCCAGATTTGCGTCCCCCAAGCTTGGCAGGAGCGCGTGCGCCAAGCCGTCCAGGATTATCACCAGATGCAAAAGCTGATTGAAGAAGTTTCCGAACTGGAATGGAAGCGGCTGCAGGAAAGAAAACCATAAACGTTCTCCGCCGCCTGATCGCCTATTCGGAAAAAATCTTCCGGTTCTCCCGGGACGTTATCGCTCCCATCTCGGACAGGAGAACGAAACCGCGTATCTCTACAGCGGCTGTAGTGAAGTCCGCGACGGTGTTGTTTTGGGCCAGGCTGGGCAGCATCAACGCCTGGGAACAACTGGGGAAGTCACCTTTTTGGCGCCGCTGGTTGGGAGAGCCAGCCTGCAGTGCAGACTCGCTGGGTCGCGTTCATGCCCTACTCGATGCCGACGGCCTTCGCCAAGGAATTCACCTCCTCTATGAGCGTCTGAAACGCAACAAAGCCTTGCCGGATATTCATGGCCTGGGCGTAGTGGTTTTGGATGGCCACGAAAGCCACGCCAGCTACTTACGCCACTGCCCCGGCTGCCTCGAGCGAACCATCCACGGTGAGAAAGGCGATCGGACTCAGTATTATCACCGGCAAGTCACGCTCATGTTGTTGCCGGGTGCGCGGCCCCAAGGCCAGGCCGTTCGTCTGCTCCTGGATCATGAACCCCAACGACCGGGAGAAGATGAAGTGGATACGGCCCTACGCTTATTGGCGCGCGTCCTTCTGGCCTATCCACGCGCCTTCGATTTGGTGCTGGCCGACGCCGCGTATGCGGAGGCACCCTTTTTCAACTTTTTGCTCGCTCAGGACAAACACGCCCTGGTCGTTCTCAAGGACGAACGACGCAATCTCTATCAGGATGTGACCGGGTTATGGAATCAGGTCGTCCCCCAACCCGGTAGCTATCGATCCCGGCAATGCTCGTGGTGGGATTTCCCGGACTTGACCTCCTGGCCTCAGGTGCATGTCCCGGTGCGCGTCATTCGTTCCTTGGAGAACTATTCGGTACGCCGACAATCTGACCCGCAGGAGGAGCCGCAGAGTAGTGACTGGATCTGGGTCACCACGCTGTCGGCGGCCCAAGTTCCTGTCGGGCGAGTCGTCCATTTGGGGCACCAGCGATGGGATATCGAGAATTATGCCTTCAACGAGCTGGTCAACGAATGGGACTCCGATCACGTCTTCAAGCATAATTCCAAAGCCATTGAGTGCTTTCTGCTGGTGACCTTCCTCGCTTACGACATCTTTCATGCTTTTCTAGCGCTGAATATCAAGCCCGCCGCACGCCAGGGCAAGACGCAAGTCTTTTGGGCCAAACTCATCGCCGCCGAACTCTATAGCGAGGTGACTCCCGCCAGCTTGTCGCCCTGAGGCTTTTTCGCACCCCTGGCCTGGGTATCTCTGGCTCGCCCTAAGGACCTCCATCGAGATCTTCTTGCCGCGGCCTCTTCCCAATAGCGCCGCCGCCCCTTTTTCTCTCGCGAAAAGTCATGCGAATCACCTACGAATCCACGCAACAACCAGAAACCGTCTATCCTGCGCGAAACAGGCTTGATCGCCATGTCATCTCTTGTTCATTGCGGAATCGCTGGGTCGGTAGCAACAATGTTGACACGCTAAGCATATTTGGGTATTATGTTGATACAAAGTAGTTACAGGAGGTTATGCAACATGAGGGCTGTGGTCAAGAAGTGGGGAAACAGCGCATCGGTGCGGATCCCAGTCGCCGTTTTGCAGGCGGCTCATTTGGATCTCGATGAGCCCGTTGACGTGCGCGAGGAATCGGGACGCATTGTCATCGAACCCGTGCGGCGCAAGGAATACGATTTGGCCGAACTTGTGAAGGGGATCACTCGCGAGAATCTCCATGCAGAGGTCGCTTTCAGCGGTCCTGTTGGCAAAGAGGCATGGTAAATGGTGCGACCCTATGTGCCAGACGCTGGCGACATCGTCTGGATCAGTTTCAGTCCGCAAGCGGGACATGAGCAAGCCGGACACCGGCCAGCGGTCGTGCTGAGCCCAGCCGCCTATAATGCGAAGACGAGTCTGATGATCTGCTGCCCGATGACGACACAGATCAAGAGCTATCCATTCGAGGTGGTTGTTGCTGGCGACAGTCCGAGCGCGGTGCTGGCGGATCAGGTGAAGAGTCTCGATTGGCGGAAGAGACGGGCCAAGCGCAAAGGGACAGTATCGCCGGCAGAGCTGGAGGAAGTGCGGGCCAAAATCCGCGCGCTGATAGGTTAAGTGTCAGGTTCCCTTTTTTGACGCGATCGAGACTCCCATAGAGCTAAAAGCAGCCAAAACGGTCACCTAGGGGGATCCGTCGGCCCGTCAATGTTTAAGCGGGGGCCCGAAACCGAAGTTCGTTAGAAGGCAGACGCTGTACTCCACGTCGAGGAGCCCTACTTCTCACTCTTAGGGTTCGTGCAAAAATTAGTTCGCATTCTTTCTGGGACTTATAGTGTAATTCCACCTGGGCAAATTCTTATCCGGGACGATTTGCAGTTGCCTCATTTGTTCGTCTCCCACTTTGATTCCAGTTTTGTATTTTTTGCGGATCAAACTCGCCCTGACCGCTAGTCCCTTTACTGTCGTGGTGGTGCGAATGTAATTCAAGATCGTCTGGTAGCTGTCCAGCGGGCGGCCTGCCCAGTTCTTGCTGATCTCGCTGAAGAGCCGGTGCTCGATTGGATTCCATTTGGACGCACCCGTGGGATAGTGACTGACGCTCACGGTGATTCCGTATCGGTCACAGATCTCGCTCTGGATTCGTTCTTTCCAGAGACGACACGTCGGTCCGTTGCTGCCGCCGCCGTCGGCCAAGATCAACAGTTTCCGTGCGGTTGGGTATCGTCTACATCCCTCGATGCTCCACCATCGGCGGATCGACGCAACCGCAAATTCCGGTGTGTCGTGCGATACCCCGACGAACACCGCCCCGCAGTTCACCGTCGGATCATAGAGCCCATAGGGAATGGCCATGCCCACGGCCGTGGAACGAAAGTCGTGATCGTTAACCAGAAGCGGACTCTTTCTCCAGGCCACGCCCGCGTTCTTAAACGGGCCTACCAGCTCTTTCTTCTTCGTGTCCACGCTCACCACTGGCTCTGCGGTACGCGTGAATCGCTGGCGCAGCTTCGCGATGTGCAGCATCTGTTCGTTCCGGTCCATAGCGGAGCTGGTGGCAATGGCCTTGCGGTTGACCCGCAGGGAGTAGTCCATTTCGCGCAACAATCTTCCCACGGTGTTGGCACACACCTGGATCCTCAAGGAACCGAGCTCCGCCGCAATCTTGCGCAGCGTCTTCCGTGTCCACTTCAACCGCGTCATGGGATCTCCGGCGGTCTCATATTCCAGCAGCTCTTCGATCCGCGCGATTACTTCAGGCGTTTTTTTTCCACTGGCTTCCGCCCCGCCCCCGGCTTGCGAGACCGTCCCCGCTCGAACTCCCCGGCCAGCAACTGCTCTCGTCCTCGGGCCACGGTATGAGGGTCCATGCCCAAAAACTCCGCCACCTTCCGATCGCCGCCGTAGCCGAGTTTCAGAGACTCCAGGCCGGCGTACAGGCGTCGTTGCTTTTCGTCGAGCAGGCTGAAGTACAAAATGACTTTCGCCCGCAGCTCATTCGGCACTTCCTCCCCGCCGAAAACGCTCCCGCTCAGGCTGCGCTTCGATTCCTGCGACCGCCGAACCCCCACCTGATGCTCCTGAACGGCTGGATCCGGCGAAGCATAGAGGTATCGTCCCGAGATCTCTTCCCGGCCAACCCGCGCCGCACGGAACAGATTCAATAAGGCTGCCTTCGTCTCCACGTGAAGCACGTTGTCCAGTTCCTCGGCGAAGTACCCCGCTTCCGAACCAGTCACGAAAGCCTCGCAGGTCTTAACCAGTGTGCCGTAACGGGAAAACCACACCCCACGGAACAACCACAAACCTAAGTCGTTAAACAGTGCAATCTCGCGGAGAGTGTAATATCCACCTCGGTGCGAATAGCTCGTCCGGTAACCGAGTTCCTTGAGCTTGCGGAACACGGTGAGGTCCACTTTGGTTCCGAGAGCCGCCTTCAGCTCCGCCATCGTGGCGATCTTGCCGGTGCGAAACAGTTCGACTAAACGGGCGGCGTGGAATGCTGCGGTACGCATTTTGTTAGAGTTACGCCTCCTATGGAATTAAGTGGCGCAACTCTAACATTAACTGAAATCGTTGTCCATATCGTTGCGTGGCAGATCTTTCCTGATTTTTAGCCTTGAATTGCGATCAGCTGAGGTTCCGTGCCCCATCAAAGGGAGCTTTACAGAGTTAGCAATGCGCCTTACTATGCGTATTTATTTTTGCGCGACCGCTTAGGTACAGTCTAGGTACAACTAAGAGAAGGGAAATAACGGTCTGTGTCCCGTAAGCGACGCCAGAAAAAGCGTTTATGGGACTGGGCGTTCATG